>NC_008701.1:1217601-1826402 GCF_000015205.1 Pyrobaculum islandicum DSM 4184 | reverse complement strand
TGGTGTGTTGCGGCTTTTGGAGTTATTGTTATATACTGGCTGTGTCTTTGGTGGTATGGGGGGTTGGGTTAGGGAGTTTTTGTGGCTTGTCGCTATTGTGGTGGCTTTGGTGGTGTATTCTGTGGTGGCTGGCGTGGCGTGGCCTATTGCGGTTGTTTCTTCCTACTCTATGGAACCGACGTTGAGAGTGGGGGACTTCATCTTTCTGGTGGGTGCCAGCTGTCAGAGCGTTTCTCCGGGGGATGTTGTGGTCTACGTGGCTAGGAACCCCCTGTGGGTGGGGAGTTGGATTATCCACAGGGTGTATCAAAAGGTTGACCGTGGTGGCTGTGGCTTGATCACGTGGGGTGACAACAACCCGGCGCCTGACCAGGCGGCGGGGGAGCCCCCAGTTACAAATAACATAATTGGGAAGGTTCTCTTCACAGTGCCGTATGTGGGGGTGTTTCCGCTGGTGGTTAGGCCTCAGGGGGTGGGGGGCGAGGCCGTGGCGGCTTGGTTGGGGAGGCTGGCTCTCTTCTCTGTGGCGACTTACCTCTTCTACTTGTATTTCAAGGGGGGCGAGCCTAGGCGTAGGAGGGGGAGGAAAGCTATATAAGGGGTAGACGCGTCGGTCTGTGTGGAGGCCGTAAGAGCGGAGGGCCTAGTCAAGAGGTATGGCGATGTTGTAGCGTTAGACGGCGTGTCTTTTTCTGTCGGCCGTGGGGAGGTCTTCGGCCTCCTTGGCCCAAACGGCGCTGGGAAGACCACCACTATAAAGATCCTCACCGGCTTGACCAAGCCGACGGCGGGTAGGGCTTGGGTAGCGGGCTTCGACGTCGTTGAGCAGGGGCTGGAGGCGAAGAAGAGGATTGGCTGGATATCTTCCGAGGTTATCCTTGACGACGATCTCACCGCCTGGGAGAATCTGGAGGTGCAGGCTAGGCTCATGGGGGTGAGGGGGTGGAGGGAGAGGGCGGCGGAGCTGTTGAAGGCCTTTGGGATATACGAGGCGGCTGGGAGACCCGTGGGCAAGTTCTCCACGGGCATGCGGAAGAGGCTGGAGGTTGCCATGGCCCTCCTCCACGGCCCCGAGGTTCTCTTTATGGACGAGCCAACCGTCGGCCTAGACGTGGGGGCCCGCCTCGGCTTCTGGGAGGTGGTTAGGCAGATAAACCGGGAGTTCGGCGTAACTGTCCTCCTCACGACGCACTACATGGAGGAGGCTGAGTCTCTCTGCGGCAGAGTGGCCATCCTCAACCGGGGGAGGATAGTGGCGCTGGGGGCGCCCGACGAGCTCAAGGCGAAATACGGCGTAGACGTCATAGAGCTGGAGGTGTCGGGGCCTGTGGACCTCGCGAGACTGAGCCGCTTTGGCGAGACGACTGCGGCAGACGGCAGGGTGGTGGTCAAAGTGGCCAAGGCTGAGGAGGTGTTGGCCGACGTGGTCAAGGCCGTCGACGCCGTCAAAGCCGTGCGGGTGAGGAAGGCCAGTCTCGAGACGGTTTTTATAAACCTCACGGGGGCCACCTTCGAGGGGGAGCACATAGACGTGAAAAAGCTATATATGAAGATCCGCCGGGCCAGGAGATGATCTCCCAGCTCTACGCCCTATACAAGAGAGAAGTCCTCCGTCTCCTCAGGAGTAGATACATGTGGCTCATGGTGGCGGCTCAGCCCATCCTTTGGGTGGTCTTCTTTGGCAACAGCCTGGCGGGCCTCCCCCGGGGCTTCCTCGCCCAGTACTTCGGCGTCGAGAACTACCTGGCCTATATGATACCTGGCATGGCCTCCATAGTCATGCTCACCACAGGCATGTTCGCCTCCATGAGCCTAGTCTTCGACAAGAGGGTGGGGTACCTAAAGAGGGTCCTGGTGACCCCCACCCCCAAAACCGCCGTCTTCCTCGCCAAGGCCCTAGGCGCCGCCACCCGCGGCCTCCTCACGATACCCGTCATACTGGCGGTCGGCGCCGCCTTCGGCGTGAGGTACAACATAAACCCAGCCGCCCTAGCCCTCTGGGCCGCCGCCCTAGCCGCCGCCGGGATGGGCTTCGCCGCCCTCTTCACAGCCCTCTCGGTAAACACCACAGACGTCCACGCCCCCGGCGTAATAAGCAACTTCATCACCATGCCCCTCATGTTCACCTCAACAGCGCTCTTCCCACAGCAGTTTTTCCCAGACTGGCTAAAGGCCATAAGCGAGGTGAACCCCCTCACCTACCTCACCGAGCTCGGACGCGAGGCCCTCGTATACGGAGCGCCCCCAAACCCCACAGCCGCCCTGGCCACAGCCGCCTTCGCCGCCGCCACTCTAACCGCCGGCGTCATAGCAGTAGAGAAGTGGCTCAACGCAGATTAACACGACACAAGTCGCTGACCACAACCCTATAGGCTGGCTCGCAGCCGGGGTCAGGATACGCAGTCCTGGTCCTCAGACACCTCTCGGTCTTCTCCACCACAAGCCTCACCCCCACCCAACGCCCCACGCCTACGCACATCACGTATCTCCCCCCGTAAACGTTTTCGCCGAACGTGGTCGCTTTACGGGCCGCCTCTTCTCCCAACAGCGCCGAAAGAACCTTCCTAATGCAGTCGGGCGTTAGGAAGAGGCGTTGAGATAGATAATCCCAGAGGTGCCGGTGATGTCCCCTCCCTTCGATGTGTGCTATGTCAACCTCGTGGCGGCATCCTGATCCCATAACTCCATACCACGTTTACACAGGGTCTGCCTAATCTGTCGGAGGCTCCCACCCCCACGAAAACTCTGTCGACCTCTATATACGCCTCCAGCACAGTCCCGTCCTCGCCTCTGACTAATACACGTCCAATCTGCTTATCTTCAAGCGGCACCGGCCTTAGGGGAATTTCTTGCGAACAGAGGAGCCCTGCGTAGACCCTCCTCTCCGCCTCCACCGCTGTCTTCAGGACAAGCCCGACGTTGTAGCCCTCGCCCACCCTCTGGATCTCTGCCACAATTGGTATAAGCCTCACCGTCACTTTACCAAACTCCGGAGTTTCAAAAACCGCAACGGCCGGCTTATACTCCACTATAGAGGCCTCGACTGCCTCTACCATCTGGCTCTTTGAAGCGTCTCGCGCCCCTTCTCTGAGTAGAACTTCAGAAACTCAATCTCCACGTTGTAGATCCTCCCATCCCCGTCTAGATAGACTACAACCTCGGCGAGGCCGGCGACAGTCGCCGCAGGCGGCTCCTCCCAACGCCTAATTATCAACGTGTTGTCCACCACCTTGACCTCGGGTTGCAACACAGCACGAGGAGCCGCCGCCGGCTCGTAGTTAGAAGTCGAGTAGAAGTCCCGCGTCTTGTATATGTTAACGCCGAGGTTACTCACCACGTGCATAAACAACAGCCTGTTTCTATTTATCAATCTTTTGGCCCGTTTTTTGAACTCCCGGCTCTGAGAGAGTAAAACTCTTGGTAGCTGTAGGAGAGGCCAGGGCCGGCGGAGGCGTGTCTCGTCGTCGGCAGGAGTATTGAAGCCGTATTTCTTTTTTGATAGAAATATTTTTATGGTGTAGACGGGTAGATGTCATGGCTTCGGTTAAGAAATACACGCTTCCGAACCTGCCCTATGCCTACAACGCCCTGGAGCCGTACATCGCCGAGGAGATAATGAGGCTCCACCACCAGAAGCACCACCAGGGCTATGTCAACGGCGCAAACGCCGCCCTCGAGAAGCTGGAGAAGTTTAGGAGGGGCGAGGCCCAGATTGACATAAGGGCGGTGCTCAGAGACCTCTCCTTCAACCTCAACGGCCACATACTACACTCCATCTTCTGGCCCAACATGGCGCCCCCCGGCAAGGGCGGCGGCAAGCCCGGCGGGAGGACTGCCGACTTGATAAACAAGTTCTTCGGCAGTTTTGAGAAGTTCAAGGAGGAGTTCAGCCTCGCCGCCAAAAACGTGGAGGGCGTAGGCTGGGCCATCCTAGTATACGAGCCGCTGGAGGAGCAGCTCCTGGTGTTGCAGGTGGAGAAGCACAACCTTATGCACGCGGCAGGCGCCCAGGTTCTCCTGGCGCTAGACGTCTGGGAGCACGCCTACTACCTCCAGTACAAGAACGACCGCGGTAGCTACGTAGACAACTGGTGGAATGTGGTAAATTGGGACGACGTAGAGCGGCGTCTTGAGAAGGCTTTAAACGGCCAGATCGCCCTCAAGATTTAAAAACGGCACGTATTTTTTCCCCATTGGGAGCCCTTTTGACAAGGCGATTTCATATCTCAGGAGGCGATTTCCCGGCAAGAACGCATCTTGGGTAAAAAGGGCGTTGAGGCGGTTGGGAGATGTCGCTGAGGCGGTGGGCGGTTTGTATATAGTAGCGGGGAGGCCGGAGCTCGGAGACTGGAAGCCCCAGTACCAAGTGTGGTACTCGGCGGCGGAGGGCAAGTGGTTCTGTTCTTGCGGCCGCCGTGCCTGTACTCACATAGCCGCAGTCCAACTGTACATCGCCTATAGAAGGGCTCTTGAAATGAGCCAAGGCGCTTATCTCTACGTTGCAGAGGCCGAGGTGGAGTGCCCCGGGAGACTTGAGGCAAACGGCCGGCTGTATCTCAAGCCTTCTCCACGCGGCTTTAAAATCTTAGTTATATCTAAGAGGGGACGTATTGTAGTTAAATGTGGCGGCTACGTCCTCATGGAGCTCTTAGGCGAGAAAATGCCGGCGGCGGCAGCCGAGGCCCTGGCCGAGGCTTATGAAAGTGAGAAATAGGAAGGGAGTCTTCCGCCTTGTCCCAGACGCGCCTCAGAACTACCGCCGGCTTTATGTAGACGTCTTTTCTATAGCCGCCTCTCTCGCGCGGCCTGAGGAGATTTTCCACTCGGCAGCGGAGGCAGGGCTAGACGCCGTCTTTATAATAGACGCATGGGGAGAGGTCCACCTCCGCCTGGCTAGGAGATATATAGAGCTTTGCGAAACGTATGGCCTAAACTGTAGACTAGCCGAGAGAGGGCCGGCCGAGCTGTATGCCGTAGAGCTTTGTGAAACAGAATGCGGCGCCGGCTGTGCCGTAGTGACAAGAGATTTCGACGCCGTTTTAGCTGCGGGGAGATGTGCCGTGTTGATATTTAGAGGGGGCAGGTTTTACAGAGCGGCGGCAATACATAAATAGAGGGGCGGGGGTTTAGACGTGGAGCTTCCAGAGCTCGGCGAGTTGGAGTTAGAAAACCCAGAGCTCTCTGCGTCAGGCCCCGCGGAATATACTGTCTCGTTTGGCAGGCCGTGTAAAGTCGCGGCTAACATCAGGATAGACGTCCTCTCTTTTATATGGCCTAGGATACGTGCCAAGGCTCTCGCCGCAGTTTATAAATGTGGCGACTTCTGGCCCCACTTCGATGTAAAAATGAAGGCCGTCTCTCTCGGCAGAACTATATATGTCCTAGTTGACTCAGTCTCCCGCCACTTAGAGCCAGACGCCGAGGTGACGCCGCTAGAGCGGGGGCTCCTTTGGAATTACGCGGCGAAGATAGGCGCCGCTGCGCTGTGTAAAACCTTGAGAGAGGTGTTGCACATAGACACAGGCTGTAGAACCTACGCCTTACTAGAGTAAAAATCCCGGCAGCTGTAGTCAACGTCCAAAA
Organism: Pyrobaculum islandicum DSM 4184; assembly: GCF_000015205.1. Taxonomy (NCBI): domain Archaea; kingdom Thermoproteati; phylum Thermoproteota; class Thermoprotei; order Thermoproteales; family Thermoproteaceae; genus Pyrobaculum; species Pyrobaculum islandicum. Next base: position 1,820,819 of record NC_008701.1, on the reverse strand, counting down.
CGCCAGAGGCGTCACATGTATTAAGACATCACATCGTTGAAACAACACCCAACTTTAAAAAGGAGCAGGCTTAACAATAAAAGAAAGATAGTTGAAAAAAGAGTTTTACTGTTTTTTAAGCTCCTCTATTCTCCTGTCTATCTCCTTTAGCAACACCTCTGTTATATACCGCCTCAGCTCCTCTAGATATCTAAGTTCTGCCTCTTTGCCCCATTGCGTGGGGTATAGACCCCATGCGCCGGCGCCCCACATCCCCCAGAAGCCTGGCCTTAGGTATGGCGGCAGGTGGCTCCAAGGACCTCTCCCGGGCCAGCCTCCCCACCACTTCCACCAGCCCATGTATGAAATATGTTTCACATGTATTTAAATTTTTCTATGGTGGCCCCTCTTTTTTACATGAAACTAGTTTCAGGGGGAGCCTCTCGGCGAGGGCTCTCGCCACTTTGTGGCGAGCTTGTTCAAGAATTCTCCAAAAAGTCGCCTTGGAGACCCCCACTCTCTCGGCTGCCTCCTCTGTTGTAAGACCTGCCACATGTATTAAATACATCGCCTCTATCTCGTAGCTACAGAGCTCTATGTAGTGCGTGGGGTGGAGGCCGGCGGCCTCCTTTATGGGTATATATAATAGCTCTTCAAAAGGGAGGGTTGTTGTAATCTCTGTCCTCGCCCCAGCCAGCCCCCAGCTGTGTCTGTGGCGCCTCCGGTGGCGCTGGCCCATTAAGGCTTTTTTAGCGCGAAGGGCTTGCCTTGGTATAAGATCTTGTCTGCTAGATCTGGGGCTAATTTCTTTAGGTCTTCGGCTATGTTCTGTAGGAAGGCGAGTTCCTCCTTTTCGTTTCTCAGCTCGTCTGGGAGCATCCTGGGTATCTCCTCGATTATTGGGTACCACCTGCCGCAGGTTGGGCAGTAGATGACTCCGGTCTCTATCTCCCACTTGTGGCACTCTTCACAGGGGAGGGCGTCTGGCTTGGGGTGCTCCTTTATCTTTAGGTCGCGGTAGGAGCAGTACTCCTCGCAGAAGGGCTTGCGGGGCCAGGTGTACTGCCTCTCTGGGTGCTCCGTCCGCTTTATGACTATTAGGCGGAGTGGAAAAGTCTTGTCGTAGGGGCAAGCCAAGACGTCCATAAGTCTATACTTCATACTGTACAAGAATATGTCAAAATATAAATAATGAGCTTGCGTTACTGCCGCGAGGCGGCTTTAGAGACCTCTTCTGCTATTTTTACATATAGTTTTCTAAATGCTGTTGACCTCGGCGGATGTGACGTCGATTTTATGACAACAAAGGCGTTGACGAGGGCGCGGTATTCAAAACTTGTCTTTATCCTCTCGTAGAAGCCGTCTAGAGCTGGGAAGCCGTTTTCTGCTAGAAATCTCCTGAGTTCCTCAAGCTCTCCGTCTTTTGGTTTGGCTCTGCCGAAGTTTACAACTCTGTCTGTGACGTGGCGCTCGCCGCCCCCCGGCAGAAGCACTTTGCCATAGGCCGCCTTGAGACGCCAGGTGGCGCTGTCTGTACTATCTACGCCAAGTAGGGCGAGTATGGGAGTTACAGAGGGGCTCCCCATGCCTAAGACGTGGAGGGGCCCCCGGTACTCCTCTCTAGCTCTCTTAATCAAGCGGAGGGCGTATTCTCTAGACCCCCTGGGAACGCCTCTTGTAATTAAGACGTAGGGCACGGCGGCGCCTATGGCGAGGGCTGGCGCGTCTCGGTAGAGAGAGAGGTATTTCTCAAAGAGCGCCGGGTCTCTATAGACATGTAACACCGGCACTACGGCGTCTCCCACAGACTTTCTAAGCTTTAGCCAGTTTTGATACGACTTCCGCATTTTTTTCTCGGCGAGGTCTGGGGGGTCTTCTGGAGACGGCGGGATGTCTAGAGAGAGGTATAGCTGGGCGTCGACCCGGCGGTATATCTCTGCGATCTTGTCTACGTCTAGCAAAAGCCCCCTCTTTAATATCTGGTAACCGCCTGAGTCTACCCAGAGCTCTCCCTCGTATCCAAGCACCCGCCGGGGGTCGCGTTTTATTTCAATTGCATTTATCATTACGCCTGGCACGTCGAAGTAAAGCCAGGGCTTTGGCACTGCAGAGAGGGGGCTTCCTAAGACTACTCTCACTTTATTTTATCTATTGGATTTATAAAACAGGCCCCTGGAGTTGGCTAAAACTTTCAGTGAACTGTAAGATATAATACATAGATATTATTAAAGACGCGAGGTTTTTAACCGTCTACTCTCTCCCTGCCATGTTTCTAATAATTGTAAAGACAGAAGAAGAGATTGCAAAAAAGCTATGGAAGATGTTAGACGGCCTAGAGCTAACGCCAGGGGTCTACTTAACCTGGGCGCCTAGAGAGAAAATTGTCAAGTCTGTCGACGCAATAAAAAAAGACGTGATTAAACGCTGGGAAGAAGAGGGCAAAGGCCCTCTTTTCGAAGCGGCAGTTCTCGAACTTACAGAAGAGCAGTATAAAGAGGTAAGGCCGCTTGCCAGAGGCGTAGTTGAGAAAATTGCCACAGCTATGCTTGAAGAAATGGAGAGACTGTTGGAGAAGATGCGGTCGGGGAAAGACCGCAGCCTATCCGGCTGGTATAGAGATCTAGCCAAGAGATACGAGAGATTGATAAACATAACACTTGCCCTAGATATAGAGCCGACAGTCATGGGAAAGCTTAAAGACAAGTGGAGAGAAGTGACGTTAGAAGCCGGCAGGAGACTTAGAAAAAGCTAGTCCAGCGCGATATCCACGATTCCTCCCGCCGCCTTTATATACGTTTGTAAAACGCCCCGGCCGCCGGGCCTCGGCTTGGGAGTTCTCACAACGCCTCCTTCAGACTCTGTCGCGACAAAGAGACCTACCTCCGGCGGGAGGTCTAGCTTTAGCCTAGCAGCACCTCCGGCTAGATCTAGCTTTAGGCTGGCGGCGCCTTCAAACACGCTGTACTTCAGCCTCCCTGTAAAAACTCCGCCGCTGAGGTCAATTTCTACATCTCCCCCGGCCAGGGCTAGGTCGGCTTTAACAACGCCGCCAGAGACGTCGGCCTTTAAGTTTGAGAGACTGAGGGAGATCTCTACATCGCCGCCTGCGACGTCGAGAGATAGAGACTTGACCTCTAAAAGCGCCATCTCAACTTCACACCCCTCGGCAGAGATGCGGCCGTCTCCCACTTCGAAATCTCTGGCGTCTTCACACCTCGCCACCACTTGGTTAGGCCCCCCGAAGATTTTCACTCTGCCCCCCGCCACCTCCACCTCCACCCTCCCCCCGTGGCTGAGGGGGCCGCGGTACACTTCCACAAGCTCTCTCCTCCGCCTAACTCCAGACTTCACGCCGCCTAGCGCAAGGACTTCTACAACAAGCTTTAGGAGAGTGGACAAGAGGCTTCTCTCAGTGACAATCCCCACGTCTCTTACCCTAGTCTCTACGTATGGGCGGAGGTGTTTCGGCGTTTTTACAACCCCCACGTCTCTAATCTCTTCGACTACTTCGTAGAAGAGCTCCGGCGGTATGTCTTTTTCAAACTCCACCACTGCCGTGTCGAAAATCCGCACCTTTTTCCCCTCTCGCTTGGCTAGCTCCAGGAGGTCTCTCCCCACCTTTAGAAAGACTCTGTCGCTGAGCTCAAGCTCTTTTATATCCAGAGACTGAGCGGCTTCTGTCTCGAGCTGTTTTACCACAGAGAGAGCCCTCCGCCCGGCCTCTGTCAGAATGTAGAACCCCCTCTCGTTTTTCTCTACGAGACCCCCAAGTTTTTTGATGTGGAAGGCGAGGGTGGGGCTGTCTACGCCCAGCTCTTCCATCAACTCGCTGTAGCTCCTCGGCCTCTCCTCAAGAAGCTTTAGTATCTTCCTCCTAATGGGGTGGGCGAGGGCTTCGAAAACGCGGTCCATGTGGATATCTCTGCGGCTGGAGATAAAGCTTTTTGTCAATATGACGCGACAAGCCGGCGTGTGTTATTGTAAATTTGAATTTATATAGGCGCGTCTCCTCTCTGGCGTGCGTCTCCGCGCGCGCTACATCCTCACGGGAGAGCTTGAAGTTGTGGAAAACGGCGTCGTAGAGGTAAACGACGAGGGCGTGGTGGCGGGGGTGGGTAAATACACTGGGGGTGTCGCCGCCGATCTTGGCAACGTAGTGCTTATGCCTCAGCTCGTCAACGGCCATGTACATGTTTTAGACGTCGCCATGTTAGACAGAGACGATATGTATATCGACGACTTAGTGGGGTGGCCCCACGGCGTGAAATACCACGTCGTTAAAAAACTTGTGAAGAAGGGTAAACACATCCCACTTCTAGAGAAGGTGGCGAAGAGAATGAGGAGATATGGCGTGGGGTGCGCCCTGGTATACGCAGAATATGCGGCGAGAGATGTAGAAGAGGTGTTCCGGCGGTGGGGGGTAGAGACTGTAGTCTTCCAAGAGGCCCATGGCGGCTTTCCAAACTATCCCAATGTCCAAGTGGCCACTCCCGTCGACCACCCCCCAGAGTACCTCCGGCAACTCAGAGCCAGGTATAAGCTAGTCTCTACCCACGTCTCTGAGACAAAAGACTGCCACGAAGCCGGCGATCTAGAGCTCGCGCTAAAGGTGTTAGATGCGGACGTTTTAATACACCTTGTATATATCACGCCCGAGGAGGTCGCGGAGATCCCGCCGTCAAAGACTGTCGTGGTGAATCCCAGGGCCAACGCCTATTTCGTTGGGCGGGTGGCGCCGGTGCCCCAGCTACTACACCTAAAGCCCCTACTCGGCACAGACAATGTCTTTATGAACGAACCAGACCCCTGGGCCGAGATGAAGTTTCTCCACGCCTACGCCGCCGCCTCTGGCTGGAGACTGGGCGAGAAAGAGATACTCGCAATGGCCACGGTCTGGGGCTGGGAAAAAATGAGGTGCATCCCGCCGATTGAGCCCGGCCACAGGCTCAGGGCACTCGCCGTGGCGGCGCCATACGCAGGAGAAAAGGTGTTGAAGTTCTTGGTGAAGAGGGCCGCCCACACAGACCTAGTGGCATTGGTGGAGGGCGCCTCTATAGAGCCGCCCCCCTCCTGAGGCGGTTCCCCGCCGCCTCCTGGTTCCTAGTCCACTTCGCCACGAACTGCCGGTAGCACTCCCTTGAACAGAAGACCCACGGCTTGTTGACACAACAAGTCTTGACTACTATGGCCCCGGCGCCGACCAGCTTGCCGCAGTTGGAGCAACGGAGCTCGGCCGGCCTCTGGACCTTAAGCTCGAACGGCATAGACCTCCTCTACCAAATCCTTATGTATTATCTCGGCCGCCCTTCTGCCGGAGAGGAGCATCCCGCCGAAGATGGGGCCCATTCTCGGCAGGCCGTGTACTGTACAGACCGCCATGCCCGCCACATAGAGGCCAGGCGCCACCCTCCCGGTGTGTTCTACCACGAGCTTCTCAGATACCTCAGCCCAGGCGGACTTCTCCCCTCTCACCTCTATGCCCAACTCTGGCACTTTTCTAGCCGCAATAGAGATGACTTCGGCGTCGTGACCCGTGGCATCTAGGACAGCCTTGGCCTGAGTATAGAGCGGGTCGACGTGCGAGCCAGACATCTGTATCGGCGTCCACACCCAAAGCAATCCAACTACCCTCGGCGGATCGCCCCGGAAGATCACGTCATCTACGTGGACTCCCAAGATTATCTTCGCTCCGGCGTCTATAGCGCCGGCGGCCAACTTGGCAATCAACTCGGCGGGGTCCACCGTGTAGAGGCCGTCGCCCACAGGCTTGTACCTAATTTTAAAATCTCTCAATACGGGAACCGCCTCCTCCTGTACCACAATCTTCGGAATCATGTTCCCACCTGGGCCAATCCCACCGCCAAAGGAAAACCTTCTCTCATAAACCACAACTTTGTGCCCCCTCTCGGCGAGATATCTAGCGGCCGTTAGGCCGGCAGGCCCTGCCCCAACTATAGCCACATCTACATCGCTATATTCATACAAATCTTCAAGCCCATGTTTTATTATCGCCCTCGCGATTTTTAACTCCATAAGTAATAAATGTGGTATAGATAAATATCTTTTCACCGCTGAACAGCCCCTAAGAGACGGGGGTTAACATCATGAAATTACTTATGCAGAACACAGAAATGTGAAAAAGGCGGTTTTTATGTATCTCCAGAGGGCAAGGTCCACCTCAGTATGTGTATGTAAAAGTGCATGACGTGGAGATCCGGCTTCTCCTCTATCATACCGAATTTATAGCCGCATTTTTTACAGGAGAGGATATAGACGTCGCTGTAAATGTAGACGTCAAAGCTGTCTCTGCCCTGGGTGCCGCAATTGGGGCAGCGCCACATTTCAAATTCCCATTCAGAACCACATACGCACCTCGCAACCGTCCGCTGTCTTTCGTAAATGCCGAGATCCTCCCGTTTCAGCACAACAAGAGAGGCAGGGTCGCCGCAGTTTTTACAACGGCCACCTACTCCGCCTCCCCCAAACCTAAAATAGAGGGCCCTCCTAACTACATAGTCCACCAGCTGCCTCGGGACGCCCCTCCCCTCTGCCTCCCTCCTAAGCCTCTCAACGTCGATAGACTCAATGACATATTGGGCAGGTGATTTATCCACATGGACCTCCAGACTTTTCGCTATCTGGTCGAGCTCGGATAAAAAACGGGAGGTTTCCCTAGTCTCTCTAAGACACTCTTGGTCTTCGCCACAGAGAGCTCTATACAGCGATTCCACGTCTTCTTAAGTAGTTTGGCATGTGTGTTTTTGCCCAGTCTAGTGGGATGGTTCCGTCGTTGAACATGGCGTTGAGTAGTGGTCTGTTTGTGGGGTGTAGTACGGCGAATATGTGAAGCGCTACGAAGAGTAGCCCTAGGGCGAAGCCGACGTCGTGTAGCAACAGCATAAGTCTCGCCTCCGCTAGAGATAGGCCTAGGGCGTCTCTATAGACAAGCGCCACGCCGCTAATAGAGAGGAGTACTACCGACGCGATAAGCACAAGCGCCATGTAGGCAACAAACACGTTGTGTCTCTCCATAGACGTCTTGACGTCCTCGGGAAGCGGCCTGCCGAAGAGGTAGTGCCCAGCCAACGCCTTAGCTTCCCTAATCTGTTGGCCAAGCGGCTTGCGGAAGGCGTCAAAAATCCTCACCTTCTTAAAGAGGAGTAGATTGACGGCGTACACCAAGAGCAACGCCCCCCATATATGCCCTAGAAATCTGTGGGCAATTCTAAACAACTGCACGCCGGCTGTAACGGCGTCTGTGCCCACCGCCGCCGCCAGGGGGGCGCCCACCGCGTACACCAGAGGGGCCAAAACCTCTATGGCAAATAGAGCGCCGCCAGTAATCGCCAACACAGTAAACAACAACAAATTCCACTGGTGGGCAACCCTATACCCAATACTTACAACCTCCACTCTATCCATGTATAAAACTAAGTAGAAGTTTAAAAACTTTTATTTTTTCTCTTCTACCCTCGCCCGACGCCAAGCAACAAAACCCAAAACAGCAAGAACGCCAGCAAGCGCAGCGCCTCCTATGGTGACAAGCGGCTTCAAAACTTCTCTGACTTCCTGCACAGCCACGGGCTTGCCCTTGTCGGCAAAGTGTCTGTCTATGGCAAAGCTCCTCCTCTCAGAGGTCACATATATCCACCTGACAGAGCCGCCGACGTATTTATCCACGTTGAGGCCATATACCTTTCTGCCTTTAGCCTCCTCCTGCCTAGCCTTTTCAATTATGTCCCTCGCCGGCCCGAAGGTAAACACTCTATTTGGACATACTTCGACACATGCAGGCTCCTTACCGTTTTGTATTCTGTCTACACAGAAGGTGCACTTGTAGAACTTTCCGTCGTCTCCCCTCTTCGGCACGTCATAGGGACATGCCATCTGGCAGTAGCCACAGCCAACACACTCGTCTCTATTTATTACAACGGCGCCCTCGGGGGTAACTTTTATCGCGCCAACAGGACAAGCTCTTGCACATGGCGCCTCAACACAATGCATACAGTTGAATGGAAGTGATGAAATTTCTATCTGACTAAAAGCGACTTCTCCAGCTGGTGTTAACAGATACTTTTTAGTTACACCCTCATAGTAAAATACAACCTTCCAACTTTTTGCTGTTAGCGATTGTGGCGAAGTTAAGCTACCTGTAAATGTTGTACGTTCCGCAGGTAATCCATTCCACTCTTTACATGCCACTTGGCAAGCTCTACATCCAATACATCTGTCTAAATCTACTAAAACAGCAAAGCCCTCGTCTGGTTTGGGAAACTTTATCGACACCATAGTTACACCATTTCAGCCTTCTTTATTTTGCCAAGCCATGCCTTAGACTCTTGTATTGTAGTAACTACATCTCCTACGTCGGGAACTATAAAATTAGCTACAGCACCGCCTATATATCCCAGAAAGCCAAACGTCCAGACAACGCTTACAACGGGTATTTTCTTACCATTTACATTTAGATACGCCATCCCCTCCGTTACATATGCTTTAAGCCTTATGGACCCTCTTGCTGTTATTATATCCACATAATCGCCTGACGCAATCCCTAGTTTTTGAGCAATTGCTCTAGGTACATATACAAAGGGCTCTGGCACTAATTCTGCTAACATGGGAGAGTTTCTGGTCATAGTACCGCTGTGGAAATGCTCGGTCAACCTATTGCTTGTTATTACTACAAGTTCTCCTGGCAGACTCTCTAAATCTTTTGGCTCTAATGCTACACCAACAGGTTTGCCCCTTACAATATCTGGCTCTTCTTTCAGTACAGATATATTGTATGGATTTAGCCATGCCAACGTGGGGTATTTTATAGCTAGTTCTATATCAGGCGACTCTACAGGCTCGGTGTGTATAGGCCACTGGAAGTTATAACCCGCATACCATCCGCCCATATCGCCTATAGCTTTTAAGACAGCAATTTTAAGACTGCCAGACTCTTGATAATACTTACGTAGGAGTTCCCGCATCTGTTCCATCTTTGGCTTAAAGGCGCGCCATCCGCCACCAGAGAAATAGGGTCTTTTCACAGCAGCTTTAAAACTCGTAGTCTCCTCATCCCAGTAGAGCGTATCGTTAACCCAGAGATATTTCATACCAGTTTTTGCAACATATTCCTCAAAGCTTAAAGTCTTTACTTCGCCGCCCTCCTCTACTACAAACTTTCCGTCTATCTTTACCTCCCCTGTTCTAATATATGTAACTACATCTAGTCCACCAAAGAGGTCTGCCACGCCGCTTAACTTCCGCTTAAAACTTCTTGGAACCCAGAAGTTATGACCTGGGAGAAATGCTGGCCTATACTCGCCAGTGTATTCATCTATCCATTCCCCTGTCTCGCCTGTGACTACATACTCCCTACCTGCCGCCTTCACCTTAACTTCGGTCCCCAACATCACCTTTAGAACATCATAATTGTAGCGGAACCTCACGTTCATAGGCCAGCACCAGCCCCAGTCTTTATACACCATAAACTTTTTACTAAACACGCCATCTATCTCGCCCTCCTCTCTTAGTCTTGTGCTTTTTCTCATAGTTGTAAACTCGTCTCTTATCGGGTCGTAGATCCCTTGGTATAACAATACCGCGAAGTTTATCTCCTTGTTTATTATCCTTGGGTTAACCTCAGCTTCTATAGGCGAAACCGGCGCGCTCCTGCCCAAACCTCCTGCGTAGTTCCAACTTTCATCTGGTTTCAGAGACCTCTCATATACAAATACAAGCTTCCCGCCCTTTCTAAACGTAACTTTCTCAGTTTTTACACCAGCGACTTCACTCGGTAGTTTAATAACGCCGTACCGCCGTAGATATTCATATATTTTCGCAACAATCCAATAGTCAGGTCTTGAATCTCCTCTTGGAGACACAGCTCTATAAGTCCACTGAATTACTCCGCCTGTGTTTGTCCTAGTACCCTCCTTTTCTGCAAATGACGCAGCGGGAAGAACTACGTCAGCAAACCACGCTGTTTCACTCTGAAATATATCGGTAACCACAAGTAATTCTAGAGAAGATAGCGCAGCCCAAACAAGTTTAGTATTTGGATTAGTTACTGCCGGATTTTCGCCAAATATAAACGCGGCCTTAATTTCGCCGGCTAACGCCCTCCGCACAAATGTTATTTCAGAAGAGCCAGCCCCAAATGGGAAATCGCATATCACAACGCCGTTGACGGGGTCTTCCTCTGGTTTTGTCCCACAGAACAAGCCCCAAGCAAGCTCTAGCCTACGCCAGCCGTAGAATTTATACACTTGCAATACCTTTACTAAGTCGGCTTTACCTCTATCAGGTGCTGTTGTGGCAAATCTGTTACGAGCCCACTGTGGAACTTCCCAACTCCACGCATCGGGCATACCCTGTAATTTCCAGTCTTGATACAATCGCACCTCAAAGGGGCTGGTGGGATTGCCGTGGTAGCCAGGTAAGGCGTCCCAACCGCCGCCATGCATATCGGTAGTCCCTTGTACATTACTATGACCGCGGAATGGATGTGCACCACCTCCTGGATAGCCCACATTGCCCAACAGCAATTGGACAATAGCAATAGCCCGAATTATGTTTATAGTGGCATTTGTGTGTTGTGTGATACCCATCGCCCACTGTATTACGCCATGTTTCTTATGGTTTGTAACCACGCCGCTGTTTTCTACATAGATCTGCGCTACAGTCCTTAAGAGGTCGACAGAGACGCCCGATATTTTTGATACTTCATCGGCTGTATAATCTTTAAGCAATTCCTTTAAGTCCGCCAAGTCGTCATCTGTGATATTCCAGCGGCTCATAAGTCTGCGAAACTCAGGGAGTTGATCTATGGGCGGGTTTCTCTCAAAGAAGGCGTAATGTAGTATATAGTGTAGTATAGCTGTTTCTGTACCAGAACGGAAGGGAACCCATATATCAGAAATGGCGGCTGTTCTGGAATATCTTGGGTCAAAAGTGATAAATATAGTACCCCTCTCTCTTTTACCCTTGAGAAAGTGTGCAAGAGACACTGGATGAGCCTCGGCGGGACTTGAGAAGAAAAGCACTATATCTGCTAGGGCGAGATCCTCTAGCGTGGCCGTTTCTGCCCCCCATCCATATGTTACAGCAAGTGCTGCCACTGTACTTGAGTGACATTTACGGTATTGGGCGTCCATGTTAGACGTACCAATAAATGCCGCAAGCTTTCTAATTAGATATGACTCTTCATTTACAAGAATAGACGAGCCAATTACTTGTACAGGCACATCTTTACCCACGTAGTAATATCCGTCTTTTTGCGCCGGAGCCCCTGTGTTTTGTCTCCAGCGGCTTAGAATTTCACCTAGTCTCTCCGCAATGTATTGTAGCGCCTCAGTCCAACTTACCTCTCTCCAATTGGGCGGATATTTCTTAGCGATAGCCACAAGTTCATCCCAACTCTTAGCCCTAAGTAGCTCCTCAGGTGGAGGCTTGGGGCCTGTTCTAATCATCGGCTTTTTCAGCCTAAGCTCATTATCAACAACTTGAAACGCCGCCTTGCCCTTAGGACAGAGAGCCCCTTTGTTTATGAAAGAATCTTGAGACCCCGTGGTGTGGACTATCTTGTCACCCACTACGTACATGTCTATAGAACATCCTATGGAACAATAGGGGCAGACGACTGGGACTACAGAGGCTTTTATTATGTCAGTCTTCCTGCCTATTTCGCCGAGAGTCCACTGAGTCTTCCACTCTTTAAACGGCACTTGCGCCGACGCTGGAAGCGCGAAGGCACTACCTGCGATTGCGGCTATCTTCAGTAGACCTCTCCTAGTCGTCGCCAGCGTCATAACACACTCCTCGCCGCCCCCTTGTCTCTCCTACCTAACAGCTTCTTGGCGGTGAAACATGTGTAATCTTCCGTAGCTTCGTAAAGGCTAGAGAGCCCGTCTACCGCCTCGGGAATCTCACCTAGCAATTTATCCAGGTCCCCCCTTAACTTTGCATACTGAAGCTCCACTGCTTTAAAAGCTGTTTCAAAAGATACATCTGCCATAGGTAGCGTGAATAAAACGGCCGTATTTATACTATGTTCGAAATGGCTTCGAATAATGTTTATATATTGGATGGACAGAGTAGGGTGAAGCCCCTGGTTTTTACGTTAGCTATTAGCGGTATCCCAAGTTTACACGCCGCCTCGACGCCGCTGTAGAGAGGCCCCCGGAGGGAGACTATTGCCGAGACGCCTATAGAAGCTAGCCTATTCACGATGTCTGCAGAAACGCGACCAGTCGTAAATCCGATCTTTTTCTGACCTTTAAGACCCTCCATTAGGTACCTCCCCACGAGCTTAACAACACCGCTATGGCGGCTTGTGTCGTGGACAACAAGCCAAACTCCGTCCACGTATAGGGCCGAGGTGTGCATCGCCAACTCAGGCTCGACGTGCCAAATTGTGTATTTTGTAAACTCCCTCGCCAACTCTACAGCTACCTCAAGCGGAACCTCTCCGCCTTTCCTAAATTTAATAAGGGGCGCCACACCGCAATCCTCTGCGTATGAGACAACCATAGTCCTTCTGCCTCTCGGCACCTCTGCCCAAATCCTTGTACCCTCTATTTTTAGGCGGGCTTGAGATATGTCGTCTATATATCCCTCTGAATATAGGTAACCATATGCAAGAGCCTCGAGGTCGACAGGCGCTGATATAAACACGGCAGACTTCTCCCCATTTACATAAACCTCTACCTCCGCATCTACAGCGATCTTAATACTGCCTACCTCTCGATACGACATGGCAACACCACTAGACCACATCTCTTGCAGTAACCGGCAAACACCCCATTTATATAGATCCCTCTGTGAAGGCCGTCTATCTCTACGCCGTACTTCGCCGCCACAGCAGCTACAAGCCGGTTTCTAGCGCCGCGGAGCACAGCCACCGCGGCTAGATCCAGCCACGTTCCCCCCCGCATCCCCCTCATCAACTCGAAAAAGCTACAGATTTCGTCTCTATCAAACTTGCCAAACTCCCTCCTAACGGCCGCCGTCAATATGTCGTCACAGCCAAAAGACCGGTAGTAGGCTAGGTATGCACCGGCCTCTGTCTTACATACACCGCTTGCACAACGTACAGCGCCTTCTCTTGACAGTCTCTCCACCGCGTAGTAGACCGTAGAGTTGGAAAATGGAGAGAGGCGAGCCAGACGGTAGACAGAAAAGACCCCCAACTCCAAGGCCTTTCTCAGAACCCACGTGACCGACACCCATCATTAATAGCTATGTATACTTAAGTTTTCCCACTACCCAAAGCCGGAGCCTGCACCGGCGGCCTCCTCGCCTGTGGGCATAGTAACGTTGGCGGGGATGAAGGTGGGTATTGTTATGTTTGTAGTAAAATTTATCGTGGGGTGGTTGCTTGGGTAGAAGTATGGAGTTAGCACTGCAAGGCCAGCTAGGGCTACGCCGGCAAGGGCCACCGCCACGATAAATACGTAGGCGGCAAGGCTTAGCCTAGTCGCCATCTTTATCGCCCCCCTCGGGCATGTATACGTACAGAGGCCGCAGCCAGTGCAGCGCGAATAGAGGACACGCGGAGGTCTCAGAGCACTTGTAGGACATGCTCTTACACAGAGGTTACATTTAACACATCTGTCTCCGTCTATCGCCGCAACTCTCCTCGTTAGCTTCATAGCGAGAGGGCTCGGGCCAGCCCCTCTCTGTGGGCCACTGAGAGGTAGGCCAGGTAGCGTTGCACGTCGAGATCTCCCGTTAGTATGAACTCCTCGACGGGAGTTGGCTTGGGCTCTCTGAGGTAGAGCCACTCGCCGCATCCCCTCAGCGTGAGGAAGTCGATGTAGTTGTCAACAACGACGAAGTCCCCCTCCACGCAACCACCTAGTCTTGGAAACTCGATTTTCACAACTGCCTCAACCCCCCGTAGCTTGAGGAAGGCCAGTTGCGCCGCTTGATACATCGCCCTTTCCCGGCCTTTTACTAGGTCGGGGTCGTAGTAGCACCTAACCTCGAACCTCTTGGTAAGGGCGTGTAACTGTCTAATGAGACTCTCGCCCCTCGCGTAGAAGGCGTCGGAGAAGCCCGTCTTCTCGAGCAGTTGTCTCTTTGAGAGATAGCCGTAGACATGGGAGATGAGGAGGGGGCAGTGGGCCAGGGGGAGGGAGAGGGTTTTGCCCCTCCCCCTCAGGAGGTTTATCAAAAAGGGGTGGGTTTCTGGGACGGAGTATATGTATATCACGGAAGCTCGCGGAGGTCCGGCACCTTCGGCGGCCAGTAGTAGGCAGACTTGGCGGGCTTGGGGCCTATGCCCAGAGCCCACAGGAACGTGCGCCTCATCCCAATGAGGTCGGGTCTCGCGCAACCGGGCGCGCCGGGCTTCCTGTTGGGGCACAGCACCTCTCCCCTGATTATGCCGAGTATACGTGGGAACTCCAGCCTCAGCCCGCCCCACCTCTGGGACCACAGGCTGTATATGCCCTGGGCCAGCTTGCCCCTGCTGCCGTGTGTCAGTAGTTTGTAGAAGAAGTCGAAGGCGGCCTTTGCGGCCTCGAAGTCGAACTCCATAGAGCCGTACTCCTTGGGGTCCGCCTTCTCTATCTTGACCTTGAAGTGCCAGAGGTTAGTCCAGGCGATGGGGTCGTTGGTCTGCGGGAGTACGAAGTCGTAGGTGGTGCCGGTCTCCTTCCACCAAACGTACTTGGCGAGGTCCCAATAGGGCATGCCCCTCTCCTTGTACAGCTTCGTAATCGCGATCTTGCCAAGCTCCTCCTCAGACACAGGCGCGGGATCGGCGACCTTAGTCCACTTGAGACGCCTCCAGTTGAAGTCCCCCGCCCGTATCTTATCCACGAGGCTTGCGCCGTCTACCTTGATATCAACGGTCTGGAAGACCGCGGAGGTTGGGTAGGAACCGGCGACCTCCAACACTTTGCTGTAGTTCCACCAAGCCGGCCTCCACCTATATGCGCCGTGTAAAAGCACCACAACGCCCTCCCTCACCCTGGGAGTGACCCACACTTTTGTTACAAAGCTAGACACCTCTAGGTCATTCAACGCCTGGATCAATACCCTAACCCTCACCGTGTCGCCGGTCTTGAGGCCCAGCAACTGGGCGTCTATGGGGTTCATCCAGAGGTAGAGCGAGGGCCACAGCTCGAAGGAGTACCACATCTGTTGCACGCGGGTGTTCTCGCCTTGGTACAAGAAGCGGGAGTTGGCGACGAGGTCGAACTCGCCCTTCCTCGGGTCGATGCCGGTGGTTAAGCCGGGGATCCTCGCCCAGAAGTCGTGAATCGGTATGACGAAGTGCAGCTTCGCGTTGATCAACTTCTGTACCGTCGCCAAGTCTCCTGCAATGGCTTTCTTTAGGTCCGCCTCCAACGGGATAATGGGTATAGACACCTCTCTTAGCTCCTGCTCAGCCATGGCCGGGCTGTACCACTCAAGCTTCAGAGTGTGGGTGACGGTGCCGAGGACGTTGAACCCGAGGTATATCTCGCCGTCGATCTCTACGCCGACTATGTTGCCAGCGCTATCGTAAGCCAGCTTCGTGATGGGGTCTACCCTAGCCACCTGCTCCCTCGGCACCTTCTTTAGGTAGGTCTTCTCGGCGTATACGTTAGTGTCGTGTATGACGAACTGGTATAACTCCAGCGCTTCCACGGGCTCCAGGCCTTTGTCCTTTGAGAACTTGACGACGGTGGGCGAGTAGGCGTATACAGCCCAGTTGTACATATCCCATATCGTCGGCATCACTTGCTTCCTAATATCATTTACGAACTGCTCGTAGGTAATCTTCCCGTCGTAGAGGTCCCTAATCAGCTTCTCGGGCAACTGCTCGGGCGGAATGCCGAGCTGCGCCGCGTAGCGCTTGCCTCTGTTGACATCGATTAGGAAGGCCAGCCTGTCGGCGAGACTGGGTATCTTCACCTTAGCCCCCAGGTAGTCCACCTCCTTATCCCTCAGCAGGTCCTCCACGGGCCTCCCGTTTTTCTTAGCCATAAGCACCGTCTTCGCTATAGTTCTCCAGGCCAGCTCCAGATACCACTCCTCCGGCGAGATGACGTCGCCAAGGCCTATCTGCTGGTGGGCCTCAAGCGCAGATCTATGCGGGTCCTTCGGCCTCCAGCCCATCCTCATCAAGAATATGACGTAGGAGGGCCACCGCACGCTGAACCACCTATCTGGCGCATATATGCCGGGGGCGGCCGGCTGGGGGTCGTGACGCTCGAACCAGTGCCCCTCAGATATACAGAGGTCTGAGAAGTAGCAACTCTCGTTCCAGAACTGGGTCATGTGTACAGTAAGTTCTACTTTATCTGGATTTGCGAAGAACCTCACCCACTGGGCGCCGGCTTGATACGTGGCTGGCGGATTCACCACACGCCATATCCATACATACACTCTGTCGGGCACTGCAAAGCCGAGGCTTCTCCAGTACTCTTGCCACTCGGGGTCGTACATCCTGAAGGGTATGGTGTTAGTGGGGTCGTAGGACCCGAAGGCGCTTTCCTCTGGCGCTATCATGTTTATGTTCCAGACGGCGGGCCCGTCTAGCTTCCTCTTCAGCACCTGGGCCGCGAGGGTGCCTTGCCACCAGTAGTACATGAAGTCGGTGTTGTGCCACGAGGCCGCGCCGGTGCCCCCCACTGTGCCGACGGCGCCTGTCAGCGCTATTAGTAAGAAGAACATCCTCGCCAACATCCACCCGCCGTAGGTCTGGACGGGGCCGCGCCACTGGTTTATAGACAGCGCCTTGCCCGCCGCGGCGACCTCTTTAGCTATGGCGCGTATCAAGGTAGCGGCGTTTCTGACCTCCTCCTCTGTCAATGGGTCGGGCGGCGGCGTCTTGGCGTTTAGCCTCGTGACCCACGCGGCGTATTCGGGGGTGAAGTTCGCGAAGTACTCCCTTAGGAACTTCTGGAAGTAGTCCCAGGCCTTGGCGTAGTCCTTTATGTAAACCACGCCGTCTTCTGTCACGCCGTATATGTCGTCGGGCGGGAGCGTCTTTATGTAGCCCATGTTGTAGAGGTGTTGCAACAGCTTCCTATCCCTCAGGAACCAGTCCCAGTTCCACCACCTCCTGACAAACTCCCAATCCACCGCGTTTAGCTCGTTGATGAGGACGTTTGCCACAGCCGCCCACAGCCACGCCTCGGTGCCAGGCCACGGAGCCACCCAGTAGTCGGCTAGAAGCTCCGTGTGGAAGTACTTCTCCCTCACCGAGATGATCTTAGTCCCCTTGAACCTCGCCACCGCCAGCCTAGGGCCGTGAGACATTAAGAAGTGAGCAGCGTCTCCCAGGTGGCCCATGCCGTGATTGACCACCACCTTCGCCCTGTAGTAATCCGGCGAGTTGCGGTCCATAGCGATCCAGAGGTTGTTGCCTAGGCGGGCGCCCGACGAACATAGGTTGGTGTGGCTACCGAAGGCGTGTTGTTGCTCCCAGTCTTTAACCCAGGGGTGGTGGGTGAAGTAGCCGGTCTGTAGAGGTCTGCCCTCGTGCCAGTGCAACCTCGTCGAGCCTATGGGGTTGCCCTCGACGAAGTACTCGTAGAAGGCTTTGGCGTAGTAGTCAGACACGATTTCGAGAGACTCGTCGTAGGTCACCCTAACGAAGTTGTCGTCGCCTCTGGCGCCTACCCTCTTGCCCGTCTTGGGGTCTATCTTGCTCAGTATATACACTATTCTGTCTGGGTGGGCCGCCGCGGCGGCGGCGCTCTGGCCGCGCACGCAGAGCCCCCAGTTGCTCTTGTTGAGCGGGTTGACCATTACCTTCCGAGCCAGTTTCGTGTCTTTGTCTATCCACACCACGAAGTGGCAACTCACCTCGCACCCGCCACAGACTCCGCCGGTGGCTATGAAGTACCTCCTCTCCCTGGGCTTAGGCCACGCCTTTGCGTCGTACTCCCGCCAGTCTATCCAGTTCTCCCACCACTTCAGGGATATGGTCTTCAGCCCGTCGGGGGTGCTCACCTCGAAGGAGCCGCCCACCTCCTTCACCCCGCCAGTGGGCGGGACGCGGTAGAGGGTTGGGTACCCCTTGAACTTGCCGGTGGCGCCGCTCCACCAGTTCTGGTCCTGCTCCACCTCGCTGTAGAGCTGAGCTTTTACAAAGGCGCCGGCGGCGATCCCCACCGCCATCGCTGCGGCGCTCGCCTTTAGGAAATCTCTCCTTGAGAGAACCGCCTCCGTCATGGCCCACCCCTCTTCTTCACCTCTTCCACATACGCCTTGTGGTGCGCCATCCACCACTCGATCGGCACATAGCCTTTCGCCAACAACTGCGACTTAAGCATCGGCCAGTTGGTGGGGAAGATCGCCATGAGGAAGTGTATGGGGAGTGCGGCAAAGAAAATGAATGCGCCGAATATGTGCAACAGCGACATGAAGCCCCTCCACCAAGGCGGGAGGATCTGCATATAGAACCACTTCTCCACCACCAGGAACAGCCCGGATACGCCCAGGAGGAGCAACCCTATGATCGTGCCCCACACCCACATAACTTGGAACGGGTGGTAAAACGGCGTAGGCGGATACTCCTTTCTACGGCCGAGCCTGTACTCGGCGACTTCCTTAAACACGCGGAGCGCCTCGCCGAACTTCGTGATTTCCCTAAGCCCAGCCCTCTTGTCTGAGGCGGCCAGGACTATTAACACTCCTATGAACATTAGTATTGGCCCAACCCAGTCGTGGAGTATGCTTATCAGCTGGCTGGAGGTGTGCGGCGCCGGCAGGCCGAGCGCCACCCCAAGTCCCTCGAATATGTTGACCTCGCCGAATTTAAAGAACATGGGGAGCCCCGTTATGAAGCTGATGGTCATGCCCACGAGTAGGAACAAATGTGCAATCTGCGTAGCGGGCTTAAACCTAAGGACGTATTCCTTGCCCCCCTCGGTCTTTATCAACGGCCTCATAGCCCTAGTGCGCCGGCTTTATTAGCCCTGTCCATACCGCGCCCGCGCCGGCGATTACCAACAGCGCAATGGCCGCGTATACCAACGCCTGGCGGGTATCCCTAACTATGTTGCTCAGCTCCGCAGTTGAGGGGTCCTTCGTCGGTCTGTACTGCTTCCAGAGCCCCAGCGCGTTTGGCTCAGGAGACCACTCGGGGTGTGCGCCGGGCTGTAGCGCAGGGTCTGCGTTTGGGTTCCAAGTGCTGAGGTCAACGACGGTGTCGACAAGAGCTCTGTTGCTGGCCTCGGCTGTGACCACTTTCTTAAACGCGCCGGCGTCTGTGTTTATGGGCCTTTCTGCTCCAAACGGCGCGAAGAAGAGCCTTGGCTTTACCACCTCCGCCACCTTGCCCACTGGCTTAATCCTCCCCTCTCTGTAGAGCTTCCCAATGAGGGAGTTGGGGTCTTCGATGTCTCCAAATATGCGGGCTCCCGTGGGACACGCCGCGACGCAGGCGGGGAGGAGGCCCGAGTAGACCAAGTGCTCGCAGAAGGTGCACTTGTCTGCCTTGTTCGTACGGGGGTCTATATAAACGGCGTTGTAGGGACACGCCCTGGTGCACGCCCTACAGCCGATGCAGAGGTCTTTGTCCAGCTGGACTATGCCCGTCTCTGGGTTGTGTCTAAGAGCGCCGGTGGGGCACGAGTTGACGCATGGGGCGTTTTCACAGTGGTTACACTGGGGCAGATGGAGTATGTAGCCAACGACGTTTGGATACTCGCCGGCGTAATACTCCGTTATAAACAGCCTCCATTTTCCAAGTGGCACGTCGAACTCTTGCTTACACGCCGCGACGCACGCCCAACATAGCATACAGAGGTCCTCAATCGTGGCCATCGCGAGTTTAGGCATATCCCCTTTACTGCCAAGGTTTTATATTGCAAATTTCCCACGTCCGGTGTAGCAAGGTCTATAAACTAGAGATAGAACATTGTGGGTGAGTCTCGATGAAAAGAAGCTGTATGTACAAGGCTACGGCGTGCTTGTGGCAATTAGGCAGTTGGCTAGGCTTCTCTCTACGCCGGCTAAGGTGGGGTTCTACATCTCGGTGCCCGACGTTTTGGAGATCGCCGAATCTCTCGGCGTGCCGGCCATGCCTCGTAACGATAGGCAGTGGTTTTTCGAGGAGGTCATGAAGGCGGCTCTCGACATGGAGAAGCTAGATGCGTTTCTAGAGGAGTTAACTAAGCTCATAGACGAAAGGGCGAGGGAGGTGGCCACCTACGTAAACAGGTATCCAAGGGCCGGCGAGTACCTCAGGTGGAGTCTTGAGAGGGTTGAGGAGCTGAAGAAGAGGATTAGGGAGACTGCCAGGATCTACCAAGGCTTTCTAAGGCTAAAGAAAGAATACAGCCAGCCTCGCTAGAGAGGGGAGCTCCGGCTTCATAAACCGCGCCGCGCCGGGGATTCCGGCTTGGCCAACTGCGTTTTTCAGCCTCTCGTAGAACTCCAGCACCTCCTCCCTCCTCGCGGCGCCCCATCTCAAGAGGAGATATGCCTCTACCGCGTGGTAAAACAGCGTCAGCTTGTCCATCGGGTCTATCCTAGAGGCTACAGAGGCGAGCGCCTTCGGCTCCGCCCCCTCGGCCAACAGCTTCAACAACGTCTTCAGCTCCGGCCTGATATCTAGTTTCTCCAGCTCGCCTCTGACGTCTAAGCCCGCGGCTAGGCCAGCCAGCGTTGCGATTACGTCCGCCCCCGCCTTCCTGGCGTACTCCCTAACTGCAGCGGCCTTCTTCGACGTTAGGAAGAACAACGCCGCAGTTTGGAAGCTCTTGTACTTCCTCAGTATTTCCCGCGCCGCCTTGAACTCCCCAAGCATGATGTAGGCCCAGCCCAGGTTTAGCTTCACCACGTCTTCAAAGCTCCTCTCCAGGCGGAGAGCCGCGTACTCCTCCTCAAGGAGGCGCTTTACCTCCTTCCAGTTGCCTAACAGAGCCTCTCTATAGGCGAGGAGGAGGTGGAGGACTCTCTTTGCCCTTATCCAGTCTTCGCCCTCCAGCTTGAAGAGTAGGTCCTCAACTATCGAGAGGACGGACTCCGCCTCTCTGTACTTCCCCCGGCCCAGGAGGAGGGCTCCCAGGTTATAGAGGGCGCGGTAGGCCTCCTCCGCCGGCGCCAATGCGGCGGCCCTTCTGGCGAGATATACGACGTCGGCTGTGGTGAATTCTAAATACCGCATAGCCTCGCTTAGGGCTAGAATCGCCTTCGCCTCAGCTCTCCTCCCGCCGGCCCGACTTTCTAGAAAGTAAATAGCTAGGTCAGCCGCCAGTTGCGGTGGGGCTTGGAAGAGGGCGTCAACGTATTTTGCACTGTCTTCCAAGTATTTATCGACCCCCAGCCTCCAGAGCAACGCCTCGTAGTAGAGCCGGCGGACGGGGTCGTTGACGATCTTCAGCGCCTCCTCTAGAAGCCCCTTGGCCAGCTCCGGGTCGTACTTCACGGCAAAAAACTGAAGCCACGGCAACCTAAGTACATATATGTCTCCCCGCTTCTCGAACCACACTCCCGGCCTAATGCCGAGTTGCTTTAGCTCCTCCTCCGAGAGGTAGCCGAGGATTGCGCCCTTTATAAAGTCGGGCCCGAAGGACTCCACAGCTTCTAAGAACCACCGCGGCTTCAAGCCCAGCTCTTCAATGTGTCTTTTTGTAATTTTCCCAGGGTAGTTCAACTTCTCGAGGGCGGCGCAAAGGGCCTCGGGGTAGCCGCCTGTGACGTATATCAAGTCTTCGGCGACGTCTGGGTCAGTCGTTTGGCCGAACGTTGCGAGAAACTCCAGCAGTTCCGCCTTGCTCATCGGCGGCATAATGTAGGCCCCAACCCTCCCAGCCACCTCCATCACCTCTGCAAGCGGCCCTGTGGCTACTGCAAAAGCGCCACACTCGACGGCCCTCTCAACCTCTGCAAGAGAGACTTCTACGACAGCGTAAGAACCGCATTTTAAATCCTCGCCAACTTCCACCCCTGCGATATTAGCTAGTCTCTTTGCCGTTGTAGAAACGCCGGATCTCCTCGGCCCTAACAACGCGCCGGGCCTCCTCTGCTCTAGATCTGCCAGCACCTCCCGGTCAACGGGCCTGGGCCAGTAGCTACACTCCATACACTTCCCTAATCAGTTCTCTCCCAACTCCACACACAGGACACACGCCCCTCTTCTTGGGATACACCGTACCGCAGTTGGGGCACTGCTCCACTTCGAATAGGTAGGTCTCCACGGGCTCTCCCCCCTCCACGAGCTTGATCGCGCCTTCTGGACAAGCCTCGGCGCAGAGGCCGCACTCCGCGCATTTGTAGCTATCTACTTTTAGCATAACTTCGTCCTCGTCTACCTCAATGGCTTGAGTTGGACACACGCCGGCGCATAGGAAGCAGGCTGTGCATTTCTCCATGTCGATAACTGGCCTCCTGGGGTTGACCAGGCCTAGCTCCACCGCCTTCTCTCTGTCGTAAGAGATACGCCGGGGCGGGCCCCTCTTCACCTCAAGTAGATTATCGCCGCCGGCGAGCTTGGCGAGGCCCCTCCGGAGGAGCATCCTTCTGCCTATGTCGCCGCCGCGGCCTCTGATAACCCTAATTTTTAGACCCGCCTTGATTGCCTTCTCCAGCTCCTCTAGCCCCCTACCCCTGAGGCTACAGTCGTCGCATCTGGCGTCTACCGTAATCTCGCCGTATTTCTCCACCAGCTTCACGTAGTCCTCCGCCCTTAGGCCGTTTATACAGACGCCGCCCTCTCTACAGCTGATATATGGCCCCAGCTGGGCTGTGAAGACGCCGGTGGGACATGCAGACATGCAGACGCCACAGCCAACACAGAGGCTTGGCTCGGCCTTTACCCACCTCCCGTCGACGTAGAGCGCGCCCGCGGGACACGCATCGACGCATTTTCTACAGCTTGCACTTGTCCAGAAGCTCCTGACGCACCTGCCGAAGTCAGCGTAGATTTTCATAGTCCTCAAGTAGGAACTTCACGACGAGATCTCCCACCGCCGAGTAGAAGGGGGTAGAGGCGGTCTCTCTAATGGCGATCCCGGCGAGAGGCCCCCACTTAAGTAGGTGCTGTTCTAGAAACTGGAGGGCTTCAGCCGTCTTACCCCCCTCCAGGAGTATTCCAACGAAGGCCAGCTCTAGGCCTAGGTGATCTCCACATCTCACCCTAGCCTCCCTGAGGTCGGGCTCGTAGCCCATCTTCCTATAGAACCTCATCACCTCACTTGATATATCTGTACAGAGCAAACCAGAGGGGTCTCTAAAGACAGACTCGTAGGGGTGGACATACTGGATAAAGGTCTTGGTATAATCCACCCTCAGCCTGAGGTAAGCGTCCTCTTTTTTCAACTCGCCTAACATAGCGCTTCTATAGGGCTCTGGAAGCTCGGCGGCGACTTTCTCCACCAGGGGTAACTCGCTCGGCTCAAGCTCCTTGAGAATTAATCTGCCTAAGAAGAAATACATCCCAGCACTAGACACTTGTCTCATGGCGCAGAAATATATGAGCTTTGCTATACCTATGCGGTGTAGTAAAAACTTAAAAAATGTCGGTAGAGTAATTTGTGGAATATTTTCTCTTTCGATTTAGAGAGGTATGGAAAGGCTTAGTTCCCTCTCTTACGGAGAACCAGAGAGCTATTTTAGAATACTGTCTTTCTAGATTTCCCTCTCCCTGTAGTCCCTACGAGGTGTATAAGAATACGCCGTTACAGCTTTCTTCAGTATACAAAGCTTTTAGAGGACTAGTGGGTAATAGACTAGTTCTTCCGTTGCTTGGGGGAAAATACATCGCCAGTATAAAAGCTGCCATAGCGCTTCTCTTCCACGGCAATACCTTGGCGTTGCCCTACGTGGCTAAGATATGGGGTCTGACAGCCCCTCCTCTCTCCATCCTCGCTTGGCTTATAATCCTCGGCGCGTCGCTTTCTAAGCTCGGTTTTGATATAAAATCGGCCTATATTTGTTCACCCCGCGGAGCCGCCGTATATATCTCCGAGTTTATCCGCGGAGGATTTAGGTCGCTTAGTGACATTCTCGGCATAGAAAGAGAGATTCTGGTGAAAGCTTATGAAGCTCATCTCGAAATTATGAAGCCTTATATGTTTAGAAGAGACAACATAGAGATCTTCATAAGAGTTCGAAATGGGGATGTAGATATAATTGCAGCCCGATGTCCCCGGTGGAGGACATGTTCTCACGACTTTCCCGACGAATGTCCAGAGGTGAGAAAGATCATTTATGCTTCCATTTCACATTAAAGAGACGGGAGTGAGGAACCTCCTCCGCTACTTCCCGCCGCTGGCCTATCTCGTCTTGGTGGAGTTCGAGGGAGGCGACGCAGCTGAGGAGGCAGAGGCCATGGGCCTACCGCGAGAGTTGGGGAGCTACGTGAGGCAAGCCGTAGAGCGGTTGGAGCGGGAGCTGTTGGCCGAGGTTCTAAGCCAGTTAGGCCAAGACCAGCAGTTCCTCAACGGTCTCCACCAGTGGATCTCCCAGGCCGTAATCGGGAGGGAGGAGCTGTGGGGCCCCGCGTTGCTCTACATTAAACACCTCTACTGGGAGACGGAGGAGGGGCCCTACAGCCGCTGTATGGAGGCCGAGGAGCTTGAGGCCTACCTGGCGATGGCTCAGGGCCGGCCAGAGCAACTGAGGGCCGCCGGCCTCGTCTACAGGAAGTACGACCCAACCCTCTCGAGACACTTCTACTGCTCCCCCAGATGGTACAGCACCGTCTTCCAGCGGATCTCCGCCGCGGTTAAGGAGGAGCTAGGCGGGGAGGCCTACGCCTACGTCAAGAGCTTTGTGGAGAGGCTTTTCTGGAACCCCAGGGGCTACGCCTACTTCAGATCCGCCGTCTTTAAAGACACGCCTGTGGTGCCCTACGACGAGTTCATAGGCGATGTTGCTCTACTCCCTGGCGTCTTCGACGGCCGGAGGCTCAACCCCACCTACAGAGAAGCCGCGAAGAAGGCAATTTTCCAAGTGGAGCGCATAGACGCGGCCGAGCTAGACGAGGAATTTGGCGTATATGTAGACGGCGGAGAGGTGGTGGCCCCCACGGTAGAGGCTGTGGGCCACAAGATGCTGGCGAAATACAGGGGGAAGAGGGTGGTGGCCCTCGCCAAATTCGACATAGAGATACCCAGGCTCAAGCCCAAGCTGGAGATCTACGGCGTAGAGATAAAGCCACGCCGCCTCTACCTTAGAACAACAACAGCTCAGCCTCCCTCAGAACCCCCCTAACGACGTCAACCCCAAGGCCTCAAGAGCCGTCACGCCCAACACCACAGGATCCCCCGTCTCGCCGAAGACCACCACCGCCGTCCTCCTCCTCCCTATCAGCTCCACACCCACCTCCCTCTCCACAACGCCGCCGAAAACTCTAAACCTCGTCTTCTCAAGCGGCTTCACCCCAAGACGCTCAAGCAAATCCCTCCCCACCACGTTGTAGATAGCTCCCGTATCAACCAGAGCCTCTACCTCTAGAGAAGTGCCAGGCTCGACCGGGTTGAAAATCTTAACCCGAACCTTCACATGTCCCCCTATCTTTCTCTTGGCCCCTCCCTGGGGGACTTAAGGGCCCGCCCCGGGTGCACCGGGGCGAGGGGGCGGGTCACCCGGGGGACGGCCGCGAGTCGCTTGTTTTTACAACAGTTTGGCGCCCCCGTCAACCGCCCCGGGGCCAAGTAGATGCCGTTCATGAGTGAGAAGTAGTTACGAGGTTAAAAATGTGATAACCGCGCTCCCCGCCTTAAAGGGCGGGGTTTCTCCTTGCCCACGCCTTCATGGGCATCCATGATGCCTCCGGCGTGGGGTCATCGGGCGTGGGGCCGGGCGGCGCGCGGCCCTCCGCGGGCGTCTTCAGGGCAGAGCCCCTAAGGGGGTGTACACACGTATTTAAGTCTTCTGCCTGTATTCACAGTAACCACTTCCCGCTCATGCGGGGTCCACACTGTGGGGGTCTCGGCCGTTGCCCGGGGTTAATCCGTTTGACGTCGGACAATATGTTTCTATCTTCCTCGGCGTCGGCGTCTTGTGGCCGAGCTTCGCGGCTATGTTTCCCACGGCGTTTAGCACGATGTTGAACTTCTTGCAGACATACAGCCCTCTATACACTCTGCCGTCTTCGTGCACCTCGCCGCAGACAGAGCACGTCTTAGACGTATTGCGCTCGTCGGCGGCGTACAGCCTTATCCCGTACTCTGCCAATACTTCGGCCAGCCTCTGCACAAGCCTTCTGTACCCCCAGACGCCGACTACGTACTCGCTCTGTTGATCGTGGGCTATGTCCTCTGGATATCCAACGTAGACTTCCGAAACTGCCGCACTTGTAGACGATCTCCAGCCTCCCCTGCTTCCCACTCCACTTTATCACCCCGGCGTATCCTCATGCCGAAGTCCTTGAGGACGATAACGGAGGACGCGGCGGGAGTTAAAGCCGAAGCGATTACCCGCCTATCGGCCACAGTCGAGGGCCGTCAGTTTTTTATAAGACATTGTAAAGATATAATGTGAGTATTGCAGAAGAGGTTAGGAGGGTTTTGCTTGAGCATCCTGAGATTATTGCGGAGGCTCTTGAGGCTAGGCCTGAGGTTCTCTACAGGGCACTTGCCAAGCTTATGCCGTGGCAAAACCTAGCCACCAAAGAGGACGTGAGATCGCTGAGAGAGGAG
Organism: Pyrobaculum islandicum DSM 4184; assembly: GCF_000015205.1. NCBI lineage: Archaea > Thermoproteati > Thermoproteota > Thermoprotei > Thermoproteales > Thermoproteaceae > Pyrobaculum > Pyrobaculum islandicum. Next base: position 1,794,258 of record NC_008701.1, on the reverse strand, counting down.
ATCCAGAGGATAGAGGAGAAGATGGCCACCAAAGATGACCTAAAACACTTGGCAACTAAAGACGACGTCAGTAGGCTTGAGGAGCGGCTTGAGGAGACGAGGAGAGAGATGGCTACGAAGGAGGAGGTTAAGGCTCTTGAGGCCAAAATGGCCACCAAGGAAGATCTAAAGGCCTTCGCCACTAAAGAGGATCTAAAGACTCTTGAGGCTAGAGTGGCGACGAAGGACGATCTAAAAGCTCTCGCCACGAGAGAGGAGCTGAGGGCTCTCGAGGAGAGGGTGGCCACCAGAGAAGACGTGAGAAGACTTGAGGAGCAACTGGGAGAGGTGAGAAAAGTCATGGCTACCAGGGACGATCTCAAGGCCTTTGCCACAAAGGAGGACGTTAGGAGGCTTGGAGAGCAGTTGGAGGAGGTGAGAAAAGTTATGACTACGAAGGAGGATCTTAAGGGCCTCGCCACTAAGGAGGAGCTCAAGGCGCTTGAGGAGAGGATGGCCACAAAGAGGGACGTGGAGGAGCTGTGGAGGGCTATCAACAGGCTGGAGAGGAAGTTGGACGCGCTGGGGGCCAGGTGGGGGGTAATCAGCGAGGAGGCGTTTAGGGAGGGCATGAGGGCTATGTTGAGGGAGGCCGGGTGGTCCGTGTCTAAGGAGATCCTCTACGACAGGGAGGGCTACGTATACGGCACCCCCTCCGAGGTGGACTACGACGTGGTGGTCAGAGACGGGAGGCTGATAATCGTCGAGATCACGTCCTCGCTGAAGCGGAGCGACCTGCCCACCATAGTGAAGAAGAGGGAGCTCTACGAGAGGGCCAGAGGGGCCAAGGTAGCCGCCGTCTACATAGTCACCCCCTACATAGACGACAGATACCCCGAGCGGGTAAAGGCCATGGCCAAAGACCTAGGGCTGGAGGTAGTCTACCCAACCCCACCCCAGGAGTAGCAACAGATAGATAGTCTGGAATTTGGGAACACCTGCGGCGGCGCGGTAACGAAGGCCTCTAGTGGACGGCTCAGTCATCTCGCCGGCTGGAGTCGTTGAGTTGCGCTTCGCCTACAGCCGCTAGAGGTCTCCGGGGGCTACGATGTCTATGCCGTACTCCTTTGCCTTGGCTCTGACCAGGTCTGGGTTTCTGTCGTGTATAAACGGCGTCACCACTATCACTCTGTCCAGCGGCCTGCCGGCTGTCCGCTGGTAGAGCTCGGCCTTCTTTTTGATGTACTGGAGGTCTCCCCTCTTGAGGGCGGCTGTGAGCTCTACGGCTATTGTTTTGCCGTCTTTAGCCACGACGTCTAGCTCCACCTCCGCCGGGTAGCCGTAGACGTAGCCCTCTCCGTCGTAGTAGACCCACCGCTCCACCGTGTATCCCACGTCCCGCAGAAGCTCCCTCACCCCCTCTCTATATACATCCTCGCTAACTACCCCCCATCTAGCCCCCAGCGCGTTGACATACGCCATGAGGCGTTTTTCAAACGCCACAAGTTCATCCTTCGTAGTCATAACTTTTCTCACCTCCTCCAACTGCTCTCCAAGCCTCCTAACGTCCTCCTTTGTGGCAAAGGCCTTGAGATCGTCCCTGGTAGCCATGACTTTTCTCACCTCTCCCAGTTGCTCCTCAAGTCTTCTCACGTCTTCTCTGGTGGCCACCCTCTCCTCGAGAGCCCTCAGCTCCTCTCTCGTGGCGAGAGCTTTTAGATCGTCCTTCGTCGCCACTCTAGCCTCAAGAGTCTTTAGATCCTCTTTAGTGGCGAAGGCCTTTAGATCTTCCTTGGTGGCCATTTTGGCCTCAAGAGCCTTAACCTCCTCCTTCGTAGCCATCTCTCTCCTCGTCTCCTCAAGCCGCTCCTCAAGCCTACTGACGTCGTCTTTAGTTGCCAAGTGTTTTAGGTCATCTTTGGTGGCCATCTTCTCCTCTATCCTCTGGATCTCCTCTCTCAGCGATCTCACGTCCTCTTTGGTGGCTAGGTTTTGCCACGGCATAAGCTTGGCAAGTGCCCTGTAGAGAACCTCAGGCCTAGCCTCAAGAGCCTCCGCAATAATCTCAGGATGCTCAAGCAAAACCCTCCTAACCTCTTCTACCACGTATATACATTTTTTGTTTTTTTAATAACTTATCGCCCTCCAGAAGTCTAGTTCGTATCTCTGGATCGCCTTTGCTATGAAGCGGTATCTTGGCCAGTCGAGGTGGCGCTGTGCCACTCCCTCGGCTAGCTCCTCCAGCTCTGTGTAGGGGCCGGCGAAGAGGTCCATGAACCTGGTGTTTCTCACGCCGTTTCGCCTCGCCCACGCGGCGAAGGCGGCGCAGTTCTGGCCCCAGACTGGGAGGTTTACGGCGGCGGCTACGGCTAGGTCTCCCATGGTGCCGTTTAGCGCCAGCCAGGAGAGGAAGTGGGTGTAGGCCACGGCGGTGGGGTCGAGCAGGTCCCAGGAGAACTCCACGCCGAGCTCTGCGGCGAGATCCCAGAGGGCCTTTAGGGCTTCCCAGTCGCCGTCTATGAGCATCTTGACTAGTCTATACTCGTCTGGTTCTCTGGCCTTGGCCATGGCGGCTGAGAGGGCCTTCAGGTCGTGGGGGACTATGTAGAGTTGGTTGGCGACGAAACGCCTCAGCGCCTCGTGGCTCGGCTTGGCGGCGGCTAGTATCTCCCTGTTTAGAGACTCGAGCTCCCGCCTCAGCGTCTCAATGACCCTCATAGGCGGCTTGCCAGAACTTGAGCTCGTATATCGACGCCTGTCTGAAGTAGGGCCAGAGGGCCTCCGGCGGCGCGCCGGAGCTGTCCAGCAGGGCGCGTAGCTTCTCCACAAGGGCGTTGTACTCCGGCGTTAGGTAGACCGAGGCCCACCTCCTATACAGCGGCACCGGGTTTCTCTCCAGCGCGTCTCTGTGTCTCTGGGCTATCTCGGCATAGCTCCAGAAGCAGGGGAGGAGGGCCGCCATACACTGATAAAAGCCCTCCAGAGAGCAGACGGAGAGGAGGTAGGACATGTAGCTCACGTTTACGAAGTTGGGCTCGGCCCCCTCGGCGTCTTTCAGCGTGAGGCCGGCCTCCCTCAGGAGGGCCTCGTAGTTGGCCATCTCGCCCGTGACAGTCCCGTAGGCCAGCTCCAGCGCCGTCTTCATAAGCTCCACGCTGGGGGCTCTGGCGGCGGCTAGGGAGAGGGCCTTGGTGAAGTTGACGAGGTAGTTGTAGTCCTGTAGTAGGTAGTATCTGAACTTGTCCATGGGGAGAGAGCCGCGGTAAACCTCTACGACGAAGGGGTGGCGGAAGATCTCCTGCCAGATGGGGTCTGCCCAGGCCCGGAGTTTTTCCGTTGCCATATACGTCAGATCTCCCGCCTATAAAAATTTTTTATATGGAAAAGATCAATTAGTTATGGCCGAGTGGAAGAGGGTGCACTGGACTCTCTTCTCGATAGTCTCCGCCAGCTTTTTCCTAGACGGGGTGCTCTTCAGCCTAGTCCCCACCACTATATATCTGACAGATCTGGCGCAACACGCCCCCGTAATATTCGCCGCTAACTCCCTAGCCTTCATGCTGGGGGCCTTCCTCCTCGGGAGACTGGGGGACGCGGTGGGAAGGCGGCTGGGCCTTGTCATTTCCCTCACCATATATACGGCTGGCGCCTTGTGGTTTGCCGCGGCGTTTTGGGCCGGCCGGCTCGACCTCGCGTCTGCCCTCCTCTCCACCTCCGTCATTAACTTCGGCGTGGGGGGCGAGGTGGGGCCGGCCTACGCCGCCCTCGCTGAGTTTTCGCCGCCTAGGCGGAGGGGCGCCGCGCTGATGCTCTCTACCAACTTCTGGAACATTGGGGCGGCGGCCATCGCCGTGGCCTCCCTCTACTACACGGCGCTGGCGACGGATCCCAAGACCGCCGTCTTCTACACCTTCCTCACCGCGGTGGCGCTTGCCGCCATCGTCTTTCTGGCGAGACTCCACATACCCGAGTCCCCCCGGTGGCTACTTGCAAGAGGTAGGGAGGGCGATGCGAGGGCTCTGGCGGAGAGATACGGAGTTCCCCTCCCCAGGGCGCAGCCGGCGTCTTCCTCGCTGAGGGGCTACTGGGGGAGAGTGGCCATCCTGGCGGCCGCCTTCACCGCCCAGCTGCTGACGTACAACATCGCGGCTTACTACCTCCCCTACGCCCCGGGCTTCGCCTACGGCGCAGACGCGGCGGCGGTGAACATCGCAGTAGCCAACGCGGGGGCGGCGGCCGGGGCTTTCCTACTCCTCCCGCTGATAGACAGATCTAGGCGGGCGTCCTTCCTAGCAGCTTTCCTCGGCGGTTTGGCAACTGCGACAGCGCTCGCCGCGGTGCACGGGGCCCCCGCCTCGCTCTACTTCGCCGTACTCTTTGTCAACCTGGTCTTCTCAGAGTGGGCGTGGGCGGCGGTGAGCGTGTTAGAGAGCGAGCTTTTCCCCACAGCCGTTAGGTCGACAGCCGTGGGAGTGGTGACTGCGGCGGCTTGGCTGATAAACGCCGGCGCCGTCTTCACAGAGGGCGTCCTAGGCGCGGAGGCCTTCTTCGCCCTTCTCGTCGCCTTGTGGGCGGCTGGGGCGGCCGCGGCGGGCTACTGGCATAGAAGAGGCGTTGAGAGCGCGGCGAGGGAGCTGGAGGAGCTGGCCTAGCGTCTCTTGGTCTCCGGCAGGGTATATACGGCGGCGGGGACGGTGAGCCAGAGGAGAGGCACTGCCACTAGGGCGTAGAGACCGGCCGCCGGGTAGAGCCAGGGGCCGAGGATCATCCCCACCCGTGCGGCAGAGCCGGCGGTCCCAGTGGCAAAACCTCTGACGTGTTCTGGGAAAAGCTCGGGCGTGTAGGCGTATACCACGCCCCAGGCGCCTAGGTTGAAGAAGTTCAGCGCGATGGCAGAGATGTAAAGCTGGGGCAAGCTAACGCTGTATATGAGGGCGGCCGCCGATGCGGCGGAGCCGAGGAAGAAGATCGCTGCGGTGGGTCTCCTCCCGATTTTTTCCACGAGGTAAGCGGCGGTGAAGTAACCGGGGATCTGAGCAATTGTCGTAATTAACATGAACTGGTAGGTCTGCACCTCGGCTAGTCCCCTCTCTCTGACGAGGATGGTGGGTAGCCAGAGGAAGACGCCGTAGTAGCCAAACGCCAGCACTAGCCATATGTACCACACTGGGTAGAGCCGTCTCGTCTCAATAGAGACAGCCCCCTTGGCCGCGGGTTTGTGCTCGGGGAGCGTTGCCCTTATCACCGCGGCGTATAACGCGGTGAGGCCGAGGAGGAGCAGGGCGGTTCTCCAGCCGAGGCGGGGGAAGAGGAAGTACGCCACGGCGGCTGCCGCCAACGCGCCGAGAGACCAGAAGCTCTCTAGAATAACTACGTTTCTCCCCCTCCTGTCTGGCGGCGAGAGCTCAGATACGTAGGAGGCGACGACGGGGAGTTCGCCGCCTAGGCCCAGCCCGGCGATAAGACGCACAGCTGCAAGCTCCCATCCGGTTTTTACAAAGGCTGTGGCAGCCGTGGCAAGGCTGTAGAGGAGGAGCGTCGCTGTGAAGACGGCCCTTCTGCCAAGCCTGTCTGACAGTCTCCCAAAGGCAGTTGCGCCGATTAACATGCCGAGGTTGTTCGCTAGTACCACCACGGATCTCTCCCAGACCCCCATCCCTAGCTCAGCCGCCGACGCCACTAGTATGTACGACAAGAGGAGGACGTCCATGGCGTCGAAGAGCCAGCCTATGCCTGTTATAGTTATCAACTTCCATTGGGAAATCATGCAGTTGGCAAAACTCGCTTTTTTAAGTGTATATATGTCAAAATTTTCCTCCTTCCCTCTCTTGGACATAAGAGACCCGGCAAATTTTTATTTCACCTAAGTAAAGCCGCTGTGAAAATTACAGAAGTGGAAACTGACAGCACGACACTTGCCGAGGTGCTTGTAAAACACGGTATAGAGGTGAGAAAGGGGGCGCCAGTAGTGGCTGTATATGGCAGAGACCGCGACATACTTAGAGCTCTCCGTGTCGAAGAGAGACCTGTGTTGGGAATATCGCCGCCTGGGGTAGATGCAAAACTCGCCGCGCTGGAGCTTAGAGAGGTGCCGCTATTGGCGGAGTTTGTCTTTGAAATCATCGACGTAATAAGGCTCGAAGCCGAGAGCGGGGGCCAGAGGGCGACTGCAATAAATGAGGTGGCGCTTCTGTCTGCAGAACCCGCGACTTTTGTGCGGTATTCGCTCTACGTAGATGGGGCCTTTGTGTTTAACGACATGGGAGACGGCTGTTTAATCTCAACGCCTATTGGCTCAACCGCCTATGCTCTGTCTGCAGGCGGCGCAGTTATAAACCCAAGGGCGCATGTTGTAGAGGTGGTGCCTGTAAATTCCGCGTTGAGAAAGCCGCCGCATGTATTTCCATCGGACGTAGTAATAGAACTCCGCGATGTAAAAAGTAGGTCAGACGTCTATTTAATTGGAGACGGCGTAGAGAAGATTAAATACAGGGGAGTTGCCGTTGTTAGAAAAGTCGGCACAGCTAGACTTGTGACGAGAGTGCAGAATTTCCAACAAGCGGCGGGGCTCCCCCCAAGTGCTCTATTGGTGAAGAAGATTATTGAAGAAAGAGGGCCCCTCGCCGCCTCAGAGATAGCCGCTCTCTCCGGCCTATCTCCCAGGACTGTTAGATATGCGCTTGAGCGTCTTAGAAAAGCCGGTTTGGTAAAATCTATTATAGACCCCACAGACCCCAGGCGGAAAGTTTACATGGCCTAAAGAGTTTTTAAGGGGGCATCTAGAATTTTCAAAATTGTGATCCTGTGTGAAAACCTCGGGAAGAGGTTCGGCAGTTCGTGGGCTCTCAGGGGGGTGACCTTTGAGGTGGGGAGGGGCGTTGTGCTGGCGGTGCTGGGACCCAACGGCGCTGGAAAGACGACATTAGTTAGAATATTGACTACAGAGCTCGCGCCGACAGAGGGCAGGGCGCAAGTCGCCGGGTTTGACGTAGTGAGAGAGGCGGAGAAGCTGAGGAGAGTTATAGCCGCTGTGCCTCAGGAGGCTAGACCGATCGACTTCCTCACCCCCCACGAGTTTGTAGTAAGCTACCTCCTCCTGAGGGGCTACTCTCTCAAAGAGGCCAAGAGGCGGGGCGCCGAGGTGTTGAAACAGTTCGGCTTATGGGATGTGCGTAATAGAGAGATAGACACTCTCTCCGGGGGGATGAAGAGGAGGACTCTCGTAGCTGCTGTCTTTGCGGCAGAGGCAGAGGTGGTATTTCTCGACGAGCCGACGACAGGGCTAGACGTGTATTCGAGGAGAGTCGTTTGGAACGCCGTCGTTGAGTTAAAGCGCCGCGGCGCCACTGTCGTATTGACAACTCACTACGCAGAAGAGGCGGCAGCCCTCGCCGACTGGGTGTTAGTCTTAAATGGCGGCCGTGTAGTTGACTTCGCCCCGCCCGCAAAGCTTGTGGAAAGCGTGCCCGGTAAATACGTCGTGGAGATCTACGGCAGAGATGGAACTAAGCTAAACAGTCTCGCAGTTGCTGAGGTGGGAGATAGGAGGCTTTACTATGTCGAAACCCCCGCCTATGTAGAGGGGGCAGTTGTAAGGCCTAAGTCGCTGGAAGACTACATCCTCCTTAAGATAGGCGCCGTGGGGGGTCATGAAGGCGATTAGAGACGCCCTCGTCATAGCTTGGATAAATGGGTGGATTGCCGCAGTTAGGGGCTGGGTGTGGGTAGTTACAAATGCCATCACGCCGCTGTCTTTCTTAGTGATTCTCGCCGTTTATGGAGGCGCCGAGGGCCTTAGGTGGGGGCTGGCAGGCGGCTTGGTGTGGACTGTGGCCTCCAACGGAATTTCTCTTATTGGCGACGCCGCCTACTACCGCTTAGCTATTAAATACCAGAGTATGCTCACGGCGGCCCCTGTATCTCCCATCGGCTACGCCCTAGGCCTTGCCCTCAGCTCTTTTGTCTTCTCTCTGCCAACGCTAGCGGCGTATGTAGCTATCTCGCTGTGGCTTGGCTTGGGGCTCCTCACGCCGCCCGCCGCATATGCCTTAATAACGCTGTGGCTAGCTTCAGCCGGAATTGGCTTCACTCTCTCCTCTCTTGTTAAACACATGAGATATGCTTGGTCTCTGCCGCAGATACTATCTACAGTCTTCACAGTGGCCGCCCCCGTCTACTACCCCGCAAGTCTTTTGCCGAGTCCGTATCTCGGCGTGGTGATGCCCACGGGCGCCGCCGGCATACTTATACAACAAGCCGCCGGCCTTGCGGCTTATGATATTTGGCTGACTGCCGCCGCGGCGGTTGCATTAGCTATACAGAGCATATCTGGCCTCTACTTCCTTATTAAGCTGGCTAAGTGGCGGGAGCCTTAGATATACACCGGCGGGACGCCCCCAGACTCGGCTATAACTTCAACCTCAACGCCCATATATATAGACTTTACAACTACTTTGACATACGGCGGGTTGACAGCCGCTTTTACTCTCTCCATTATATCTACGGCGAGTTCTTCGTGAAGTATTTCTCTGCCTCTATAGCTATCTACCATTTTTTTAAACTCCTCTATAGACAACGCGACGCCTCTTGGGATATACTCTAGAGATATCTCAAAGGAGTCTACCACTTTGCTAATGGGGCATATAGACTCGCCACGTGTTTTTAAACGGACTAGAGAGGGGTTTTTAGAAAGCTTGAGCATAACCTATCATATTTAACACTATTTGAACTTGTGTACGTGACTTGCGTAGTTGAGGGCTGGAGGGCGCATCCCTACTACGGCGAGGTTGCTAAAGTACGAATAGCCGGCGGCGAGACTATAGGCGATTTCTCAGGCTGGATCCGCGGGGCTTTTAGAGAGTACGTAGAGCTCCCGCCGGGGGTCTATGAGGTTGTTGTAGACGACAGACGAGAGGAGTGTGTAGTGGCGCCGCCTGAATACCCATGGCATTTCGTAGTTCCCTACATGGCGGTGGACTGGGGAGATGTTGTAGAAATCCGTATATACGCCCCAGAGGAGCCCGAGGTGGGGCGTGGCAGAGTTGTAAAGCTTGCAGACCTAGGGCCCTTCTCTATCTACCTCGGGTTAGTCAAAGGGAGGAGATATACACTCCGTTGTTGTGGTAAAACTAGGCGTTTTAAATCCCCACCGGTGGCCAATGCGCCTGGAGTGACTGCGATGTATGAAGTTCTGCCAGACCGAGCCGCCGATAGACTCGGCTGTAGAGACCTCAGGCGGGGTTACTGTGGCGGGACGTTAAGAGATGTGGCTAAGCTTGCAATTACGGCGCTTGATATAGCAGATACGCTCTATCTCCACCCGATATACCCCGCAATGAGCTATCACCGCTACGACGTAGTTGACCACCTACAGGTAGACGAAAAACTAGGCGGCTGGAGCGCCTTTGTGACGATGAGAGAGACATTGAGACGGCGGGGGATGAAGCTTGTGTTAGATATCGTGCTTTACCACGTGGGGTTGCGAAACGCCATATTTCCAGAGGGCCCCTTTGTTTTTAAAAGCCTAGACTATACACATCTTGTCAAGAAGATAGCAGAGAAGATGCCTATGGAGGCGCTTCGCGAATTATTTAGGGGGGAGCCGCCATATGAGACTTTTCTAGACGTCTGGCTAATGCCAAAGCTCGATTATTCAAAGCCTAGCGCTGTGGAATACGGGAGGAAAGTCGTCGAGTTTTGGAAAAGCCACGTAGATGGATTTAGGCTAGATGTAGCTCACGGAATTCCGCCTGGCGCCTGGGCGGAGATTTTAAAACCGGCGGAAGGGCTTTATATATTTGGAGAACACATGGGAAACCCAGCGCCTTTCTATTGGGCAGTACCAGGGTTTACAGCGTATTTACTCTACAAGGCGGCGGTAGATTGGCTGGCTAAAGACCTAGATAGATTTGTGAAGTGGACGAACTTATACATAGCGCTTACGCCACCGGCGGCGTTGCCATATATGAACACCTTTCTTGAAAACCATGATACAGACAGAGCCGCCTCTATTTTTGACATAAATACGCTATATAGAGGGTATGCCCTGATTTTCTCACTGCCGGGAGTCCCCTCTATTTACGCAGGTGGCGAATGTGGAGAAGTCGGCAGAGCAGAAGACCACACTAATAGAAGGCCTTACAGCCCCTGTCCCGACTCCCCACTTAGGGAGTTTTTAAAGAGATTATACACGACGAGGAGAGAACTAGCTCTTTACAAAGGGCCTGCGTGGGTTGAGACAAGGCGCTCTGAGCTCGTTATACACAGGGGGGCTGTAGACGTCGCCGTTGGCATAAATAAACTTATAGTGAGTAATACCGAGAGATATATAGAACACAAGTTTTTATAGGTGTTATATTAAGTATGGAGTTTAACTTTAGGGGTGTTACAGCAATTTCTGGAAGGCCGGGAACTGGTAAAACTAGTCTCGCCATGCGTATCGCCCACGAATATTTGACAAGAGGGAAGAGAGTTTTGTGGGTCTCGTTATATGAAGACAGAGAGACCTTCCTTGAAAATGCGGCTAGGCTTGGGTATGATCTTTCAAATGCCGAATTTTGGGATATGATTTTTGTAAAGACTGATGCTATATTAAACCAGATAGTCTCAGCCGTTTCTCAAAACGAGTATCACCTGGTTGTGGCAGACTCTATCTCAGCTCTTATAGAGGGGGCTCAGAGCAGAGAGTGGCTTACAAACGCCGTATATAGAGTATTTAAGCCTGCAAAAATAGACTTTATAGGAATCGCCGAAGAAGAGACTACAACACCTCTGGATTATATAGCAGATAACCTCATACGTCTAGAGCTCCGGATGGAAAACGGCGTTGCAGAGAGAAGGATGTATATAATCAAGGCGAGGGGGAGACGCGCTGGGTATTACATAGAGTTTGACATATTAGAGGGGCGGGGCGTGGTGTTTATAGACGAACTGCCAAAACCACATAAGAAAAACCCGTGGGGTAAGTGGGTTGAGTCTCTCTCGCCGGCTTTTGGGCCCTTGGCTTGCGGACATGTGTATTTCCTAGTTGGAAAGATGGTGACGCCGCTTCTTGCAAAAACAGTTGCCGAGTTGTCTAAAGAGGGGTTAAAAATACTCTATCGCGTCTTCTCTGGAGACATAGATATCGTCTCTAAGCTTGTTGAAAAATTCGGCGGGAGGGCCGTGGTTCAGAGGGCATCGCCTAGCCCTCTGAGTCACTTCACCCATGTAAAAAGTCTCTACGACGCGCTGACTGAGACAGACGCAGACGTAGTTGTGTCAGAAGGTGTTGACGTCGAATATTTAGTATATGGGAAGAAGGCCCTCGAGATAAATCGGCTTGAAACCGACGAGTTGAAAAACCTCGGCGTTACAATTTTGGCAAGCGCCCAGCGAGACTTTGGCTTTGGATATTTTGCAGACGCCGTGGCGTATATAAAGCGGGATCAGGCCGTGGTGTATACACCCAGTGGGAGGGCCGTATGTCGTTTTGAGACGCAGCCGGCGCCCCGCCTTGTTTGTTAGACGTGTGTATAAGAGTCGAAGGCAGAGCGTATATAGGTGGACATTTCGTCCGGATAAGACTGGGGAGGGAGGGGTGTAAGACTGTACAGTTTTCAAACGACTACATAATACTGCCCGGGATGGTCGATATACACGTCCACTTCCGCGACTGGGAGTTGGCACATAAGGAGACTTTAGAAGGCGGAGCCGCGGCGGCGTTGGCAGGAGGCGTAGTCGCCGTGGGCGATATGCCAAATACAAAACCCCATATTAGAACTGCAGAGCTCTACAAGAAGAGGCTAGGGGAGGGGGCGCGGTTGCCCATAGTATACAGAGTGCATATGGGAGTGCCTGTGGACCTTAGAGAGTTAGATATAGCAAGGCCTCCTACTGTGAAGGTTTACCCAGAGGATGTAGCAGAGTTCGGCTGGGGGCATATAGAGGCGCTCGCGAGGAGATGTGCCGGCCTTGGATGTACATTAATCTTCCACTGTGAGGACCCGGCTTATTTTAAAGACGGCGAGAGGCCGCCGGAGGCTGAGATGGCGTGTGTTGAAAAGGCGAGACGTCTCGCCTGGGATACAGAGGCCAGAGTCCATCTGACGCATGTCTCTCTACCTCAGACTGTCGATATAGCCAGGGGCTGGGCCACGGTAGACGTAACTCCACACCATCTATTTCTAGACAGAGAGAACTGTAAGCTAGGCGGTTTATGTCTAGTCAACCCGAGGCTTAGGGAGCCGGGACTTAGAAAACTACTCCTCGCCCGTCTCGCCGCCGGGCTTGTGGATATATACGCCACAGACCACGCCCCGCATACGCCGGAGGAGAAAAAGTCAGACAGCCCGCCGCCGGGCATATGTAGCTTAGACATAGCGCTCAGCTTGTTGCTTTCTCTCTGGAAGAGGGGGGTGTTAACACTAGACGACGTCGTACGGCTATATTCCCACAGACCCGCGCGTTTCCTCAATGTAAACAACGATATTATAGGCGGCGTATTTACAATTATCAAGCTCGAGGAGTTTACAGTAAGGGGGGAGGAATTTGCCGGCAGGTGTAAATATACGCCGTTTGAGGGGTTTAGAGCATTTGGCGTAGTCGTCGCCACTGCAGTTGGCGGAAAAATCTTCTTTAGAAATGGCGAAGTGTACGACGTTTAGCCGTATTTCTCCGCTAGTTTAAAGAGAGTGTTGAGCACAATCTCGTTTGCACCCTCGTATATCTCCGTGGCTTTTGCATCTCTATATAACATCTCTACTTTTGAATCTGTTGAATAGCCGAAGCCCCCCATGATCTGCATAGCTGTCCTAGTTGCATCTACGGCAAGTCGAGAACCTAGATATTTCGCTATCTGGGCGTATAGTGGGAATAATTCGCTATTTTTATCTCTAAAATACGCCGCCGTATAAACAACGCCTCTCACAGCCTCGATCTGTGCCTTTATTGACGCTATGTAGTGTTGAACCACTTGGAAGTTTATAATCGGCATGTCAAACGCAACTCTCCTCTTTGTATAAGACTCGGCCTCTTTAATTGCGCCTTGTGCTATGCCGAGCCCAATAGCCCCAACGCAAGTACGTCCGTTGTTTAAATCCTCGAGGACAACTTTAAACGCGCCATTTAACCCGCCGACGATAGCCTCGTCGCCTACCTCACAGTTGTTAAACTTAACCTCAGCTGTGCCAGTTCCTCTAACGCCCATTACTGCAACTGGGGCGGTCTCTACACAACGCCCTCTCTCTACGAGAAATAGCGTTACCGTTTTGTGTTTCTCCTTTGGAGACCCCGTTCTAGCTGCGACAAGAAAAGCGTCGGCATAGAGGCCGGAGGTTATCCATAGCTTAGTTCCGTTTATCACCCAGGAGCCGCCGACGCGCTCGGCGGTAGTTTCAAGCGAAAAGGCGTCAGAACCACAACAAGGCTCAGAGAGAGCAAAAGCAATTATCTTCTCTCCCCTAATCGCCGGCTCAAGCCACTTCTCTTTTAACTCGCCGCTTGCATAATGTATCAAGTCGTAAACTATCATAGACCCCTGGACTTCTGTAACTGTAGCCAAAGCGGGGCTTGCCTTGGCGAGTTCTTCGACCACAATTACCATACTTCTAAAATCTAGCCCAGGGCCTCCATATTCCGGCGGAGCGTGTGGCGCCAGCAAGCCGAGTTCTCCCATTTCTCTAAGCAACTCTTTGGGATACCAGCCTTGGTCTATACGCCGAGCGTTAGGCTCAACTCTCTTCTCTACAAACTCTCTTGCTGTTTTTCTAACAAGTGTGTGTATTTCATCTAGTTGTGGAAACATTAAATGCTGATTATCGCCACATTAAAAATAGTTATTCGCCATCTGTTAATGCATTTTTTGCACCCCTTTAGAAGTTTTTAAGAAGAGACTGTAGACATAGCTGTGAAATGTCCCAACGCCGTTGTGATATCAGGCAAGAAAATTGAGCTAGAAAACTGCATACCCAAAAACCGTAGCGAGTGGAGTCTAGAGCTTGCAAAATTGTTGGCAGAGATAAACGGCATAAAATTTACAGAAACAGCCAGAAGAGTTGTGGAATACGTGAGGAGGTTCTGGCTGGAAAACGAGGTATGTCCCCCTGTCTCTGTAATAGAGTCTGAGCTCAATATCGATAGGAAAACGCTACTAGAAGCCTTTGGCGGGAGTTACGACGCCATTTGTATACTCGCGGGGGCGGAGCCTCCCGCCGGCTGTCTGTCAAAAGTGTTGTCTTCTACGTAGTTTATAGACAAAATATGTGATGACAGCCGTAATATGGCACATAGAGGTGATAGGCAACGCGGCGGCTAATGCAGATGCACACGCGACATGTATCAACAACAACGCCGTGGCTAAATCAAACGACGTGGGCATAGAGAGGGCTATCTCCACTAGGTAATCCCTCGGCGCGACAAAGCCAAGCATAGTCCCCGTCAGCACAGTTGCCAAAGCTATGAGAGATACCGCAAGAACATCGCCTGTAAAAATCCTCCTCACTATCAAGGCGATTAGAGACGCCAGGGCAACTAGGCCAATCGCCATGCCTGCCTTAGACAACGTCGTTGGTACATCTTTTACAAATATAAATAGGTGCCCCATTAATGATGTAATTATGGCAATGTGAAAGGCCAATGATGTAGTTCTAAATTTCCTATCTCTAACCGCGCCAAATGTCAAAAACCGCATAAACTCTTGTGGAGCTACGGCAGTTGGAGATGTAGAGATAGCTCTATAGGCTCTATAGAGTGTTACAACTGCCGAAGCCGCCAAGACTAGGAGAAAGGCCGTCAACATGGCAATATACATGCGTCTTTTTATATGGCTTTTTGTGCAAATACTGCACGCTTCAGACTGTATAAATCCACGCGCCGAATTACGCATATGGCATACGCCTCCCTAGCCGCGAGAGCTTGTGTTAAATGTAGAAACTGCGTCGAGATTTGCCCCTCATATATCGCCACTAGAGATATAAAATATTCGCCAATGGGTAGACTTGAGCTGTTGAGGAAGGGAGCCTCTGAGGAGGAGAAATTTAAGGTTTTTTCGTTATGTACTATGTGTAAGAGATGTGCCTACTTCTGCCCCCTGGGGCTGGATGTCGCAGAAGTGACTAGACAAGTTAGAGATTTCCTCGCGGCTAGGGGGATGGCGCAACCATATGTGGCTAAAGTCGTTGAGAATTTCCTCAGGCGAGGTAATAACATAGGCATGCCGGCGAAAGTTGTAGCCGCGACGCTCCGAGTTGTTGTGAAAAAAATTGAGAGTGAAAAAGGCGAGACGGCGCGCTTATATTTATACGACGGCGAGAAATTCACCGATGTTTCAGGCGCCGAGGTTAAGCCCTCCGGTAGATACGCCTTGCTATTCCCCTCCTCCTCCGACATTTTTGAATTTGAAGACGCGCTCAAGGGCTATATATATCTGCTCAATAGAGTGGGATACGACGTTGTTATTAGTCTACGGCTTGCAGACACAGCAAACTACGGCTATTACCTAAGCGGGGCGCATATGTATAAAATTGCCAATATGTATTTAGAGGAGATTAAACGCGTTTCACCACACATTACGATATTTGGCGAATGCGGCCACGGCTGGCATATCTTCACTAGACTTGTAGCTCCAAAATCGCCGCGGCCCTCCGCCCATATCCACCAGATACTCCATAGAGCTTTGACACGTGGAGAGTTGAAAATTAGGCGTATAGAGACTAGAGGGCTTGTTGTGTATATGGACCCATGTAACTACAGCAGAGGGGCTGTACCCCTAATAGAGGAGCCAAGGGCGTTGTTAAAAGCGGCGGTTGGCCAATATGTAGAACTTTGGAAAAACCCAAGAGAGTCGTTATGTTGTCTAGGAGGTGGCGGACTCATAGCGCCAGAGATGTTAAATACAGCTGTGGAGTATTGGAAAAGGGCATATGGCGGCATTGAATTTACAACTGCCGTAAGGCCCTGCGCGACATGTAAAGCACAGCTAAAACGAGTGTTTAACACAATGGGTATAAAGGCAGAGACGACGGGGGTCGTCGAATTATTGTATAAAGCAGCCGACTAATGCCCCCCTTTGTACAACCGGCCTTCCCCGGGGGGCTCGGGGCCCGCCCCCGCCAGACGCCTTGGTGGGCGGGGGCGGGGGGCCCGGCCGTGCCCGGGCGGAGGGGCTCGCCAGATGTAGCAGTCGGCCGGGGCCCCAAGGCCGGTTGGTTCATGTGAGAGAAATACCGTGGTTTCCCCGTTATAGCCTTCCCCAAGACCAGCGCCCTAGCCGACTAAAACAGCTAAGATAGATGTTACGTACATAAAGGCTGAGAAAGCGTTTATGTATGTACTTCAACACATAGAGATGTTATACCCCCTTGTTAGATTGGATATATGCCATATAATTGTGGTTATGTTTATACAATATTTTTAAAGCTGAGGATTTTTGTAGACTATGAGCATGAGAAAAGACCGTGTTAACATAGCTGTTGCTAAAGAAATCGCAGAAGAGCTGGCTAAGGTAGCTGAAGAACTCGGCATGACGCAATATGCGTTGGCGAATCAAATCCTCGGCGTAGGGCTTGAACTTCTACGCCAAGGCTACAGCCTGGCTCAAATTAAAGAAATTACACTATTTTACAAAGTTATGATAGAACTCGAAAGCGTGCCTGTGCCCGGCAGACTACTCGATAGAATGATTACAGATATGGCTAAAGAAAACCCAGAGGTCGTACACCGCGCCTGGTGTGACGCAGGGAGGATGCTCGCAGCATATATAAAGGCGGTGTTTGGAGACCTAGAGAAAGCAGTAGAGCTGTCGCCACATTTAGCTAGAGTTGTGCCAGCCAGACGTTTTGAAATCAAGGCCAAAGGGGGAGAGTTCTCCATGGATACAGTAGGGGTTGGCTATAGTATAGAAAGTGTACAAGCCACCGCCAGGGCAGTCCAGTGTCTACTAGAGGAACTCGGCTACGAGCTGAAAGAAGTTGTAACGGCGCCAGGAATCCTCCGCGTCAAAGCGCTGAAAAAGTAACCCCCTTTACCTCTCTAAAAGTTATCATGTTACAGAGGACGGTCGGGAATTTTGTCACTCGCAGAGGGGTTAGGCGCTTGTGTATAAAAATTGTTTAGGTGAGGGCAGTTGATGTCGATAGCCCTTAAGGACGTTAAGAAGAATTTTAGAGACTTCCGCCTGGGCCCCATAAATCTCGATATTGAAAACGGCGGGAGAGTGGCTATCATAGGGCCTTCGGGCTCTGGAAAATCAACTCTCCTCCGCATAGTCGCGGGTTTTATAAAACCAGATAGGGGACGCGTATATATAAACGGAGTAGACGTAACAGATACAGAGCCGTGGCGCCGCGGCGTTGGAGTTGTATTTCAAAGCCCAGCCCTCTTCCCCTCTCTAACTGTGCTAGAAAACGTGGCGGAGCCCCTCCTCTCTAGGGGGGTTGCAAAAAGAGAGGCGTTTAAAATTGCGAAAGAGGTCTTAGAGAGACTTGAGTTGGGGCATCTAGCCGGTAGATATCCTGCACAACTCAGCAGAGGGCAACAACAGAGAGTTGCATTAGCGAGAGCTCTGGCGGCAGACCCGCCGATTTTAGTATTAGACGAGCCTCTCACTGCCTTAGACCCGCCGCTCCGCGGCGAGATTCTGCCATATATATACGAGGCATCTCGAGGGCGGACTGTACTCTATGTGACACACGACTTTGAAGAAGCTACGTATATAGCCAAGCGGGTCGTAGTCCTTATGGATGGGCGTATTGTAGCAGATGGAGACGCCGTAGAGCTATTTGAAAACCCCCCGGCGCCTAAGGTGGCAGAGTTTTTAGGCTACGTCAACAAGATCAGAGCCGACTGTGGCTATCTATATTTCAGGCCCTGGGACATAACGCCAGGCGGTAAATACAGCGGCCGTATTTTAGCCAGTTGGTATCGGGCTGGGCTTTACGAAGTTTTGGCTGAAGTCGGCGGACAGCCGGTGAGGCTAATCCTGCCGCAGCCTCCGGCCTCTGGAGTTGTGACATTTGATATAGTTAGGGGGAGGTGTTTCTCTGTCTAAAACGAATACGGCCGCGGTTTAATAACTCTAGAGATAGCCACAGCCGCCATAACTAAAGCCGCAAGAACCGCCGAGTAAAAATGCCCCGTTTCTATAAAATCCGGCGCTCTAGAGGTGAGAAGACGTGCTGTCTCTGCTGCAAGTGTCGACGCGCCGCCGGCGGTAAGTATAAACGCCAGCGTAGTTTCTGAAATAGATGCGGCAAAGGCTATAAGCCAGGCTTGGACTAGGGTGGGGCCTAGAGACTCTGTGACCACTCTTAAAACACACCTCAGTGGGCCTAGATAAAGTACGCAAGACTCTCTCGCGTCTGCCCTAATTTTCTCCCACGCCGGCTTTATAACTGAGTATACTAGAGGCGTAAGTACCAGGGCGTGTGCTATGGCGAGAATAAAAAGCGTGCCGTAGAGAGGTTGCGCAAGGTGGAAAAAGCCGAGTGCAAAAAGACTTCTAGAAAGCGAGAGAGATATTACATATGCGACTGCCGACGTCTTAGACATCGCTACGTCTCCAACTAAAAGAGCGAGAGAAAATGCTATAGCCGCCGCCGAGGAAACAAAAGCTACAGAAACGCTATTAGCAAGCGGTTGCGCCATAGCTTCAAGACCTCTAGGATTTGACAGAGGGAGGAATATATATGTGGCAACCGCCGCGAAATATGACACAACTATAAATGAGAGAAACAGCATAAGTAGACTTGGACGGGGAGCCGAGAGAGATGGGCCTGCGGCAGGCGGCGGGGGGATCTTAAAAAGGGGGATGGCGAGAGCTATTGAAGATATTAACATAACCAAGACCAACGTAGAGACTAGGTTTGTTGTGGCGAAGGAAGTAGCGTATATATAGACGAGAAGCTCTACAGTTGGGTAGCGCCCGCCGAGGAGAAGCGGCGTGGTAAAGCTCAAGAAGCTAAAGACAAAGGTCGTATATAGAGAGTAGAGGAGAGATGGCTTGAGCTCTGCTAAGAAGACCCTTATGGCAGTTATGCGGCGTCTTGTATAAAGAATAAGCGCGTCAAGAAGATCCGAGGGGATGGACCTCAGGTTAGACTCTAGAAGCAAAGCGACGTAGGGGCTGTAGTAAACTGCGTGTGCGACAACAATCCCCCAGGGCCCGTACATAAAGTCGCCGTGGATACGAACCAACGCGTCTACTGTTGATAGAGCAGGGGCGAAAAATGGAATTAAAACAAGAGGTCTCACCCAGGGGGCCCTCAGGTAGGCGGGGAGGAGCGCCAGCCCCAGCGCTATAGACAAGATGGCGGAGGCGGCCGCCTGAACCACCGTGAAGAGAAAAACCCAGAGAGTATAGGAGTCCAGCTGGAGGGAAACCCCGAGTTGCGTCAGGAGTAGGACATATGGCGTTGAAAATACGGTTAAGAAAAAGAGGGCTGGGATTCCGTAGGGCTTCACCCAGAGGCGATTTCTCTCTGCCACCTCAGCCTCCACTCGTCGGCCTTTGCGCCCAGGGCAGAGTTGTACACCACCACAGACTGGGGCTGCGGGAGGCCCTTGTTGTTTTTAATAACGGCGTCTGGCCTAACCGGGAGCATGTAGTTGTATGGGTCGACAAGATCTTGCCCCTCTTTACTCAGTGCGAACTTGACGAACTCCACAGCCAGATCCCTATTCCTGGCGTTTTTCAACACAGCCACCCCCTCCCTATACAAGAAGGCGCTGTACGTCGCGGCCTTTATATTCGGCGTGCCTGGGTCGATGGCGTGACTGTACCACGAGAGGGCGATCAATACGTCACCCCTCTTCAATGCGTTTCTCAATGGCGTAAATCCTGAAGGATAGCCGATCTTAGAGATCTGGCCGGCCAGCTGTTTGAGGTAGCGCCAGCCCTCCTCCTCCCCCTTCACAGACATCACCCACGAGAGCACGGCGAGGCCGGTGCCGGACTGAACCGGGTTGGGATATGTGATAAGCCCCTTGTACTCAGGCTTCAGAAGATCGTCGAGGGTCTGAGGCGGCTTGAGGCCCCGCGCGGCGAGAGCTGTCTCGTTGTAGACAATCCCTATGTACGACTTATCAAGCGGGTAGACGCAGCCGTGGGGATCCCAGTACTCCTCGGCCGGCACCCCCTCCACCTTGAAGCCCGGACAATAGAGCACGCCCCTTTCGATAAGCACCATGTAGTAGAACTCAGGCACCCCAATGGTCACGTCCCAGGGCGGGTTGTCTCTGTTTCTAACCAACTCGTTTACCATCTCCACAGCGCCGCCTAGGGGGACAAAGGTGGCGTTTACGCCATATTTCTCGCTGAACTTCTTAGCCAACTCCTTGCCCAAATCGCTGATGCCGGCGGGGCCCACTATCACAAGTCTCTTCGCCGACTGTTGTTGAAACGCTTGCCAAGCCAAGAGCGCCGCCAAGAGGGCGGCTATTATTATTACAACTGCCAATAAAGTCCTAATGGACATGCAAGAAATTTCGAATCTCTATAAAAATATTAAGCTAGACAGTTGGAAAAACAGATGATGAAACGGCCGTGACACGAAACGTGAAGAAGTGTTTCTATAACTGAATTAATACACTTCGACGAAATCTGTCGGCTTTGGAATCTCCTCCTTCAACCCCTTCTTCTTCCTAAGTTGTTTTACCAAGTCGAGAAGCATAGACTCCGGCACAGGCGCCCATCTAGAGAACTGCATTGACCAAAAGATCTTGCCAGCCGCCGCCGCGCGGAGCTCGTCGCTAATTGTAAAAGACTCTAATACGGGGAGTTCAGCTCTTAGATACGCCATATATTCCTGTTGTGTCATATCGAGTATTTTCCCTCTGTGTTTATTAAGCACAGAGGTCACCGCGCCTATGTAATCAGGGGCTACTTTTATATCTAGTCTTAACAAAGGTTCTAACACCGTTGGCTTGGCTGACAACATAGCTGCAAATATGGCGTTTTTTGTAGCTGGCATAATTTGCGCAGGGCCGCGGTGGGCGGGGTCCTCGTGTACTACTGCATCTACTAGAACTACCTTTACGCCTCTAATAGGCTCTTGCGCCAGGGGGCCTGCCTCAGTGGCCCATCTAAAGCCCTGTACTATGTAGTCTCTAATCTCGCGGAGGTATTGAATGCCGGAGGTCTTGTCTACAATTACATTGAAATATCTATCGTCTATCGCCCATATGCCTCTAGCCTCGTCTGTATCCCAGCCTGCCTTCTCTCTAAGGATCTTAGCCCTCTCCCTCGGGTCTTGATCCTCCGTAATTTCCTTAGTTGCAATAAGCTCTATGGTGGTTTCGTCGAGGGGCTCCACATAGAAGTAGAGACGGTTGTGTTTATTCGGCGACTTGCCCTCCCACACCTGCGACCTCTCTCTCACAGTCTCTCTAAAGCGGATTAACGGCGGAGATACAGTAAACTCTGTCTTAGACCTCTCTTTGAGAAGCCACGTGGCGATCTCTAGATGTAATGTACCGACGCCAGAGAGTAGGATCTGGCCTGTCTCTTGGTCGATTTTCAAATCGAGCGTTGGGTCTTCGATAACTAAGTCTTTAAGAGCCTCTACTAACTTCGCCAACTCTGCCGGATTCTTAGGCTCGATGGCTACAGTCACCACAGGCTCTGCGATATATCTCATTTTTTCAAAAGGCGGAATGTCAGATATTCTAGGATCGACGAGAGTGTCGCCGGCTCTAGCCTCATCTACCCCCATTAAAGCGACTATGTTGCCCGCAGGCATATAGGGCACTATAATCCTCGACGGGCCCATGTAGATATAGGTCTGGAGTACCTTCTTCTTCATCTTCCTCCCGATGATATATATCTCGTCCCCCTCTCTAATTGTGCCAGAGAAGACGCGGCCGGTGACTATCAACCCGGCGTGTGGATCTTTGTTGACCTTGCTCACGGCGATCACCGTCGGGCCATTGGGGTCGGCCTCTAGGAGGGCCTTCCCAACCTCGCTGTTTAAATCGCCGCGCCACAACCTCGGGATTCTGTACTTCTGTGCTACATTAGGCGGCGGCACATGTTCAATAATCATAGATAGGAGTGTTTTATACAGTGGGAACTCTTGCGCCAATTGGTCTACATATCCCTTCTCATAAGCGTCTATAATATTACTAAACTTTATGCCTGCCTTCTGCGCCATGGGGATGGTAATGCCCCATTTGTGAAGCGCAGATCCCATCGCCATCTGGCCCTTGCCCGGATCTATCTTCCACTTGTCTTTAAACTCCGGCGGGGCGAACATCTCGATCAAGGCGTTGAAGTCCTTCACTATGGTCAAGATCCGCTGCTGGATCTCCTGAGGCGAAAGCCTAAGCTCCTTGATCAGGCGGTCGATCTTGTTTATGAAGAGGACAGGCCTTACGTACTCCTCCAGCGCCTGCCTCACCACCGTCTCGGTCTGCGTCATCACCCCCTCCACCGCATCCACCACCACCAAACCGCCGTCCATAACCCTCAACGACCTAGTGACATGGCCCGTGAAATCCACGTGGCCTGGCGTATCTACGAAGTTAATCAGATAGGGCTTGCCCCCGTACTCGAAATAAAGCGATATGTTCGCCGCCTTGACCGTCATCTGCCTCAGCTGCTCGATGGGGACGTAGTCCATGGCGAGGGCCTTCCCCGCGACCTTCGGCGATAGGAGACCGGCGCCCATGAGTAGAGAATCGGTTGTAGTCGTCTTGCCGTGGTCTACATGGGCGAGAGTACCCGCGTTTCTAATCTGAGCCGGATTTCTAGCTATTGCTAATATTTCATCTAACTGCTTCTCTACAATTCTAACAGCTGAAGACATGCCCCCCGTTGAGAGGATATATATTAATTTTTCGTCTCCGGGGCCCCATAGGCGCCTGGCAGACCGCCTGGAGCCAAATATGTGCCCTGGGCAGAGACTTGGCGGCCCCCGTGGCCAGGCCCCGGCCTAGGAATATGCCAAGACTGAGACGGGGGGCAGAGTGCCATCAATTCTCAAAGCCGCAGGTAGTCTCTACAGACGGCTTGTAGCTAGATGCGTCGCCACTCCAGACCACAGCCCCGTCTCTAAGCGCGTAGACCCATTGGCAACAGCCTAAGACGTCCATATGATGAGTAGTAACTACTACAATACGTCTAGATGCGTAACTTTTTAAAACCCGCATGACTCTCCCCCTCCAATCTCCATACAAGTTAGAAAAAGGCTCGTCTAACAAAAGGAGATCTGCCTCCGAGGCCAACGCGGCCGCTATTACAAACCGCTGTCTCTCGCCCCCACTGAGAGTAGACCACCTCCGCCCCGCCAGCCTCAGCACCCCCAGAGCCTCCATATACCGCCGGGCCGCCTCTACATCTTCCCGCTCTACAGGCCGGGGGGAGAACCTAGACCTCCCCGACAGCGCCACTTCCCCCGCCGGCGCGTCTGGAGGCACGTAGAGGTCGCCTACGTACACCCTAGACGACACCCCGCCGTATTTAACCCACCCCCCGTCGGGCTTGAGGAGGCCGGCTAAGATCTTGAGGAGGGTGGTCTTGCCCGAGCCGTTGGGCCCCACTACGCAAGTCACCCCCGGCTCCAGCCTGCCGGCGGCCCTCAGGAGGAAGTCCCCCAACCTCTTCTCCACGTCAAACTCTACGTACATACCTCCACATGAGGAGGGCCGCCGCCGGCGCCCCCACGATAGACAGCACCACGTTCGCCGGCACGTCCCTCGGCAGGAGCAACCTCATGGCGAGGTCCGCCCCCAGCGAGAGGACGGCCCCCATCGCCGCTGCGTCGAAGAGGATCTTGTCGACCCTGTGGCTACCCGCCGCCCATCGGGCCATGTGAGGCGCCAGAAGACCCACAAACCCCACCGGTCCCACCGACGCCACAGCAAGGCCGGCCCCCGCAGAAGCCGCCGCCACCACTAACGCCGAGACTCTCCTCACGTTTACCCCCAGGCCAGCCGCCGCCTCCTCCCCATGGACAAGCGCCGAGATGTGCCGGGAGTTTAGATACACCGTTGCCAATAGGACAACAGAAGCTCCAGCCACGGCCCACCCCAGAAGGCCGGGCGGATAGGCCCCGTAGTTCCCCTGCAAGCCGAGGTATATGTAGCCAAGCTCTTCCGGCGGAAGCAAGAGGAGAGCCAACTGGAGAGCCGCCCCAGTGACAAAGGAAACGAGGATCCCCACCATTAACACCACAAAGAGAGAGGCTCTCCTAGCCAGCGTCGTCAATCCTACAATTACTACAGCCGCCCCGACCACCGCGCCTAGGAAGTAGCCCACATAGGGGAGGCCCCACAGGCGCCAGAGAAGATAAGAGCCTAGAGCCGCCAACATTGCCGTGCCGCTTACCCCCAGAACGTAGGGATCCGCCAAGGGGTTCCTCAGAGAGGTCTGTAGCAACAGCCCCGACATCCCCAGGAGGGCGCCCGACACGGCGGCGCCGAGGGCTCTGGGGAGTCTAACGGCGCCCACTATCCCCCAGTCTAGGCCCGCCGGCCCGAGGAGGAGTTCGGCGGAAAAAAGCACGGGAGCCGCCAGGAGGAGGAGCCGCCTCACTGCAGATGCACAAATAGGGTGAAGTTGCCAGGCGGCGCCACCTCGGGGTGTATGATCCACACCAGCTCCTCCAGCAGCCGCTCAGGGTAGGCGTTGGCCAGCTGGTAGAAGGCGGGGCTGTAGGCGTAGACCCTCCCAAGCACCACCGGCCTAAGCTCCGCCAGTCTCGGCTCCACCTTGAGCAGATCCTTCACGCTAGAGACGCCGTAGCTAGACCAGATCAAGACGTCTACGTCGTTTTTATGCTTCATCACCACCTCGAGGTCCACCCTGCTGTAGTTGGCGTAGGCGTACCTCCCGCCAGCAATCCTAATTAGATCCCTCACCCCCGCCCCTGCGGGGTACAAAACGCCGCCGAATATGGTGAACCACGCCACCCTAGGCCTATCTAAGTCGGCCACGAGGGAGGCGAGAGAGCTCCACTTCGCCTCCACCCTGTCGAAGATCTTGACAGCGTCGTCAGTGGCGTTGTAGAAGGCGGCTATGAACTTGATCCACTCGGCTCTCCCAAGCGCCGTCTGCTCCTGGAACTCGTTTACCACGGCGTAGGGGATCCCCAGCTGGTCCAGCTTCTTCACTACAGACTCAGTGCCGTAGGGGCCGGGGTAGTAGAAGACAAACATCACGTCGGGCTTCAGCGAGGCGATCTTCTCAAAGTCGGGCGAGTAGGCGGGCCCCACGTCGGCTATAGTGCCGTTGTTAAGCATCGCCTCCACCTCCGGGAGGTACCACCGGTACTCCCTCCCCCACATCACCCCCACGATCGACCTAAGGACGTCGGCCCTCCCCATCTCTTTATACAGCCTGTAGGCCATGGCCACCTCAGTGGAGGCCATGTAGACGGCCCTCTTGACGGGGTAGTACACCACCACGTCCGGCCTGTACTTCGCCCTGTAATAGTCGGCGAGGTCCTGCGACATGCCCCGCGGCAGGAGGAGTATCCTCCTCCCGAGGGCGTCCCTCAGGAGGTAGACGTCACCCTCGTACTGTATGGAGAAGAGTCTGGCGTACCTCAGCGGCACGTAGCCAGAGGGCCTCTCCGAGATCTCCCTAAGCAACTTGGCCTCTCTGTAGGCGGCGGCCGCCGTCGAGTTTATAGACGCCAACTTCCCCTCAAGCCTCGCGAGGCCCCTCGACACCTCGGCTCCCACCGCGTCTACTCTCGCTTGGAGTTGTGTAAGTCTATCGTTTACCCCCTGGACTGCGTAATAGCTCTGTATAAAAGCCGCTACAGCTAAAAA
Organism: Pyrobaculum islandicum DSM 4184; assembly: GCF_000015205.1. NCBI lineage: Archaea > Thermoproteati > Thermoproteota > Thermoprotei > Thermoproteales > Thermoproteaceae > Pyrobaculum > Pyrobaculum islandicum. The sequence goes on along the minus strand of NC_008701.1, from coordinate 1,768,533 downwards.
CAGAGCTATTATAGCTATGGCGAGAGTAGTTTTTGAAGTCATAATGTGGAGATTGAGCCATTATATAAGTTTTTCTGGTGTTATAACAGCCTCGGCCTCCTCCAGAGGCGTAATCCAGAGAGTGCCTCTTTCAGCCGCCCTCTTAAAAGCCGCCTCGGCCTCCTCCGGCCTCCCACCCTTCGCCACATACTCGGCGATAGACACGGCCCTATCCGCAGGGCTCCTCCACGCAACCCTCCAGACGTAGTCGAAGTACCTAAGCCTGTAGGGAGGCGGCGACCTCGGCTTCAAAGCCTCCGACACGGCCCTCCTCGCCTCCTCTAGAGACCTCGCCGACTCCACCACCACTTCCAAATAGGCCACGTCCCCCACCACGTCGTAATCTACGTAATAGGAGTAGGCGATGCCCAGCGTCCTCAAGAGGCTAAAAAGGACAGACTTCGTCCCAGACTCCAGATGGAAGGCCGCCCCGTGGAGCATGGCAAGGGCCTCTGCAGGGTCTCCAACAGCCACTCTCACAGCCCTGGCGTAATACACCCCGTTTACCTCCCGGTTCTCCACTATCCTCCTGGGGCCAGACCCCGCCGTAGGCCTCGGCCTAGGCGGAGCCTCCCCCTCAAGTCTCCCAAAAAGCTCAACCGCCTTGGCGACAGCCTCCTCCCCAAACCCACCTGACAGAACTACGAAAGTGTTCCCTGGCGTGAACCACCTCCTCTTAAACTCCAGGAGGTTCCCCAGCGAGATGGACTCCACAGCCTCCGGCGTGCCCCCCACCGGATCCCCCCAGTCCGAATCGCCAAAAAGCGCCTTTATCCCCAGCTCCCCAACCCAGTCGGAGGGGTCCTCCCGAATCTGTCTAAGTTCAGAAAGCACTACGTCCTTCTCCCGCTCCAAGTCGGCCTCTTCAAACCGCTCGTTGGCATACAGCCGGAAGGCCAGCTCCACCAACCCAACAGCCGACTCGGAGACCCCCTCGAAAACCAAGAGGAGGACGTCTCGCTCTGTATAGGCGTTGTTAGACCCGCCTAGCGACTCCACAGCCTCATCTACGTCGAACCCAGGCACCCGGAACAACATGTGCTCCAGCAGGTGGGTTATGCCCCTCCTCTCCCTCCCCTCAAACAGCGACCCCACCCCAATCCCCACCACCACAGCCGCCGTAGGCGCGGCAAACTTATCCAACACCAGCCTCACCCCATTATCCAACAACACGCCTCGTAGAAAGATGTCCTATATAAACACAACGAAATAGGCCGTAGCACGCCGGCAGAAAAGCTCTCAAGTATCCCAACAGAAAACTAAATACGCCGACTTGTGTCTGAACGGCGGCGCGCCTTATTGCGTCTTGGAAGGTCTCTCTACTGTAAATTCTAGAGAAACCACGTGGCTATTCGCCTCTCTCCTTGTGGCAAACTCCACTTGCACTCCCCTCGTCTTGCCCATTCTCATAGACAGCTCACTTAACAACTCGACGAGATCTCCAAACACCTCGCTGTAGAACCTCTCGTGCACCTTGACCGTGGCCTTAAAAGACGTCGCATAGACGTCGCCCCGATTGTAGTCCATATACTCATAGTAGTAGTAAGTCCTGGTCATAAAGCTCGGTATCAACTGGTCGAAAAGCCTTATCAACATGTCGCCCCTCCTGTTGGCCAACAGATTGACCAACAAGACAGAAAGCGGCTCGGCTATCTCTTCGATGCTCACTAGCCTAATCCCCCTCTTCCCAGCCTCCTCAACCGCCTCAGGTAGAAACACTTTAGCCGCAACAAAAGTATAGCCCAAATTCGACGCCTTTATAATGTCGTCAGCCGTCGCCACAGCCACCACACGCCCCCTCAACACGTCACCCCCAACCCTATAGGCATATACGCCATCCTCTCCAACCTCAAGCAACACGATAAACAACAACCTTAAAAATATCTATACGCCACCACACCTCTAAACGCGGCTAAGAAGACAAAAGCCATCTAAGCCCCTCGACATATTCCCTAAAGTCGCCCTCCGACAGTAGCCTCTCCACATCTATACGGTCAGCTAGCTTACCTAAATCGTCTTTCTTATACACCCTTCCGAGGACTCTATCAAGCCCACTCTCTGGATCTGCGCTACAGCTACCTCCGCCCAACCCCATGCAAAGCCACTTCTCATGACGGGGATGAACCACCACAACTCTTACATTATCCAGCCTACCCCTGAGTGACTCGTGGCTTCTTAAATGCCTGAGAACTCTCTTGTCGGCCGCCGCTCCCTTATCTTCCCCCTCAGAGTCTATGACGAATAATATACGCCACCGCTCTGACCCGAATAACCTCGCAACAATTTTTCTCCCCATGGAGGAATTACAGAGGCCGGTCGGTATCCTCTCGATCTTAGGAGCCAAGCTACGAGGTACTATGCCAGAGTTCTGTAGCTTTTCTATAAGCCTTCGGTGGAATTCGACCCCGTGGTGGTCTTCCACGAATAGAAAGCGCGCGACCATCACATTTTTAACCTCGTAAGTTTTCTTGTTTCATGAACGACACCTGGCCCCTGGGGCGGCAGACGGGGGCGTCAAACTATTACAAAACCAAACGCCACATTCCCCGGATGACCCGCCCCCTCACCCCGGCGCACCCGGGGCGGGCCCTTAAGTCCCCCGGGGAGGTGCCAAGAGAGAGGTAGGGGGACGATCACCCGCCGTACCTCTTCGTGTAAAAGAAGTAGTCGCTAACCGCAATCCCGGCCTCGCTCAGCCTCCTCCTCAGCTCCTCTGGGTTCTGGACAGCTTCAGCCCTAGTCCCCTCGGGGCCTCTAGACAGGAAGTAGATCCTCTCAAGGTCCACCAAGTCCACAACCACGGGCGAGTGCGTGGCTAGGAGAACCGGCACGCCAAGCCCGTTAAACACGTCCACGACGTACTCCAGGAGTCTCGCGTGCATGCTGTTCTCCACCTCGTCCACGAGGAGCAGCGAGGGGCCCAGATCCACTGCCAGCATCAGCACCACCAGCTTAAGCAGACCGTCGGGGATGTTGGAGGGGGGGAGCTCCACATCCCCCTCCCTGGCGACAAGAAGAGCGCTGTTGTAAAGCTGCCTAACCTCCAGCACGACGCCCGGAAAGAGGGCGGCCAGAGCTCTGTCGACAGACTCCGGGTTCCTCCCAAACCTCCCCCTGTAGCTAAACAGCACCGCGGCCACGTTCCGCCCCCGCTCATCAAGCACATCCCCGCCGGCGATAGGCACAGGCTCCGCACGCCTCTCCACATGCCGGAGAAAGACCACCCTCCCGAGAGCCCCCCTCACGGCCTCCAAGACATCATCCAGACAGAACCCCGGCGGCAGCCCAAGGCGGATCCCCCTTGGCCTCCTGGCCCTCCCCAACGCGACTGGGAACGGCAGGAGAGTCCCCCCGGCGACTTGGCTACACGCCAGCAAGTCCTCCGACGCCCTCCCCCTCGGCCCCGGCCACAGCACGTGTCTAAGGCCCTCGAGCTGTAGCGGCGCCTCCATGTCCCACCTATACGAGACGACTGTCCTGCCGCCCTCCTCCTTGGGCTCGGCTAGTTTGAAAGGTATGCGCTTCGCATATTCCTCGATCCACTTCAGCGCTCTGTCGAAGTGCTCCTTTGGGGCTGTGATGGCGATGCCTCCTCTGTCTATCTCCGCCTGGGTGTCGCCGATTTTTACCACGTGGCGGACGGGCTCAATCGTCTCGTAGGGCTGCGGCCTGTATCTGAGGTAGGTGGTGAACTCCGCGTAGGCCGACAGCCACTCCCCGCCCACCTCGCCGTAGAGCTCCAGGCCCAGACCCAGCGCCACCTCCCGCCTCGGGTCCCGGCCGTATATTACGTCAAGCGGCGAGAGGTAGTCCGGCACATGTGGGAGATACGGCGAGGTCGCCTCCACCAGAGCCCTCCTGGCGAACCTAATCGCCTCCAAGACGTTGGACTTCCCAGCCCCGTTGGGGCCCACCAGGAGGTTTACCCCCGGCCTCAGCTCAAGCTCCAGCTCCCCAATGCTCTTAAAGTTCCTAACAACGACCTTCCTAACAAACACATACATCACATGCGACATAAACCACGTTTAAATACACTCACCCCTCGCGCCAACGCGCCAGAGGCGGAAGATTTTTAAGCTAGAAATCATAGATTGTAGGGCCGGCGGGGGCCCTCCGGGGTCGGCTTGCACGCTGTTCGTCAGAGGTCGGCCTAGCGGAGGTACATCATCCCCCCTCATCGGGCTTCCCCCGGCCTCGTAGGAATCTGCCTTTATAGGCATATACAGTGCGGCGGAGGTGGGTCTGGGGGCGCCGGGGGCCCCGGTCCGGGGGCTAGGGCTTCAGTACTACCTTTACCTCGTTGGGTTGGAGGGCCCTCTCGAAAGCCTCTCTCGCGTTGTGTATCCCCGTTACTACGGAGGTGATGAGGGGCTTCACGATGCCTTCTCTAATGAGCTTGATGGCGTGTCTGAACTCTCTGTATGTGCCGCATCTAGTGCCCACTATCCTCAGCTCTTTGACCACCGCCGGCGTTAGGTTGGCGGGGGCGGGGGAGCCGGGGGTGGACTTTAGGTGTATCACGCCGCGGGGCCTCGCTATCTCTATAGCCGTATTAATCGCAGAGGGGTCGCCAGTGGCCTCAAACACGACGTCGAACCCCAGCGGCGCGTTCTCCGCCATGTACTCACCCAGCTCGCCCAACTCCACCACCTCCAGCCCCAGCCCCCTGAAGAGGTGCGCCTTGGCGCTCCCCCGCCTAGCCACCACTACGGGGTCGAACCCCCGGAGGACTTGCGCCGCGAGGTAGGCCACGTTCCCCGTCCCCAGGATAGCCACCTTCGCCCCCGGCGGAGGCGGCACCTGGGCAAGGGCGTTCAACACAGCCGCCAGCGGCTCTACCTGAGTGGCGGCGGCTGGGTCCAGCCCCTCGGCGGGGTGGAGGGCCTCGAGAGGCGCCACGAAGTACTCCGCCATCCCCCCGTCGAAGTCTATCCCAAGCGTCCTCTTGTAGGGGCAGTGCGTGTAGAGACCAGCTCTACACATCTCACACCTACCACAGGCGAAGTTGATCTCGCTCACCACCACCCTCCCGTCCAACTCGCCCCCCTCCGCCACCCCCACCGCCTCGTGGCCCGGTACAAGAGGCGTCTTAAACAGCCGGTAGGTCCCCCTGTAGAAGGCCTTGTCTGTGCCGCAGATCCCCACCGCCAGCGTTCTCACCAGCGCCCACCCCCGCTCTGGCTTGGGCGCCGGAATCTCCTCGACGCGCAAGTCGCGCGGGCCGTAGAGCCTAGCCGCTAACATAACCTAGGCCGTCTCAACGCCGTTGTCGACGGCCAAAATCTATCCATGGTTCCCAATTGCCACAGTCTAATAAATCTACCGCTATTAAGTCAACTCGCCGCAGGTACAGAAGACCTCGTGTAGAATTGTCTGCAAGTCGTCAAAACCCTCTCTAGTTATGGCAGAGACTTTGATAAGCCTCTGCTTCTTTTCAAGCCTATCTACAATAGAGGCTAGCTCAGCCACGAGGTCTTCCTCAAGCCCGCCAAGCCCCTGCGCAACCCTGGCGCGTAGCCTCTCTACAAACTCTCTATCTAACAAATCGGCCTTCGTCAAGACCGTGACAAGCGGGATCTCAAACCTCACTCTAACTGCCAGCGCCATGAGGTTGAGAAAGACTAAATCTCTAGGCCTCTTGAGCATATCCGCCGGCGTCAAAAACAACGCAAGACCCCTCCTGGCGAAAGACTCGACGAGCTTCACCACGGCGTCGTGAAACAACGTAAGCTCGAGCTGGCCAGGCGTGTCGACAAATACATAGTCGTATAACAAGCCGAGCTTCTCCAACTTAGAAGAGACCTCGCCAACGAGGTCTAGGAGGAGCTCCATACTCTTCACCAAAGCCCCATTAGGCCCAAGGCCAAACCTCCTCATTATGTCTACAAGAGTAAAGTAGTTCCTCACGTCGAAATTCGGCCTATAGGGCAGAGACTCAACAGCACAGTCCAGATTTACATAAGCCACGCTAAACTCCTGCTCCGACAGATACCTCCCAAACTCCCCAACTAACGTAGTCTTCCCACTACCAGCAGGCCCAAAAACTACCACAATCACAACCCAAAGACACCAACAGCTTAAAAACTCACCAGCCGAAAGCCACCCTCTCATACACCACCCACACGTTAGAGACCGCAGGCCGCCCCAGACCCATCACCAAGCCACCACCCCCACAGACCTCAGAACCCCCTCAGGCAACAACATAAACCACCTCCTCTCTACCACCCCTTGGCCCCCGGCGGCAGTGTTTAAAAACCCGGCCAGACAGTCCGCCATGCTAGTGGCTGTTCCAGCCGTAGAGTCGGGAGGTAAGTACTACATGTCTCCACACTTCGGCATGGCGGCAAAATTCGTAATAGCCAGAACCGAAGCCGGCAGATACGAAATAGTCGAGGTGCTCCAGAACCCCCACCCGCCGGGCCAAGAAGGCGGCGGCCGCGGGAGAGCCGTGGTGGAGATGCTCAAGGCAAGAGGCGTCCAAGCCGTAGTAGCCCTCTCGGTAGGCCACGGCGCATATAGACACCTACAAGCCGCCGGCATAGAGGTGTACTACTACCCGCCGAGAAGAGGCCTAATACCCATAGAAGAGGCACTCCAAGCCCTACTCCAGGGCAAACTCGAAAAAGCCCAAGGCCCCCGCGAACTAGAGTAAACACACCCAACCCCCCGGCGGCCCAAGCCAACCCCCCAGCGCGGCGCGACGCGGGAGGCAACCTGTACAAGCCGGCCACCACCAGTGGAGAAGCTGGCCGTCCTCCGCCACCTCAAGCCCGCGGTAAACACAGACCTCCCCTACAGACTCCAGATCTTGGAAAAGCTGGAGGCCATGGGTCTCGTCGAGCGGGCAGAGCGGCAAAACCCACAAACGGACCGCCACAAGCCACGAGGTGCAGAAACGCCACGTCTACTACCGCCTCACCAGAAAGGGCAGACACCTCCTAAGGCAGGAAAGGGGGCAGAACCCCTAGAGAAGCCGCCGGAGGCCGGCAGCCGCCCCACGGCGCCGAGATTCATATAAAAACCGGGGCGGCGGGAGAGACATGCGGGCGGTCATCAGAGACTTCAAAAGCGTCGCACACGCCGAGCTGGAGGTAGCCCCCCTCACCATACTGATAGGCCCCCCGGCGGGGGGCAAGTCAAACATACTAGACGCCCTCGCCGTCTTGGGCTACCCCGCCAGGCTCCTACGCCTTGACGAGGAATACGGCGGCGATAAAAACGCCCTGGAGCCGTTGGGACTGGTTGCCAGGTACACAGAGCCCAGAGCCCTCTTCCGGAACTACGACCTAACCAAGACCCCAACCGTGGAGACGCCCAAATACTCCGTCTCCATCCACTACAGGCGAGGCCTAAGGCTACAGGTGAAGGCAGGAGACGCGACAGCCGAGATAAATATGGAGTACCTCACCGCCGGGGGCGACCTGGCCCCCCTCCAGGACATCCTCGTGGAGACCCGCCTCTACGGATACGACAGATACGGCCTGCCGGCCACGGGGTGCCGACAGGGCCACTGCGGCTTCTACGACTACCTAACCACCCAGGGCAGGTTCACCCCCCGCAACATCCTAAGCGACCTGGGCTGGAACATACGCCGAGTCATCAGATACACCCCAGACGTCGTGAGGGAGATCAACGAGGCGCTTTCGGAAAGGCTCGGCGAGAAGATAGAGCTCAAGGTGTCCAAGGAGGGCGCCATCGCCATCTACGACTACGACTACGAGGTGACGTCGCCCTCCGTATCCGAGACCCTATTCCGGTTGGTGTATTACCTAGCCGCCCTGAGGTCCGCCGCCAGCTACGCCAAGCTCTACGGCCTAGAGGGGCGCCTCGTCGTCGCGCTGGAGGAGCCCGAGGCGCACATATTCCCCCTCCTCCTGGATCTGCTCGCCGACCACATAGCCCAGGCCACCTCCACCGTCCACGTGGTGCTCGCCACCCACAACCCACTCCTCGTCTCAGCCCTCTGGGACCGCGCCGCCGGAGTCAAAACATACTACATCCACCGCGACAAACACGGCGCCACAGCCGCCGCCGAAATAAACATAAGAAAAATGGCACAGGACCTAGCCACCACCGAAGACATCATGCTCACGCCCCCCGCCGAAATCCTCGCCAAATACGCCAAAAGCCCCACGACGCCAAGCGCCACGCAACCCGCCACCTAGCAGGACAGCTGTAAAACACTGAACAGCCCCCCTAGATACCACGCCCTCCATACAGCACAGGTAATGCTTCCACCCCTCAGAAATTCGGGAACCAAGACACGCCACACAACCGCTTACGTGATACAGCCAACCGCTAAAAGAGCCGCCACCTCCACGCACCACCACAACCCCCCACTAGAGCCATCACAGCGGCCAAAGCCCACCCACGACCCCCCTCCCCAAGCCCCCCACGCCTAGCCGTCGTCTAGTATCTTCTTAGCCGCGCTTGGCCAGTACATGGCGAGGGCGGTGGCGGCGTATTCTATGGCCATTGCCGCCTCCCAGGCGCGTATCTTCCAACGCGGCGAGTCCCGGCAACGGCTCGCCACGTAGTAGGCCTTCCTGAGGGCGTCCACCAGCGCAGCGACGAGTTGCCTAACGGGGAGGGGCCTCGGGACGAGACGCCTAACCCTCACGGCGACGCCAAGAAGATCGTCCACAGAGCCGAGGTAGACAGTGTCGCGAGGGCGCCAGCCCAGCTTGAGGTACAGCCGCCTGCCCAAAAGCCACAAGTAGCCAACGAGAGGGCCTATCTTCACACGGCCAAAGTAGAGATACACACCAGCCACAAAACCCACACATTAAAACATTCCCATATATGTCGGTAAAGGACGCAATATACTTCAGACAAGAGGCTTGACAGTCAAACGCGAAGAACGGCGCTGGGTCACGCCGTCTCTGAGGCGTTGTCACGATCGTAAAGGCGAAGAATGGCGCACGCCGTCTCTCAGACAGGAGAATGTATGAATGTAAAGGGCGGTGGAAAAGCGACCGCCGAGGGAACAAAAAACCACGAAAAAACTTAAAAACCCAAAAGATCCGAAAATACAAGCCCCAGAAATCAAAAGATAGTAGAAACTCCCCACATGTACGACTTCTTCGGCTACGTGGACTACGCGCGCCAGAAATCAAAAGATAGTAGAAACCAGCTCCAACATCGGCTTGGGGTAAGACGGCGTAGAAGATCGGCCCAGAAATCAAAAGATAGTAGAAACGGGCCCTGGCCTGCGTCGGTGCCTGGGCCCTGTCCCAGTCCTGACCAGAAATCAAAAGATAGTAGAAACGATTACCCAATGGCCCCCGTTCAGTTGAACTTTATGCCAGCCAGAAATCAAAAGATAGTAGAAACCTACTGAAAAACAAACCCGAGGAGGTGGCATGAGCGTAGAGTTTAGACCAGAAATCAAAAGATAGTAGAAACTTGCATAATGTACAGCCCCGGCAACAGCGTGCGCGCCAGATGTACCAGAAATCAAAAGATAGTAGAAACAGGACTAAGTTGGGCTTAAATGAGGCCTCTGAGCCAGTTGACTACCCAGAAATCAAAAGATAGTAGAAACATCTCTACAGGGCATGTTCACCTAGCTTCGACACGTTCCACGACCAGAAATCAAAAGATAGTAGAAACTTCTTACAGGGCACGTGGGCAAGCGGCTGGGTCACAGCTGTCACCCAGAAATCAAAAGATAGTAGAAACAGCACTTTCCCGACTACGGGGGCCACTTCTGTTGCCAGGCCCAGAAATCAAAAGATAGTAGAAACCGTAACATCATTGCTAAATCCTCGGTGTAATAATCACGTGGCCAGAAATCAAAAGATAGTAGAAACGTTATCGAGTTACGCTCGTCTGGCTCGACTATGTCCGCCCAGAAATCAAAAGATAGTAGAAACAGAGGCTTGCCAAAGGTGATATTTGAAGCAGTGGCAAAGCCAGAAATCAAAAGATAGTAGAAACCTTAATCACGGCGAGACACGCGGCGTAGTCTCGAGGTACTGCATCCAGAAATCAAAAGATAGTAGAAACGAGCCGAGGTACGCCGTGGGACAGCCGATAAGGATAGTTGGTCCAGAAATCAAAAGATAGTAGAAACCACACTCTTAATGAGTTTACGCGCTTCAACTAGTAGGAATATAGCTCCAGAAATCAAAAGATAGTAGAAACAAGATACCGCGCTACTTTTACAGCATCCTCCTTTCGGATAACGCCAGAAATCAAAAGATAGTAGAAACAATGTTATCTCCGCGATTACTCAGTCGTCAGCTCAGTGATTGCCAGAAATCAAAAGATAGTAGAAACAGGCCCTCGTACTCATTTCTAGACAGCGGGAAGGTCAACAGCCAGAAATCAAAAGATAGTAGAAACCTAGTCACCGCCATCGCGAGGTACCACGCCCTGCGGGAGATGAGGCCAGAAATCAAAAGATAGTAGAAACGTGGGGGCCTTGGCGGAGTTGGCCGCTGTGCCGCTCCCCAAGACCCCAGAAATCAAAAGATAGTAGAAACCTCAAGGGCGAAACGTTTATTAACCCCTGGTTTTCACTACTGCCCCAGAAATCAAAAGATAGTAGAAACCATAAGCTCTTTGGCCATCCTCCCCTTCACTACCAATTTTTCCCAGAAATCAAAAGATAGTAGAAACCTAGACCACCTAGGCGCTTTCGCAATAATCACGCCTGTAAGTGGCCCAGAAATCAAAAGATAGTAGAAACTGTATGCCCCTAACCGCCACCGTCGCTGTGGCGGATGTCGTCGACCAGAAATCAAAAGATAGTAGAAACATATCCATCAGACGTGAAGAGGACGACGACTGTCCCCCCATGGCACCAGAAATCAAAAGATAGTAGAAACCTTCGGCAACATGTACCGCGACCCGTGGACTTGGGAGCCGCACTCCAGAAATCAAAAGATAGTAGAAACGCGGTAGTCTGCGTCGACAAAGACTGGGGCACGCCGGGCTGTCCAGAAATCAAAAGATAGTAGAAACTTGTCTTTCTGCAACCGCTTAACCGCCCACCGCAGGAGGTGCCCAGAAATCAAAAGATAGTAGAAACCGTATACTCTCCCTCCCTGGCACATGTATATGACGTCCAGGCCAGAAATCAAAAGATAGTAGAAACGGCCTCTTCGAGTGGTCGCCGGGGGGGGGCAGTCCCCGGCGGCTCTGCCAGAAATCAAAAGATAGTAGAAACAGCTATGTGGCGGGGCACCACCACGAAGACCCTGTTCAGACCCAGAAATCAAAAGATAGTAGAAACAACAGCATCATTGCATCTTCTAGTGCCGCACTTATCTCTACGATCCAGAAATCAAAAGATAGTAGAAACCTCAAACGCGTGGCATGAGGACTGCGCTCACGGCCTCCGCCTGGGCCAGAAATCAAAAGATAGTAGAAACTCAAGCGCATAGACAAGCGCAGGTTGCGGTTTAACCTCAGCCGGCGGGATGCCAGAAATCAAAAGTATAGTAGAAACATCTGGTACAATATCTTGGTCATAACGCGGCGGAACAGAAAGAACCAGAAATCAAAAGAAAAGATAAGAAACAACTACACGATGATTCACATGTGCTTGACTTACGGTGAGCCGACGAAATTTGTGACTTTTAGAAATTGGCATGTGTAGCTATATGACTTTATCTTGATTATCAAGTTTGTACTGTGTTTCATTGTCTACTAATGCTTGGTTTTCTATTACTTCAGCTTTATGTTTTTTCATAGCCCTTTCTCAAGCCGGCGTTCGGTTTCCCACCCACCTTTACGTTTATACACTGCTCTTCTGCGCTCCTTACATGGTGGATCCCCCCGTGTGTCGGGGCGTGGACGGCCTTTGATGGCGTTGGCCGGTGGTCTGGGCGGCTCTCGCCTGGCCGCACCTTTCTGTGTGGGGGTGTTCGGCGCGGTGGTTCGGCGGCTTCTGGGGGGTGTTTTGGGGGTCTATGTTAATATATGGGTGGTTGTTGGTTTGTGTGGTGGTGGGGGTGTTGAGGGGGTTTGTGTCGTTGTTGTTGGTGTCTGGTAAGAATGTGTTGTTTGTGGGTGCTCCTGGGGTTGGTAAGACTAGGCTTGCGCTTGAGTCTGCGGGGTTTATGACTGGGTGTGGGCCTGTGCTTGTGGTGGGTAGGGATGGCCTTTCGTTTGAGGATCTTGTGGTGCGTTTTGAGAGGGCTGGTGGTGGGCTTAGGCGGGTGTTTGGTGGGTTTGGCTGCGCGGTGCTTCGGTCGTGGGTTTCTCTACTGAGGGGAGTGGGGCCGTGCCACGTGGTGTTTGACGAGTTGAATAGGGCGAATGTGGATCTCATCTTTGGAGATCTTTTCACGGCGCTTGACCTGGCGTATAGATATAGGGTGCCGGTGGTTAAGGCGCATGAGCTGGAGGATAGGGCGGCTGTAGAGGAGTGCGTGGGGGGTGTTGGTGACGTAGTCGATAGGTTGAGAGAGTTGGCGGGGCGGCTGGGGGGCTTGCCCTTGCCCTACTCCTTCCGCCTATTCGCCACTATGAATGTCGTGGATAGGGCGCAGCTCTTCAAGCTCAGCTTTGCCCTCCTCAGGAGGTTCGCCTATCTCTACGTCTTGCCCTTCTACGAGGACTACGAGCCCAGCCTCCGGGAGATCTCGCCGAAGGAGGGGGGCGTGTTTGCCAAGAAACTTGACGAAGCTCTAGACCGCTTCGTCGACCGCGCAATCGAGGAGCTATCTCCCAGCGACGCCGTGGAAGGCGACATAGCCACGCTGGTCAAGCTCAACTTCAGCGACCGCGCGGGGATTAAAGAGGAGGTGAGGGGGCTCTGGTCTAAGCTCGGTCTCGGCGGACTGCTCGCTTGGACGCTGGGCGTAGCCAAGGACTTGGGCCTCGAGCTCGGCCCCTCCGTCTTAACCGATTTGGCCCGGCTGTTGGTGGTCTACGTAAGTTTGAGACACCTTCTGTCTGACTTGAGAGAAGAGGCCCTGGCCGACTTGGCCTACTCCTCCCTAGTTCTCTCACAATTCTCCTCCGCAGTCCCCAAGCTACGCTTCAGGGCACTGCTTTCGTTTAACGACAAATCCCGCGCCTTATTCGCCGACTTCGCCAGGCGAGTCCAGGAGATCTTCGGAAAGGCCTCCATATCGTATAAGATCGCTGACGCACTACTCCAAGAGCTGCCTGAGTGACATGCGCCGGTGCGTCTTAACTGAGGGCGAGACGCCGACCTTAAGCGAGGCGCTCGAGGGATGTGACGCCGGCGTATCGGTAGAGGAGCTGAAGAAGGCGGTGCTTGACATGCGGGCGACCCTCGGCTATTTCAGAAGGGGGGCAGTAGGCGGGATAGCCTTGGACACTCCGAGACCTGACGTTGTGGGAGACAGAGCGCACACAGGCTTTTGGGTCGGCGTTTATAGATACGCAGGCGGGGTTGAGTTAGTGATAAAGCCGAGGGTAAGCCGCTACTACAGAATGGTTGAGAGAACCGACGAGGTTCTGCGCGACGTCTACCCTTTATATTTGCTCTCGAAGAGCCTCGTCGCCACGAACGTGCCTAACATAGTCCGCATCACGAGGATCATCTGGGAGGCCAGAGGCTTGATACAGCGGGAGCCCAAGTACTTCCGGGCCGCCGTCGAGGCGAGCTCAGGCAAGCTCATCGTCAGAGGAGACAGAGAGCTCCTTGTCAAAAACATCTCGGTGCCCAACGTCTGGTTGGCCAGCTCGGTGCTCTTGACATTAAGCAACTTGAGCCAATTCCTCCGTGGAGCACTGAGGTACACGTCCGGCTTGCCCGAGGGGGTAGGAAAGGCGCTTGAACTCTATATCTCCTCGCTGGAGTCCGCCTTAAAAGTGCTCCATAAAGACGCCGAAGAGGAGATCCCACACCTCTGGGTGGAGGACCTCGACCCAGGTGACTACTTCTATCTACCCGCCATCGCTAGAAGAGTTGGGTCCGAGTTCTTCTTGATCCCCAGCACGAAGCTATATGAAACCTACGTCCTAGCCCTCACCGTGAGAACGCTCAAGAGGGATGGGCTCGCCGCGAAAGTGCTGAGGGGCGGGATTGCTGTAGACGTAGAGGGCGATGGCAGGGTGTACTTCAACAAGGCGCCTACGTCTAAGCTGATACGGAGGATCGCAGGGATAGCGCCCAGGCCTGACATAGTTGTGGAGAGCGGGAGAAACTTGATTGTCGTCGAGGCTAAATACCGCCGTCTAGACGAGAGGAGACTGAGGAGGGCAGACGCCATAAGGCTTGTGGCATATCTAGCAGACGTGGCCAGAGACCACAGACTAAGGGGGGTCGTGGCGGCGCTGGAGCCACCACATCAAGCCGGCGGATGCCCCGCGGTGTCAGCCAACATAGACTCGACGCAGGCAGAAATTCGGTTCAGTAGAGTAAACCCGGACTATGAGAAGTCGGAAGAGGAATTTATTGAATGCATCAGAGGAATCTTGTCGACGGGGCAACCATAGGGGACGAGCTGGTAGGCGGCTTCCCTCTTCACATACCTCCAGTAGCTGGCGAGGGCCGTCTCCAGGAGGGAGTCGCCCACAGCGCTCTGCAGACCCAAGCAGTACCCCGCCTCGGCGACATGGAGACTCCCGGCGGCGTAGCCGCTGTGGCAAAGGACAAATGGCGCCGACCCCGCCAACACGGCATCCGCGCCGCGCCCCAGCCGCCTTATGAACTCCCCCAAGGGGGTTAGTCTGGCGGCTACATTTCTCTTCCAATCGCCGCCTCCAACAGTGAGGATCCCCAGTCTCCGGAGGTCGTTGAGCGGTTTGACGTAGGCCCTTTTTTCCCTGTCGCAGTAGAGATCCCGCCCTTCTAAGGCGCGGCACGCGGCTTCAGCCACGGCGTCTTTGTCCAGCGACTGGCTGTAAACTACGGCCTGTATAAGCCTGCCGAAGAACCTAAGCGTCTCCCGCACGTCCCGCAGATCATCCGGCACCTTTAGCTCACAGGGGTCGTACTCCTGCCCCCTCACCTCGAAAAGCCTGTATATGTGGCAGAAGCACGCCCCCGAAGGCGGGGGGTCAGGCCTGCCGCAACGGGCGCTCAGCGCCCTGCCGGCCCCCTCTATACACTGCCTGCCGCCACCCCGCCCCTCCGCGATGCACTTAAGCACCGCCTTGACCCTCGCCCTCCGGCCGCCCTGCGCCGGAGCGACAAGAGCCACGGGGCCGAGACCAGCGGCGTAGACCACCGCAAGCTCGCCCCGGCCCACCCACTCCAGCTCTCCCTCGCCGCGGGCAAACCTCAGAGCTCTGTCTAGATCCAAAACAATTACCTCAATCACATCTACAAGTTGCCGGGGGTATATAGCAGTGTTCCCCACGCCACAGCGCACAAGGTTCTCGACTCAATCCTCTATGCCGGCGACCCCCCGGGGCCGGCAGTCCGCCGAGACAAACGGCCCTCCGCAGAGCCTTAGCCCGCGGGGGCTGGGGTTGGCGGTTCCATAGCTACGGGGGAAATGTTTTTTAGGCGTAGGTGGGTGTGGACGTGGCTACATACTTCGGTGGGGTTAGGGTGTCTGTGTCTAATTTTGGGCCGGTGAGACGGGCTGAGCTGGTGGCGGGGGACCTCACCGCCGTCATAGGCCCGAATAACGTGGGTAAGTCGTGGCTGGCTTCCCTCATATACGCGGTTCACAACCTCGTCTTCTTCCACTTGCCTGCTATTGCACACCACGCCCTGTCTGAGGTGGGTATGCGGAGGTGCTCCGGGGCCGGCGCCGAGTGTCTCAGGGAGCATCTGGAAGAGGTGGAGAGGGTTGCACTGGAGATGTCGAAGATGTCTACAGGAGAAGCCTTAAAGCGAGAGTTGCAATCCGTGTTGGGGACAAGCGACTTTGTCACATACGGCGAAGAGGAGGCGATTGTGGAGGCTAGTGCACCATCGCTGGAGGTCTCTTTTAAGGCGCTTCTTCCCAGGGGAGAGAGGCCGCGCGTTGAGGTAAACATATCCAGTAGTTTCGTAAAACGCGCTGTAGAGGACGTCGAGTGGGCGGCGTTCTCAGCCCGCGGGGCGAGCCTCAGCTTTAAAGGGCTTCTCCCCATGCGACGCTCCGTCTACATTCCCGCCGAGAGGATTGCCCTCCTCACGGCGTTCTACGGAGTCGTGGAGGCGTTGATTAGGCTGTACGGAATTAGCCAGGTGGTTAGGGAGGAGCTTCCCAGGCAGTTTTTCAAGCCTTCTCTGTCGCTGTATGCAGCCGACGTGATAAATCTCATTAGGAGCGGCGCGGTGGAGAGAGTGGGTGGGCAGTTCGGCGGCGTTGAGACTGCGCTTCTCGACGGCGACGTGGCCGTGGACAGGGGGACCCTGGCGATTGTGTATGAATACGCGAGCGGGCTGAAGCTGCCGGCGGCTTTTGCCTCGTCTGGCGTGGCGCAGGTGGCGGGGCTCCTGCTGGGCCTCATGGTGAGGAGGGGCGACCTGGCGGTGGTGGAGGAGCCCGAGATCAACCTGCACGCCAATAGGCAGGTCCAGGTGGCCGAGCTGCTGGCCCGGGAGGCGCGGCGGAGGCCTCTCTTCGTGACAACCCACTCGGACCTAGTGGTGATGAAGCTGGCCCACCTCTACGCGAAGGGGGAGGTGGAGAGCCTGAGGCTGTACTACCTACACGACGGCGAGCTGGAGGAGCTACCCGTCGACAGAAGCGGGGGCGTGCCCGAGATAAAGTCCATCTCCTCCGTGATAGAGGAGCTGAGCGGAGAGGCCCTAGAGCTATATGCCCAACTGCAACGCAGCGTGCGTTAGGTCGAGCCCAATCGTCTGCTGCATGAGGTACAAAGGCGCGCTGTCGGACGCCGGATGCGACGTCGTATGCATCACGCTACCCATCGGCGCTGTCTACCTAGTGGAGTTGAAAGGAGGCCATTTAACCATCGGCGACGTAAAGGATGCACCTACACAGCTCGAGGCTTGCGAAAAACTCGCGGGAGGCCGGGCACATAAGATCTTGGCGCACAGCGAAAGCGACAGAATCGACCAACAAGCCGTAAGGATGTTGGGGAAGGCCGGCGTGGCCCTCCTAAAGCTCTACGACGAGGGCTCCGCGAGGGGGGACGTCGCGCGGGCCTTGCTTATAGCGCTGAGGGCGCTGGCTTAACCGTCGCAGGCCCGGGGCCGTCCGCCGTACATAGCGCCGACTTAAACTCCGCCGGCGGCCGGGCCAAGACGCTCCACGGCAACCGCGCTCAACGCCGGCGCGTCTCGCCCTGGCTCAACCCCGCTTGCATGGACGCCTCGGTAGCCGGCGGCTGGGTGTTTCGACGGGGGGCCTACAGTCCCTCCGCGAGTCTGGAGACGTCTTCTAGGCTCCAGGTGTCTCCGCAGTGGTAGGTGAGGATGACTCTCGTCTCGGGGCCCGTGTTGGCTAGTGCGAGCAGGGCTCTGAGCCCCTCCGGCGGCGTCAGGTGGCAGAGCTCCTCTGTCAAGTGCAGGTGGAGGACTGCCGTGGTGATTCGTTGGGCCTTCTCTCTGAAGTCGCCGATGTACTGCTCTAGGTTGGCCCAGCTTGCCAGCCGCTTCACCTCCACTGGGACAGCCCTGTCCTCTTTCACCAGGGCGTAGTCGAAGGGGTAAACCGCCTCGCTAAGGCCGACGTAGGGCTCGACGGCGAAGTAGCCGGGGAGCCCCCTTTCGGTGAGGTGGCGGTAGATCGCGAGGGAGAACAGCCAACTTGAGGAGGTCCACCTAAACACCGTCTTGGCAGACGTCTTGAGCCCCCGGCGCCGCAGGAGACGGGCGAGGCGCTCCGCCTTCTCCTTGATCCAGCCCGGCGCCCGCATGCTGGCTAGGTCGTACTGCGCCACAGCGAGCAGATCCTCCAGGCGGAACTCGCCACGCTCCAGGATGGCCACTACAGCCCTGATCCTATCCTCGTTTTTGTAGGTGGGCCTCAGGGCGAAGCCGCCCACGTTTAACCCCCGGAGTAGCAACTCCACGGGCAGCCGTATGCACCCGGGTAAAAAGTGCTAGGTTGTATTACGCGTTCCACCGCCTAGCTGGACTATTTCGTCTACTGCCTTCCCGAGTGCTTTCCTCTTCTCGACGCCCAGCATCGCTGTCGTGAGGGTCTCAAGCTCGTTCGCAGTATAGCGGCCGAACTTGTCCACCACGGCGTCTATCCTCGCCCGTAGGGGCTCCCCTATCCTCACAAACCTGGCGCGCAGGGTTGGGCGGTACACGTATATCACCTTGGGCGACTCGTCGTCGTCGTAGAAGCCCAGCCTCACCACCTCGCCGTCGGCCACCACGCTGTGGTACGAGTCGTATCCGTACACCCTCTCCGAGATGTACCCCTCCTCCACAAGCCACTCCAAATCCTCATCCACCTGAGGCGAGTAGGGCCCGTAGAGCCACACCACAAACCTGTACCCAGTGAGGCCCAGCGACTTGGACACCCCCCTCCCCCCGTCCCAGTGCTCCACTAGGAACATCAGCTTCTGCACCTTCTTCTTCCCCCACACCTCCCCCCACCTCCGCCAGTGTGACACCACCAGATACAGAAGGGCCCGCCTCCCCACGTCCATATCTGTGATATGTGGCGCAGTTTAAAACATTGCGGCCCCCACCCCCCTACAGGCCCCTTAAGCGCTGCAACCGGCGCCGAACCTCGTCCAGGATATCCTCTACGTCTTTCAGATACTCTCTGACGTACTGCTCGTCGCACATGCCGTCATGATAGCAGTCGACGTGGAGCAACTGCGACATAGCCGCAAAGCTACGCACCAGATCCCTCAGCCCCAGCTTCTTCAGCGCGTCTCTCTTCTCTCTGTACGTCTTAGCCTCCACGCCGTACGCCCTCAACAGCTCCTCGATTGCCTTCACCACGGCAAGCCAGCCCTTCTCAGCCGCGTCTCTCAAAAGCGCGGGGTCGCCCGTCTTCCCAAACCACTCGAGCTCCTCATACGCCGCCCTGAGGGCTCTCCAAGCCTCCTCCACGTACACATACTTAACCACCTTTATAAATACCTTAAGCAGCGCGCAAGGACGCCGTCTAGAGACCCGCGAGAAAGCCTTGGACGGCCACCGTCCCCTCTCTTGGTCAACGTGACTACCTCCTTCACTCTGCTTTCAGCTCGAGGGGGCGATCCTCTCTGTATCTGACCCCGTAGTCTCTGAAGTCGGGCGATGTGACCACGTCGACCTCGGTATCTCCCCACCACTGTGTACCGTTTGTCCCGGGCGCTCATTGCCGACAGTCGTTGACCGCACACGCCTAGGGGCTTTCCCCTCCTCTGCGCCTCCACCGCAGGTTCGTCGGACATGGTGAACGACGGCACGGCCCCCTCCAGGCGCGGAGCCCTCCATAGAACAACCCCTCACCGCCGAAGGCACATGGCCCTCCCACTCAGAACACACATTTTCGTAAGAAGGAAGCCAACCACGACAGAGAAAAGGGCTCAAAGGAAACATCTAATCCGTGACCCACCTGGACCTGGCCTCGGCCCACCTCCTCAAGTCCGGGCCTCCCAGGGGCTAGTCCCTTCCCCTTCACCATTTTTAAACACACTGATACTTCCCGTGTCAACACCGTTAAGGCCAAACCTTCAACGCATTTTCAGGGGCTTCACAACCCCGCGAACATACGCCGGGAGAACCCCCGCAGGTTAGGGGCGGCCGGCCACGCGGCTCTTCACAAACTCGACGAGCCACCTGGCCAGAGGCAGAGCCGCCTTCACGTCCCTAACGTCGTATTTAGCCTCGTGAAAGCCCCACACGTGTATATCATAGGCGTCTTTCCACGCCAGCCTAACTCTGTCCTCTCCCAGTCTCTCCGCCGCTTCCCTCGCCGCCCGCCCCAGAAGCCAAGTATCCCACCGGCCCCTCCGCCTGACCTCCCCAAGCGCCTCAACCCCCAGCTCCTCCGCCAACGCCTTGACGCACTCCTCCACAGCTTTGTAGAGCTTTTCGCTGGCCTGCACCGCGTCCCCCCTCTCGACGTACTGCTCCGCCTCGGCGAGAAACCTCTCCGCCAGCTCCACACGCGCGGCGGCCACGTCGGCCGGATCTAGCTCCAGAGCCCTAGCCAGGGCCTCCAGCGCCACCTCCCCCACGTCAATACCCCTCCGCTCTGCCTCCCTAACCAACCTCTCAGGCAACACTACAGCCACACTAAGACAAAACCTCCACCATAAAAACCTTACGACATACAAAACACCCTGACCAGCCATTAGCCGGCATTTTGTAAGGTGTTCTCTCCCCGCGCCAGCTCTGGTTTAGTAGCTCTCCTCCTCTGAGATCAGGAAAAATTTTGAGACGTTGCCATCGTATTTAGCGCCGGTTATTTGACACACGGCGTTGTGTAGCATATAGCAAATTTTGCCGAACTTGGGGAGGGTATGTTTTTATCTGTGTGTATTGTAGACGATATGGAGGCTATCTCCTCTCTTGAGATGTATGTGGTGGATAGGAACGCGGAGTGGCTTGGGGTGCCGCGGCTTGTGTTGATGGAGAACGCGGGGGCGGCTGTGGCGAGGAATGTCGTTGGTAGGTTTCCGGGGGCGAGGAGGGTTTTGGTGGTGTGTGGGACGGGGGACAACGGGGGGGATGGCTACGTGGCGGCTAGGCATCTCCACGGGGCGGGGCTGTGGGTGAGGGTGGTGGGGCTTGGGGAGCCTAGGGAGGAGTTGGCTAGGGCGAATTTCGAGGCTGTGAGGAGGCTGTGGGGGGTGGAGCTGGCGCTGGCGGCGACTCCCCTGGAGCTTCTTGCACTTCAGGACTGGTTCCTCTGGGCGGATGTAATTATAGACGCAGTGTTGGGGACTGGGGTGAGGGGGGCGCTTAGGGAGCCGCACGCCACCGCGGTCGACCTCATGAACGCGGCTCCTGCGCCGAAGGTGGCTGTGGACGTCCCCAGCGGGCTGGACCCGGACACGGGGGAGGTGCGGGACAAGGCGGTTAGGGCCGCCCTCACCGTCACTTTCCACAAGCCAAAGAGGGGCCTCCTGGCTGAGGGGGCGCGGAGGTACGTGGGGGAGCTGGTGGTGGAGCCCATCGGCATCCCGCCGGAGGCTGAGGTGGTAGTTGGGCCGGGGGACTTCGCCTATCTAGACTTCTCCCGGCGGGCCGACGCGAAGAAGGGAGACCACGGCCGGGTGCTGGTGGTGGGTGGGTCCCTCGAGTACTCGGGGGCGCCTATGTACGTGGCGCTGGCCGCGCTGAGGTCTGGCGTGGATCTGGCGGTTATCGCGGCGCCTGAGCCGGCGGCGCAGGCGGCTAAGGCCTACAGCCCAGACATAATCGCCGTCCCGCTGGAGGGGCCTAGGCTCTCCCTACGCCACGTGGAGAAGGTGCTGAGGCTGGCGGAGAAGTTCGACGTGGTGGCCATCGGCCCGGGGCTGGGGCTGGAGGGCGAGACCCCCGACGCGGTTAAAGAAATAGCCGCGCGGGTCAAAAAACCGCTTGTCGTCGACGCAGACGCCATAAAAGCCCTCGGGGGGTCGCCGGTGGGGGGGCCCCAGGTGGTGTACACCCCACACGCGGGGGAGTTCAAAGCGCTGACAGGCGTAGAGCCGCCGAGGGGGCTAAGGGAGAGGGCCGAGGCGGTGAGGGAGTGGGCGGGGAGGATCGGCGCTGTCATACTACTCAAGGGCAGATACGACGTGGCGTCAGACGGGAGGCGGGTCAAGATAAACACCACCGGCACCCCCGCCATGACCGTCGGCGGGACAGGCGACGTACTCACAGGCCTCACCGCTGCGTTTATGACCAAGACACGTGACCCCCTAGAGGCCGCGGCCGTGGCGGCCTTCGTCAACGGGCTAGCCGGCGAGGAGGCCGCCGCTCAGCTAGGCTTCCACATCACCGCCAGCGACCTCATAGAGAAGATCCCAAGCGTCGTCAGGAGATATGCGCGAGAAGACATAACCAGCCCCCGGCCATAGCCCCCGAGCCAAAGCGCGGCAGGGAGACGGGAGGGGAGCCATTAGGTTTATAAAGAGGAGTGCTAGTTGATATATATATGGAGTGGCTCAGCCCGACAACCGTTATAATCTTCGGGGTTGCCGCCGCCGTCCTCGCCGCCGTCTTAGTCATCCGCCTGTTGCAAAGGCGTAGGCGTGTTGTCTGCCCCGGCGACCTATCGGCTCTCCGGGACGCCTTCGCCGTAATTGGGGCGGAGGCGGCGTGGGTGGGGCCCTACCTCGCCGTTAGGAAGAGGTACGGCCTGATCCCCGTGGAGGTAAGGGTGGACTGCCGGAGGGGCACGGTCTCGACCCGCGGTCCCTGGCCCCTCGCCCTGGTCCTCCTCTTCGTGCCACACCTCGCCTTCGCCGCCTTCATCCTCCTCCTGTGGATAGCAAGCGAGATGGACGCCTTCGAGAAGGAGGTGAGAGACTTGTTGAAGGCCGCCGCGGGCCAGTAGTTATTTACCCCCACCTTTTCCTAGACATGAGGATCGTCATTATAAAGGCCAGGGCGGTCGGCCTTCGCCGTTTCGGGCTTCTCCGGCACAGTCGTGGAGTCCCTCGTCCTCAAGACCCTGGGCAGGCCCGACCTACACGACGCTAAGGTGAAGCCCTTCTCCGTGTGGCCCCTCCTACACAGGGGGAGGCCGGTTCTCTGGAGAGCCGCCGTAGCCCCCGGAGACCCCGTCGAGGTGAGGATGGGCTTCGCCGACGACGACATGGCCAGTCAATTCGCCGCGGCCGCCGCCGGCGGCCTACAGCTCTTCGGCGCCAGGCTAGACCCTGAGGCCGTGGAGGTGCGCGACGCCCACCACGACCTCCCCCAGGAGCAGTGCTTCAAGCTGGAGTTCCTCAGCCCCCTGAGGTTCGCCACCCCACCCCTCTACAGGAGGAGCAAACCCACCTACGAGTTCTACCCCCGCCCCCTCTCCCTCTTCAAATCCGCCGTAAAACACGGCAGAACCCTAGGCCTCACCAAGCTAGGCGCCCCCTTCCTCCGCTGGGTCTACACCTACGTCGCCCTCACCGACCTCGGCTGCCACAGCCGCTGCGTAGCCACAGTAAAGCTCCCCGGCGGCGGAATAGCAAGAGGATTCCTCGGCTGGGCCCTATACCGCGCCTACGGAAAAAGAAGAATCACAGACCTCCGGAGTTGGGGCGGGCCAGTGTGTGGATCTGCCGGCTGAGGTGGTGGTCTCTCCTGACCTCCCGCCTCAGTACTACGGGCGGGAGGTGGCGCGGTACCAGATCAACGCGAGTCTGCCGCTGGTTAGTCAAAACATGACGTGATGTCTTGGTACTCTTAAGATCCCTGGAAGGTGGGGTCTTACGGAAAATGGCACATCATGTGGATATTGAAAATGATAAGCTTTCTATGTTACAGACAGGCGGATGCATTGAACCAGTAATTCGTCTAGGTTACTAAAACATATAGTTTTGGCAGGGTCGCATTGTAAGAAAAAGTCATCAGCTATAAATTTTATACAGACCTTCTCGCCGCGCCCAAGCATAGTCTCAATTTTATTAGCGGCCGCCGTCAATGGCAAAGGGCGGAACCCTGGCATGAGGTCTTCAAAAAACATACACACAAACTTTTTAGAATTCCCTAGACATCTCTCTAGCGCCTTCTTAACGCCCTCTACATTTCGTATTCCCACATTTTGTGCTTCTCTCAAGATCGTATTGACAAAGAACTCTGCGTTATCCAATAGAGATCTCACCACGCTTTCCACTACTGATGTGAGTTCATAGGCTTCGCAACGAAAAGCGCCGCCAAGAGATGTTTCGTAATACATCAAATCAGCCAAATACCGATCTACTAAATCGGCGACGTACTCCGACGGGCTTGCCTTAGCTAAATCCATACGCCATCCTCTCCTCAGAGACTCGTAGGCCCTGTCTGCGAGACAGTGTAGGATCCCCGCCCTCAGACAGTCCCAGAGACTGCGTCCACAGAGCTTGTCTTCTTTGAAGAGCTCACAGGCAGAAGTCCAAGGAGGATATCCTATGCGTATAACCAACATTCTATTAATAGGATCAGTAATAGGATCGCTGGGCGGCCTGCACAATATGTCGTGATACTTGGTGGACGCGTCAATAAGCTCATTCACTCTGTTGCACAGGCGCTTGTCTAGGCCCAGTATGTGACTGCAGATTTCGTTGTGAATCTCCCACTTCGGCATGAAATTTTTCTATACTGGCCTATTTATTACTTTTGTTAGAACTTGAGCAAAAATCAAAGTTCTAGGTTATTCGAACTTAAAGTTCTAGCGTAAAACTTAAAAGATCTCTCGGGACTTGTCTCCATGTATCAAATAAGGACAAGCTTGCTCATTCTCGAACTAGCCTACAACGCAACAAAAAATGGCAACTGTCTAAGGCCATCTGACGTAAGAAAGAAACTCGGCAGATCAAAGGGGGCTATCGGGAATTTGCTGAAAAATCTCATAAAGAAAGGCCTTCTAGAAAAGGAGAAAAGGGGGTGTTACAAGCTTACTGAGAAGGGCTTGGAAGAATTGAAAAAGACCCAGTACTATATAGCGGAGTTTCAAACCGAACTCGCTAAGTGGGTAGCCGCCCTGGGCTTCACAAGGGCGACCTTCGAAGGCTGGAACCCCGACTTCGGCCCCTCGACGGAGGAGAAGCCGCCGCAGTTGGCCGACCTTATGTGGGCTCACGAGGTTCGTGAGAAGGTAGGCAATATTATGGATGATATCGATGCAATCCGCATAAGGGGACACTTCGCAAAGCCTGTAGACTTGGGAGTGTTGCTAGATAAACTAGGGTGGACAAGGGAGGCCCTACGTGTTGACGCGTGTGAACACGAGCCAACCGCTTGGAGGAGGTGGTGTGAAAATGACGAATCCTATATTTTCGACTTCTTTGAGCCGCCGATCTATAATATTATAATCAAGCTGTTTAAGGACGGGAGACATGTAGAGGTGTGGTCTCTTGCGGCTTACGACGATGAATTTAAATACTATCGAGATTACGCAGTGGGAGAGGGCGGGTTCTATGCTCCGCTGAGCGTTCTGCTCTCCTATACCCTTAGTTACGTGTTCATACTAGACGCCGTTTCAGGGATGCTCTTTGGCGAAAATCGCGGCGGCTTGTTAATAGACGGCGTGGTCGCACTATCTAGAGATGAGAAGGGGCCGTTGGCGCTCTACAGCGTCTTGCCTACAGGGTATACGGCGCCTAAGTTCATGGCGGAGGTTCTCAACCTTAGGGGGTTTGAGGGGGCGCGGCTAATGGAAGGGCCTCCTGAGGAGACATGAGCATGCCTTCGCAAACCAAGGTGCCGGATATCCAGTATTGGGATGAGAATTGGTGGAGATGTCATCTTTTGCCAAGAGGCGCTACGGGTTGCGACATCAAATATACAACCTTGGGAGATTTGTACGCCAAAGTCTTGGGCTTTGTAAGCGCACGAGAAAACCTTTTGCGTATACTCTCAGACGACCTAGGCCAAGTGCTCAAAGGCCCACATAGAGAACTTGCCCTAAGAATCCTCCTAGGAGGCGTAAGTCAAGACTGTGTAAAATCTGGCGTAATGAGGGAAGAGTGTATACCGAAGAACTCAATGGCCTATTTCTATCGGCAAGTGTTGGGAATAGGGCTGGGCGACGATCTTAAGGCCGACATAGATAACAGAAACAGACTTTTAGCTAAAGCGAGACACACATTACTGGAAGAAGCGGCCAAAGGGTTCCGTATTCAGCATATTAAGTCAGAACACACGCTAATGGAGTGGATAATAGAAATATATAACTTATTGGATTATCTATATTTGCGAACTAATATGAGGGTAAATGCGGAAAAGTACGATGTTAAGGATGCCCAAGATCTTGTTAATGCGTTTGTTGATGTTATAAACGCCGCAGTTGGCATACTTCCGCTCTATAACCCGTTTACGTTCTTCCTACAGTCTTTAGGCTCAACACCGAGACCATATCTGAAACTTATGTATGGCGAAGAGCTCTTTAGCGATAAGACAAAGGCACTTATGGAGAGATTTGGCATAAAGCTAACAGTCAAGCTAGTGCCAGACTTAGGCGGCGAACTAGATAGAGAGCTTGCAGTAGTAGGCCATACAGCCGACAGCGTTGGCAATAGAGTCTTACGCTTGTTAGACGTAGTATACGACTTAATGTATCGCTTGTCAAGAGATTATAACTTGTCAAGAGATGAGCTGAGAGAATACGTAACCCATTACTCTTCATATATAGATAGGTTTTCAACAGAATACTTAGCGTATTATTATTATCATTCTTCTTATGCAACAGGATATATAGAAAAACAACTAGATAAAAGTCCATTGATATATTATCTAGGTTTTAAACTGGAAGTAAAAGCAAGCATTGTAAATATCTCGGATTCAGATGGGGATTTTGTTAAAGGATGTAAAACTTCGTTCTGTGAAAATCCTAGACCGCGTGACGGCGCGCGACTAAGGTTAAGACTTAGAACTATCAGTTATAGTAATTTCCTTGAGGTCTTCTCTCAGCTATTGTTTTTAGGCCTGGCCCGGCTTGAGACAAAAGATTTGAAAAACGGGGTATTATACGTATTTATTTGATATGTCCTCTCAGCGCTATGTCCAAGTAGAGATTCGCGGTAAGCGCGGCGACGAGACTATAATCTTAGCTTGGCTTAAATTGAGAGAAGGAGAAGTCGAGAGAGTTGTAAAGTTCTTTAAATCGGCTACTGTTGAAAGAGTTGGCGATAGAGTAGTAGTTAATACGGCATTGAACTTTGATATGCCCGCGGTGACCTTTAGGTCGCCGCAGACATATAGTCTCTCTTTGACGTCAGAGGTGCCTCAACTCGGTGAAAAGGCTCTATATTTAGAGCCCGTCGTGGTGAAGATACACCAGAGGCCTCGCATAACTGTTCCCGACCTGGCGACTGACCTTCCTCAACTTCCCGGTGTAGCCCCTAAACTAGCGTTTGTCGATGTCGTGTTCAAAGAGGCTCAGAGGCTCGGCCCTCTAGCTCTTAATGACGTAGTACCTGAGATCAAAACGGCAGAGCCACATCTTCAGCCGGCTACGGTCTCTTGGGCTGAGAAACCTTCATTTTTCTTGTCTCCTCTGTCTTCCGACGTGCCTCAGATCTCAGCTCCACGCGTCTCGACGACGGGGGTGCCGCAGGCGTCTGGAGGAGATTACGATATAGAGCTCTTCAGCTTCTTTGAGGACCTTTACGCGCGGAACCCCGTCTTGAGACTGAGCTCAATCTTAGCCGATAGACCCCTTGTGATATTAGCCGAGAGGGAGTCGCAAGACTATATCGAATTTCTTAAGAGAGTGTTAAGAGAGATATATTTGGTCAGAGCTGGGAGTCTCCCTACAAATTCCAAACACATTAGCAACTCGGACGATCTTGAAAAGATCATGCCGGTAGACGTAAGCGCCGGGGGTAGGATCTTTGTATTTGATCTGCGGGGTGGAAGATTTCGAATAGAGTTGATAAGAGACGGCATTCTTGATAGGTTGAGAGAGCTTTATTCACAACGTCTGGGCTTTTTCGTGTTCTACGGGAGCGGGGAGAGGTTAAGAGAGGTCAAAAACTTCTGGAAAAAGGGGATGTCCGACACGCCAAGACCTATAGAAATAGCCCTAGCAAGAGAGGACATTCAGATTCTCAATGTATTGGCGGACGCCATGTGGGGAATGTCGTCTCTTTCTGGCAAGCCATATGGCGATCTTGATGAACGTATAGTTTACCTAGAGGATTGGTTCTGGAAGGAGTTAGAAAGAGCTACAGGGGTGTTTGACATATTACTAAGGACTAAACCTAGTGATGATAGCGGCAGTGAATCTAAAATGCATTACCTCGTTAAAGCGTTTGTCGTAAGCTATCTAGCGGGGAAAATATCAGAAGAGTTAAAACAGACAGAACATGACGACAAGACTGCGTGGGAAAGAGCGCTGAGTTGTGTCGATACCGAGCGCGGACTGGGCAGTATTAGAGTTGATGTGTATGTGGAGTGCGAAGGGCCGTACAGAGATTTAGCCGTCGAGGTGGAGACTTTGTACGGAACAGGCGCTGTGATTCATAAACTTAGAGAAGTGGTAGAGAGTAGGTATGGCCGCGTGAATATGCTATGGATTGTAATTCCAAACCCTCAGGCTGTGCTCTACCTGCCGCTCCTTCTCAAATTCAGGCGTTGGAGTATAGAAAGGTACGGGAGGTGGGCTGAATTGTTCACTTTGGACCTAGAGGGTAGAGGACTTATCAAATTAGCCGATCTAGCCAGGAGAATCCATGATAGATTAATTCAAGACGGCTCTGTTATGTCTTAAGACAAAGCATTTAGTTACGTCATATGTAATTTTTAATGCATTTATACCTACAAAACATTTATTATTCCTAAATTCCCGAGATTGCGGTAGTAAACCGCCGCCGTAGGTAAGTAAGACATAGATACCCCTTGATATAACACAAATGAGGAACTCTCGCTACAATAACTACGGTATTAATGTACTGAAATAAGCGCCAAGGCTGCCAAAGCGACGTAGTGGAAATTTAGACTCTTTTATGTTGTAAAAGCGTATGCTGTTAACATTGGAACATATCCTCACCAAACATACGATTTGTCTCTTCAAAAGTTATGTTACACTGCTATTGAAATTATAGACTAAATGGACTGATATAGTCTTTGTAAGAATTTCGAGACCCTCGCAAGCATTACGTGTCCCTCCAGCTCTTAAAAATAGCGTCCAAACACTTCGATGACAAATTGTCAATATTGTCTCCGGTTTTGTCTTCGATATGCGAAGAGGTGAGAACTACCCGCCCCTACATTACTTAGAAGAAGCTGAAAGGCTAGAAGGTCAGCAGGTCCCACTCCAGTATGTAGTCGCGGGCGTCGGCGATAAATCTTGCATGTCTTTTCGCCGCTGTGACTGTCGAGTGTGTCCCAGCTAGTCTCCAGTGGGGATCTCTAATCTTTTCTCTAGTTATCAATACTCTCTGCTTTCTCTTGTTAACGTATACATAGAACACAGGTCAAGAGAAGTGCCCAGTTATATATCCATCAGGTAAAACTAGCCGCACAATAGCCGCCGAAGCATAATTGAAAGCCGCTACGGAGGATTTTTTAAACTGGATGTATGTCGTACACATGGTGGTGGTCGACGTGTTGGGGGCTCATGCGTATACGCTCGTGAGATACGGCGTAGACCCCTATGACGACGTAGAAACGGCCGTGAAAAAGCTGGAGGCTAGGGCGCCCCATCTAGCCCGGCTTCTAAGGGAGGTCGCCCGCGTCTAGCTCTCCACTCCTCTTCCACGTCTAGACACCTCGCCCCGGCCTCTCTACAGAGCTCTTCTATGGTTTTCTTTACCTGTGTCCACCACTGCGTGCCGGCCTCTTGTCTGTAGGCGGGGGGTAGTCTCGCGTGTGCCTTGGGCTTGGGCCTGTATCTGTCGTATATAAGCTCGGCGCCTATGGAGGCTGCGAGTTTTATAACCTCGGCGAGGTCCTCCCGGCTGTCGTTGTAGCCCGGCACCACTGGGCCTAGGAAGATCCACACCTTTACCCCCTCCTCGGCTAGCCTCGCGGCGGCTCTTGCCCTGGCTGTGGGGTGTGGGGCGGCCGGCTCCAGCTCCAGGGCTTTGTCTCCCATTGCGGTGATGGTGATGCCCACGTCTACCGACTCCCTGTATCTCTTGAAGAGGTCTAGGTCCCTCAGCACGAGGGGGGATTTGGTCTGTACCGAGATGTGGAAGCCCGCCTCCGCCAATATCTCGATGGCGCCTCTGGCCAGTCTGTACTTGGCCTCGGGGGGCTGATAGGGGTCTGTCACAGTGGAGAGCCCCACGACGCCGGGCTTGAGCTGGGCGGCCTCCCGCCTGAGGACCTCCAGGAGGTTGGCCTTTACGTAGACGATGTGGCCCCAGGCGGCGCCGGGCGGCCCCTTGGTGTAGTCTTGGGCGTAGCAGTAGAGACAGCCGTGGAGACAGCCGACGTAGGGGTTGAGGGCGTAGTCGTACTCCGGTAGCCCGGAGGGGGTTAGGGCGCGGCGTACTCTTATCTCGTATATTTTCACATGTCTATCTCGTCTCCTAAATATATGCCAATTCTGCACATAAGTACAGTTTTAAAATGCATGTTATTAGCCAAGTGGTGGATATGTGGCTTGTGTTTCTTGTGGCTTTTTCCATCGGCGGACTTGTGGCGTCTCTACTGGTGATATACCTCTTCTACCTCCTCGGCACCCTCCCGCCCGGCTGCTACGCCAATGTAGAGCTTCTGCCGGGGGTCACACTAGATTGTATCAAAGTGTTGACTAGCCGCTACGCCTACATAGGCCCCGTCCCGCTGGACGCGGCGGCTGCCGTCTGGTTTGTAGTAAACATCGGGGCGGCTCTGTGGCTGTACAGAACTCTGTCTAGGCGGGCCGCCCGCTTTGTCTTTTGGTGGCGTCTCCTCGGCCTCGCCATACTGCCCTATCTCGTCTATCTGGAGTTCGCCGTGTTGAAGGCCGTCTGTATTTATTGTACTATAATGCACGCCTTTATCCTCGCCGACTTTGTAGTAATCACTCTCTACCTACGGCGGGTGGCCCCATTGATAAGATGAGCATTTCTCCAAGCGCCGGCGCTGTGGTGTGTTGTATGTGGCTTAGGTAAGTAGGACAATTTCTCTACTGCAGAAAACCCTTGGCGTCATCTCCCCGGCGCCTCTCGTGACATACATGAGTGCCTCGCCCCTCCTGTAGAGACCCCAGGTGTATCCAAAGCGACTGTTGGTGTACAAGGGGACGTTGCCGGGCAAGCAGAAGTGGCCGCCGTGGGTGTGGCCCGCGAGATAGAGGCCACCGACAGCCAAATGGAAGGCGTCTGGCGAGTGGACCAGCACAACGTCTGCGTCCTTGACCGGGGGGTAGTCTCTGGGGTCGTCTCTCCAGTCCAGTCCATATATCCGGAGGCCCCCTATCTGAACCCAGTCGTCGGCGAGGACGTAGACTCCTGCCTCCTCTAGCGCCGCAACGCCGCGGCGGAGGGGGATCCAGCGGGAGGCCCAGTGCTCGTGGTTTCCCAACACGGCGATTTTGGGCTTGGGCAGGTGGCGTAGCGTCTCCGTCACTGCCGCGAGATCGGCGGTGAGTTCGTCGTAGGTGTCTCCACCTATCAACAGGATGTCGTAGGGCGGGAGCTCAAGTCTCCTCGGAGTGTGGATGTGGAGGTCGGAGAGGAAGGCCGCCCGTCTCCCTAGGCCCAGCTCCAGTGTGGTGACCTCAGTGTAGAAGCCACCGGCGAGCCCGCCGGCCAGAAGTAGGGCGCCGGCGGCTGTGAACAGCTGGCGTCTCCTCACTGGGCCCTCTTGAGGGCTTCGGAGACCGCGGCGTGTACCAGCTCTATATCCTCCCTAGTTATCATATACGGCGGGAGGAACCTCAGGGTGTTGACGCCGGCGGTCAGCCCGAGGACCCCCCGCTCCAGGAGGGGCTGGAGGAACTGGTCGGCTTTGACCCTCAGCTCTAGGCCTAGCATGAGGCCCATCCCCTTCACCCTAACGGCGAGTCTGCTCTCCACCTCCCCCAGCGCCTTGGCCAACTCGGCGCCGGCCCTCTCGGCCTTGGCCGGGACGTCCTCCTCCCTGAGGAGACGGGAGGCGGCCGCGGCGGCCGCCATGACCACGGCGTTTCCGGCGAAGGTAGATCCGTGCTCCCCGGGCTCAAACACGTCGCCGAAGTCCTCCCGGGCCACCGCCAGGCCGATGGGTAGGCCTCCCGCCACAGCCTTTCCTGCCGTGAAGATGTCTGGCTCCACGCCGTATTTCTGGAAGGCCCAGACGGCGCCTGTTCTGCCGAAGCCCGTCTGCACCTCGTCTATTATGAAGAGGGCGCCCTTCCTCTGGGTCTCCTCTCTGAGGGCCTTTAGGAATTCGGGGGTGGCGGGGTTGACGCCGCCTTCTCCCTGTATCGGCTCCACCACCACGCAGCAGGTGTCCTCCTGCACCAGCTTGTCCACCTCTGTGGGGACATTGAACTTGCCGAATCTCACGTGGGGGTAGAGGGGCTCGAAGGCCTTTCTGTACCTCTCGTTCCAGGTTATGGAGAGGGAGCCCATAGTCCTCCCGTGGAAGCTGTTGGTAAAGGCGACGATGGTATGCCTCCTGGTTATCTTCTTGGCGATTTTGACGGCGGTCTCCACGGCCTCTGTTCCCGTGTTCTGTAGAAACACAACGCCGAATTTGGCGGGGAGGAGTCTGGAGAACTCCTCTATAAACCGCTCCCTGGCGGGGGTGGAGAAGTTGAGGGGCACGGCCCACACCTCCTCCAGCTGCCTCCTCACGGCCTCCACTATCTTGGGGTTGGCGTGGCCTAGGAAGGCAACGCCGTGGTTGGTGTTACAGTCTAGATAGCGCCTGCCCCCGTCGTCCCAGACGTACTGGAGGAGCCCCTTGACGATCCTCAGGCCGTACTCCCTGTAGTATCTGGCGATTCTAGCCACAAGCCACGATAAAAGCCAGTTAATAACTATTCCTCCTCAACGATAAACTCCACGACCCCCGCCACGTTCACCACGTCTCCCCTGTACAGCTCCACGAGCCCCTCCCCCCTTATGTCTACGCCGTTTACGTAGGTGCCGTTGGTACTACCCAAGTCGAGAATGTAGAGGGCGCCCCCAGCCCTCTTCAAGGCGAAGTGTCTCCTAGATATGTACATAGCCGCCGGGCCTAGCCAGGCGAAGTGCTCCCTGCCGTAGACCCCCTCCCTCTCTAGAACCACAGGCCCCCTCAACACCAACCTCGCCGGGTGGAATACCTCGACTACATACACCCGCTCCATGTTGTAAAACGTGGACAAAATAAACTTCCAGTAGTCATAAGAGAGAGACGTATACGCGCCTTATAAAAGACATAACCTAGGAGTGTTGTATCTCTTCCTTAGCCAGTTTCTTCGCCAGCTTGAACACCTCGGCGAGCTCCTCCACAGCGATCCTCCCGGTGTTTATATTGCGGGGGCTGGGGTGGTAGGCCCCCACTAGGTACACGCCGTCTTTCTCGACCACCGCCCCGTGTCTAAATTCCCCCCGGACGCCGAGGATCTCGGACACAGCTCGCCAGGCCACTCTGCCCAGGGCCACCACCACCCTGGGCTTGACTATCTCCACCTCCTCCCTCAGCCACCGGCTGCAGTTCTTCACCTCCTCGGCGGTGGGCTTGTTGCCGGGGGGAGCGCATTTGACGGCGGAGGTTATGTATACGCCGTAGAGCTCCACCCCGTCGTCCCGCGAGATGCTGTACGGCCTAGAGGCGAGGCCCGCCTCGTAGAGCGCCTTGAAGAGGTTCTGGGAGCTCCGGTCGCCGGTGAACATCCGGCCAGTGCGGTTCCCCCCGTGGGCGGCGGGGGCGAGACCAACCACCATTATGGGGCCGCTCCCCCACGGGGGCACCGGCTTGGCCCAGTAGCCGGGCGGAAACGAGCTTCTGTACTCAACGAGACGGGGGCAGGCCCTACACGCGGTCAGTTTCCTCAGGAAGTCCTCGAAATCCACACTCAGTGGTACTCCACCACGTATATCTTCTGCGCCTTCTCCCTAAGGAGCTTAACCCAGACGTTCCCCCTGGGATCCATACTTGTGGCGGCAACTGGAAATATATAACCAGCGGATAAAGTTATTTTTATACCTCTGGCATATTTCGTGGACAACTTGAAGAGGGAGTTCCTAAGGCTTCTTCGGGAGGATGAGGAGTTCAGGCTGGCTGTAGCCGGCCTCATAGGGCTGGGGGAGGTGCTACAGGAGCTGAGGAGGCTGAGGGAGGACTTCCAAACCTACATAAAAGAACAAGAGAAGAGGTGGAGAGAAAACGAACGGAGGTGGAGGATGAACGAGAGGCGGTGGAGGGCCAACGAAAGGAGGTGGCGTGAGGCTTTTAAGAGGTTTGAGGCGCTTGAGCGGGGTCTCCAGAGGTTGGATAGGCGGCTTGTCCTTCTGGGCGCCCGCTGGGGGGTGGAGACGGAGGAGGCTTTTAGGGAGGCGGTGCGGGGGATTGTGGAGGATGTTTTGGGGGTTGGGGAGGTGGTGCGGTGGTCTTACTTCGACGGGGAGGGGCTGGTGTTCGGCTTCCCCTCGCCCGTGGAGGTGGACGTGTTGGTTAAAGACGGTGTGCATATACTCGTGGAGGTTAAGGCCTCCGCTACGGACAGCGACGTGGCTAAGCTGTGGCGGATAGGCCAGCTCTACCGCCGCGCCACCGGCGTAGAGCCGAAGCTGGCCTTGGTCACGCCCCACATAGACGAGCGTGGTAGAAAAGCCGCCGAGGCGCTGGGCATCCAGGTGTACACCTATTTATAGGTCTTCCCCAGGCTCTACGTGGGTAACCCAATGAGGCAAATCTTTAACCGGGTTAAGTGGAGCGGCCGGCGGGCCTACTTCTGGTTCATAAGCAGGGGGTCGCCGGGCGGCGAGGAGGTGCTCTCCACCGACGACGTGGTGGAGGTGGGGGCCAACGGCGTTGTCGTTTCGGTGGGCGGGAGGGAGAGGTACATCCCCTACCACCGTATTGTCGAGATTAGGCTGGAGAGCGGCGAAGTTCTCCTCAGCCGGAGAGGCGGCCGAGAGCCCTCAGGAGGGCTTTGACCTTTCCTGGGTCCTTCACCCCCGGCGACGACTCCACGCCGCTTGCTACGTCCACCATGTAGGGCCTCAGCGCCGCGACGAGGTGGGCGTTCTCCGGCGTGATGCCTCCGGCGAGCGCCACCTTCCCCATGTGTGCCACCTCGGCCAGCGCCTGGAGCGGGATCTTGAGGCCGCCCTCGTACCTCTCCCGGCTCCCCTTCTCTGCGTCTACTAGGACGTACTCGTGGGGCTTGGAGAGGAGCTGTGACACGGCGGCTCTCAGATCGGCCCCCCGTCTGTACACCGCCACCGGGGCGAGGGCCACGCCCCTCTCCTCCGCGTAGCTGAAGTGGCCGTCGCCCAGAGACCCGTGGTGCTGGACCACCGGGATCCCCAGCGACGCCGCCAGATCTACGGCTTCGGCCGGCGGGAGAGAAGCCGTCACCAGCACGGGCCTGCTCTCTCTAACCAGCCGCACCAGTTCCCCGAGCCGCCTAGGCTCCACCGACCGGGGGCTGGAGGGCTCCACTATGAAGCCGATGTAGTCCACAAGGCCGTCTAGAAGCGCCACATCCTCTGGCCTTGCCACGCCGCAGATCTTAACTAACACAAGAGAGTGAAAAAACTAGGACTATAAACATACTAAGAATTGTCTCGGCAAGATTTCCAAGGCCCTCCGAAAGGTTTTTAGACATTAAACGCAGCGACGTTTAATACTGGGCGCTACCGCTGGCGAGAGGCGCTAAATTACAAACAACGCGGCCGTAGGCCGCGCGGCATCGTCTGTCTTAGGCCAATTTCGGTTTCATGACCGTTAATCCGTAGGGGCTTACGTATACACATAAGTCTCCAGCCGCTGGAGCTCTGCTCCGAGCACTGCGTTGAAAGAGGGGACTGTGCCATCGTCCCCCATGCCCCATGACGCCACACTTGAGAGTGCAGAGCCCTCTGTGAAGACATGGGCAGTCCCTAGGCGACGCCTAGGGACAGACCGCGATTTACGCCTTCTACAAGGCTGTGTTTAGGAAAAAAGTAGTTTTTTTGTGTAGAATAGGAGCGATCTGCGGTTTAGTATCACATGCGCCGTTGCTAGGCCTATTATCGAGAAGCCCGTGTAGGTATGTAGGTTATTCCAGAAGTGTTTTGTGGCGCCTAGTATCACGGCGTTGCCCGACCCCGGGCCAGAGGGCGCGAAGTACAGCACTATGCCGGAGATGGCCATAATCACACCGCTCGCTATGAGCAACATTATGACTATTGCTCTTATGAATAGGCTCGGCATCATCATGGGCCTCAGCCCTTTCTCTGTCTCTTAGCGGTTTGGTTGCCCACCTCCGTCGTGTGGATCCCCTGGGGCCAGCCGACGTTTCCCACGCCGTGGTCCACGTGGCTTTCTTCGCCTTGTGACATGTAGTACGAGACGGCCACTAGAAGCCCAACGTAGGCCGCTACCACCGCCGCTGCTATTATCAACGCCAGCGGTATTTTCCTAGTTTTGGACTCCATAGACGTTTTGAACAACTCATAGTATATAGAATACGGCCGGAACCACGTGCGGAACAGGCTTTCGCAGTGGTTCCTCCTGTATCCACGTGTCGGCGGCGGTCTGCCACACGTTACATATAAATTTATATATCCGTGGCTTTCTCTACGCCATGTCGGGGTGGTAGACCGCTGGTACAACATCGCCGCTGATCTGCCCGGGGTCCTCGCTCCTCCTAAGGACCCAGATGAGGGGGAGAGTAGAATCGCTCTTCTCACCAGGATCCTGCCCTCTGCGCTGATTGACCAGGAGTTCACCGCAGAGAGGTGGGTGCCCATACCTGAGGAGGTGAGAGAGGTCTATAGGCGGGTGGGGAGGCCTACCCCCCTTCTGAGGGCGGAGGGGTTTGAGCGGGCGCTTGGGACTAAGGTGCACATATACTACAAGTACGAGGGGGTTCTGCCGGTGGGTAGCCACAAGCTCAACACCGCGGTGGCTCAGGCCTACTACGCAAAGGCGGATGGGGCTGTGGAGGTGGCTACTGAGACGGGGGCGGGGCAGTGGGGGATGGCTGTGTCTCTCGCCGCGGCGCTCTTCGGCCTCAAGGCGACGGTCTTCATGACCCGCTCCTCCTACAACAGCAAGAGGCAGAGACTGGTCTTCATGAGGGCGTACGGCGCCACCGTCTACCCAAGCCCCAGCGAGGTGACCGAGACGGGCAGGAGGCACTTCCGGCCCGACCACCCGGGGTCCCTCGGCATAGCCATATCTGAGGCCGTGGAGTACGTCCTCTCGGGGGAGAGGAGAAAATATCTGCCGGGTAGCGTTATGGAGTTCGTCCTCCTCCACCAGACAGTCATAGGCCTTGAGGCCATGAGACAGTTGCCCGAGGAGCCGGACTACGCGGTGGCTTGCGTCGGCGGGGGGTCTAACTTCGGCGGTTTCACATACCCGATGCTTGGGGCTAAGCTCAGGGGGGAGGGGTTTGGAAAAACCAAGTTTCTCGCCGTGGAGTCCGCCGCCGCCCCTAAGCTGACGCGGGGGGAGTATAGGTACGATTTCCCAGACGCCACGGGGATACTGCCGTTGATTAAGATGTACACCCTAGGCCACGACTACGTCCCCCCGCCTGTCCACGCGGCGGGCCTGCGCTACCACGGCGCCGCTCCCAGCCTCTCTTTGCTTAAGCGGCTGGGCCACGTGGAGGCAGTGGCCTACGGCCAAGAGGAGGTTATGGAGGCGGCGTTGCTTTTTGCAAGATCAGAAGGCGTTTTGCCAGCTCCCGAATCGGCACATGCGGTAAGGGCTGTGATATATTTGGCAAAAAAACTCCCGCCAGGCTCTGTAGTTGTGTTTAACATGTCTGGTCATGGACTTCTTGATGTTGACGCGTATGAAAAGGCTCTTGAGTGGGAGAAAATATATAAACACCCCGAAGATTAACAATATGGCTTCGGGGTGGTAAATATACTAAAAAAACTTGCAAACGGCGTTTCGCTTAATATTGACGAGGCCTACCTCCTCTCGCGTGAGATCCTCTCCGGGGGGCTAAACGATGTGGCTGTCGCGGCGGCTCTCACCGCGATGAGGTGTAGGGGGGAGACGGCGGAGGAGGTGACGGGTTTTGTAAAATCGGCTAGAGAGGTGGCGGTTAAGGTGCCGCTTAGGGTTGAGGCTATAGATACGGCGGGGACGGGGGGCGACGGGGCGGGGACTATAAACTTGTCCACGCTCGCCGCTGTGGTCGCCGCGGCGGCGGGGGCCAGGGTGTTAAAACACGGGAACAGGTCGGCGTCGGGGTTCTTCGGGAGCGCGGACTTTATGGAGGCGGTGGGCTACAACCTCGAGGTGGGCCCTGAGAAGGCAGCTGAGATGGTGGAGAAGATCGGTTTCGCCTTCGTCTTCGCCCCGCGGTACCACCCGGCTTTTGCAAAAGTCGCGCCAGTGAGAAGACAGTTGCCCTTCCGCACCGTCTTCAACATCGTGGGGCCGCTCGCGAACCCAGGCTTGGTCAAGAGACAACTGATCGGCGTGTCGGAGAGGAGGCTGTTGGACGTGGTGGGCGGCGTCGCCTCCGTCTTGCTAGACCGCGCCCTTGTGGTATACGGCTCCGGCGTGGATGAGGTAAGCACAGAGGGCCCCACCGAGGTGGTGGAGGTGAGGGGCGGGAGGGCCGAGCGCTACGTCTTAGAGCCGGAGGACTTCGGCATTGGAAAAACGCCGCTCCCCCGGGCCTCGACAAGGGAGGAGGCGGTGGGCCTCGCCTTGGCTGGGCTTAGGGGAGAGCATAGGGAGGCTGAGATCGCCATAGCTGTCAACGCCGCCGCGGCGCTGTATGTGGCCGAGGTGGTGAGGGACTTCAGAGACGGCTTCGAGCTCGCCGTCAAGACAATTAGAGAGGGGGCCGCGTATAGGAAGCTGAGAGAGGCCGTGGAGGCGTCGAGATGAAGATCCCGCTGTCTAAGCTCCCACCGCCGAGAGAGCTAGCCCACGGGCTGTATCAGTCGGGGGAGGAGTTCGTGGCTCTTCTAGAGTCGGGCCAGGGCTTCGCAGAGAGGGCGAGGTTCACCCTCGTGGCGTGGGGGGTGGAGAGGGCGTACGTATCCTCTGGGCCCGATCTACAACAAGTGCTCTACTTAGCACAAAGGGAGTTGAAAGCGGATGGAGGGCCCTTCGGCGGCGATGTGTTAATCGGGGCTCTGACCTACGAGGCATCGTACTACATGGAGCCTCTGTTGCTTAGGTATAACAAGGTAGACCGGTCTATCCCGGCGGCGTTTCTGGTTAAGCCCAGGGGCTACATCCTCTACGACAAGATGCTGGGGAGGGGCTACCTGAGGGGGGAAATGCCGAAGGTTTCTGTGGAACGGAGAGAGACCAAGGTGAGGGGGCCG
Organism: Pyrobaculum islandicum DSM 4184; assembly: GCF_000015205.1. NCBI lineage: Archaea > Thermoproteati > Thermoproteota > Thermoprotei > Thermoproteales > Thermoproteaceae > Pyrobaculum > Pyrobaculum islandicum. Next base: position 1,729,668 of record NC_008701.1, on the reverse strand, counting down.
GTGGCCATGACCGACCCGAACCGCTTCAAGAGCTGGGTGGCAGAGGGGAGGGAGAGGATCGCAGCTGGGGAGATCCTCCAAGTGGTGCTCTCCAGGTGGGTAGACTACAGAGCGGAGGGGGACCTCTTCCCTCTGTACAAGGCGCTGGCAGAGGAGAACCCCTCGCCGTATATGTACTTCGTTAAATACGGCGATATCCACTTGATTGGGACGTCGCCTGAGCTGTTGGTAAAGGTGCAGAGCGGCCGCGTGGAGACCCACCCAATCGCCGGGACTAGGCCAAGGGGCGCCACCGAGGAGGAGGATCTAGCGCTGGAGGAAGATATGCTCAGCGACGAGAAGGAGCTAGCTGAACACATCATGCTCGTGGATCTGGCTAGGAACGACATCGGGAGGGTGTGCCAGCTGGGGTCTGTCAAGGTGGAAGAGCTGTTCGCCGTGGAGAAATACAGCAGAGTGCAACACATAGTGTCTAGGGTCATGGGCGTCATGGATAGAAGGTTCACCCCTGTCGACGCCCTCTTGGCCACCCACCCGGCGGGCACCGTGTCCGGCGCCCCCAAGGTAAGGGCTATGGAGATAATCGCCGAGCTTGAGGACGAGCCTCGGAGGTTCTACGCAGGGGCCGTGGGCTTCATCTCGCCGTCTCTCCTCGAGTTTGCCATAGTCATAAGGACTATAGTGGCCATGGGCGACTCCCTCCGTATACAAGCCGGGGCGGGGGTTGTGTATGACTCCACGCCCGAGCGTGAGTTTAGAGAGACCGAGTCTAAGCTTGCAGCGCTCAGAGCCGTCGTGGAGGGTGGGCCATGGACTTGACTCTGATCGTAGACAACTACGACAGCTTTGTCTACAACATTGCCCACTACATTGGCGAGCTGGGCAGCCGGCCGCTTGTGTTGAGAAACGACGAGGTGACTGTCAAAATCGTTGAGAGAATTAGGCCAGACAGGATAATAATCTCGCCAGGCCCTGGACACCCGGCTAACCCCCGCGACGTGGGGAACTCGCCCGACATCGTGAGGGAGTTCAGCGGGAGGATACCCATACTAGGCGTCTGCCTAGGCCACCAGATCATAGGACACGTCTTTGGCGCAAAGATCAGGAGGGCGAAGACAATAAAACACGGCAAGACCAGCCAAGTGCGCCACCTCGGCGGGCCGTTGTACAGGGGCGTGCCAGAGGTTTTTCAAGCCGCCCGATACCACAGCCTTGTGGTAGACGAGCTTCCCCCGGTTCTGGTCGCGGAGGCCTACTCCCTAGACGACGGGGAGATCATGGGGCTTCGGCATGTGGAACATCCCGTCTACGGGGTTCAGTTCCACCCAGAGTCCGTGGCGACGCCGCTTGGGAAGAGGATTTTAAAGAACTTCCTAGATCTGACCATATGAGGAGGCCCGGCCTCGGCGTGTACGTCCTGGCTGGCTGGCCCAACGCTGAGGTTTTCAAGAGGGCGCTTACCGCCGTGGGAGAGGTGGCCGACTTCGTGGAGCTAGGTCTGCCGAGTAGAAACCCGAAGTACGACGGGCCCTACATCAGGCAGGCGCATAGGGAGGCGGAGCCGTCTGCTGTGGAAGCGGCGCCCGGCGAGACGTACATCATGGCCTATTGGGAGGACTTCGCCGGGGAGCCCCAGAGACTGTTTGAGACGGCGCGTGCAGCGGGGGCGAGGGGGGTCCTCGCCCCGGATCTCCTCATTGACTTCCCAGGCGATCTAGACCGTTATGTTGAGCTGACCAGGAGGTACGGGCTGGAGCCGGCTTTCTTCATACCCAGCAAGTTCCCCTACGCGTTGCTTAGGCGCCTCGCCTCTCTAAAGCCCGCCTTCATATACCTCGGGCTGTACGCCGCAACTGGCATAGAGCTGCCGGTATACGTCGAGAGAAACATAAAGACAGTTAGGGAGGTGGCGCCTGAAGTCTATCTGGTGGCGGGCTTCGCCATAGACAGCCCTAGGAAGGCCGCCGCTGTGGTGAAGGCGGGGGCAGACGCCGTGGTGGTGGGAACAGCCTTCTTAAGAAGGCTTAGAAACTCGGTAGAGGAGGCCATCGCCTTCCTCAAGGAGATAAGGGGGGCGTTGGACTCACAGCAGTAGGAAGGGGAGGTAGATCGCTATATTTACGGCAGTGACCACCGCGCCATATTTAAGAAACTCCGTGAAGGAGACCGACGTGTGGTACTTCTTTTCGAGGACCTCCAGGATTATTATGTTCGACGCGGCGCCGAGTAGAGTGAGGTTGCCGGCGATGGTGCTGGCCATGGCGAGAGTGAGCCACGCCCTCTCGTCTGCGCCGACTTGCATCAAGTAGGCCGAAAAGAGATTGACGAAGGGCACGTTGCTCAAGATTTGGCTGAGGCCGAGGGAGAGGGCGGTTATGGCCAACATGTCGTGGACCGTGCCTTGGTAGGTGGGGAGGGCGGCGGAGATAATCGGCTGGAGGACGCCGCCGTCCCACACTGCCTTCATGGCGATGAACATAGTGGTGAAGAAGAGTATCGTGCCCCAGTCCACCCTGGAGAGGAGGTCGCGGGGGTCGCTCGCCAGGAAGTAGACGAAGGTCGCCACGACGAAGGGTATCAACCCTATGTTGTGTATATGGGGGGCTCCGCTTACGGCGGCTACGTCATTTGCCACCATGGCCGCCACAGCCGCCGTCAGCCCAGCGGCGGCCACCGCCGCATCTCTCCTATTTCTAATGGCCTCCCATGGGCTTGTGGCTATCGCCACCCTGCCGTTTTCCACCCCCATCATCTTGGCCAGGATCAGCGGCGTGACGACAAGGTTTATGAGGGTGGGCAACGCCAGCGTTTTGAAAAAGGCAATAAACGGCGCTTGTATGCCAGAGGTGACGGCTATTAACATGTTCTGGGGGTTACCCACCGGCGTCATAACCGACCCGATGGTCAACGAGTAGGCCAGGAGAAGGAAGGCGAACTTAGGCGGCAGTCCCGCGGCGCGGGCGAGTACAGCCGCTATGGGGGGCCCCATCAGCGCCACCGTGTCGTTTACAGCCACAGCCGCCAAAAAGCCAAAGAGGAGAGAGGCCCCCACCGCCAGCCCGTATCTAGACTTGAAGAGGCCGAGGAACCAGTAGGCTACTGCGTCTAACAGCCCGCTGGACTCAGCTAAGGCGACGATAGAGAACATCCCCACGAGGAAGAAGAGAACCTCGAAGTTTACCACAGACGGTATTTGGTCGATGGACAGAGGGCCTGGCACAATGGCTATAAAGGCGGCGAGCGACATGAGAGACCAAACCGGTAGCTTGGGGTATAACGGGCGGAGGAGCATGCCGATTATAACCACCGCTATTATGACTATGGAATAGATCTCGCCGAGGTACATCAGCTCTACAAACTTTAATATTTTAAGCTGTTGCCCCATATATGAATGTCACATTGTTATTTGCCGCCCTCTTTACAATAAGCGTCTTCGCAGGCTTCGTGGGGTCTCTCACGGGGTTGGGCGGCGGGGTGGTGTTGGTGCCGATTTATGTCCTCGCCCTTGGGGTGCCTGTGGAATACGCCGCAGGCGCAAGCCTCGTCTCTACCATAGCCACCTCTTTGGCGACTAGTGCAACATATGTGAGAGATAGGCTTACCAACGTCAGAATAGGCATGTCTCTAGAGATCTCCACCACCCTCGGCGCTCTGGCGGGCTCCCTCACAGCCGCCTGGATCTACGCCTCGGGGCTACAAAGAGTGGTGTATTTGGTATTCGGCGCTGTGCTCATCTTTTCCTCCTATATGCAGTGGGCCGTGGCTAAGCTAGGCGAGCGGCCTAGACCTCCGCCAGACCGCTGGACTTCTTTTTTAAAGCTTAGAGGTAGGTATTACGACGCCGCAAGGGGAGAGACGGTGGAGTATTACGGAGTTAGGTGGTGGCTTGGCGCGCTGATCATGTTTGCCGCGGGTCTCGTGTCCGGCTTCTTGGGCATAGGCGGAGGGGCGCTTAAGGTGTTGGCTATGGACTGGGCGATGGCCCTCCCCATCAAGGTGTCTACCGCCACTAGCAACTTCATGATAGGCGTGACCGCCGCCACGGGGACGGCGGTGTACTGGGTCCACGGCTATATACAGCCCTTCTTAGCTGCCGCGACTGCCCTCGGCGTACTTGCCGGCGCCTACGTTGGTAGCAGACTATTGCCACACCTCAGGAGTAGATCGGTCCGGTTCTTTTTTGCCACGGTGGTGCTCCTGCTGGGGGTACAGATGTTGTTGAAGGGGGTATGGAGCTAGAAGACGTAATCGTGTTGGTGATGAGAGCGGGGCTTGCCGCCAGCGTAGCCCTCATCCTCTCAGGCCTTCTCCTCCTCGCCCTAGGGCCGGACAAGTCGATTTCGGAACTGGCCAACCTCCGTTCGCCTATAAACTCCTCACTGTATCCTCCGGCTAGTCTAGTGATAAACCTCCCCTCCCACCCAGCCGTAGCGTTGTTGTTTATAGGTCTGGCGGTGTTGATGGCTACCCCCCTGGTACGCGTGGCACTGGCAGTAGCCGAATTCATAAGGGAGAAAGACGCCATATATACTGCACTAACTCTATTTGTATTATTTGTCCTATTCATCTCGCTTATTTTACCCCGTGTATATGTATAGCCTTACCCCCATTGGATATATACGACATAATTACTCCGACGAGGAAGTAAAAAAGAGGCGGGTAGTTGAGGCCGTCGTAGAAATTTTACCTGAGTATGAGGCTGGTCTCGCGGGGATTGAGGAGTATAGCCACATAATTATCATAGCTTACCTCCACAAATTCCGGGGGAGGCCGCTTGTTGTAAGACCAAAAAGAGTCGAGGGGGCCCCAGAGGTTGGAGTTTTTGCAACAGACAGCCCCGATAGGCCGAACCCAATAGCTGTGACAATTGCCCGACTACTTAAGCGTGATGGCCGCGTGCTCTACGTAGACGGAGTAGATCTATTCAACGGAACCCCAGTACTCGATATAAAAGGCTTTTCACCTAAGAGATGTCCAGAGAGAGTCAAAGCGCCCTGGTGGGCCGAGGAACCTCTTTGAGCGGAGGGTCTCGGAGGCCAAGAGGGCGCTGGAGACGGGGGAGGTCTTCCAGCTAGTTAGACAGTTGTATGTTCAACACGTTAGTGTTTCGTATATTTTTCATTGACTACGCTTTATATGTCGTATATTTTTCAACGAGGTCTATGTCCCTCGTTTGTACGCTTTACACGGCGTCTATGTGTGTTTCACTTGCCCGGCCTGTGAGACGCGGATTTATGGGGTAAGGCTGTGGGATTATGTAGCTGAACTCCTAAGGCTGGAGTTTGAACTTTTGGAAAACTCCCTCTCCATATATCTTGTTATAAGGTGTTGTTTAAAAAGGTAGAGGATTGCAACGACTCATGATTTGTCCGTACTGTAGCTCTGGCAAAATAGTGTTGCAGAGCGGCGAGTATGTGTGTAGAGAGTGCGGCACGGTTGTGAGGTGGCGCCGCCCAGAGTTACGCCGCCGCGTTGTTGTCCTCTTAAGGGGGGCAGACAGACGAAGTTGACAGCGACGTGGTAAAGTTCTACTCAAAAATCAAGAGCTATCCTGAAAAGCGCAGTGCGGCGGACTATATCTTATTATGGAAGCAGGGGATATAGAAAAGGGGAGCGGACAGAGGAGGCGGAGCCGGAGGCGCAACAAGAGCAACGCTGAGAAGAAAGACGAGAAGAAAGACGTCTTGACGCACGCCGTCGCCGTCCCCAGCCCGCGGCTGAGCTGGAGGAAGTTCAACGCGTTGAAGGAGCTGGAGGAGAGGTATAAGGAGTTCGTCGTCGAGTTCGTTGAATACGGCTTTAAGCGCGGCGTGACGGGGCAGGTCTCACTCCGCAAGGCTCTGTACAGCGAGCTGAGGGGGAGGTACCCCGACCTCCCATCCCACTACGTCTACACGGCTGCGCAGGACGCAGCCACACGCGTAAAGAGCTTTATGGCGCTGAAGCGCGAGGGCAAGGCGAAGACGGAAAAGCCAGAAATACGAAGGATCAGCATCTGGCTTGACGACCGCCTCTGGAAGCCAGAGGGCTATACCGCCATAAGGGTGTCAACGCACAGAGGTCGGATAACGATACCGCTTTGGCCGACCAAGCAGTTCTGGAAGCACCTCAACGGCGGCTGGAGGCTGAAGTCGCAGCCGAGGCTAAAGCTGGACGAAAAGAGGAGGGCGGTCTACGTCTACTTCGTCTTCGAGAAGGTTGTAGAGGAGAGGCCGGCGAAGGGCATCATCGCCGTTGACCTCAACGAGAACAACGTGGCTGTGAAGGCCGGCGGCAGGGTGTACATCCTTGAGACTGGGATTAGAGATATCACACTCGGCTACCACAGCCGGAGAGAGGTTATGCAGTCTCTCAAGGGCAACCGCTACACAAGCCGTGCGCTGAAGAAAAACGAACTGAACAAGAAGAGCGACATCCGGAGGAAGGCGGCCAATTTCGTAGTCAGAGAGGCGGAGAGGTTAGGTGCCGCAATAGCCGTCGAAAATTTGCCAAAGGAAGTGCCAAAAAACATGATATCGAGAGTTGATGATCCTGTATTAAGAGATAGAATCTACAAAGCTGGCTTTAGAAGTATGTTGAGGGAAATTATACGTAAGGCAAGGGAGAGGGGGATCCCCGTGGTGAAGGTCAATCCGAGGAGAACCTCCTCCACCTGCCCGCGGTGTGGCGGGGGGCTTGCGAGGGGCTCTGCCCCGAGGCTCCTCCGGTGCCCCCACTGCGGGCGGGAGTGGGGGAGGGACGTCGCCGCCGTCATAAACACCGAAAGGAGGGCACTCGAGGAGGGCCGCGTGCCGCCCGGCCCCATGCCCGATGACCCCACGCCCGAGGTATCTTGGATACCCATGAAGGCGTGGGCGAGGAGAAAGTCCCTAGGCATAACAGCCTAGGGACAGGCGGCCGACTAGATATTGCGTATTTCTAGAAAAGAGAACTGTAGCTCCCCTTTACACAACCGGCCTTCCCCGGGGGAGCTCGGGGCGCGCGCCCGAGCCGCACAGGGGCAACCCAGGCGCGCGGGGCCCGGCCGTGCCCAGGCGGACGGGCGCGTCAAACACAACAACCTATGAGCCAACCGGCCTTGGGAATCCGGCTGGTGAACGCACTTACGAGGTTAAAAGTTTGATCATTGATAAGCATAAAATTTTTAAATGGGAGCGTTTCTTATCTTATGCCGTCTCACGGATCGCTGACGAAGGCTGGTAAGGTGAGAAATCAAACTCCTAAGATACCGGCTAAGCCGAGAAAGAATCTAACGCCGAGGAGGAGAAATATAAGGAATTACAAGAGAAGGATTCTCTACGCCTCTTCTCAATCCGCATCTGCCACAACTGAGGCTTGATCATATTAGCAACTTTTTTACTTATCGTCCTGTTTATAGTATTTGGCACTTTATCTCGTAAATTAGATGTCTCTATATCCCTCGCTGTAGGCGCGTTAATATACGGCGCCGTTGCTTTTGGCGCCAGTTTGTGGAAAGTTTCTATCTCTGCCTTTAATGAATCTATGGCCTATATCTTGGCGTCTCTAATCTTCGCCATGGCCCTCGGCTTTTTATTAAAAGAAAAGGGGTATAAGATCGCAAGCGGCTTAAGCGCCCTCGGCCCAAGAGCCGCCGCGTTTTTAATACCTGCCGCAATTGGACTCCTCCCTATGCCAGGCGGCGCCTATGTAAGTGCCGTAGTTGTAGATCCTCTCTATGAAAAAATGGGGCTTGATAGAAATGAGAAGACTTTTTTAAACTACTGGATGCGCCACATTTGGATATCCATATGGCCGCTATTCCAAGGCGTGTTAATTACATCTGCAGTGTTGGGGGTGTCTGTGTGGCAAGTAGTGGAGTGGGCGTGGCCAGCCGCCTTATTTGCAGTAGTTGCAGGCGTGGCTATGGGCACACCGCTAGTGACAAACGTCGCAATAGTCGGGAGACCTAGAGATTTACTAGCTCTATGGCCGCTTGTCACAGTAGCCGCCCTATCTTTCACAATACCGCTTCCGCTGGCGGTAGCCTCTGTCTATTTGACATACGTCGTTGTATACAAAGTGCCGAGGGTGCAAATAATTGCCTCGTTTAAATATGCGCTTAACCCCCGTATTCTATCTGTCATAGTCTTCTCTCTTGTCTTCGCCCAGTATATAAAAGAGAGTGGGCTCAGTACCCAATTAGCCGAGCTTCTAAGTGGATACTCAGCTTTTGCAATTTTCTTCATACCCTTTGCCGTAGGTTTAGCCACTGGGATAGAGTTTACCTTCGCCGGATTAGCCTTCCCGCCTATATCTCCTCTGATACACGGACCTGCTCTTGCATTAGCGTTTACTGGCGGCTTCCTCGGCGTTATGTTAAGCCCAGCCCATTCCTGCCTGGTCTTAACATGTGAATACTACGGTTGCGAATCGGCGAGAGTATATAAACTACTTTTGAAAGCCGCCGTCTTAGTCGTAGTCCTCTCTATTGCATATTACATGCTAGTCTTTTACTATAGGTAGGCCTACGTGTTTATCAAACAATAACTTCACGTTTGTAGAGACATATAGAATTCGTTTAAGCTACTTAAAAAACGCAGAATTTTGACACTATCTGCCATATACAAATATATGATAGCCACATAAACGTAGTTGCTTGTAACTAACGCCGAGGGACGGTCTAAACGCCTTAGCTAGAGACGACAACTCTTATAACCGACGACATATTGTTAGACTGGAATGAGCTCTTTTTCGCTTTTTTGCGTATGAATGTTTTTATAGTAAATATATCTCTGGCGTTATGGCTGAACTGGCAAAATATGAACGAGTAGTAATAGACCAAGACATATGTATAAGTTGCGGCGCGTGTGTTGCGGCGTGTCCATATCAAGCTCTTGAGTTAGATGAAAATGGCAAGTCGAGACTCATTTGGGAGAAGTGTAAAGACGACTTCTCTTGTGTAGCTGTCTGTCCTGTAAAAGCTATATCTAAAGCCAGCGAAGCCACCCCTGAGGCTAAGGCTAAGAAGGGTTGGTATAGATTTGGCAAATCACTTACACCAGAGGAGCAGAAGGCTTTTGAAGAGTGGAAGACAAAATACGGGATTACGGCGCCGCCAGTTTAAAAATAATTTTTCATGTACTTTTTCTGTGGGCATTTGCAAACTCTGTGGAAATAGAAGTATCTTAATATCTAGTAAATTAGGCGTTTGTATAGACTGTCTAAGGAGGAGGCCCCGCGACGCTTTAGAAATAGCCGCTAGAGCCCACGCCGTGAGCCGTATGCGTTTTAAACTACCGTTGTCTCCGCCGACCTCTGGCACGCCGTGTGGAATTTGCGGCAGGGGATGCGCCATCCCAGAGGGCAGCGTGGGCTACTGCGGCCTTGTGAAAAACTTCAGCGGGAGACTTGTTAGACCTGGTGGAGATATCAACGTCGGCGTCCTCACGTATTATTACGACCCCATACCTACTAATTGTGTTGCCGATTGGATATGCCCAGCGTCAACTGGTAGGGGCTATCCGCGTTACGCCAGATCTCCCCTGGGCGAGGTTGGATACTACAACCTGGCGGTGTTTTATGGCGCATGTAGTCTTGACTGTCTATACTGTCAGAACTGGCAGTATAGGACGTACCCCTCAAACCCCCGCCTGGTCTCCGTTGATGAGCTTGAGAGGGCGATGGGGCGGAGGGTAACTTGTGTTTGTTTCTTTGGCGGAGATCCAGCGCCTCAGACTGTCCACGCACTACTTGTGGCAAAAAGGGCGGCGGAGAAAGGGATAAGGGTGTGTTGGGAGACAAGCGGCCAAATCGCGCCACATCTCTTGGACAAAGTAGTTGACATATCGCTCAAGACGGGGGGCATCGTGAAGTTTGACCTAAAGGCGTTTACGCCCAGTGTATACAAGGCGCTTACAGACGGAGAGGTGGACGTGGTGTTACGTAACTTCAAGGCGGCGGCTCGGCGTTTTAGAGAACGACGTGAAGTGCCGCTTGTGGTAGCCTCGATTCTTCTAGTCCCTGGCTACGTCGACGAGGTTGAGGTAGATCTGCTTACTAAGTTCATCGCCCGCGTAGAACCAGAGGTACCCACGAGGTTCCTCGCCTTCCACCCCGACTATATGCTCGACGACCTACCGCCCACTTCTAGAAGACATGCTGAAACAGCCTTGAAGATAGCTAGGGAAAACGGGCTTGTGGAGGTATCTTTAGGGAACGAGTGGCTTTTGGGCGACTACTACTGACGCCTGCAGTATGGCTTTATGTACTTGTACACGTCTTCTAGCCGCGGCCTCCCCTTGTAGAGCACGACGTTGGGAAGGAGCTGCTTCCAGGTGGACATGGCGAGCTCCTCGTCTACCAGAACCAGGAGGGGCTTGCCGACTTTTACAACCTTTTCGTACTTCCGCCTCAGGTAGTCAGGCGTCCAGAACCCCACAACCTCTATATATAAGTCGCCGATTTTAAAATCCGGTATGTAGACCCTGCCCTCCACCACCAGTACCTCCGGCTCCCTCTCCACTGGACATACCCTGGACACTTGGCGGTAGAACTCCTGCTCCACGTAGCTGTCGAACTCGTCGGCAGCCGGCGGTCTACTAGCCAGTGGTGGCGCTGTTTGCGAACTCTCTCTGAAGTGGTAGGTACGGTCGCCCAGCTTCACCTCAGCCTCCAGACTCCAGTTGGACGCTGCCACTATGTAGGGCACGAGCTTAGCGAGTCTCGTGCCATAGCGCTCTGTCTGCCTCAGTGCAGAGGCGGGCCCGTCGAAGTGAAACGCCAGCTGGTCTCCGGCTTCCTCCGCCGTATACATCAGTCTCAGACCCTTTACAGCTCTCACGAGGGTTTTCACAAGCGGGGGGTCATTGGGCAACTTCGCCTTCACCCATAGCGATTTGAAGAGGAGGGTCTGGATAAGGGAGAGATTGTAGAGGCGGAGGAGGTCCCCGGGGGTTAGGTCGGGCGGCTGGAGGATGGCCCTGTTTTCCTCGTAGGCCTTGGAGAAGAGCCGCTTCACCTCGGCCACGTCCATTCTCAGCTTGGTGGCCGCCGCCTGGAACACCCTCTCCCGGTCCTCGGGCGTTAGGGCGTAGCCCGCGGCGGCGGAGGCCTTGAACACCTCCAGCCTCACCTTGGCCACTAAGCGGGTGTCTACCTCCTCCACCTTGGCCAACTGTTCTACAAGATGGGCCAAGCCTCCTGTCAATCTCTTATCCCAACCTAATGCCTCAACTTTCTTCCTAAACTCGCCTATAGTCGCCGACTTTCTTACAGCCTCAAGCACCGCAGCGGCTGGAGACTCGTCGATAAGGTATAGCGGCTTTACCTCGCCTCTCTTCTTCGTAATTCTTAGGTACTCCAGGGGGATCACGTTAAGCCCTTCTTTCTTCTCCTCGCCGCCCCGACCTCCCTAGTGCTGGAGGTCACCACCTCGTATATCTTGGCCTTGTGGGGCTTTAGCCTAAGGGCGCGGCCCATCCTCTGTATGAATTGTCTTGTACTGGAGGTTCCGCCCAGAATTACGACCACGTCTACGTCGGGCACGTCAACTCCCTCGTCTAGCACCTTCCCCGTGACTATGGCCTTGAACTCCCCCCTCCTAAAGGCAGACATCACCAGCTCCCTCTCGTAGGGAGAGGTGTCATGCGTCACCAGAGGTATGAGGTAGCGCTCTGACACGGCCCTGGCCAGGGAGGTGTATTCAGTGAATATGATTATCTTAGAGTCTCTGTGTCTCGCCAGTATGTCCCCCACAGCGTCTACCTTGGCCTCTGTCTCAAAGATTAGCCGTCTCATGCCATGCCAAGCGGCGAGGGCCTTCCTCGCCTCGGGGTCGCGGCCGGCTAGAACAACGAGCTTTTGGAAGTCCGACGGCGATCTGAACCTCAACCCCCTCTTCCTGAGGTAGGCGAGGTACTGTCTCTCCAGCTCCTTGTATAGCGCTCTCTCCTCCTCCCTCAGCTGCACTCTTATAACTTCTACCTCGTAGTCCGCCGTCCACAAGCCCCTCACCTCGGCAGCGGATAGCCTATACACCACGGGGCCCACTAGCCAGTCCAAATCTACGTGTAGCCCGTCTGACCGCTCTGGCGTCGCCGTCAGCCCCATGCGGTATGGGGCTGGGCTCAGCTCCGCTATCTGCCGGTAGGACTGGGAGGGGAGGTGGTGCACCTCGTCAAATACGAGAAGTCTAAACTTGTTGCCTAGGGTCTCCACCGCCGCGTAGGCTGAGTCGTAAGTGATCACCGTGACGCAGCTCTCCCTCTTCTCTTCGCCGTACCACACCCCCACCCTCCCCGGGAAGTAGTGGGATAAGCGGGTCCTCCACTGTTGCACCAGTTCCACTGTGGGAACGACCACGAGGGCTGGCTCGCCTATTTTAGCAATGGCGGCTATCGCCACGTGTGTTTTGCCGGCGCCGGTGGGCATGACCACGACGCCACGCTTGGTCTTCATCCAAGCCTCAAGGGCCTCCCTCTGGTAACTCCTCAGCTTGACCTCTGTGGCAGGCCTAACTTCTTTACACTGTGGAGCCCAGACTCTGTCTTCAATCTCTATGCCCACCGCCTTTGCAACAGCCAGAATCCTTGGGTAGTATATGGCGAGAGATCTATATTTATTAACTCTACTGTCGAATTTTATAAAGGGGAGGCTCTTGAGCTCCCTCGGTACGTCGCCCTCTAGAAGTATTGTCCCCCTGTCCCAAACCAGCGTTAATCCCACCGCACCTCAGCTCCCGCCCCTATTTTTCTCGCCTTTTCTAATACGTAACTGGCCATTGCGGCATCAAATAGGGGGTTCCCAACAGACTTATAGACCTTTATTTCTCCAAATTTACACTCCCTTCCTTTTAGAAAATCGCCGATGTAAACCCAACTCCCACCTATATCGTCTGTCTCCTCGGCGGCATGCGGATTATCTACTAAGAAACAGCCGGCCCTTCTCTTAACTTCGTCGTCAAGTTCTCTAACAGGTCGCGGAGCGCCTATTGATATTACTGTAGCGCCTTCTTTAAGCTCTCTGCCAAATACCACTGGAGTTCTAGAAGTTGTTGCGGCTATTATCAAGTCGCTTTTTAATACATCAGTTAGAGAGGTTAGTTTCGCACCCCATCGTTGCGCCACTTCTCTAGCTTTGTCTTCATATATGTCATATATCTTAAACTGCGCTTGGGGGAATAACGCTTTAAATACCCTGAGGTGGTACTCCCCTTGGACGCCAGCTCCAATTATCCCCACCTCAGCCGGCTTTACGCCTAGTACTTGCGCCGCGACTCCACTAGCCGCCGCTGTACGCCAGGCGGTTAGTTGTGTCCCATTTATCAACGCCTGGGGGGCTCCTGTCTCTACATCAAAGACGAGGACAACTGCCTTAACTGCGGGCTTGGCCTTGGGATATATCCCCACTAGTTTAACCGTAATTCCCTGGCCGGCGATATACCCGACCATTGGAGCAAACCAAGTCTCGCCGACTGTTATAGCCTGTCTCGGCAAGAACTTAGCATCTGAGAAATAGGCCCTTCTTATAGTCTCGACAGCCTCTACGGCGTCTATAAGAAAGTCTATATTTGGCAGGATTAACATGATTAACAACCCATTGCCATCTTTTAAATTTTATTTAGAATATAGGCAAAGGCTAGAGTTGCGGTGGCAAGAATTGCAAAAACTACAGGCGGGTTATCGGCAAGCGGAAGCCAGTGGAGATTCATGCCGTAAATGCTGGATATTATCAGCGCAGGCATGGCGACTGTGCCTAGCCAAGTTAGTTTTTTCATCGACGCGTCTAGAGACAGCTGTACTGTAGTAGCATAGAGGAGACGTATATCTCTAGCATATCTCCTAATGATAAGAGCTTTTCTATACAACGCTCTTGAGTAATTCTGTAATCTATGGCTAATAAAACCTCTTCTAAGCAACTCCCTGCCTAGGTAATGGAGTTGAGATGCCGTGTAATAGAGGTGATGTGCTAGATAAGATGCTGTATAAACGTCGCTGGGACGTACGGCCTCTTCCATCTCTAGTCTATACTCAAGCTGGTCTAGAAAACCCTCGGTATATTGCAGAGCAGTTGATAAACTGTCTAACGCCTTTTGAAAAGCCTCTTGTACAGTGCGGTAGGGGCCTTTGATAACTTTACCAGCTTGGTCAACTGCGAGCTCTACCCCCTCTTCTTTAACCTCGCCCTCTTCTATTTTAACTAGAGGAAGTTGAACTATTGTGATTCCACCTTCGTCAAATATATACACCATGATTTGTTTAAACTCTATGAGATATAAGAATGTGACAGTTGATATCGTTGACGTAAGTATGCTGCTTGTGTTATTGGTCGCGTTGGCGTTTTTTCCAAAGCCTCTGGGAGAGGTTGCCGTGATAACTACTATACCGCTTTTTAAAAAACGTATTGCGTGGACAAAGTTTTCACCAACTTACATAGCCCTGTCTCTCGCGGTTTTCACCACGGCGTTTGTCCTAGACTATCTCGCCATGGGCCCCCCCTCTTATATCCCGGCGTGGTGGGATGTTGTAGTTTTAACGCCGCTGGCCGAGGAGCTCGTTTTTAGAGCCGCGCCCTTCGCCCTCCTCCCGCCTCCCGCCTCTTGGATTTTTGCCGTCGTGGTCTTCGGGGCGTTGCATCCAGCCAACCCCCTTCTAGCCTCTCTCTACGGGCTCGCCCTCGCCCTTATGTACCGCGGCGGGGGATATGTGGCTTCTGTTGCGCTACACGCCTTCAACAACTTAATCTGGCTGACTCTTGCCGCAAGCCGTCTCTAAGTACTCTAGATAACGTCTCTTTAACTCACTGTGAGAGTAGAAGCCCTCTATGTGACCCCAAGGGAGGGGGTCGTCTCTTGGGCTAAAGACGTAGTTAAACACGCCTCTTTTTAACAGCCGCCTTAGGTAGCCTTGTGGCGACGCCGCCATGGCGGCCTCTTCTATATATTTTGCAATTTCTCTGCCGCCTAGCGCTATACCTGCTTGTATAGCGCCGAGCGTAGGCTCATAATATGTAAATTCGCCACGGGAGGCCCTCTGTAGACGTTTAATCTTGTCTCTTAGACGTTTAATATTTTCCATAGCGCTGTATTGAAACGGCGTCTGAGGCTTAGGGATAAAGGGGTTTACGCTAAGAGATAGACGAACTCCCATCCTGCCTACTTCCTTAATTAAATTTATAAGCTCTTCTATATCCCCCTCCTCTTCACAGGGGAGGCCGGCCATTAGGTACATCTTTATCTTCAGGCCTAGTTCAGCCGCTTTATCAACTACTCTCAAGATGTCTTTATTTGAGATGTCTTTCCCCAAGGCTTTTCTCAGTCTCTCGCTAGACTCGGGGGCGATAGTTAAAGTCTTTTGCCCCCCTGCCGCTATAAGCTCCAACATTTCATCATCAAGCAACTCGGCTCTTAGCGATGGGAGAGAAATAGGCACGCCCTTGTTAACGGCCTCTCTAAGCATAGTTTTAAAGTGTGGGTGTGCGTTTGCTGTTAGAGCAACAATAGAAGGCCTAATTCCATATTTTTTATACAGCTCTTCAGTCTCTTGCAAAACAACACGCCAATCTCTAGGCCGGTAGGGCTTTGAGATATAGCTCTCCATACAGAAGAGGCAAGCGTAGGGACAGCCTCTTGCCAACTCTACAGAGAGACTAAAGGCCGCCTCTGGCTCGGGTATACGTCTATAGTCAGAGACGGCGTCAGTCGCGTATGCAATTTTAATAGGCCGCGGGCCGTATGCAGGGTAGTACAGCTCCTCCGTCTCTTCTCCAGTCGACAAGTATTGTACAAGCGGTTTCCACAACGGCTCTAACTCGCCTATAGCCACAGCGTCTACAAACTCGGCGAGGGGCTCTGGATTCGCCGTGACGGGAGGCCCCCCGATCACCAACTTAGGCCTCTCCCTCTCTCTAGCCCTGGGAGGTATCTTTGCTTCTATAAGCATCTTGACCAGATTTACATAGTCGAGTTCGTAATGTATTGCAGCCACAATGTAGTCGAAATGGGCAAGAGGTGTGCCGTCTTCAATCCCATGGGGCCCCCGATCCGCCGTGAACCGCTCGACGTAGAACCCCTCGTCCTGGAGCTTGAAGTAAAGCATGTGGAAAACCACGGAAGACATGGCCACCGCGTAGGCGGAGGGGTAGAGGAGGGCGACCTTGACCGCGTTTTTCCTATACGCGACGCGTCTCACAGCTTAAATACCGCGGATGGAGAGAAAAATTTAGTTATACATACTTTCTTTCTACTCCCTCACACACTTGCCTTACGGCGGCGCCGTGAGGCGGGTGAGGCGTTGGTCAACGTGGGGAACGTGAGATTGTGATGGCGCTTCCTGCAACAACCCTTAGAAGAGGGTCAGGTGGGTTAAAAATGGTTTGTTTTACCCTCTTCACGGCGTCGGTCAGGTCCCCAGGGAGGGGCCAAGAGAGGTAGGGGACGATAGAAGATATAAATCATCGTTTTAAAAAATGCGTGGATTTTGTAAAAAGCCTCCGCAATGGGGAGTACGCGGTCTACGTCATAGTGCTATTTGTAACCGCGTTGCTACTTCTAATGTCGCTATATATGACTTTCTATAGAGTCTACGAGCTTATAAAAACCGCTACTGTTGAACAAACTGACAAAATAGCGCAGGCTATTTACAATGCGTTATCTGACCTATTTCTCGTCATAGTATTTGTAGAATTGATTGATACATTTATTACGTATATAGAGCAGAGACGTATAATTGTATACAAGATAGTAGATGTAGCTCTTGTGGCGCTTGCAAGAGAGCTTTTTGTATATCTAGCGCCTGTAAATAAGGAGTTTCAATTTGACAAGGCGGTGGCCATAATAGCCGCCACGTTAGTAGTAGGCGTGGTGGACTACCTCCAGAGAAAAGGTATGAGAACAGAGAGGCGTAGGAGATAAAAAGCGTTTTGTAAACACTAGTAGGCCATAGGCATGTTGAGAAGGAAGAGATCGCCCCTACTGCTCTCCTTCAAAACCTTCTAGTTTTAACTTTGTAAAAATTTTCACATACATGAGTCAAACTTATGGTAAGCCCCAAGGCGGCAGATGGGGGCTCTAAACGGCTGGCGTCCGTCCCCCGTATGAGCTGTCCTCTCGCCCCGACATACCCAGGGCGGGTCCTTAAGATCTGGAGACCAGGAGAAAGATATGGGACGAGAGATTTGCTTCTGTTATCTAAGGCTGGTTTTAACTATATCCTTAAATATGCCACAGAGATTTCTCCACATATAGCCATAAGCTAAGGGTTCAACACAAGGGGCGCTACAGAAAGCACAGACATCTGTCTCCGACCCTGGGGGACAGACTCCGAGCTAGGAGGTAAAGTTTATTAACACGCCTCTTTTGCTGTCTGTGTCTTCGGCGAGTTTTAATATCGTTTCGATAAGAGAAAACAAATTGTTGAATAGGAGGGAGCTCGTAGTAGAAGCAATGCACCAAAAGGCCTCAACGCCTACTCGACAGAGTGTAAGAGAGTGGGTGGCGCAACAACTAGGCGTAGATGTGGCAAATGTCTTTGTGAGAAAGATAAAGACCGAATATGGAATTGGGAAGTCTGTCGCAGAGGTGCACGTATACAACGATCAAAAACTGGCCCGGGTTATAGAACCGCTTTATATAATTGCGAGAAATCTAGGCGAAGAGGGCAAGAAATTGATAGAGGAGATTAAGAAAAGGAGGAGTGAACGCAGGGAGAAGAAGAGGAAGAAGAAAAAGAAGAAGTAGCTATGTCTAAGAAAGCCCCTGTCCAGAAGGAGGAGAAAAAGAGGCTCCCCCGCGCCGCCACTTGGTATGAACTTGATTTACAAAAGGGAGTGTTTAGGTTTAAAAACAAATTCTGCCCCAAGTGCGGCTCTGTCATGGCCTTCCACAGAGAGCCGGTGCCGAGGTGGCACTGCGGTAAGTGCGGTTTTACACAGTTCCAGAGGTAGTGCTGGTCTTAGGAATTGAATCAACAGCCCATACCTTTAGCATCGGCATTGTAAAAGACGGAAAGATACTCAGCCAGTTGGGCAAAACCTATATCCCACCAAGCGGCGCGGGGATACACCCCCGCGAGGCGGCAGAACACCACGCCCGTCACGCCCCAGCCATATTGCGCCAGTTACTAGATATGTTGGGACTCGCCTTGTCTGATGTAGATGTGGTCGCCTACGCAGCGGGGCCGGGTCTCGGCCCCGCTCTTAGGATCGGGGCTGTCTTAGCTAGGGCACTGGCCATAAAGCTTGGCATCCCTCTGGTGCCCGTCCACCACGGCGTGGCACACATAGAGGTGGCTAGATATACTACAAACGCCTGTGACCCCCTTGTCGTCCTTGTCTCAGGCGGCCACACTGTCATTACAGGCTACTCAGACGGACGTTATAGAGTCTTTGGCGAAACCCTTGATGTAGCTATTGGAAATGCTATAGATGTATTTGCAAGAGAGGTTGGACTGGGCTTCCCCGGCGTGCCCGCCGTAGAGAAATGCGCTGAGGCTGCCGACACTGTAGTGGCCTTCCCCATGCCGATTATTGGACAAGACCTGTCGTATGCTGGACTTGTCACCCATGCGCTACAGCTTGTAAAAAGCGGGACGCCCCTACCGGTTGTATGTAAATCGCTCATAGAAACAGCATATTATATGTTAGCCGAGGTCGTAGAAAGAGCTCTAGCTTATACAAAGAAGAAGGAGGTGGTGGTGGCTGGCGGAGTTGCGAGAAGTAAACGACTGAGAGAAATCCTTAGTGCCGCCAGTGGGGAACACGACGCCGTTGTGAAAATTGTGCCAGATGAATACGCGGGCGATAACGGAGCTATGATAGCTCTCACCGGATACTACGCATATAAACACGGTATATATACAACTCCAGAGCAAAGCTTTGTAAAACAAAGGTGGAGGTTAGATAACGTAGATGTGCCTTGGTTCTACGACCTCTGCAACCCCCATTAAGTGACGCTGGCTCTCCCCGGGAGGGCCAGGAGTCGCAAGGGGGGCTACACAACAAAATAACCCCATTTCCCCCGTCTTAACTCGCTTTATCCAAGTTCTATTACTTTGTCGTAACTTGTCATCAAGCGTCCCCGAATGTTAAATTGCGCTTTCTTCTGTCGCTATTAGGAGTGTTCTGCGTTTTTCTTTTCTGGGATTTGCAAGAATAGGGGAAAATACACGTATTGGTTAGGATTCTGGCAGCGATGATTGTAAATGTCACCGTGGTGTGATATCTGGCTCTGTCTCTAGTCACTCCGAGGTCGTCCTCCAGATAGTTATCGCTCTGTTGGCTTGTTTAAAAGGTTTTCGCCGAGTAGATATCAATGTATATATAGGTGTCTGTACATAGAAATGGTGAAGTGGGCTTTTGTATTTATTGGAGTGGGTGTTGCGTTAGTAGCTTTTGCAATAGCCAACGCGTTTCTGCTTTATTTCACAAGTGTGCCTAAGACGACATTAAACGTAACAGCGCCTCTAATAGGCCAAGTGAAAATCTCGGGGATGCCCGACCCGTATCAAGTGGGCGTAGGAGTATTGAGAGGCGTTCTTCTACTGGCCATAGGCCTTATCGGAGGGAAACTTATAGATACTGGACTTACAGAGCTTAGAGAGAAGAGACGGGAAGAAGCTCTTAGAAGATATTATGAACAATATGGATATCAGTACCAACAGTATTGACGAACTTGTCCTAGAGTATTTTAGACGACTAGATGAGAGGGGGCTGAGCGAGTGGATAGACAAAGTGTTCCCCACCTCTTCTACACTGGAACGCGTCAGAGAGCTTGCAGGGCTCTCGGCAGAGGAGGCAGTGGAGAGACTTGCCAACGAAATAGTCAACAAAATCGCCGTTGATGTAGCCGCCGAGGTCGTAAGAGCGCCGGCTGAAACCGCTACATGGCTTCTGGCGCGGAGGATCGCCCTCTGGTATCTTCAGCTGGCCGTGGAGCTCGGCGTCGTGCGCACGCGTAGGTAAGCGTCGAGCTCTCTATACGTCTCCACTATCCTCTTGCTGAGCTCTATCTGCTCCCTCCAGTAGCCCTCCACCTTCCTCCTATGTCTCTTTATGAATTGTTCATAAAGTGGGTGTGGCGGTGCGGGGCGGCGGCCCCACAGCGGTGTGCCAGGAAGGGGTATGTAATAATGCATGCGGATGTTTGCCCCCATGGCGATCAGCTTCTCCATCTCTCTCACTGTCTCTACGACATCATCTTCATCCTCGCCTGGCAGCCCCCCTATTACATCTACCACTGGCTTAAAGCCCATTGAAACCGCAGTTTTAACCGCCTCCTCAACTGTGGCGATGTCGTGACCCCTTTTTGTTAACTTTAACAGTTTCTCAGAAGCGGTCTGTAGGCCGAAAGAAATACGGCGGTTTGCAACATATGGCTTAATCGCCTTGAGAATGTCTCGTGTCACAGTCTCTGGCCTAGTCTCCGAGGGAAAGGTTCCGAGATATGGTACTCCGCCAGTCTCTCTAATCGACTTGAGCAAGCTCGCTAACGCGTCTGGGTTAGGAGTTCTGCCGTCCGACGACCCGTAGAGAAAGCCCACCGGTGCTATAAACCTGATCTCTCTATGGCCGGTAGATACATAAGCCTTAGCTAGCTCTACGACATTTTCCAGTGGCCTGAAGCGGAGGGGGCCTTGCGCCCAGGTTTGGCAAAAGGCGCATCTATATGCGCAAGACCTCATTATTTCAATCGGCGGGTATATCCCCAACGATTTGCTATATGTCTTATAGATGAGTTCCGCATAGAGGCGGCGACCCGCTCTAGGCCTCCCGTCTATAAACATTACTGTATTCGGCGGTATATCCCTCCCAGCGTTAACCTCTCTCTCTATAATAGCCGGGAGGGCAACTTCTCCATCGCCAACTACCACATATTTAACGCCGAGTTTTAATAACGTAAGCGGGTCACCTACCGCATGTGGGCCACCGACTACTACTGGATACCTAGAGGCTACCTCTAAAATTTCGCGCCAATGTTCTACAAAGGTAGGTGTCGAGAGGCTGTAGAGTACTAAAAACTGTTTGCCCTTTTCTGCCAACGCCGCCGCGTCTGCCAGCGGGTTTCGCGTTGGCACTATCCGATATTTATCCTCCACAGGGGCTACGGCATATGCCATGCCGTTGTTTGAACCCTCAAATAGTCTTGCTAACAGAATCACGTTTTATTTATTCCATGTTTTTAAAGCTATGCTCTTAGCGTATGTGAGGGGGCCTCCCGTAGCTGTGTTCGCAGGGTCTTGGCTGTGTTCTAAGTCGCCTATCGATGGGACACCAGTGGCCCTCGGAGAGCCATTCGGCGACTGTGACCCAGTAGTGGCGCGGCTTATGTCTATTGCAACTTCTGTGAGGATTGTAAAGCAGACTGGCACAAAGGTATTCATAAGTAGGGAGTTGGGAGAAGATGGCGTAGATGCAGCTTTTGCAGGTGGGGCAGACGGCGTATTGGAGGAGCTCGACTATGCGGTTGGGGACTACCGGAACGGCGTGAAATTTGTGCTTCTTGAGCCTAGAGATGTAAGCGATTTACTTAACGCCGTCCGTACAATTGCGGAGAAAGCTCGAAAATCTTTTGACGTCCTTGTGGCGACTGACTTAGATAAAGTTGGCGTATTTGCGCCGTATGTAGATGGCGTAGTTTTAAAAGGCGGGTGGGTTACAATAGAAGTTGGTGAAGTTGGCTATGTGCCAGAAATCGGCAGATGTCTCTACTGCGGAGTAGACTACCTAATGTACAGCGGCGTTTTACGTAGGTGTATATACTGCGGGAGGAAGCTAACTAAGGTTATTACTTCTGCAAAGCCGCCTAGGTCTCGTGCAGTTTTTCGCTCGATTTATAGAAAGTATGTTTCATTAAATAAACTCCGGTTCAAAATTGTATAACTCTGTTTATCTTAGTCTATTTTCTCATTTCACATATAAATATTATGATATATAATTATAGTATTTAGATATATATACTGAGTTATACTTATATAACTGGGTATACTCGCCACTATGCAGTTTATTAAATGGATAAATGAGGTTAGTAAAAATGATATCTTACTAGTAGGCGGAAAGGGCGCAAATCTCGGCGAGGTGGCACGTCTTGTACAAGTGCCGCCGGGGTTTATAGTGACTTCAGAGGCATTCCGCTACTTTCTTGAAGTAACAAATCTCAAGGAGAAAATTAAGAGCGTTCTCTCCGAATTTATTACCAGCGGAAATCCCGAGGAATATGAGCGGGCAAGTGTTGAAATACGTAAGTTAGTTGAAAGCGCTCCGTTGCCCACCGATTTAGAGAGAGAAATCGCCAGCGCTTATTTAAAGCTTTGTGAAATTACTGGCGTAAAGAACGTAGCTGTAGCTGTAAGAAGCTCGGCCACTGCTGAAGACATCCCTGAAGCCTCTTTCGCAGGCCAACAAGACACCTATCTTAACGTGCGGGGGGTAGAAAACGTCATAACACATGTGAAAAAAGTGTGGAGTTCTCTTTACACAGCTCGTGCGTTATACTACCGTGAGAAAATGGGGATACCTCATGAAAAGAGCCTAATGGCTGTAGTAATTCAGAAGCTTGTCAACGCGAGATCCGCTGGCGTTATATTTACACTTGATCCAACAAATGGCGATAGGTCTAAGGTAGTTATTGAGGCAAGTTGGGGTCTCGGCGAGGGAGTAGTAAGAGGCGTTGTAACGCCAGATGAGTACATAGTTGATAAGTCTACTATGAAGATAGTTGAGAAAAGGATTTCTACAAAGAAAATTGCCGTAGTAAGAGATGAGGGGGGCCTTACAAAAGAGGTAGAGCTCCCGCTTGAGAAGGCACAGGCGCCTGCGCTTACAGACGAAGAGGTTATAGAATTGGCAAAGATGGCTATAGTGTTGGAACAACACTATGGCTATCCTGTAGATATAGAATTCGCCGTAGACGCCGATATGGTCTTTCCGCAGAACCTCTTTATACTCCAGGTAAGGCCGGAGACCGTCTGGTCTAGAAAACAGACTGAAGCAAAAAAGGAGGAGGTAACGCCGGCCGGAGCTGTAGTTGTGAGAGGTATTGCAGCTAGCCCAGGCGTGGCCGTAGGTGCCGCTAAAATATGTCTCACCCTCGAGGACGCAAAGAAGAAGCTAAAGAAGGGCGACATCTTAGTTACAAAAATGACCGATCCAGACTGGGTGCCCTACATGCGTCTCGCGGCCGCAATTGTTACCGACGAAGGCGGGAGGACTTCACACGCTGCAATTGTAAGTAGAGAACTCGGCATCCCTGCCGTTGTGGGCACAGGCAATGCGACATCTGTTTTAAAAGATGGTGAAATATATACCGTAGATGGCAGTAGAGGCGTTGTACTAGCCGGGGCAGTAGTTGAAAAAGCTGAGGAAAAACCGGCTGTAACTACGGCCGCTCCACCACGGGAGATAATTTTCCACATCTACCGCGCAATACCTACAGGTACCAAGGTGTATATGAACTTGGGAGAGCCTGATAAAATAGATGAATATAAAGATCTGCCATTTGACGGGATTGGCCTTATGAGAATTGAGTTTGTAATCTCTAGTTGGATAGGCCAACACCCGCTTTATCTGCTGTCAATAGGGAAGGAGGATAAGTTTATCAACAAGATGGCCGATGGCATAGCTAAAGTAGCCTCGGCAATATATCCAAGGCCCGTCGTTGTGAGATTCAGCGACTTTAAGACCAATGAATATAGGGGTCTTGAAGGCGGCGAGAAGTTCGAGCCCGAAGAGCGCAACCCGATGCTTGGATGGCGTGGCGTATCGCGCTACGTCTCTCCACAATATGAAAAGGCGTTTAGACTAGAGCTTAAGGCGGTGAAAAAAGCCAGAGAGGAGATGGGCCTCAATAACATATGGGTAATGGCGCCTTTTGTTAGAACAGTATGGGAGGCAGAGAAATTTGCTAGGCTTCTCGAAGAAGAGGGGCTCTACCGCGACCGCGATTTCAAAGTGTGGGCCATGGCAGAGGTGCCCTCGATCGCCTTTATGGTAGAGGAGTTCTCTCAATATTTCGACGGCTTCTCCATAGGCTCTAACGATCTTACACAATTAGTACTTGGCGTTGATAGAGACAACGACTTCTTAGTACGTATCAACCCCAAGTACTTTGATGAGAGAGAGGCACCAGTGTTAAGGGCGATTTATGATATTATAAAGAGGGCGCATAAAATGGGCCGCACAGTGTCTATATGCGGACAGGGACCCTCTGTATATCCACAACTTGTGGAATTCCTTGTGAGAGCAGGCATAGACAGTATTTCAGTCAATCCAGACGCCGTGTTACAGACCAGAGTTCTGGTGGCTTCAGTTGAGCTTAAAATTCTCCGCGAGAGACTAGATGTCGTCTATGCCAAGCTATATAAGCTCGACGAAACAGAAGAGTTCTACGAAATTTTGAAGAAAGTATTTGGAGGAGTGAGGTATTAAGATGGTGGACCGGCCGGGATTCGAACCCGGGATCACCCGCGTGCAAGGCCTATGCGGGGCCTAGCCCCTGGGCATCCTTCCGCTAGACTACCGGCCCTCGCCTATTTCAAGCATTCACTTTTTATACTTTACGCCAACGGGGGTGTATGTATTTCGTTTTCTGGCTCTATGACATAATACCTCCCTTTTGTCCAAACGCCGTGTTTGCAAGTTCTCATTAGTTCAAACAAGAGGTTTCCCAAGTGGTTTAGAATAAAGATAGCTTCTCTTCCCTCCTCAACTGCGGCAAGCCGCCTCTCCGCCCACCGGACCCAAACCCTCGCATTATTGATGACTGTACAACATTCATCTATACACACAAGCCAACCCACTGGCGTGTCCGGCAGAAGTGGGTAGAGACATCTAAGAGCTTTTCTCAACATGTAAAGACTTTTCGTATAGTACCTCTCCGCACCAGTTGAGAGATAGAACCCGAGGTTAAACAAAGACCAATAAGCCCTCAGGAGACACTTCCTCTGTCTTCTGCAAATGACGGCAGCTGCATTTATATAACTCAACGCAGTTTCTAAAGCACCGAAAACCTTGACTATACTTGACGCTTTTGAAACACAGAGTTGACTCCCGAACCATAGAACTTCTGTATCGCCTAAATCGCCTGGACAAGACCCTGCAAATATGCAAGGCTTAGATAAAACAGGCACAAAAGATACTAAGCCCCTATTTAAAATCTATACTTGTAAAAACCGCCATTGGGGACGTCTTTACTATATCCCACACTATACGTTCTACACCTTCTACAGATGATATCTTTATAGTAATGCCTTCTGTATATATACTACTGGACACCCCTCTTGCCCTTAGCTCTCCGGATATTCGTCTATATACATACTCTACAAGATACGGAGTTGAAACAGTTATAGAGATACGTCGTTCCATATATATCTAGAATGGTTGTAAATATAAATTTTCCTGCACCTCAAGATCCGCCAATTATTGGTCTTATCATTAGAAAAATTTTAAAAGTGGAAAATAGTGTATAACCCGAGCCCGGTCGTCTAGCGGCCAAAGGATAACCCGGCTTGGGATGCGGGGCTCTGGACAGTGCCGGAGGCACCCACAACCCGTGGCCCGGGTTCGAATCCCGGCCGGGCTACCATTATCTTAAAACCATCCAGACGTGTTTAGAGACGCCTTAGGCCTTGCTCTCTGTATGAGCTAGTATAATGATATATAATTTCCGATAGATTTATTTAACAAAACCGCGTGTTGGTTATGAAAGCAGAAATCTTAGCTAGGAAGCCGCCTATAACGGCAACTCCAGACACAAAGATTAAAGATATTGCCAGAATTATGGCGGAGAAAAAAATAGGTCTGGTGGTTATAGTGGATAAATCACAGCCAGATGTAGTAGTCGGCGTTGTATCTGAGCGTGATATCGTAAGAGCGGTAGCTAATAACATTGATGTGAATTTACCGGCCAAAGAGATAATGACTTCTCCAGTAATTACAATAGAGGGCGACGAGCCTATCTGGAATGTGGCAAAAATAATGCATGAACATAACATACGCCACGTTGTTGTTACAAAAGGTGGGAAACTCTTCGGAGTGATCTCAATTAGAGACTTGGTGTCTGAGCAGTCTGTATTAAGAAGTCTTATAGAATACGGTACCCCAGAAGAGCATAGACCAAGTGCAGATTAGTTTTAACAAGTTTAATCCCTATAACAACTTAAATTTTTAAGAAAAGACAAATTCCAGAGAGAACATATATTAACCTGGTGTCATTTATTAACATGGAAAAAATCGTGGTAGGATATGACGGCTCTCCTCAAGCCAAAAAGGCCCTTCAAAAGGCGAAAGTCCTCGCAGAGAAATTTGGATCTAAGATCTATGTTGTACATGTAATAGACACGGCGATATTATCTCTCTCCGACATGTTTTCCTCGCCTACAGTATTAACAAGTTTGAGAGAGAAAGCCGAACAATTAATAAAAGAGGCCTTAGAGGCCTTAGGTGGTAATGCGGAGGGCAAAATACTTGAAGGCGATCCAGCTCACGAAATTGTGAAACTCGCAAGAGAGATAAACGCGTCTCTTATAATACTGGGGGCTAGAGGGCTTTCAACAATTAGGCGTATTTTAATGGGTAGCGTATCTTCAAGAGTTGTACAAGAGTCGCCGATAGACGTCTTAATAGTCAAAGGCTAGCAAACCCCCTTTTGTGACGCCCAGCCTCTCCGGGAGGGCCGTGTGCTACCTGCAGAGACGTCACAAGGGCGCCCGATAGTCATTCTGTCTCTGTTAACTCCAAAGACTAACGAGCTTGTAGAACTCCACGTATCAACGGCAGTGCAGAAATAGATAAAATCGCGCCTGAGAGTATAAACGCCAGATGAGGAGATATAGAATATATATAAGCCACAGTCACGCCTCCGGCGATGGCTCCAGAATATTCTAACGCCAGCGTCGCGCCCATAACCCTCCCCCTATTCTCCGGCGTTATATAATCGCCGACTAAAGCCCTTCTTATAGACATGGCGATCTCGCCGCCAATCCCTATAATTATAGTTGCTGTGACTAACGAAACTACGTTTTTCCAAACTCCAATCATAAAGTAGCCCACAGCCATTAGAAGTAGCCCGGAGAAGAGAGCTGTTACACGAGGCGCCTTGTCTATAACTGGCATTAAGATAAGGCCGAAGAAGATTCCAACGGCAGTTGTGGCGCTCTGTATAACTCCCCAAGACGTATTATCTATGCCGATCACGTTTGTCGCATATAACACGCCAAAAGTCTGTAGAGAGATTCCGGCAAACGAGACTAAAAACCCTAGAAGTGTGATATATATGATAAAAGAGGGCATTGTAGACATCCCTCTCCAGAAGTGGTAAGATTGTAGAATTTCTGAGATTAATTTCCTGCCGTCTATCGGCTTAATTTCTATAGTCTCTTGGAGGGCTCTCATACGCAATACAGCTACTGTAACTGAAATCAGACCAGAGATTATGAATGATAGACGCATACCGAAAAGTCCCATGTGGTCTAAGAGGTATCCGCCTACTGGCGGTAGAAAAAGCCAGGGCACTTGTGGGAGGACTGCAGTCAGCATCATGCCCCCGCCCCTTTTATCAGGTGGGAGAGAGTCAAGTAATATTGCTGTTAGAGCTGGTTGATAAAAATGGAGTGCCCAATCTATCACATATACAACGGCAAATTGTCTCCAGTCTTGAACCGCGGCGTAGAAAAACTGGACTATCGCTATCCCCCACGTACCCACCACAATAGACCTCTTCCTCCCGACTACATCTGTTAAAACTCCCCCCGGGAGGATAGTAAGCAATACGGCAAGAGAGCCAAGAGATCTCACAAGGCCTATCTCGATGTCTGACGCCCCCAACATATGTAGGTATTTAGACATATAGGGCTGAGTTAACGAACCTGATATCGCGAATAGAAACCACGAGATTATCATAGCGCCCACGTTCCCCCTAAGCCAAAATGAGAGCCCCACGATTGTTGCCGGCTATCTACCACTTTATAAATTTATATAGGTGGGTCAAATAGGGGCCTATGAATAACTGGCTTGTCTTCACAATCGCATTTGTCGTCACTATGGGCATACTCTTTGCAACTCTAGCCACCGGCGCCTATGGCAAAGAGCCCATGTACAAGCCGTATTGGGAAGACCAAGCCAAGAGACAAGCCGTATTAAACTACGTCTCACAAATAGGTATTTTAGCTCAACGCGGCCCGCAGGGGGTGGTAATAGTGGGGTACCGCGATCAAATCAACACGGCAAATCGACCTGAGTTATTGGCTGTATTACGCGAGTTGTTAAAAACAGCAGAGGGGTATACAGTGTATTTAGCCCCATGGGCTATAGACAACGCGACAAGAGGATACCTCTCTCTTCTCTATGATGGCAAAATAACGCTACAAGACTATCTACAGGGGGAGATTAAAAACGCCACGGTTTTTACACAGAGAGTAGACCAGGCGTTTGAACTTGCAAAACTTGTGGCGCACTCATATGGCCAATATAGGCCGCTGGGGGGTGCGCCGGTGGCACAAACGCCTCCTATATATGTTGTAATATTTCGTAACGACACCTCGTATGTTGTATATGAGCCTTTTACAATTGGCAGAGATAGGACGTACACAGACTGGCTCAGGTGGATAAAGACGGCATTTGAAAACTTAAGACAGGGACAGGGAAAAATAACTCCATAGGTAGTAAATACCTATTACAAACACGTAGATAACAAAAAGCCTCCTCACCGTTCCAGACTTTAGCTTCGGCATAATATATCTGCTCGAGGTATAGGAGCCTATAAAGCTGCCAACTGCTATGGCTACTGCCAGCGGGAGGTTAAGCACGCCTAATGCTGCATATATAGTAGTTGAAGATACTGCAGTTGGGAAAATAATACCCATGCTCATAGCGGCGGCTGACTTGGGGTCAAAGCCTGAGATTAATATAAGAGCTGGGACAAAAATCGTGCCTCCTCCGACTCCAAAAAGAGAAGAGGCAAAGCCGCCGATAAATATAAGGAGTAGGCCTAGCCAAGGTATATTTCTGCGCGGCCTCGCGTTTTTTAAAAGCACCATGCCAACTGCTATTAGGTAAATACCATATGCTAATTTAATCCACGGCCCTGAGTATTTAACAGAAACAACGGCGCTTATGGCTGCGGCCAAAAGAGATATAGCCATATATCCGGCTAATACTCTAAAGTTGATCATTTTTCTGTAATTATACACAGCGACTGCAGATGTGACAACTATAGAAAACATACTTGCCGCCGCTGCAGTTTGAAAGACCACACCTGATAGATTTAACATAGGGACAATTATCACGCCCCCTCCTACGCCGATAAGAGGGCCAAGAAGGCCGCCCAAAAGACCCGCTAAAATGGCAATCCAATACATATGACCAAATCAACCACACCTATTAAAATAACAGCATGCCTATTTTCAGAAACCCATATACCTTCAGTTTAGGGGACTCATATTGTAAGAATCAACGTTTTTAATTTCATAAAACACGTTATTTTGGAAATAAATCGGCGTATGAAACCTACGCTTACAACCAGGGGGCTCACAATATTAAAATCTCTACTTCACAATTTAATGTGATGACACCCCAATGGTCAGAACATGAAGACACTCGCATGGGCTGAGTAACGGGTCAAATTCTCTAACCTCGTAAAGGCTATGAAAACAGAGAAATTGAAAGCCTAGACCTCTGCCTAGAGATATTTTTAGCTTTCACCCGCGCTTCCCGCTTGCACGAGGTTTAAAGAGTTGGGCTTGTGTTATCAAATTTTTAAACGCAAAAGTTGTGAACTTTATGGCACGTAGGAGGAAATACGAAGGTCTAAACCCCTTTGTCGCAGCGGGTCTTATTAAATTTAGTGAAGAGGGAGAGTTGGAGCGTATTAAACTAAACCCAAGAACTGCTATCTTAGTCTCAATTACGGTAATTATAGCAATTTTAGTCTTAAACATCCTACACCCCCTTTAACACACGGAAAAATTTTAATTCCCAGCCTATTAAGTAAGTAGGCGGGGGTGCCCGAGCCAGGTCAAAGGGGCAGGGTTTAGGTCCCTGTGGCGTAGGCCTGCGTGGGTTCAAATCCCACCCCCCGCACCACCTCTTTATAGTCTTGGTAAAACCCAGAAAGCCGCAGAATATTAAAGCCGAACCCAGTATACTACCTCTTTCTCCACGCGCCGTATTACACCAGCTTCTTCTAGGTAGATTAAGTGACTGAGGGCCTCTCCTATGGCAAAGATTTTGTTATATGCATTAAATTGGTCGAAGGCGCCGGCGTCCCAACTAATCCTTTTAGCAACTTGATATGTAGTTAAAGGCTCTTGTAATACCTTTAGTATTTCGTTTAATCTCCTTTCGTGATGTTTTAACAACTCCGAAACTCTGGCAGATAAATTAGGGATTTCATCCCCATGCGCCGGAAATCCCCTTGTCTTTAAATCGACTTTTTTTAGACTAGACAAATACTCCTTCAACGGATTAAACCCTGGACGTGGATACCAGGAGATATTTGGCGTTATTTTTGGCAAGACGTGGTCGCCGGTAAAAATTCCAAATTTTGTCACATATACTGTGTGTCCCGGCGTGTGGCCGGGCGTCCATACTGCTTCAAGCCCACAACCAACTTTTTCGCCATCGCCAACACCCTTCCAATTTAATTTCCATATATCTTCATACGCCTTTCTAAACCTAGACATTGGATGTAACTTAAGAAAAGCCTCAAGTATGTCGGCTGGAACTCCGTGTCTCTTGTATTCATCTATGTACTTATTTATAAATTCATCAAAAGAAGTTATTGTATCCCTTAGTTCTTCCTTCCCAATATAAAAATCTGGAGATGCTACTTCAGATAGAAATTGGACAAGAGTTATATGGTCTGCATGTAGATGTGTAATAAACACCTTCGAAATCTCTGAAAGTTTTACGCCTAGCGACTTAAGCCCTCTTATAAGCGCAAGAGCTGCGTCATACGTGGCGAGACCTGCGTCTATTAACACATACCCATCTGAACACCTGAAAACATAGACATTGATGTGGCCAAGCTCCATACCTGGCAACGGCACCTTTAGCCTTTCAAATGACATACTGTGTCTATGGAATATCTCCATATATGTATTCCTCCGAGACTCATATAAAAGAAGCCGCACAGCTCTATAAGCCGACAAATTTTGCACTTATAGACATCTTCATAGGAAGCCTCCAGCTCAAGGCGTTTTCAACTTGATAACTACAACAGGTACGTCAGACGATTGCTAAAGGGAAACGCCGGAGGGAACCCAAACCGATGCCAACTAGGGATGGGAAAAGCTATAGGTACCCGAGTCCTGGAGGAAAGCTAGTAGTAGGAAGAGAAATCGCCATTATACATGACGTATTTGTAAGCGTGAGGTTGTCTCTCTAGCGCAGTCTTTAAGAAAGGCTCTGTGACATTATAGGCCCCGCCCCTTGGGGCGAGAAGAGGCCGTCGTTTAACAACAGCTACATATCGCCTTACTCGACATGGGAATTAACACAGTTTTGATAAAAAGTATTATAGTTGAATCCGTCGTATGTACTTCCCTATTGAGAAACCTGACGTCTGGGGGATTTTTAAAAAGAGACTTAATAGATTTGTTGGATTGGCTGAAATAGATGGAGTTGAAACTCTTGTACATATCCATGACCCAGGTAGGCTTCAAGAGTTGTTATTTCCCGGCGCAATGATATGGGCTAGGCGTAAACAGAGGGGCAAGACACAATATTATCTAACTGCCGTAGAACTAGACGACGAACTTGTACTTATAGATCCGGCAGCACATAACAAAGTAACGTCTTGGCTAATAGAGGCCGGATTCTTACTACGCGGATATGCAATTGAGAGATATGAGCCAGCCTTTGGAAAGGGGCGGTTTGATCTCTTACTCAGAGGGCCCAATGGCCAGAGGGCTCTTGTAGAAGTCAAGGGCGTCACGCTTGAAGCTGGCGGTAGAGCGCTTTTTCCAGACGCCCCAACTTCAAGAGGTGCGCGGCATATGGAAGAGCTTGCAAAAGCAGTGACGGAGGGCTTTGAGGCCCATGTTATATTTCTAGTGTTTAGGAAGAGGGCTAAGGTATTTTCGCCGAACTGGGAGATGGACAGAAAGTTTGCAGAAGCTCTGGTCAGGGCTTACAGAAGCGGCGTCTATATACACGCGGTAAAATTAGAGATGTTTAAATGGGGTCTGAGATATATAGAGGAGTTGCCTATCGATTTGCTAGCTCTTTGAGAAAGCGATATACGGAGCCCCAGATCTTATCGTCATCTCTAATCTTGTTTTCAAAATTTTCATACCCGGCCCACTCTCTAAACGCCCTTTCTGTACTATCATCCCACACGCCTGTCACCTCCCCCCTGTAGAAACACAGCTTTTTCAAGATCTCTTGAACCTCCGCCGCCACATCTCTTTTGTTTATCACATCTCTTGGGTCGTCTCTGTTTAAATGACTACAGTAAGAGCTGTGCTTTCAAAACTATCGCGAGAGAGGAGTGTTTACCTAGATAAAGACGGCGTATGGAAGATGTATTGACATAGCTTTATAAAGGCAGAAAAATAAAAATTCTTTGGAAAGGCCAAGCCTTACACAAATGCTTGGTCTCGCCAGAGTCACAACTAGCGACACTACCTAAATCTTACGTCATTTCAAGCTGGGTGTCGAAGAGGTAGGAAAACTTGTGGGATCTATATTACCATATATTGGCGATAATAGCTAGGCAAAATAAGCACAATTAAAAGCCTTTTTAAAAAACGGTACATGTTATTTTTATGTGGACAAAGCTCAAAAACTTCATAAATAGCATGTGTCTAATACTTGCGCCGTACATCAACATATGTAAATTCGGAGGTCCGCCGCAGAAGAGTAATGTGGCTGAGAAAAGAGAAGATAGGTGTAGTAAGCTTAGATAACTGCCCTATGTCTCAAAAACGGGGCTTTTTAGTAAAAATTTTTACCCCTCTACAACTCCCGACGTGGATCTACTAAAATTTATAGAAACTTTCAACGCCGAAATTGCAAAAAGACTTGATGTAGTTGAAAGCCGTGGTGAGACAAATGGATTAATGGAGTGGGTAAATGGGAGAGTTGGAAACTACGAAGTCTACTTCCTATGGTTTCCCAAGACCAAGCGGCTGGCATATGCCGTAAGAGGGCCGGGGCTTAGGAAAGAAGAGGTAGTAAATCTGGGGAGCGTTTTCGAGGCTGTGGCGTATGTAGAGAGAGTGATTAGCCAGTTGAAAAAATGAGGGTGGCAGTTCTCTACACAGGGGGGAAAGACAGCCACTACTCTCTCTTAAAGGCACTTGAGGATGGACATGAGGTGGCGTGTTTAATAACTGTCGTATCGCAAAGAGCAGACTCCTATATGTTCCACACTGTAAATATCAAGTGGAGTCTATTACATGGAGAGGCCATGGGTGTGTCCCAATATTTAGTTGAAGTAAGCGGCGAGAAGGAGAGGGAAGTAGAAGAACTTTACCAATCGCTAAAGGTAATAGTAGAGCGGCACAAGATAGAGGGTATTGTGACAGGGGCTGTGGCGTCTAGATATCAAAAATCGCGTATAGACTCCCTAGCCGAAAGACTCGGCCTTGTCCACATAACGCCTCTCTGGGGCCGCGACCAGGAAGAGGTCTTGAGGGAAGAGGCGCGGAGATTACGTTTTATAATTACCGCCGCAATGGCGATGGGGCTAGAGCCCAGACACTTGGGCCTTGTCGTAACACCAGAGGTAGCAGAAGAAATAATCGCCGCGAGTAGGAGATATGGGTTCTCCCCCGTCGGCGAGGGAGGAGAATATGAAACATATGTTTTTGAAAGCCCCCTGCTATCTGTCGAAATAGTTGCGGGCGAAAAATACTGGCACCCCAGCGGGTGGGGCTACTTTGTTATTAAAGAGGCCAGAATTAAAAATTTAAATAAAGGCGGAGTAAAGAGACTAGCCCCGGTAGCTCAGTCCGGCAGAGCGGCGGAGGACCGCCAGTCCGCCGACGCTGCAGGCTACGGCAGCCACCCGTAGGTCCCGGGTTCAAATCCCGGCCGGGGCTCCAATGTCCGTCTTATCGCGCTCTCTATTTCTGTTGATTAAGCAAATAATAGAAAGTTGGCGTGACATATTTCAACTTGGCAATTTGCTGTGTCTTAGGTGGGAGCGGCTGCGCCAGCTCTCTAATCTTATCTCTAATGACGTATTTCTTTACTCTCTTTTTGAGATCTAGCGTCAGCTCTTCATACTCCGCGGCGTATCCCTCATCCACTAACTGCCTAAGCGCCTCTTCCACAGCTGGAAGAGAGACTTCAAACCTCTCCCTAAGCTCGTCTCTTGCAACTGAGACGAGGGCATATACCGTATGGACGTCGGCAGAAACTACAGATGCCAATACTGACGCCACTAATGTTTTTAGATTCACTTATCTATTTACATATTTTGATAAATATTCTACGTTGATATTTGTTCAAACCACTGCGACCTGTTTACTCTTTTAAGCTCTTGGAATAGAAACCCGGCAAGTATAAACACAAGCTTTGTATATAGTTGGCCACGTCTGTTGTAGTAGTCTAAAGTTGCTGAAAATGGTATTTTAAGAACGGCGCCTTGATATTTAATCCCTCTTTCATGTTTATTTAAAACAGTAGCAATAAGCTGTAGACAGTTTACATAGGTTGAATACAGCGCTCAGGTGGTTTATACCGTCTTATAACTTCCCCATAGCCAGTCCCCGCCACCGCATTTTCCAACAGCCGCTGCTAAAACCTCAGCTGGCACCACGGCGACAGATTGAATTAACGCAAGCGCAAGTTTTTTCGTAATTAAATTCCCGCGGGCTAGCGCCAATTTCACATAGTCTCTAAACGGTCTTAAATCCACCCTCACTCTCTCAGCCGCCTCGTATAGAGTATTTAACACCTCGATCCAACTCCTCTCCTCCACCTCCTCAGCTCCCCTCCCTGCGTAATACTCAAGCCCCCCACTACTGTGGGCGGAACGTCGATCGACAGTCTGTAGGGGTTTAGAATTGCCTCTACCACAGCTTCGTTTAATACACCACGTTGGCAAAGCCGCTGCATCTTCCCTAGGCACGGGCTTCTGCCCAAGGCAAGCGCAACTATTGACTTGGCTAAGTCGTCGTAGGCCTCGTAAGCAATTACATAAGCCTTTACTAACATACGTATATCTATCTCCCGTAAAGCTATGCCGCAGAGACGTCGCACTTCCTCAGCCACCTTTAGAAGAGCCTCTTTATATAACCCCCAGTTTTGCGCCTAGCGCCTTTATATACCAAGTGGGTCTCATTAACCGTCTCAACTCCCCCGCCGATTGTAGCGCCAATATTTTTACATACTCTTTGTGAGGCCTTGTGACTCTGTCTATAAGCGCCAGGAGCTTTTCTAACGTCCTAACTTTAGACTCCACTACGTCGTAGTGTATAGACTGTGCAACCATGGAAGGCGGAAGATATTTATTTGCCAATACGTTTATAAAAACTCTACCTTTTGAACACGTAGAGGCATACACCGATTTTATAAAAGACATAAGTCTCTCCACATATACACGCCTGGCTTCTTTCACAACGGCGGCGGGATCCTCGTCGCAATATTGAAGAGACTTCGCCCCATAGAGAGCCATAAAACCCAACCCCTCGCCCCACTCTGAGATCTTCTCCACTACGACATTCGCATAATCGTCGCCACAGTAAACCTCGCTATTTTGAAGAAATATCTCTCTAGCAACCTCTAGACTTGGCTTAACCACCACTTTTTCATATCTAGAAAGCTCTGATCTACAACATATACACAATTAGGTCGAAATACCAAAGACCCTCATAGCCTTGTAATATTTTTGTGCTACTTCTACGGCGTATTGACCTGGCGTATCTACGAGATACAACTCCTTGTTTCCAACTACTATCTGATAGACGCCGGGCCTCCGGGTAACTCTCGGCGTTTTTGCAATCCCGAGTATCCTATAGATATATGTGGTTTTTCCAACTTCGCCGACGCCCATAAAAACAACTGGGTTACTCTCCTTCTTTCGATACATCTGTTATACAGAGGTCTGAGTCTCTATATATAATCTTCCCACCCCGGCCGCATTCTTCGCCTCTGCCTAGGCCTAACGTCTCTGAGATAAGGTCTGCAAATATCCCGAGGGCTCCCATGAAATTTACCCTATATACTCTCTTCGCCAGCTCCCGGACTCTTTTTAAATCTACTCCCCTGTGGCATATAATTGCGAAGGAGAACAGCCCATATTTGTCCGCGGGTAGATCGTCTATACGCCCTACCTCAAAGCTGACGTAGAGAGAGACGGACATAGATTCGCCGATTTTTTCCAGCTCTAGAGGTAACCGTATTGAGACGCGCTCTTCCTCAAGCGCTAAGACTTCCCAGTGTTCGTCTAATACCACAAGGTCTGCCCCCGTTGCTGCAGATATCTCTGTAGAGAAGCCACAGGGAAGCCAGCCCGCCACCAGCGCCAGCTCTCCTCTACCTATTTTCGTCGACGCTCTTACTCTTAGCGATTGGAAAAGTGCTGTTGCGGCAAAAAGCGCCTCGTGATTTAGTCTAAAGGCTTCGCCAAGGAGATGGGGGATGATTATGTCGTCAAAAACTGCGCCGAGTAGACGGCTAGATACAGTAGGCAACACTTTGTTTGTACGCTTGTATTTATCGCCACGTTTTACAAAATAGCCTAGCTCAGCTAATAGCTGATATATCCTTCCCAGGGCATCGTCTACCTTTACCTCGTTTTGTTTCAATAGGAGACGTAGGTAACGGCTTCCGGCGACTCCTGCGTCAAGAGCTGTAGACACGTTTATCACTAACGCGTAGCTATTAATATACAACTTTTTCAACAATGTCTATAACGCGTGTAACGTCGGCAGATCTACGACAAGAGACTACGTCGGCAAACCATCTTTTATGTTCTATGCGGCGCTTGGATGACCTCGGCATCCCGCCACGCGGCTTTCGCGTTCGACAAGCCTGCACTAGAGATAGTTTGGTTGCTGACGAAGGCGTGGGCGAGGAGAAAGTCCCTAGGCGACGCCTAGGGACAGACGGCTGTCGTAAGTAAAATATATCATTAAGCTCTTGTGTTAGATTTATGTCTGAAGGTGGTGACGTTGCGACAGCCATAGGGGCTGTCCGTCTCTACTACACCTCAGCCCTTAAAGACGAGCTTGAGGAGCTCCTCAACCACCTCCTAGCCAGCTGAAGAAGCCACGGCTCCGCCCCGGCGGGCGGTCTAAGCCCCTTCAACATCCTGGCCTCCTGCACACTCTCCTCTTTCCTTCTTCTAGCGGCTTCGTCGCCTCTAGGCGGGACCCTAATTTCGCTTGGCTTCCCCTCGGACATATTGACAAAAGTAAAGTAGCCGTCGGCAACTCTCCGTCGGCCCCTCTGGCCAAACGCCTCTACTACAAAGCCAATTTCTAGACTTGTAGAGCCAACGTGAGTAACCCCTGTTTTAACAGAGACAATATCTCCAACATAGATAGGCCTTCTAAAGACAATTCTGTTGACGCTAGCTGTCACATATATAGCTGGGTAAAACTGAAAAGCCTCTATAAACGCCAACTCGTCTAGTCTATAGAGAAGTCTCCCGCCGTACATTAAGACTCCATCGATAGAGTCTTCAGGCATTGCTAAGAAGCTACTTGTTAAATGCCAATCTCCCTCTACGCCGGGCTCTTCCCCTTCAACTATCGCATCTATATCAGACCTCCACCTCTGGAAGTAACTACACAACTCCTCCCATCCCACGTCGCAAATCACCCTCTTCCCCACAGGCGCAGGCTCTCCTCCAGGCCCAAGTTTTACAAATATCATTCTACCTACTGTAGCCAAGTTAGTCTCGCCCCCTCTCTTTACATAAGACTCCACTAACACAGAGATACTACTCCGTCTGACGTTTACAACCCAGCCTCTGAAAGTTAATAAATCGCCGGCCCTCACCGGGGTGACAAAATGCATCCTGTCTAAAAACCCAAGTACCACATCTCCCTCGGCGAAATTCATAGCCGCTACACTGCCGACGTCTACAACCCACTGTAACATATAGCCGCCATATAACATACCAAGTGGATTTACATGTCTTTGCGACACCAACCGGGTGGATTCTACTAAAGTCCTAGATACAAATACCTCCACAAGCCAGAAGAAAAACGATATTAAAACCATGACCCTAGGCGTTATCGCCTCTTCCCGCCAGTGTTCATTACCCCCGCTCGTAATATAGATCTCTACACACTGGACTACGACAACTTGATATAAAAAGCCCCGGCCGGGATTCGAACCCGGGACCTCCCGCTGTCTTGCCAACAGCTACAAGGCATACGCGGGGCGTTACCCCAGGGCGCTCCGACCGGGCTGAGCTACCGGGGCTTGCCTTTATGTAAATAGCTATTTTTAAAATTTAAGGCCGGGGGGCCGACTATCATAGAGCCGCCTAGGGCGGCACTCCAGCGGCACTCTATAAGATAGAACCTCGGAAGAATATATATATTACTGAGCTATAGCTTTGGCGAGTTTTCCCTCGTAATACTCTATAATTTTCTTTTTCACTTCCTCAAAGTGAGTAGGCAACTCTTCTGGAGCTAATCCCCGCTGGAGGTATCGAGAGAATCTCGTCTTGTAGAGCTCTGGGTTTTCCTTCTTGAGTTTTTCTGCATATTCCGCGATGTGTTTACCAGATATTCTATCGTCGCTGGGGATGATCTCTTCGCCATGGGGAATCTCTAAACCGGCGTCTAGAGCGCCCTTAAGCACTGCAAACACTCTCGACCCAGCCACAGGTCTGTGAAGACCTATGTCAAGCACAGCTTCTTTCACACCACGTATTCTCGCCTTGTATCCAACGATAAGCCCCAGTAGGTATGCGGCCGGGGTGTTGTTCTCATCTCCCTTCCAGCCGAATTTAGCAAGCGCCCTTGTGTCTATGCCTACAATAGTCACGTCGCCTTGTGGCTTTGCCACAACGACCTGAGCAATTATGTGTTTGTTTGTCTTCCTAACCACAAGCCTAGGCTTTTTAGAGAGTAGTAACTTCCTCCTCTTCCTATAGTTAGTGAGGCCCTCCCTCCTCCTTCTAAACGGAACCTTATATCTAGGGCCTCTTGCCATGTTACCGTACAGGCTCTTTCGCTAGCTTATGTTCGTTTATATACATCTTCAAGTGACTTAAGTCACGGAAGTAGTTGCCCTTCACCATCCTATATAGCTGTCTCCAGACTCTAGGTTCTATCAAGCCCTTTTTCTTCAAAGTATTTAGAAATCTCCTCATGGCCCTCACTTTGTTTTTCCACACCTCTTCTTCGTCTGTCCTCCTCCCCTTGCGGCTACCGTGTCCCCTCCTCCTCCCCTCCTTCTTTTTCTCATGTCTAATACGCCAACGTCCTCTAGATACGCCTTTTTTCTGCTCAGCCCAAATAAGCCCTTGGTCTATGAGCGCTCTTACATCGTCTTTAGTAACCACCTCTTCTAACCTCTCGGCGGCTTCAGGCGATATCTTTACCCTACTTACCCCAACTCCCAAGATTTCTGCCGCAAGTCTTTTCACATCGACCATACCTATTGGCTAGACTGGGCCTTATTTAACTCTTTCTTCAACAGCTCCTCCACCCTTTTCCCAGGATTAAGCACGTAGAATCCCAGCTCTCGCGCCTTTTTCACAATCTCAAGTCTTTTCTTTAGCCCCACTGTCCTCCCTATTCTAACGGCGTGTATCTTGGGGTCTAGTTTACTCAGCTCCTCTGGGCTATGTACAATAGCTTCTACAAAGCCGCTGGGGTGTAGGCCGCGTACGGCGGCAGGCTTGCGGTAGCCTACCTCCACAGGCTTAGGCCAGCCCTTCCACTTTCTCCTAATCTTATTGTCAAGCGACCTCTGGTTCCTCCATCCACTATCCTCAATCCTCTTATACCTCCACTGGTCTATACGCACGAAGTCAGGCTTCTTCCTCTTAAGTAAAAGCCTTAGCCTAAGCAATCTCCTAAGGGGCTGTGGGAGCTCTCTCCTAGGTCTCGCAGACACGAAAAACGGGGAGTAAAAGAGTATTTAAATTTCATCGCTATTTCTTAGCACGATCTCTTGAAAGGCGAAACTTACCGCGTTGTAAGACCCCCTACGAGGGCTACGACCGCGCTCCCTGCCCTAAAGGGCGGGGCTTTCAATTGTAAATAGAGAGGCTTCAGAGACGTTCTCTAGTCTTGACGCGCTTGAAAATCCCAGGAAGTGAGAGGGCGGTGGGGAGCGTCTTTAGTAAACGTAAGCTAATAGAACGCCGCCGATTTTCCTCTCTTTAGCCTCGATATGAGACATAACGCCCTGGCTTGTGGAGATGACTAAAATTCCTATCTGTCTAGCGGGGAGGAACTTCTGCTCCCATTGAACAATCTCTCTATATTTCACCGGGTATCTAGGCCTTATTGGGCCGATGTCGTTGATCTTCCCAAGCAGCTGGACTACGTATTTCCCACCTCTCCCGTCGTCGATATATTCTATTTCGCCAACGTAGCCATAACGCTGAAGTACTCTTAATGTATGGTAGATTAGTTTATTCACAGGCCATATTACTACCTGTTTCTTGCCCATTATCTCTGCATTTTTAATCTGGATCAAGGCGTTAGAGAGCAGGTCAAGCATCACCATCGTCTCCGCGAACCCCCTACCTTTAAAAACATTTCGCCTAACTCCAGATCTAGAAAGGCGACAAAAATACCACTGCTCTCGAATATAAGCTAGTGACGGAGAGTTTTGTTAATAGTATTTTCTAAAGCCAAGTTGTGGAGCTACCTCTCGGAAACACCTCCTACATAAATACAGCCCGTATTTACGTATCACAGCCTCTCTAGTGCCACATCTAATACACCTTATCTTGCTCTTGCCGTAGGGCCTCTCCTTTGGAGGTTTTGTAGACGGCACAGCCGGAAAAAGGGGGGTGTATTTAAAATTTTACGACTGTAGAAATAGCTCGAAATTCCGCTGGAAAATCTCGTCTAATTTACCAGTTTGCATAAGATTCTCAATTACTTGATCTACAACTAGCTTAAGATCTTGGGCACATTTAGGCATAGCCACCGAGATGTAACCTGCAGAACCAGGAAGCTCAAACGCGATCTTGAGATCGGGGAATTTTCTAACAAGAGCTGTGGCGATGGAGCGGTCTAGGATTATCGCGTCTACGTCGCCTCTCTTCAACACCTCGACCATATAGGGGTACACCTTGTCGTACCTTCTCACAGTCGCCTTCCCGGGCTTCTCCAAGTTTGTAGCCGCCCACTCTTCGTGGGTTGTGCCGATTTGTACACCCACGGTCTTGCCATAGAGATCTTCCACTTTGTTTATATCTGTGCGCGAAGCCTTAGTCACAACTACTATAGACTCCAGATAATACGGCATGGAGAACTCGAGGACTTTCTCCCTCTCAGAAGTCCAGGTGATGGCGCTGATGGCCAGATCCACGTCCCCCTTCCTAACGGCCTCTAAAAGGCCGGCGAATCTCATATCTCTAATCTCCAGCTGAACCCCCAGGGCCTTCGCGATCTCGCGGGCGATGTCTATATCCCAGCCCACTATCTTGTCGCCCATAACCCATTCCCAGGGAGGCCACGTGGCGTCTGTGCCAACTATTAACTTCCCCCTCTTCTTAATAACGTCGACAGAAACTGGACAAGCCGCTTGGGGAGAGGAGGGCGTGGCAGTTGTCGCAGTAGCGCTCGGCGTAGTGGTTGTAGCCGCTATGGAAGCCTTCGGCGCCGTGGAGAAGCCAACGAGGTAGCCCAAGACGAGACCTATGAGCAACGCCGCTATTGAGACAGCCACAGACTTCATGGTAATTGATAAATATCCTGTATAAAACATTTGCCATGAAGGTTGCCATCGTTGGAGGTGGAATTATCGGCCTTTTTACAGCATACCATCTGAGACAACAAGGCGCAGACGTGGTGATAATCGAGCAGGGAGAGCCAGGCGGCTGGTCTAAGGCGGCGGCGGGCATTCTGGAGTTCACACGCTTTGTGATAAACCGGATAAACGTGAGGTCCTACCCCAAGAGGTACCTCTCTATGGCTCTCCGTGGCGACGCGAGGATAAAGACTTGGGACTGGCGTTGGATTTCGGCATACCTCAGGGCGTGGGGTAGGGAGCCTACACAAGACATGTGGGAAGCTATAAAAACTCTCGGCGAATACTCCTGGCGTCAGTACAGGGCGCTGGCTGAGGCAGAGAATGACTTCGCTTACTCAGAAGAGCCTCTCTATGAGGTGGGGATAGACGTGGCGGCGGCGCTGGAAGAGGCCAAACGCGATCCCCTATCGCCGAAGGTGGAGACGGGCAGATGTTGTGGCAGAGAGGCGCTGGTGTATTTAGACGCCGCGAAGTTATCTACAGAAGACTTCGTGGCTAGAATGCTTAGAGAGCTACAGGGGGTCCAGATGGTGAGGAGGAGGGCGCAGGAGGTGGCCGGCCGGGAGGTCTGGCTAGAGGGCGGCGACGTGGTGAAGGCAGACGCAGTCGTGGTGGCTGCCGGCTACTGGGCGAGGAAATTCGGAATCCCAGTCGCCCCGTTTAAGGGGTACGGCTTCAGAACCACAGCCAAAGCCCAAAGCATGTTTATAGAAATGACCAAGGGGGTCGCGGTGGTGCCCCTCCCCAAGTGGACAAAGGTAACGGGTAGGTTCGACCTAGATGGCACGGAAGATCACAGTCCCTCTGCCAGGGTGTTGCAAAGAGCCCGGGAGGTCTTGGGCAACTTCGAGGTGTTAGACATGTCAGTGGGCTACAGGCCTTGTACCCCAGACGGGTTCCCCATAGTGGACAAGGTAGGCGAGGTCGTGATTGTAACAGGGGCTTGTAGACTCGGCTGGACATACGGCCCAGCCCTGGGAAAGCTGGCCGCAGACCTAGCCCTCGGGAAGCCCGGGGTAGAGGCCCTTACCGCGCGCCGCTTCCGCCGCTAGAGACAGACCCTGGCCGTGGGGAGGACAAAGGGGCCGAACCTCCTGTAGGCCCCCCTTGTATACGCCACAGCCGTCAGTGCCGCAGCCGCCGCATCGACGAGATCCCTCTGGCGCAGGCCCAGCCACCTCTCTACAGCCCTCCTAGACAGCCCCATCGCCTTTAAGCTCGTCGTTGGGTGCACCTCTATCACCACGCCCTCTAACGCGCCCGCAAGCCTAACCCCCCTCTCGGTAAGTTTAGCCATACCCCCCATCATGGGCGGCAGAAGCCTAAAGCCGAGTCTCCTCAACTCCCTCTCCACATCTCTCAAGCCGCGCCCCCCCGGCGGCATAGAGAGGGGGGCGTCTATAGCCACAACAGCAGGCTTAAACAAGCCGACGAGCTTGACGACATCTCCGTCGCCTAGCCCAAGCCCTAGGTAGAGGAGGTCACATTCCTCAAATACAGCAACGGCAGAAGGTCTACGCACCGAAAGGTCGACTCCGGCAACAACCACAAGAAAGAGAAGGTGAAGAGAAAAAAATTTACAGTTTCTTTGTACAGAACCACCAGGTCTTGCACTCGATTCCGGCCTCCTTTAGTCTCTTCTCGGCTTCTTCGTAAGTATGTGGCGGTGGGACTATTACTGGGTCGCCTGGCCTCCAGTCGGCTGGAGTGGCATAGCCGTATTTGTACGTGAACTGTATCGCGTCAATAATGCGCAGAATCTCGTCGATATTTCTGCCATTTGTCAACGGATATAGGGCGAACCAAACTAGCTTTAGCTCTGGGTCTATTAACGCCACCATTCTTACGGTGGCTGTTGTGCCTGGTGGAATTGCGTTAAACAAATTTGCTACTTGGAAATCTGGCACGTCGGAGATTATTGGAAATGGAATCTCGACACCCCACAGCTGTTTTATCTGCCTCTTCCACTCTATGTGGCTTATATCGGTATCTACACTAAGGCCAAGTAGCTCGACCCCCCTCTTCTTAAACTCCTCATATTTCTTTGCAAAGGCGATAAACTCTGTCGTGCAGACTGGCGTAAAGTCGCCGGGGTGGCTAAACAAGAGTAGCCACTTGCCCCTGTAGTCACGGAAGCACCTCCTCCCGGCGTCTGTACTGAAGCATAGATCTTCCGGAATTTTCATCCCCAGGTACGGGCCTTTTACTTCTGGCATAGATACAAATTCTATTTGAATTTATAAATGTTTCTATCCCGAAAATACTTCTGAAAGTTATAAATAGAAAAATTGGGCACGTAGGTTAAAGAGTTGAGACAATGGCGCCCCGGCCGGGATTTGAACCCGGGTCACGGGCTCGACAGGCCCGCTTTAGCTGGCACATGGCCATATACTAGTCCGGGCTATACTACCGGTTGGGGTAGCCGGCTGGCTACGGCCCCCGTCTAGCCGGGGCGGCTCTAACTACGGCTCACTTTAAAAAGTTTTTCGCCAACAACAATAGCTTTAGATTGGCAAAGCGCCCTAGGAGTTTTTAGAACTCCCTTAGCGAATCTAGATATTTTTCATGAGCAACAGCCGTTAAGACGGCGGCTGATGTTTTAGCCGCAACTTTATACATTTGTTTTATAAATCTATGGGCGGTCACTATATACTGCATAACTTGTCTCCCCGCCTTGAGGGGCGAGACTTTTAGTTATAAACATATAAGAGGCCGGCCTCTATCAAGGTCTCAGGGGTCGGGAGAAGAGGCTTGGCATACATGCTGCTTTTCAGAACGCTACTGCGGCAGTATGAGTCTAGTTGCCGAAAAAATGGGCGGTTGCAATAGCGGTAAACAAGTTTTTGTGTAGGTCTAGTGTTGTCTATGGAGGTGTTTGTTGGGACGTC
Organism: Pyrobaculum islandicum DSM 4184; assembly: GCF_000015205.1. Lineage (NCBI taxonomy): Archaea > Thermoproteati > Thermoproteota > Thermoprotei > Thermoproteales > Thermoproteaceae > Pyrobaculum > Pyrobaculum islandicum. The sequence continues at coordinate 1,684,927 of NC_008701.1, read as the reverse complement.
TGGGTGGCTCTATTCTTGGAATTTAGGCAAGTCGCTTGAATGGTATGTGGAACAGAGCGGGCTTAACGCCGTTGAGCTCAACGCCAGTTTCTACAGATTTCCCACTAAGAGACAAACGGCGAAGTGGGCAAAAGTCGGCGGTGGGCTTAGGTGGGCTGTGAAGGTGTATAGAGGGGTTACCCACTTCGGCAGACTTTCTGATAGAGCACTAGAGCTGTTGAAAAGGTTTTTCGAAGTGTTCAAGCCGCTTGACCCATATGTAGATTTCTATCTTTTCCAAATGCCGCCTATCTTTGTCAAATCTAGCGTCAATATGTCACGAGTGGAGAAAATTGCCGGCTTGCTCGGGAGGAGGGCGGCGTTTGAATTTAGACACCCCAGCTGGTTTAGTAAAGACATTGTGGAATGGGCTGAGGATGTGGGCTTTACCCCCGTTTCTATAGATTCGCCAGATTGGGTTTGGATCGTAGAAGCTGGGGGAACCGTGTATCTACGGATGCACGGACGAACGCTTTGGTATTCACATTACTATGACGAAGAGGAGCTTAGAGAGGTTGCACAGAAAATTATAGAACTTAAGCCGGAGAGGGCCTATGTCTTTTTCAACAACAACCACGCCATGTTAGAAAACGCCAGGGCTATGTTTACAATTTTAAAAGAGCTTACGCAGTAGCTCAACGCCGAAGTATAACAACATGATGGCTAGAGCAGCGAGAAAGGCGGCGTAGCCCTTCGCCGAGAGGAGACGCGACGCGGCATTTCCAAGAGACGCCATGAGTACTAGCCAGAGGTAGTCCATCCAGACGTGTGCGGCATATACCGCGGCAAAGACATAGGGGGGTTGGGCGGCGAGCTCCGCCACTATGGGGCCGGCCACCGTTATCCACCAGAGGAGAAAGTAGGGGTTTAGAGCCGTTAACGCTATGCCTGCCACCAGAGGGTTTGTAAATTTAGACGTGGGGATGGCTGGCGGCCTACCTCTGGCTATCCTCCAGGCGTCTCTTAGGAGGAGGTACGTGAAATATAGTATGAAGGCGAGGGCGGCTACGGTCAAGGGGAGCTTATAGGTCTCGACGTTGATCTTGCTGAAGGCATAGACGAGGGCTGTAACGTAGGGAAGCTCAAAGGCCATGTGGCCGGCGGCGACATAGAGACCTGCTCTCCATCCGCGAGTTGCCCCCAATGCCACTGCAGAAGCAGTGAGGGGGCCTGGAGAAAATGCGCCAGATGGAGTTATCAGTGTTATGGAGAGGATTAAGTTTAACATGTTTAAACCCGTAGATCCTCCTTTATAATGTTTAGGTTGGGCATAGCTCAGATTTCCCCTGGTAACTTAGATAAATTAAGAAGTCTCGTGGGAAGGTCTGAGCCAGATCTACTGCTTCTACCAGAGTACTCTATGTTCGACCCCACCGGGCTCCCCCCGGAGGAGATTTGGAATAAGGCAGTAGCTATCGAAGATTTCACCAGCTTAATTGGACGTTTGGCAAGAGAGCTCGGCGCCTATGTGGTCGGGGGGTTCCTAGAGCGGGGGCCTAGGCCGAAGGTGTATAACACTACAGTTTTAGTAGATCCAGGGGGGAGGGTAGTGGGGTTGTATCGGAAGACGCATCTCTTCGACGCCTACGGCTATAAAGAGTCTGAGTTTGTAGAGCCAGGCGCCGAACTTTCGCAAGTCTATACAGTGAGGGGGGCCAGAGTCGCCTTTGCAGTATGTTTTGAGCTAAGGTTTCCAGAGGTGTTTAGAGAATTAGCTTTGGCAGGAGCCGACCTCGTGGCCGTCCCCGCCGCGTGGTATGCAGGTCCTCTAAAAGAGGAGATTTTACACATCTTGGCAAGGGCTAGAGCTATAGAAAATGGTATGTACATCGCAGTCTCAGCTCTCTGGGGACCGCGCTTCACAGGGAGGTCGGTTGTGGTAAACCCCTTCGGCGTTGTAGAGGCAGAGCTTGGCGCTGGGGAGAGATATCGCGAGGTCTTAATAGATCTACGTCTTGTAGAAGAAGCTAGAAAAACTGTGCCAACTATATATCTTAGAAGGCCACATTTATACAGAAGGCTATGTGATGAACATGGGAACGACGGATTTATGAAGAGGGCTTGATTATCTGAAGTCTCAGCAAAAATTAGGTCTGTCCTCGTCTGACACAACTTATATGTATATAGAAGCGACCTCTTCTTTCAAAGCCTGGGCCGGGCGGGGCTAAATATGTGGTACAGTCGGGCAGTCCGGCTTCTATAAATGCCGCATGTCTATTTCTACAGCTTTCACACTCTCCGCAGTGGGCTTCGCCAGATTTATAACAAGACCAGGTTTCGTATATCAAATCGCCCACCTCTTGATGACATATCTTAAGGAGTTGCGACTTTTTAAGCCCCTCTCTAGAGGGAGTCCAGATCTCTACGTCTCTCTCAGCGCGGAAGTGGCATATACGAAAGGCCGTCTGGAGAGCCTCTATACATTCGGGGGAGCAGTCCGGATATCGAGGTTCCCAAGTGTCTTCACGCGGTTTTATGTCGTCGTAATGCGCCCCGTAAATAACGTAAGTCTTCGCCCCGGTAAAATTCCTAATTGTATAGGCGTATGCGGTGGCAACCGCCGCCATTACGACATTTCTAATTGGGACGACAACCGTCGGCGTATATTCCCTCTCTACAGAAAGAGAGGAATCTGTCAGTTGTGTTCCACGCCATAGCTCGCCCAAGGCAGAGAGATTGACTACTCTATGTTCTACAACTCTCCCCCAGCCTCTGGCGGCGGCTAATTCATCTATCTTCCTAAGGACGAGTTGCGCCTTTTCTACCTCTACAGACGCCTTCTGGCCGTAGAGAAAAGACAACGCATGTATATCGCAACCCCTCTTAAGCCAGAGGACGGCGTAACACGTGCTGTCAGGCCCCCCGGATACGACGGCGACAGCGCGGCAAGGCCTTTCTGGTTTCACCAGAGTAGCCATGGTATTTTTTCACCCCCATAAAATATATTCCTCTCTAGCCAGCTCTTGAAGTATAGTCCTCTCGTAGCAGAGATCTCTTACCGAAAGCACGCCTACCAACTCGCCCTCTTTATTTACAACTACCACATGACGAATGTTATGCCGGCGCATAGTCTCCGTAGCCGCTAAAATAGGGTCTGAATCAAGTATAGTGATAGGCCTATTGCCTAATTCTATGGCAGGTTTATCCAGGTCTAACTCCTGTGCCACTGCCCTTATTATATCTCTCTCGGACACAACAGCGACAAGTTTTTAGGCTCTAGCTGTAAGTACCACAAGCCCCACCTTGTTTTTACTAGCTCCACCGCCACGTCTCGTATAGCGGCGGTCTCAGAATCGACGGCTTTTTCAAAAGCTCTGAACACTTCGTATATTTTATTTTTAATATTTCCGCCCTTTAGTATGTATAGACTATGTCTATTGGAAAATTCGCCTCAATGTTTAAGCCTTGACGCGCCACGAGTATAGACGCGCCTAGCACTTGGGCGCCTGCCTTGTTGCATAATCCGATTAATGCCCTCAGAGTTTTTCCAGTCCTGGCAATGTCGTCGACTATAAAAACTCTGCCTCCCCTTTTTATATACGTAGCGGGGATATATAGTGTAACGGGTCTCCCCTCTCTGAGATATGTATATTCGTAGTTTTCTACCCCTGGCTCTCTGTATTGCTTGGCGACTACCAACATAGCCTCAAATCTAGAGGCTGCGGCGACGGCAAGCGGTATTCCATCTACTGCAGCTGTTAAGACAACATCAACCTCAAGTCCCTCGAATTTACGCGCTATGTATATCTCGTAAAGATGCCAAAATTCGGGAAGGTTGACAAAAGACATGTCGACATATGTGTCATAAAGCTTAAGCTTAGCCTTAACCACAGTCTCTATAGGATACATCGACATAAGTTTCGCCAACATCTCCTGCGCCGTCTCAACAGAGGGTAACATATCGCCTGTCACATATCTTGACAACACACTCTCAGGAAGATCTAACAGAGGCGAGAGGTCTCTATAGGTGACGCCCAACAGCTTTTTTACTGACTTAAGATAATTCACTGCGTCTAGCTGAATTCTAAGACCCTCGATCCTCCTCACGTAAATATTTTATTGTGGAAAATTAAACAAATTCTCTGCCAATGATATTTCTCGCAATTATCAACTTAAGTATATTCTCAGCGCCTTCTGCTCCGACGTAATAAGACAAAATTCCCAACAACGCCCTAGCTATATTAGTCTCCTTAAAGTAAGAGGCGCCACCAAACCACTTCATAACTTCCAACGCCGCCTCTACTGCGAGACTGACAGATAGATATTTGGCTGTAGCTCCGGCAGTGGCGACGTCGTGTATTGTAAACGCAGTATCGCCGCTGTAAAACCTATCTGCAACCCAAGCCGCTCTATAGACTGCAAGTCTCGCGGCTTCAAGTCTTGCATAAAGTTCGGCAAATTTGAAACTTATCGATTGGTAACTTGCAATCGGCTTTCCAAAGACCACCCTCTGTTTAATCCACTCAAGCCCTCTGTCTAACAACCACCTAGTGGCGCCTATAGACGCCGCTCCTATAATTGTGCGGGCTAGGTTAAAGCCCTCCATTGCGATTTTAAACCCGCCGTTTAATTCGCCAAGCATAAAAACGTCCTCTACAGGAAGGCCGTCTAGCGTTAGATAGCCCGTAGAGAGACCATGGCGGCCTATCTCATCCCAATCTCTATGGGTAAAGCCCGGCGTCACTCTGCCCCTCCTCTTCAGAAGCGCTAGAAAGACTGTTATCCCTTTGTGTCTATCCTCAAGTCTGCCTGTCCTTGTAATTGCGACTACGCCGCCGCCATATGGCAAATTTAAGATTGTAGATACGCCAGTCACCATGTTTTTCTCGCCATATAGCTTCCACAAGCCGCCCTCTTTAACTGCTTTCGTTTGAAATGACGCCACGTCGCTGCCCCCCTGCGGCTCTGTAGAGCCTATGCCCACGAAGGCGCGGCCAGCCACAACCTCCGGCAGAACCTCCTCCTTCGCCTCATCCCGCCCGTGGCGCTGGACTATGTAAGGCCAAGCGGTCTCTAACAACACGTACACCGGAGTGGCGAGCGATGGGTCTGCATACGCTAACTCCTCCACTGCGAGCGCTGCTTGTAGAAACGTCGCCTCTTGCCCGCCGTATTTAGAACTTAGAGTCATACCCAAGAGGCCGGCCTCGCCTAATTTCGCCGCCACTTCCTCAATAGGCCACTTCCTCTCGTCTATTTCAACCCATCTGGGCGCAATAACTTTCTCAGCGAATGATTTAACAGATTCTACAAAAAGCTTATCCTCGCTAGATAAGCCGAAGTCCATATATATCTCTATAAACTCATTATTAAATGTTAGCTCTTGAAATATCTCAAGACAACATAGCTGTTTATTACAGAGGGAGGAAAATACCCGTTGTACCACTTTATACAACACCAGCTCTACACTATATTCAATACGTAGCCATGTATGTAGCAAAAAGGCTTATAGACAGCGGAATAGAGAAATTCGCCATCAAAGACGCCAGAGCAGCTAAGATAATTGAACTGGCGTGTGGAGGCCGTTGTGTATATGACATAAACGGCGTAGATATAGACAGAATACTAGAGGAGGCCTATTATAACAACCTAGCCGATAGGATATTGGCACATACCATCTCTACAGATGCGTTAGTTATACCCTGTGTAGATCAGCCGCTGGCCAGGGCGTTAATAAAACGGGCTAGAGAATACGCCCCCGATCTAACACTTATAGCCTCTCAATACGGCGGCTCGTGCCCAGAGGCAGACGTTATACATACGCCGCAGATAGTAGAAGTCCCCCTCCCCCTAGGACCAATTTCAAAAGCCGCTCTCCACACAGCCACGTGGGCAGTTAGGGAAGGAGTTGCCGAGAGTCCACTTACCCCACTACTTGACGCAGAGTGTATAACATCGACAAAACAACAAACTATGTAGTTGATAACATACACTATGACCGACCTCCTCCGCCTGTCCCTAGGCTGTTACGCCTAGGGGCTTTCTTCTCGCCCGTGTCTTTATTGGCATCTATGACGTGCCAGGGGCCGGGCGGCTCTCCCCCAGCGCAGGGTAGAGCCTTACAACACGGCTGTTGCCGAGGTTAGCGGGCGGCAGACGCCCCCCCGCCAGAGCCGTCCTCAAGCGACCCGCCCAACCGTATTAAGCACATCTCTTTCTTCACCACTCTGCCATGAAAAATATAGCCTAGAAGAAAGCCCTGCCCCAGAGGGTGGGGTTTATCCTCATTAACGTTTAACATTTTGCAAAATCTCTCTAATAGACAGCGCTATTTAAAAGGCCGTACTCAGCCCTCCAGGTGGCTATCATCAGTCTATAGTGTCCCGACGCCTTCATCATAAAGACATGCGGCGGCCGGGATTTGAACCCGGGACTTCCCGGTTATGAGCCTTACGCGGGGCTCTGCCCCAGAGCGCTCTAACCAGGCTGAGCTACCGCCGCTGGTTTATAATACTGGCGGAGTTAAAAAGCTTTCGCCAAAACAATGCGGGGGGTGGGATTTGAACCCACGCAGGCCTACGCCACAGGGACCTGAACCCTGCCCCTTTGACCTGGCTCGGGCACCCCCGCCTCTGTTTCTACATTTGAAAACCTTAATAAGTTTACTGCAGATTAAAACTGTTCTATCTCACTCCCCTTAGTAACAACTAGCTTTATACAGAGGACTAGACGGACTCTACACTTATACATACTTTCTCGCCGTGGTATAAATCTTTAAGGCGTTTGAATAATGTGGGTCTTCTACTTAATGTTGACTACAACGACTACGTAGTTAGAAGTAGAGCTAAGAAAGTTTTGCAAATCGCCGGCGTTAAATCCGTCGGCGAAGAAGAGGCAGTTGACGCATATTATATCCACTACCGCACGCCGATATTTGGCGGCAGAGCCTTCAGCGCCGTGTGGAGGAAATTTGTAACTATATATATAAACTCGCAATACTACAGCGCAGTTGCGCCACTTTGTCGACTAAACCACAGGGCTTCTCTAGAGGCGGCCGTTAGGCTTCTAAAGGCCTTTGAAAAGTATTTACAGACCCTTGAACAATATGGAAGGGCGTGGTTTGGCTTAGGACGTAGAGATGCGTGGACTGAGGCGTGGAGACAGTTGAGACGCCATTTTGGAGACCCCTCAGACGTGGAAGAGCTATATAGAGTTCTTAAAAAACTAGGGGAGGTCTTAGGCAGAGGGAGGAGGGGGGACCCCGCCTCTCTTACACTTTCTCTAGCCGTAGACCCGCGGAGGGCAAAAATGGCAAAAATCTTAGAGAAGGCGGTGGCATTGGAAAAACTCATCGGAGACCCCCTTGGCGTTGGGGACGCGATAGTCTCCACGGCAGGGGTTATACACGGGCGAATCTATAGCTCTATTGAGAAGGCGCGGCGGGCTACTATATATACAAAAGCTCTCTTTCTCGGCGCCCCACTCCTCTTTCTTCACAAAGCTACGGCTGCCGAACTTTCCATAAGGATGCCGAGGGCGCAAGGCGATAGAGGCGTCTACCTACTGGTAGATAAGTCTGGGTCTATGTACAGCTTGATAGACGGCGTTGAAAAAATAGCTGTTGCAACTGCCTACGCCCTAGCTGTATTAAGGAGGTATAGGAGGGTCGTGCTTAGGTTTTTCGACGCAGAGGTATACGACCCTGTAGAAGACGTGGCTAAGATGGCCGAGATCTTGCTTAGAGTATCCGCTGGAGGAGGCACAGACATATCTAAAGCAGTAGAAGTCGCAATTGACGACGTAGAAAGACGCAGACTAAAAAACTACATGCTGGTTGTTGTGACAGATGGAGAAGACGATAGGATAAACCCGCTTGTTTTAAACAGAGCAAAGAAAGTCTTTAAAGACGTCGTGTTTGTATTAGTGGGGCGGCAACGCCCTCCGCCAAATGTAAAATCTATCAGACTACCTCTTGGCAAAGACAGGCCGTGGATCTACTCTATAGAAGGCACGGCCCGCGCCGTGTAGCGGGATGTTTACCCTTCTGAAGTCAAAACCCCATTGGTCAGCTACGCCAGGCGCAACCCAAGTGTATAAGACGTGGAATATATACAGGGCGACCTCCCCCACCTCAACCTCTTTATACACCTCAGTCTCATATCCAGCGATAGCCCCTGCGACGCGAGGCACGTCTATCTTTTCAGAGTTTTCAAACTTTACGCCAAATTCAGTAGCCTTGTCGACGTTGCGTCCGCTGACGCTCCCCAGCTTGTATATTAAGTCTGCAGCTTCAATCGGGAGGACGTTAAGCGTAGCATATCTATGGTGTTTAAGACATTCGTAGGTATACGAGCTTTTTTCTACGGCGACGGCTACAGTAGGCGGCTCTTCAGAGACTGGGGTATTCCACGACGCAGGCATGAGGTTAAGTCTGCCGTTGGGACATTTAGAAACTATTACAAGAGTTGGACGTGGGTGGAGAACTCTGTAGAACTTGCCCTCGTACATATCTTAAAATAAGCCGATGTTTATAACTACTTCTCTACCACAAGCACGTAGGGTCCCGTCTCTTCGGCCTGTAGAATTTTCACATCGTTTATAGCCATCAATCGCCTAAGCATTACATAACACACATAGTCATCTGTCACAATTTTAAATTGGGCGCCCGCAGACGCCCCCGCGAGTATAGACGCAACTTTCTTCAACGGGTCTGGACACTGTTGTCCTCTGACATCTATTACATCCACAGCCGCAATTGGCTACGGCCATATAACTTTTTATCTAATATTCGGGATTAGAGATATGGACGAGAGACCTATCTTTGAAACAAATTTACCTCCTGAAAAAGTCAAGAAGATAATTGAGGTTCTACGAGAGGTCTACGACCCAGAGATACCCATCAACGTCTACGACCTCGGCCTAATTAGAAAAGTGGTTTTAGAAGACGGCATATTGAAAGTCACTATGACTCTCACTGCAGTGGGGTGTCCAGTGGCTGGAAGTGTGGCACAAGAAGTTGGCTACGCCCTACAGACAGTCATGCCAGAGGCTAAGGACGTAGAGGTAGAGCTAGACTTTGAAAAGCCGTGGGACCCCACACAAATGACGCCACAAGGCAGAGAGCTTTTCAAAGCAATATATGGCTACGACATAGTAGAACAATATTTGGCGCAACAAAGCGCCGTCCAGAATAGCTAGAGGGAGAGAACTCCCACTAGAGAGAAAGCTGCTGCCACCCAGAGGAGGTACCTCCTCCACTCTACCCTACCTCTAGAGAGGCGTTGGACAAGCGGGTGCCATTTCGCAACTTCCGTCAGGAAGAGGAGGACTATTTGTACAACCGCAGCGTAGAGAAACGCGTGTCCGGCGCCGAATGCGCCTGCCAAAGTAGCCGTGGCTATGCCATATACCGTGGCGGCATAAAACAAAGCCGGGTAGGAGAAGAGAGATACAAACGCCACGTCGACTGCAGACTGGAGAAAACGTTGTTCGTAAGGTAGAGACGCCGTCTCGTTAAAAGCCCTAGCCACGGCTTGCGGATCTACAAGCGGATAGCCCAACGCCGCTAGAGCCGCTGTAATAGCCACAGAAGACCAATATATAATGTATGTAAGATAGAGCCATTTCACACCATGTCGAACAACTCCCTTTATAAGATATATACAGTCTCTTCTTTAAGCTGACATGTTAGCAATAGAAGGAGGTAAACCAGTGCGGGAAAAGCCTATCGTGGCTAGGCCTGTCGTGTACAGTGAGGACGTCCTCCACGACATAGCAGAAGTTCTCAAATCTGGAATTCTAACTGCACAACACGGCAAGTGGGTAAAAGCCTTTGAGACAGAGCTCGCCGCCTACCTCGGCGTGAGATACGCCGTGGCAGTCTCCAACGGCACTACAGCCCTCCACACGGCGCTTAAGGCCATAGGCGTGGGGCCAGGCGACGAGGTGGTGACAACCCCCTTCACCTTCGCAGCCACCGCCACCGCCATACTCCACTCCAACGCCGTGCCGGTCTTTGCAGACATAGACAGAGAAACTCTCAACCTAGACCCAGCCTCTGTCGAAGAGAAAATAACAGAGAGGACAAAAGCCGTGGTGGTGGTGCACCTAGCCGGCATGCCAGCCGAGATGGACCAGTTCATGAAGCTGGCAGAGAGATACGGCGTGAAGATTATAGAAGATACGGCACAAGCCCTCGGCGCAGAGTACCGGGGGAAGAGAGTCGGCTCGATAGGCCACATGTCCACCTTCAGCCTATACGCCACAAAGCACATCACCTCCGGCGAGGGAGGCGCCGTCGCCACAGACGTCGCCGCCTACGCGGAGAGGGCAAGGCTAATTAGAGCACACGGCGAGGTGGGGAAGTATAGCTACGAGCTCCTCGGCTATAACTACAGGATGACCGAGATACAGGGCGTACTCGCCTACCACCAGCTCAAACAGCTGCCAGAGATGCAGAAGAGACGCGAGGCCTATGTAAAGACGCTGTTGGAGGAGCTGGCCCCCCTAGAGGGCGACCTCCTCACCATCCCAAAGCCAAGGCCCTACGTCAGACACGCCTGGCACCTCGTCCAGATACTACTCGCCGTGGAGAAGCTAAACAAACCCCGCGACTATGTAGTAGAGGCGCTGAGGGCAGAAGGCGTGGGAAACGCCTTCGTCACCTACCCAACCCCCCTCTACAAGACGCCCCTCTTCCAACGCAGAGAAGGCCACGGCCTCGGCTGCCCGTGGACTTGTCCATACCAGAGGCGCAGGGTGGAGTACAAGCCCCTCCCAAACGCCGAGTGGGCCGCGGAGCGCGTCGTCTCGCTATTAGTAATGCCCAATTTAACAGAACAAGACGCGGTAGACACAGCGACAGCAGTGAAAAAAGTGCTAACCGCCCTCAGAAGGTAGCAACCTCTTTCAAAAACCTGGCAAGGTGCGGCGCCTTTGCCTCCAGCTTCTTCACCGCAGTCTCCACATCTTCATAGGGATCTACCCCATACCTCGCCAAAGTATATGCGTGAGCCCCCAACACGTGGATCACCGCCGCCATGTATACGACGTACATCCAGTTTAAAAAATCCTCCGTAGCGGCGTCCCCCCTTAGAGCTCTCTATCTCCTATAAACGACCAGTCCTGGAAACCCACTGGAGTCGCGAAAAGGAGTTTATATGTCTAGCCTGTCTTTGTATATACGTCTCACGTTTTCTACACATATCTTGTACATATCATCCTCTGTGAGAACCCCCTTTGCTACATACTGCCTAAGCTTAGAGGCTAGAGTCCATGGCGGAATGACGGCGCCGGGGCGCGACTTGTCGTCTAGGTAGTCGCTCTCTACTACAAAGACAGGCCCCGCCCTCAGCGCGTCTTCAAACTCGCCCCTCCGCCCCAGGGGGACAGAGGGAGAGAGACCCCTCGCGTATGCGTACCCCGCCAACGCCCCCTCGATGTGGTGCATTACAACTCTCGCCGGGTCGACGCCCGCCTTAGCCACCAGAGCGGCGATAGAGTCCACAGTCTCGCGGCCACGCCGCTCTAAGTGGAGGTGGACAACGGCGCCGACGTCCCGCGCCCGCTCAAACACGTAGAGAAGCACCCTATTACACAGCTCTACAACCTCCTCCCCCACAGGCCAGTGAGGCCTCCCAAACTCCCCCATGCCCACCGCCCGCCCCTCCTCTACATACCTCGCCGCCAGATCTACAGCCCAACGCATAAACTCCTCCACCTCCCCAACCCCCCAGCCGGCCTCCAAAAGCCTTACACACTCAGCCGGGTGGACCCCCACGACAGCCCCTGAAACAAGGCCGACCCCCCTCGCCACCTCTGCATTCCTAACCGTGTGGTCATACAGCCTGACGACCCAACCCCTATCCCCCGGCACACCCCCAATAGACCAGGTAAGCAGAGAGACAAACACCAGCCCCACCCCGCCAGCCGCCTTAAACCTCCTAGCCACCTCCACAGCCCCAAACCCGGTAAATTCATTAGCATGTGTATGATTATCAAAAACACCCACAGCCACGGCAGGGATTATATACCTATTTTATTTTATGCTCCTTTTTTCAAAAAGTATTACAGATGTGCCCAATCCCGCCCACGCCGAGGGAACCCTCCCATGTACATGAAGGTGATAAAAACATACGAAACCACAAGAATAATGGTCAAAGCAGGCATATTCACGTTATTTGTAGTGCTAACACTCACAGGCATACTGCCAACAGATGGCGGAAACGTAAAAGGCGCCATATTCTAGGCCAGGACAATTTCCTCGCAGTATTTTTCCAGCCGCACAGTTTCCTCACGCGGACCCACAGCTGCAAATATTAAAAACTTTACAAACTCCAGAAGTGAGTAAAGGATAAACACATACTCTCCTCTGTCTTCTTCCGGCAGGTTTAAAAGCCCGCCAACTACGACAAACTCAGCCTTGATCTCGCCAGACATAAAGTTGACATATAGTTTGAAAAGGTCGTGGAATGTCCTCACTACATATATCTGCTCATCCCTTAGCTCGATGCCGTGGAAAGAGGTCCAGTGGCCGATTTGTATAAATAACGCGCTGTCCTTTATCTTTTCTAGTAGTGCGTTTACCTTTCCTACTCTTTCTCCGTGTATACACACTACACTCTTCAGCGGTGCCGTTACTCCGAGTTTTTCCTCTTCTACTAGCTGTGTGGGGCCTCTGGTACCATGTGGGTAGAAATATAGGAGTCCTTTTCCTTCTATGATGTCGAATATGTATCTTGGGCCTGGGGGATGAGTTCTAGATTTTTCGAGTTGTACGTACCGTATATAGTGGCCTATGCTGTTTTTTCGGTACCAGACGTGTATTACGTGGTCTGCTATGTAGCTGACGTGGGGGGTGTCTTCGTCTGCTATGACGATTATTGGCTTTTCTTTGGCTATTTGGTAGAGGATGGAGTGTGTCACTACGTCTATATTCTGCCGCGTGGCCATTCCTGTGACTGAGTCTACTACGGCGGCGCCGTAGTTGGCTATGTGGTCGAGTATGTATCTGGCTATGTCTTGTCTAAAGGCGCGTGGGAAGTCGTAGAAGTCGAACTTGGAGGGGTCTACGCCTACTCTTCTGGCGGCTTCTCTCAGTAGGTCTGGCCCCTCTGTGGTAGAGACCCAGAGTACCTTGTCGGCTATGCGGCTGGCTATGCGCATGGCCAGTGAGGTCTTTCCAGAGCCAGGGGGGCCGTATATGAGGGTCATTCCTCGTTTGGCAACTTCAGCGATTTCAATCACGCCTTTTGTCTTCTTCCTAGTTTATATATTCTTCGGTGTGGGTCGGGGGGTGTACCGCTTGGTTGTGGTGTTCAGCCCTCTCGAGCTGTCGCCATCTTTCGGCAGCGCCTAGCTTCATCACATATCTTTTTATATACGGGCTTATAATTATGTTTGACGCTTAGTGGAGTTCGGCGTGTATATAGTAATCTATTTAAATGGAGCTGTTTTCTATTCTGTGGACGCAGTAGAGCTGTTTCGGGAGTTCTACCTCTCTCTGGGGATGTCTCTGAGGGCTTTAATTGAGTATAAGATGAGGAAGCGGGGGGCCACCGTGTCTGACTTGTTTGAGAGGCCGTACCTCCTCTATTTCTACGTGGCGCAAGACTTGGGTCCTCACAACGCCGAACTTATTATAAATCTCTTTGTAGAGTTTGCCCGGAGGCGGAAGATCGATACAAAAATCGCCGGGGAGGCGCTCCGCAGTCCTGAGGGCTGGCGCCGGTTTGTACAATATCTAGAGAGTTTATGAAGGAGTTTTTCCAAGGTTTTACACTTGTCTACGGCCCTCCGGGGTCTGGGAAGACCTCTCTGGCGCTTTACGCAGCAGCTCAGATGGGGGAGAGGGTGCTCTATGTCGGCTTCTATGAGACGGCGGATAAGGTGAGGAGTAAGGCAGAGGGGCTTGGGCTAGACTTCTCTAAGTTTGTCGTACTTGACTTTCTCGCTGTGTCTGACGTAGACGTCCTATTGTCTAGCGTGGTGGAACAGTACTTCAAGTACTCGCCTGACGTAGTAGTTTTAGATGGTATAAACGCGCTTCCCCAGAGTAGAGAGGCTGCGTCTTCTATATACAGGGTCTTCAACGTCCCGACTATCGCTATTGGAGAGGAGCAAATTGGCGGGTCTCACTTCGCCTATGTGGCCGACACTCTTCTCGAGGTTAGCCAAGTCTTTCACAGGGGGCCCGCTACAGGAAGATCAGAGTGGTCAAAACGCGGCTGGGGCCCGGGCCGGGGGTAGAGTTCTATTTTACAATATCGCGGAGGGGCGTCTATATCATTAGGAGGTGGTCTCAGAGTTTTATGAAGCCAGAGCCGGTGGCGGCTCCTTCGGGCAGGAGAGTGGCTTTTTCAGAGGAGGTTGTGTCCGCCCTCGCCAGGGCTATGCCTGGGCGGAGGCGGCCGGGAGTTTTGGCGGGGAAACCACGGTTAGTATCCGCCCGGCGGCGTTGGCGATGTATGCGACAACTTCATACCTCCCCCGCCACATGCACAAAAAGTCAGAAGCGTCCTTTCAATTCCTTTCACACACTTGCCTGACGTCGTCGCTGTCAGGCAGGTGAGCCGAGGGAGTAGAAAGTGTCAAAGAGGTTGGCGGGAGATTGCGTTAGAGGTGTGGGTGGGTTGAAAAACGGGTTTGCGACGGTTTTACCGCGAGCGCCGCCAACATTGCAATTATCGGCACTGGTATGAACAACGCGAGGGGCGGCATGTGTATGACGCCGGCGGGTATCAACACGTTGCTTATGACGACGGTTGTTCTTGTGGCTGCGAAGGTCAACAACATGGCCGACACGCGTCTCTCAACGACGACGCGTGGGTCTGTCTTGTGAAACTTTTGGCCTGCCCCCATGCGCCTTCTATAACCAACAGAGATTTCAGCCACTCCACATACAAGGCCATGTACGCATACAGAACGCTGAGGGTTGAAATCCCTTGGCGCCTCGTCGAGGAGCGGCCAGACGTCCTAGACCTAGCGACGAGGATGCACTTGGCGGCGGAGGAGTACGTCAGAAGGCTACTGAAGGAATTGACGGGACAGGAGGAGCCCAAGCTGACTACGGAGGAGTTGGACAGACTCCTCACGCCAGACAGGCGGGAGTTGGCGTGCAAGATCATTGAAGAGACCTTTCCCAGGTACGGGCTTGGGAGGGCTCTTGTGAGATATTCCAAGTTTCTCTGGCGCGACGTGGCGTTCTACCGGGCAATCCCCCTCGACGTCCAACTGAGGGCCGAAAACGAGAGAGACGTGAGTACGGCGGTCTTTGTCGACCTAAAGAGCGGCGTTCTCAGAGTGCGGAAAACCGGCATACCGCCTTTCGCAATCAGGTTGGAGAAGGGCAACGTCACTTGGATAAGGGAGAGACTAGAAGAGGGCGCTAAATTGAAGTTGGCGTTCCTCGGTGTCGACGTAAGGAGGGGCAAGGATCCTACTTACGGCGGCCTGTATATCGCCTTGGTGTTCGCTAGAGAGGTGACGCCGGTGGAGCCCAAGGCGCTTGTCGTTATCGACGTCAACCGCCTAGACCACTACGTAAAGGTTGGTCTCGTGGTCGACGGCAGAGTTGTGGAGCTATTGAAGTTTCCTAGGGAAGAGCGGATACGGAAGCTTGAGAAGATCCACGCCCACATAAGACAGTTGAGTAGAATCCTCGCGCGTGTAGATGAAGACAAGGATCCACGCAGAGCGTTAGACCTCCAGAGACAGCTGTGGAAACTTGAGACGAAGCGCTATGGCGTAATCCGCGACGTCGTTATAAACGCCGCCTGCGAGATCATAAAGCTGGCCAGAGAGCGCCAAGCCGCGATCGTTGTTGATACAATAGAGGACGACACGTACCGGGAGCTCAGGGAGGGCAACTGGAGAGACGATAAGAAACACTTCCTAGACGGGCTTGGGCAGTTAAGGAGGAGGTTGATGGAGTTGGCGCAGTGGTACGGCGTGCCGTATCTAGAGGAGCGGCTGTATTCAACAGTCTGTCCAAAGCGCGATGCAAAGGTGGTAGAGGAGAGGGGTCGCGTAATGCGTTGCCCCGCCTGCGGCTTCAGAGCGCACCGCGACAACGTGCCCATGATATGGGCAGAGAAGAGATACCGGGAGTTAATAGAGAAGACAAAACAACCCGTTTTTTCGGCGACCCTCACACTTTTAACCTCGTAACTACTTCTCACCCATGAACGGCATCTACTTGGCCCCGGGGCGGCAGACGGGGGCGCGCAGATGGGGAAAGTTAATGACTTGGCGCCACGTCCCCCGTATGACCCGCCCTCTCGCCCCGGTGTACCCGGGGCGGGCCCTTAAGTCCCCCGGGGAGGGGCCAAGAGAAAGATAGGGGGACAAGAGTGGGCTATATCCTCGATTTTATACACAACGCGCTTCCGCGCTCGGCGATACTTGCCACGTTTAGAGGAGTTGATCCAACGCCTGAGTTACAGACTCTCTTTAACACTGTGTGGCGCTACTTCCCAGATAGGGCGGTGGTGGTAAAATCCGCCCTCGGCTGGCCTATACAAATATTGAAGATACGAGAGGGGGACGGGCGCTTTTTGTTAACAGTTTAACCTTAATATATCTCTCCCGCTGTATATGTGGGCGTGAAGGATCCAAAGGCTATTATCCTTGAGATATTAAAGAGGGAGGGGCCTGTCCCCGTCTATAGGTTGGCTAAGGCACTTGGCGTGTCTTATGGAGCTGTCCAGTGGTACATATACACTCTAGAAAAGGAGGGGGTTGTCGAGACTGTGAAAATTGGAAAGAGGAGGTATGTGGTTCTCAAGGCGTCTGATTGGATGGGGAATGTAAAAGTTGGTGATATTCTCGACGAGTTTCTTCTTACTCTCTCGGCGCTTGGAGTTAAGCCGGAGATGACGCTTCGGGAGGCCCTAGAGACCTTAGAAAAGAGGGCGCCTCACATCGCCGAGCTCCTCCGTAGGATGATGGAGAAAATCTAGAAGATCTTGCCTGGGTTTAAGATATTGTACGGGTCGAAGAGCTTTTTGAGCTCTCTCATATAGCTCAACGTTGTCTCCCCTAGCTCAGCCCTCGCCAGCTCTTTCTTTAGGATCCCCACGCCATGTTCTGCAGAGATTGTGCCATTTAGCTTAGCCACAAGCTCTGCCATGTCTTTTATAAACTTCTCCACCTTCGCCGGGCCCTCCTCTCTCCTATACCAAGTGGCTGGGTGTAAATTGCCGTCTCCCACATGTCCGCCGAGAAGGAGGGGGACGCCGTGTTTGGCGGCAACGGCCTTAAGGCCCCGGACTGCGTCAGGTAGTTTCGAGATGGGGACAGCTATGTCTTCTATCACCAACACGCCCCCTCTTGCGGCTGTTATCTGGCCATAGAAAAGCTTACGTCTTGGCTCTAGGAGTTTCATGGCGGCTTCCCACCCCGCGGCTTCCTGTGCTATCTCGCCTCTGATAAGCTCTCTCAGTTTTTTAAGTAGTCTCTCCTCGGCGCCTGTGTTTACATCAACGCCGAGGAAAAGGGCGTTTTTCTCTTCCAGCCCAACTAGGGCAGAGGTAGGCGCGTCGAGAAACTCGGCAAATAGGGGCCACACCCTGTTGGCTCTGACTTTTACCACGTCTTCAACTAGGGTTTCTACGTCGTTGTAATACGCCAGTACTGCCGTAGCTGACTCGGGGATGGGGGCTAGCTTGAGAGTAGCCTCTGTGACTAAGCCCAGAGTCCCCTCGCTCCCCACAAATAGTCTAACTAAGTCGTATCCATTTCTACATTTATACGTCCGGCAGCCCAACTTAAGTGTATCTCCCCGCCCCGTCACCACCCTTAGGCCTAACACCCAGTCTTTCATAGTGCCGTATTTTGCGCCTCTCATACCGCCTGCGCCGTTAGCTATCGCCCCGCCTACTGTAGCGCTTTTGACAGAGCCGGGGTCTACTGGGAAGAAGAGGCCGTGTCTAGCCAGTTCTATATTAAGCTCCTCTAGCTTGACCCCCGGCCCCGCCACAGCCACGCCGTCTATGGGGTCTATCTCCACCTTGGCCATCCTTTCGAAGCTGACCACCAGCCCGGGTGTTGTCGCAATGGCGTTGCCAGAGAGACTTGTGGCGCATCCCTGTGGAAATAATGGGGTCTTATTTCTCACTGCCCAACGAACTAGCTCTACAACCTCCTCTTCGTCTTCTGGAAATACAACCCCTATGATAGACTGAGAAACCTCTATAAACGAGGCGTCGCGGATATATAGAGATGCGACAACTTTATCTTCTATAAACCGGTCGCCAAATTCCCTCCTTAGGAAGCTTATGTCCATATATCTCAGCTCTCAAGTCTTTATCTATCTTACAGCCCTAAAAATTAAATATATGGCTCCAGATTTTGGAGGGCCCGTAGCTCAGTCAGGTGAGAGCGGCGGCCTTCGGAGCCGTAGGTCCCGGGTTCAAATCCCGGCGGGCCCGCCACAAGTTTTATAAACTGAAGCTTATATTTAATACGGCGGGGGGCTGCACGGCGTGCCGGCCGTGCTCCGCCGGAAGGCGGACCCAGGCTTGGGGGCCCGAAACCGGGGCCGGGCGGCGTCTCCGGCGGCGTGCCGCCTGGGCTTACCAATGAGCTCCGGTCCAGGGGGGCGCCAGTCCCCAGGCTACCCCGGCCGTAGGGCCGGGGGGACCTGGGCATGCGGGGAAACGGCGGAGGTCCGGGAGGGAGCACGCCTAACCCGCAGCTGGCGCGTTCCCTGGGGCTCCGGGGGGAGAGACGTCCAGGCGGACGTCGTTCGGCGGCGCCGTCGGCCCTGGGTTGCCGCCGTTATAAAACCTCAGCCCCGCCCTCGCTGAGATATACGTCTATCTCTAGCCTAACGCCGTATTTGCCAGGTATATATACCCCGGGCTCTATTGTAAAAACCATCCCTGGCTTTAACACGTCGGATGAATTAGGCGATATGTCGGGCGCCTCATGTATCTCAAGCCCAAGGCCGTGTCCCGTGCGGTGTATAAAATAGGGGCCGTACCCCATAGCCTCTATGACCTCCCGCGCCGCCTTATCTACATCGGCAGCTCTCGCGCCAGATCTTACGGCGTTGAGAACGGCTTGTTGAGCTTTCTTTACTATGTCATATATCTTTAGATATTCGTCTGGAGGTTCTCCGTAGAAAAACGACTTAGTTAAATCGGCGTAATATCCGCCGTAGGATGCTGAAATATCTAACACCACGGCGTCTCCACGCCGTAATTTCTTGTCTGTGGGCTCTAGATGTGGCATAGCGGTGTTAGAGCCAAATTGAACCAATATGGGCCCCGGCGCGAGGCCTTCTTCATACAGCGCTGTGTAAATTCTGGCGGCGAATTGACGTTCAGAAACGCCGGGTGTCGTCTCTAGGCTTTCTATAACCCGCCTAATTTTTACAGCCGCCGCCTTTATCTTCTCTACCTCATCTCTGCGTTTTATAGCACGCCACTCTTTGAGAAGGTCGTCGGCTAGTTTAAACTGAGCCTGGGGAAGGGCTCTCTTGATTATTTCAAAATGGCGGAGTGTAGTTCCGCCGTCTATATAAACGACGTCGTCTATACAATTGGCAACAGCTTGTCTAAGCGCTTCTGCTGGATCTTCCCCATCTCTATATGGATATACGTTCCCAGACACTCTATCTACATCTAGCGCGGGGATAACAACTGCTGTGTAATCTCCACATTTTATAACTGCTTTAAAACGTTCGTACGTCTCTAGCCAAACTCCCGTTAGGTAGGCAAAGTTTACAGTAGTTGTTACAATAATCATACCTTTACTAAACCTCTCTCGTCTAACCTCCAGGCGGCTGTCTCCCACGTGTATACATTAGATATGACCCAGACCACCCGCCAGATTTTCATATAGCGGAGGTCTATGGGACTTGGCGTGGGGGGTCCTGGATGTGTGTGAAATATGGCCAAGAGGGAGAGCCCCTTTTCTTCAGCCTCTGTAAGAGCTCTGTAGAGCTCCTCGGGGTCTAGCCTAAAGGCTGTGGGGCTCTCTAACACGTTTTTAAGCCAACGCCATGTTTTGACTATTTCCCCATGGCCGAAGAGCAATGCCACACATTCCGTCTCCGGCTTACACCTCTCGGCCGCCTCTTTTAAAAAAGTTTGCGGAATTTTCACAGTAGCGGCACGTAGCGAGAGAGTTTAGATCTTTTTGAAACCTCTAGCGTCAGTTTTTCTATCTGGTCGCTACTCCCCTTTACGACAGCTATAGTGAGACAACGGCCTTCTACATGGAGATGTGTATAGGCCACTATGTGAGTTTTGTTATCCTCAATTACGTCGCCTATCTCTGAGAAGGTGTCTGTCACCGCCATTACAACGCCTAGACACTGGTGTTCAGGCTCGGCGTGGCTTCGCCTGGCCTCTAGATACTCTTGGAGGGCGGCGGCGACGATTTCACTTCTGGTGGCCCCTGTCTCTCTAGATATTTTATCTATGGCGTCGGCCATTTCTTTTGGTAGTGATATACCAAAGCGTTTCACATATAGGTAGAAATAGCTATATATTTCTGTTTTGGCATAGGCGTGAGTTGCATAGGCGTTGTAGATACCACCTTTGCAAGAGTAGATATGGGAAGCGTCGCCGTGGAGGAGTTAAAAAATCTGCTTCCACACGCCGTTGTAAAAAGAATTACTGTACCTGGGATAAAAAACACCGTGTGGGGCGCCTTGCGTCTCATAAAGGATGGATGCGATGCAGTTATTGTACTAGGTTGGGTCGGCCCCACGCAGGTGGATAAATATAGCTACTTAGCCACATCTATTGGACTTATCCAACTTCAGATAGCCACAGGCGCCCTTGTATTAGACGTCACTGTACATGAAGAAGAGGGCGGCGGCGACGAGAAAAAACTAAAAGAGATAGCTATAGATAGGGCGAGAAAACACGCGTGGAATCTAGCCCAGCTATTGACAGAGGGACTTGAGAAATACGCTGGCAAAGGCTTAAGACAAGGATATCCACACGCCGGCGAAATTCTATAATTTTATCAATTTCTACCTATATAACACATATAGAATTCCTACTTATTAGTAAATGGGATGCCGCACTGACACTTAATATACAATATACATATATATACAATAATATGTCAGTTTTATACTTTTCATATTTCTAGAGAAATCTATTTAAAGTGTAGGTAAATTCTAAAATAGGGCGGCTACGGCAACAAAAACGCCCCCACGCCTCCCGCTGTTGCCGTAGTTCCGCCTCTTTTCTAGACTAGTTTTGATAATAGAGTTGACACCACCCCACTTAGATATATGCCGTCGAAAACCCCAGCTCCTCCAATCGACATAAAGGGGGGTCTGTGACTCAATACTTTTTTTATGTTTAGAAGATCTGCGCCAACTATTGTGCCATAAACAGCCGTTATATACGTAGCCACAGGCCCTCCCCCTGCCAACAGCGCAGACAACGCCGCAATTATAGGCGGGGCAAATGCCGGCGTTACTACGCCGACGTTAGGCACAACGCGACTTACAGCATATATTAACGCAGAGGCTAACATAATCGAAAGTAGGAGCGCGGGGCTGTGGTATTTAGCGAGTAAATACGTCGCGACGGCTAGAGGTATAACTGCGCCTCCCACATTTACAGCGATATACGACTTCTCCTCTTGTAGTGCAATACGTGGCATAGGTATTGGCATGCCAAATACAACAACATAGTCAACGACCGGGATATACCTCCTCCTAGATAGTGTATACACCACCACGTTTATAGGACTTGTGGCTAGGCTGAGAAAAGTAACCGACGTGGCTATTAGAACTGCGGCGATAGAATGCATCCCCGCCGCCGTCAAAATCTCCGTAAAGGACGCCGTGAAAAAAGGCATTAGTAACACGGCGAGGCCGGCGTAGAAAATGCCAAAGACGCCGTAAAACGGCAACGCGATAACGATCCTCATTGTCTCACGGCTTTTGAATACGCCGCCTCGGCTATATCTGCAGCAAAAGCCACTATAGACGCAGCCTCGTGCATAATTGCAGTTGCTTGTGGACATATAACTTGTAGAGTCTCTCTTGCTAAGTCCGCACGTTGTATTAATACGGCTAGGGCTTTCTCTGCGTTGTTATTATAAAATGCTTCAAAGGCGTCTTGGAGAAAGCGGTGTACTTTTTTAAAGATTTTTAATACGTCTTCTACACATATAATGTCGTTTTGTAAATAGTAGTTAGTAGCGCGGTCTATTGCATCTCCTACATGCTCTAGGTTTTTTATCGTAATTATATAATCGACGTAGTGCTCAGGCTTATGTACGATATTTCTCTTTACAGTTCTCAGAGAGAAGAAATATAGCCTGTCTAGTTGGTCATCGAGACGTAAGATTTCTTCCGCTAGATTACGCACTCCCTGAGATAGCATTTGTGTATAGAGAGAGAACATTGCGTCTACTGTTGTGTACATACTACGTACAGCCTCGTCGATGTTTATATCCTCTCTAGTTACAATCCTAAGTTTTAACAAGCCCCCAACCTCCATGAGCACTACGCCGGGGAGCTTCCCCTCTATTTTTGTAACTATAGCCGATATGTCTTTAGTCTCTACCTCTAGCTCGTCGGCACCCTCTATATAATACGCAATTATGTCTCTAATGAGTTTCTCAACGTCGTCCCCCTTAATTCTTACCCTTCTAACAGTTGTAACTTCGCCGCCTGGTAGTATAGTTATTTTATCTCTATCTATAAACATTCGCAACGGCGAGCCTACTCCAAGCCCTTGTGACTCCACCCACTCCTTTGGCAGTGTTACTCCATAAGACCTCTCCCCAACTCTAATAATTTTCCGAAGTTCCACAGTATACCCAAGTTAATGGTATTAAAGGTATTTTCAGACTGGGACGGCCATATCATAGATCAACATCGGTGAGTTCATCACCTTCATGTCTAGAAGAGTGACTTAAAAACTAATAGAACCTTTCAAGTTTTTAGAGCAAGGTGGATAATAATTTGCCGTTTTCTGTCTTAGGGCGATTTCTCAGAAACGTAAACGCCCAGCCCCGAGCCCCCGGGGAAGTCGGCGTCACAAGGCGGCTGAGAGAACCACGTCACAGTTTTTGCCTAAGTAGCGCTTTTAAATACTTGGCAAGGGGATGTAGAGAGTCTGCTCTAATCACTGCTTTTGCCGCTCTGGCGACTTCTTCACTAGTGGGATTAAAGGCTATTGGATAGCCGGCTTTTTTCAATATAGAGAGGTCGGCCTCGCCGTCTCCAACAGCTATAACCTCAGACCATTCTACATCTAGGATTTCCAAGATTCGTTCAGCAATTACGTCTTTGTTTCTATCGCTGACGGAGACGGCGACGGTATTTACAGCGCCGTCTCTATATATCAATTCGTTTACTACGTAAAAATGGAAGCAGCGAGAAAGCTGTCTTGTATAGCCAAGTCCTGCTGAAAGCGCTATTGAATAAACGCCTGCCTCTTTTAAAACTTGACATAAGGCATCTAGCCCTCTCCTCGTCTGAAAACGCGCCTCTATTAAACGTTTGGGCGCCCCATGCCAAAGTAATGTATCATATAACGCCCATTCATAATAATCTATAACACCTAGCTTATAGAGAGCTCTATTTAACTCGGCGTCTGTGCCTAAGATTGCGTGTAGTCTCTGCCAAGCAGAGCGAAACGGCGTAATCACGCCATCGACGTCAAAAATAACCGCGCGGTATGTCATCGTCACTCTTTATACACACGTATAGCTCGCGAGGGGCAGTGCCGCTCTGCCTCCTTGACTTGTTCATATAGCCAGTCAGGCACAACGCCCTCTTCAAAACCGTTTACTGCATATTCTGGCGCAATGGCAGGTTTTCCGCCTTCGCTAGGGATAAACACCGTGGGGGCGTAGAATAGGCAGAAGTGCGCAACAACACATCTACTTCTGTCTATCTTTACTCTAACAGGCATGCTAGACTTCCAGACTCAATATTTATCTGTTAGGCCTAGACTCTGTAGAACGGCCTCGCGTATAGTGGAGATAGGCTTGGGTTTTACAACTCTACAGGGCCTTCCGCCACATAAAGCGCCTTCATATACAAGGAGAGCTCGCTTAATGTCTACGCCGGCGGTATAGCCGCCGAGCGACATATCGCTCTTCACCACTCTATGACAGGGGAGAATAACAGGGAGCGGGTTTGTCGCCATTAGCCATCCAACGTGACGCGGGCTTGTGCCTATGGCCTCTGCATATAATTTATACGTTGTGACATAGCCCCTCGGGATGCTTAATAAAGGCAGTAGTCTTTTGTCTATTTCCTCAAGCGGGATTTTATCCACAAGCTCTCTTAGACCAACCCATTTATTGCAATCAGACGGATTGACATGAGTTTTTTCGCCATCCCAACCAACGACGACAGGGCCGTATTGAACACAAAGCACGTACAAGATAAATTGCTAAAATTAATTGTCTCTTGTGGCTAAGGTGAAGCTCGCGGGTGTTTTAGTAGCGCTAGCTGGGGGAAAGACAGAACTAGAGATAGATGGGGCAACAGTGAGAGACATATTGAGGGGTCTTGCCTCAGTTTCTCAGAAGCTATACGAAAGAGTTGTGGGTCCAGATGGGTGGCCGAGGGCCGATATATATATAGCTATAAACGACGTTGATATTAGACTTCTCTCCGGTCTTTCGACTCCGGTGGGAAAAGAAGATGTTGTGCTTATCCTAGCCTATATACACCCTGGCTAATTCTTCTTCCTATTGTCTACAGCGACGACAGGTATTTTCTCGGTCTGTGAAGGTACTGCGTTTTGATCTGCAATCAAAACCTCTTGTCTATAGTAAACAACGCCTTTAGGCAATTCATCTTTTGTAAATATAGCCCTAAGGAGTAGAGTAGAGCCGAAAAATAGGAATGTAGCCATCCCGGTTAACACGGCGCTCCACACCGTGGCGTATTCTAAGTAAGCCTCAAGCGGCGTGAAGGGGAGTATAAGCCTCTGCCCCATCACCTCTCTTATGGCCCAGAGGCCGTTGACTACAAACCACACGAATATGCCGGCAAGACCCCACTTTATGAAGAAGTCGCCCAGCCAGCTCCCCAAGGGGCGTCTTGGCGGTATTGAGGCTATGAAGGCCAGGGCAAAGGCTATTATCATGAACCAGATCCAGCCGCCCACTACCGGGTGTTTCATATACTGCGATATAGATCCCAATAGTTGTCCTAAATCCATCTGTACAATATGGTTGCTAAAATATAAGAGTATTGTTCTGTTTTAGACGTTTACGGATTTTAAAACGCCCAGTTTTACTTATGATACTGGCAAACGACGAGTTAAAAAAACTGATTTCTACAGGCAGACTTAAGGTAGATCCCCTCGCCCCAGATACAGTACGAGAAAACGGCCTCGACTTAAGAATAGGGGGGGAGTACGCCATCTACGCCTACGAGGGCGCCGTAGTTAAGCCGTGTGAACTTGAAAACGCTAGACACCTCTTCCGCATAGTCAAGGCAGACGAGGTGGTGATCCCGCCGCGGAATTTCGTCCTCTTGACGACAGAGGAGTATGTCAAAATGCCCGACGACGTAGTGGGTCTCGCCAACTTGCGCTCTACTCTCGCGCGGTACGGCTTAGTCATACCGCCCACCGTAGTAGACGCAGGCTTTGAGGGCAATATCACCATCGAGGTGGTAAACGAGTCGCCGAACACCATAGTGCTGAAGAGGGGGATGAGGTTCCTCCACTTGATACTCGTCAAGGCGGAGGGCCGCGCCCTCTACTCCGGCACCTACCAGGGACAGCGGGGCGTCACACCGCCTAAGGGACTTAGGGGAGAGTGTTAAAGGCTTGGCGCTCTTTATAACGAGAGTCCGCCTTGTGGAATATATTTAAAACACATCGGGATCCTCTGGGCACTTGGCGGGGTCTTTTGTAGCCATGTCGTAAACCTCCACCTTTTCGCCTACTATTGCAATTTTTGGCCTTGTCTTACGATAGGGACCTGCTGTAGATGTAAATATAGTTATTATAGCGCCGCCGTGGTGTGTTGCACAGCCGGTGGGCACAAAGGTGTGACCTCGGATAAGCGCTACCACGTCGTGTTTTACGCAAAATTCGTTGGTAATTTTTCTGCCAAAAAGCCAGGCGCCGGGGCCTCGCGGACTAGGCGCGTATGTCTCGCAAAGACATGGGTCATTCCAAAGGATTTGAAAAGCTATTGGATCTGTTGGCGTTATGAGGTCGCCGTTGATTTTTCTCACCTCTTCTAGAGATACAGGAGTCATGTCGTCTCTTAGGGGAATCCCGCCATGAAACGCCATCACCCTTTTGTTTATCACAGCGACAAGAGGAAGGGCGGCAAATGTTTTCTTAAACTCCTTATAGACTGCGCCGCATTTACTGCCGATTTTTTCGCACAACTCGTCTAGAAAGCCGCCGTCGATGTTCATAATTGGCGACTCGTGATTGCCGCGGAGAACGACCGCCTTGCCCTCTAGATATAGCTTAAACACCTCGACGACAACCTCTAGCCCCATGTCTCCCCTGTCTACGTAGTCTCCCAAAAAGAGGTAGGGACTTTCCCACTCGTCGAAGATCTGGCTAAGGGTTTTGTAGTCACCGTGGATATCGCCCACGGCTGTGAAGCGGCCTTCCACCTCAACCACAAGACTCCGCGTCTTCTCTCTGACCTTCGCCAGAAGGTCGACCAGGGCCTCTACAGACGCCATAGCCTTTTGGCATTTGACTCCACGGTCTCCACCACTTGATCCCTAGGCAACTCCCAGAGCTCTGCCAGCTTCTCCACGGTCTTGTTTATCAGCGGGGGCGCCAGCCTCATCCCCCGGTACTCATACGGCCCGTCGCTTTCGAGCAACACAATCCGTCTGTCGGCCGCCTTTGCCGCCTCCTGGTGCTTCTTCTGGATCACCACGGCTGGGTTTATGGAGATGTAGTAGCCCAGGTCTTTAATCGTCTCCAGTAGGTCGAGGGGGCCTGTGTACCAGTGTATCAACGCCCTATCGACGTCGGCTCTCCTAAGCTCCTCCACCACGTCGGCCCAAGCATCCGGCGCGTGGACGTTGACCACGAGGTCGAGCTCCCTGGCCAGCCTTAGGAAGGCTCTGAAGAACTCGCGCTGTTTGTTAAACGTCTGGGGGACAAACCTCCTGTCTAGCCCCACCTCGCCTACGCAGGGCACCTCCGCCTTTTCGGCAAGACGGACTACGGCCTCTAGATCCCCTGGCTCGGCCTTATCTACCTGCCAGGGGTGTATCCCCACGCAACGCACGGCTCCCTCCAGCTCCACAGTCCTCCTCGAAGTGGCTAAGTCGTCTGAGACACAGACTAAGGTCCACTCCTTGGTGTATTTCTCCAGCTCCTCTCTCGGAAACTCGTGACAGTGTACGTGGTTGTCAAACACGTGGTACAGTACGTTTGGTATTTAATTACTCCTTTCGCACGGTCTCACATTGACATACGTCGTGTAGAGCTTCGGCGTCCCCCCGTAGAGCCCGGGCTCGCCTCTGGCAACGGCGTTTATCGGAACTCCTCTGAGGTCTTTCCCTATGCCTCTGTAGACGACGACGCCGGGCGGCACGCTGGGATCTGGCGAGGCCTCTAGGACGACCTCTCCCTGTTCATTGTAAAGCACGACGCAATCTCCGACGTAGTCCCTGGGGTTCATATATACGCGGGGCGGCGGCTCGCCGTATATGTCGCGGAACTGGCTGTTTGTGTAAAGCGGGTTCGGCGGGAAGGTGAGCACTAAAGCGTCTTGGGGCTTCTTATATTGTGGCAATGGCGATAGACCGCGTCTCTCCGCCGTAACGCTATAGAACTCCACCTTGCCTGTAGCTGTGGAGAAATTGTAGTAGTCAGGCGCCCTCAGCTTTACATAACCCCGCTCCTTTAGCTCCTTTAACGTAACGCCGGCCCCCCTTATGGCTTTATCAACTGCCTCCCAGGGGTCTTCCCGCATCAACGGGTGCTCCGCTAGGCCCAGAAGCTCGGCGAGCTTCGCCACTACCCACGTCTCGCGTCGGGCCTCCCCCGGCGGCTCTGCCACCGCTGTGTTATAGACGAGATAGTTGTGCCAGTAGCTGTATACCACGTCGTCTTTCTCCAGGTAGGTGGGAGCCGGCAGAACTAAGTGCGCCGCCTCAGCTGTCTCGTCTATAAAAGGCGTGTGAACCGCGAGAAATACGTCGCCTCTGGCGGCTGCCTCCGCCAGCCTATTACCCTGTGGCAGGGTGAGGACGGGGTTTGCGTTCCAGACATAGATGATGTCAAAGTCGTCGATCCAACTGCCCAAGAGACCCATGTTTACCACTCGGCCTGGCTTAGCCATGTGGAGCCCTCTCAGATAGGCGAAGTCTATCCCCCAAGCCCCCGAGTTTGAGTAGTAGAAACCCGCTGGGTCTCCCAGTAACGCGTGTATTAGGGATATAGCCCGTGCCGCCTCGCCTCCGTTTTCCGTCCTCCCGATGGCAAACCCTATTACGGTCACCGGCCTCCTGAGGTAGAACTCGACTAGACGGAAGAGAGTTTCGCGCCTAACGCCGGTCTCCGCTTCAACATACTCGGGAGTGTAAGTCTCTACGTATTTTACAAACTTGTCAAATCCATAGGTGTACCTATCGACGAAGTCTCTGTCGTATTCCCCACGCAATATGATCTCTCTAGCGATTCCAAGCGCTAGAACCACGTCTGTCCCAGGTTTAACCAAGACAGGCAGATCTACGTTTTTCATTGTCGCTGTCCATACGACGTCTACAGCCGCCGTGGCGTTTCTAGCCCTCTTCGCGAGAGCCCACCCGTGTATAAAGGAGGTCGCCGCGTCGAGGGCCCAAAACACCACGGGCCTTCTCCCCAACTCTTCTGGCATCGCGCCGTAGGACCTCCCCCAGTGGAGCTTTATCGCCTCGCTCCCCTCTGCGCTACATATTGAGTAGTCTGTCGAGGCGGCGCCCAACGCGTTAAAGAGGCGAGCTGGATAATACCACGTCAAGAGCCCTTGATTGCCATCGTAGTCGATATGGAGAACCTCCTCTGGATGCGTCTCCCTAATCCTCAACGCCAACTCTTCCAGGGCCCGGCTCCAACTCACCTCGATCTGTTGCCGCTCTCCTCTCAACACCGGCCTTTTTATCCTCTTCGGCGAGCTCAATCTTTTTACGTCGGCTACGCCTCTGGCACAAGTAAAGCCGAGAGTTGGAAATTCGTCAATTGGAACTAACTTCTCTAGTTTTCCCCCTCTATAGACTGGCCTAAAGATGCAAGTATCGAAACAATCACGAGTACAAGCAATCACGTCACGCGTTTATGTAATCTCCTAAGAAATTGGCGAAAGCGCTCTGTCCTGGGGTTGTAGAGTATCTCTACAGGCCCCTCCTCTACTATCTTCCCGCCTTCGAAAAAGACCACTCTATCTGCTACATCTAGTGCAAAGTCTACCTCATGAGTCACTATCAACATGGTCGTGCCGCGACGCGCTATGTCCTCTAACACTTGTAGAACCTCCTCGACTAACTCCGGATCAAGGGCAGAGGTAGGCTCGTCGAGCATAAGCACCTTTGGGTTTTTTGCTAGAGCTCTAGCGATAGCCACTCTCTGTTGTTGGCCTCCAGAGAGTTGCAACGGGTAGGCGTTGGCCTTATCCTCTAGGCCAACTAGGCTAAGCGCCTCTCTAGCTCTTGCCACAGCCTCTTTATACGGCAATTTATGGACTTTGACGAGAGGAAGTACTATATTGTCTACCACCTTGAGATGTGGAAATAAGTTGTAGTGTTGAAAAACAAAGCCAACTCTCTTCCGCACTTCTCTAAGTGTCTCTTGCCTTACTTCAACCCCGTCTATTAATATGCGGCCCTGTCTCGGCTTAACTAACCAAATGAGTGATCTTAGGAATGTCGATTTTCCAGAGCCTGAGGGGCCCATAATTACAACCTTCTCCCCCTGGGCCACGTCGAGATCCACCCCTTTCACAACCTCAAGTGTTCCATAAGCCACGTGGAGATTTCTAACAGACACAACAGCCATAGCCTATATTATGCCTCTTCTTAAATACCCAGGTATTGCATACTTACGCTCGATATAATGACTTATCTTCACCATAGTGTAACAAATTATGAAATATATCGTTGCAGCGGCTAAATAAGCCTCGAAATAAGCAAATTTAGAGGCGGCGTAGTAATCAGCTCTTCTAAATATATCTGGCGGCGTAACGCCAATGACAGCTACAAGAGAAGAATCTTTAATCAACAACACAAGCTCGTTCATAAGCGCTGGAATTGCTATCCTAAGCGCCTGGGGGAGTATAATATAGCGGAAAGTCTGAGTTTTTGTAAACGCGTATGCCTCTGCAGTTAGATACTGCTCCAGCGGTATGGCTTGAACAGCCGAGCGGAAGATCTCGGCTTGATACGCCGCGCTATTTAAGCCGAGGGCAATTACGCCGGCTGTAAAGGGGTCTATATTTATGCCGTAGTCTTTTAGATAACCTCCCACGCCGAAATATATAATGAAAATTTGAACGAGAAGCGGCGTACCTCTAAACGCCTCGACGTAAGCTGATGCAAGCCATGGAAGAGGCTTGGGCAAGAAGAATCTAATAAGAAGGAGTATAGAGCCGAGGACGAGCCCTATGACAAAAGAGAGCAACGCCAGAGAAAGCGTAGTGGGCACACCCCCCACCACATAGGCTAGGGCCTCTATATAGTGTTCTAAAGCCATATCGGGCGGCTTCTCCCCTACTAATAAACTTTAAAAACGATTTATTAAACCGAGAGTATTTTTACACATGTACCGCATAGTCGATATAGAGACCGACATTAGAAATGTTGTAGAAAAATACAGACTCGGCCATTTACTCAAGGCTAAAATCGCCGTTGTGTATAACTCAAGTTCAAGATCTAAGGCAGTCGCAAGGATATGGGGACTTGGCAAAATTTTTCAAATTGCATATGGGCTGGAGCCGGCTTACGTTATAGAGCTTCTGCCAGCCTTTACCACTTTGACATGTAGAGAGAAGGTCAGAGCGATTGCCCACGAGCTTGCACATATCCCATCTACAGGTAACGGCACGACAAGGCCGCACAACACTGCCTTTTGGAGAGATTACAAAACTTATTCCGCCTTATTTAAATGCTCCGACTTCCCCTCTCTCCAGAGAGGGAAAGCTTGATGCGAAAGAGAATAAGTCTCGTCCTTTAGGGCGGGGCGGACATCTTCCAGAACAAAGTAGTGAAGAACAGGGGCTTAAACGTTATGTTCCATACGGCCGGGTTGGCCAACTAAAATTCAGATGACCCACGGAGGGGCACGTCCCCCTATCTTTCTCTCGGCCCCTCTTCGGGGGCTCAGGGGCCCGCCTCGAGTGCGCCGGGGCGAGGGGGCGGGTCATACGGGGGCCAGCCACAAGCCGTTTTTGTTTCGCCATCTTCGCGCCCCCGTCTGCTGCCCTGAGGCCAGACGCCGTTCATGAAATAGAGAGAGTTACGAGGTTAAGTGGGGTGGTTGCCGGTGCGGAAGAAGCGGGTTGTTTTGCCTTTTCTATCAGTTCTCAATACTTCTTCTCTGCCCAAATCACGGGCACGTTGTCTCTATGTGCCCCGAAGCCGCAGGCGGGACAGCGCATGAAGCGACCCCTCTCCTCCGCCATCTTGGCTCCACAACGGGGGCAGACGGTTGAATACAGCCGCTCCTCCACATACGGCAGGCCGTACCACAATGCCAACTCCATCAGTCTCCTTCGTAGTTGGCCGAGACCGTCTAGGAGGTGTTTCTTCTCTCCGTTCCTCTCCTTGAGCTCTCGGTATGTGTCGTCCTCCATCGCGGCAAGCACGACGGCGGCTACGATGACATTGGCTCACACGGCAGACCAAGGCGCGTCTGTAGCGGATTTACTTCAACAAGGCCCCTAGAGAGCCGCTGTAGTCAACGCGTCGGCGAGCCCACCGCCGCGTATATCGCCTTCTTTAGGCACATGTGACAGAAGAGGTCAAAAGGAGAAAAGCAAGGGTTGGGAGGAGAGGAAAAAGGGGGGTTGTTTAGTCTGTGTCTACTTTTCGCCGTCCACAGATATTTGCTGAGGACGGCGTCGGCAAACGTGCCGTCTTTGCCGACGACAACTGTATTCAACAATCTGCCCCCGTTGTGGAGCCAAGATGGCAGAGAAGAAAAACCGCATAATGCGTTGTCCCCCTAGGCGACGCTGTGGAGATGATAAACGAGCTGGAGAAACAGGACAAACCGCTACAATACTCGTCCATTAACTCCGACGAGAGACAATACCAAAGACCCCCACAGTAGAAACTCCACCTCTCAGGGCGTGGAGTGTGGTCATGAACATACAACTTATTAAGTTAGACACCGTAATAATATATGTATTACTTGGCCGACCAACGTCTAAAAGTTGCGGCAGAGAAATTCTCACCAGAGTTGGCGCTGAAGTGTAGGACTGTATATCAAATATATAGACTATACAAGGTGGGGTTGGTAACTCAAAAAGTTGGTGAAAAGGCGAGAGAGATATTGGAGAAGGAGTGTCCAAAAGAGTTAGTTGAGTTAATTGCGCCTACAGTAGATTAGATCCACCCTCTTATTTTCATGGCGTTGTATATTCTTTCTAATGCGGTTACTATTGCTGCGTCTCTCATTGTCCATCCTTTTTCTCTCTGCCATCTCTTGTATACTCTCTCGACGTTGTTTACCATTATGTTTTCAAGTCTCTTTCTAGTCTCCTCCTCGTCCCAGATATACCACTGGAGATTCTCCACCCACTCTAAATACGACATAATCACGCCGCCGGCGTTGGCGAGGATATCAGGAACTACGACAACCCCCCTCTCATACAAAATCCTCTCAGCCTCAGGAGTAGTAGGGCCATTAGCACCCTCAACAACAAGCCTAGCCTTCACAAGCCCAGCATTATCACCCCTAATGACATTCTCAATAGCGGCGGGGACGAAAATGTCGACGTCTAGTTTAAATATGGCATCTGGGTTTTTAACAAATTCGGCATTGTCTTTTGTCGTAAACAGTTCTACGAGAGCAGGCCCTGTAAGTCCCTTGTTTTTTTGTATCAATTCAACATTAAGTCCCTCCTTTCTATAAGCTACGCCATTTATATCAGACACAGCTATCACCTTAGCGCCCATTTTTTCTAGCCAATACGCTGTCCACCTCCCCACATTACCCATACCCTGTATCGCTACTGTTTTTCCTTCTATTCCGCCCCATAGTTTTTTTGCCATTTCTCTTGTCGCTACTGCTACTCCAAAGCCTGTGGCGTATTCTCTCACTGGGTTTCCCCATAGCTCTGGTGGTTTTGAGGTGAATACCCCGGGCACGTTGTAGCCCTTTATTTTTGAATATTCGTCTACCATCCACGCCATGATTTGGGCGTTTGTCCCAACGTCAGGCGCTGGGATGTCGACTACGTCGCCTATGAGGGGGGCTATGGCTCTGGCATATCCTCTAGAGAGCTCTTCAAGTTCTCTCTGCGAGAGTTTCTTAGGGTCTACACGTACTGCGCCTTTAGCGCCGCCATACGGCAAGCCAGCTAGGCTATTTTTCAACGTCATTAAAATAGCCAAGGCGACGTCGTCGGCAAGAGTAACCTCAGGATGAAAACGAACCCCACCCTTATACGGGCCGAGAACATCACAATGCTGCACACGATAACCCTCAAACACCTCAAAACCACCACCATCCAACCTCACAGGAATATTAACAATCAAAACACGCCTAGGCCTAGACAAGATTTTATAGAAATCTTCGGGAAATCCGCCTAATTCTACGCCTTTTTTTACATAGTTAAGCACATACTCTAAAAACCCTGTCCTCTCCATGTGAATATAAAAAGCTTGTATATATAAATATTTCTATATAGCTGACGCAATAAACTTCCCAACTTCAATTGTCGTATTTCTCCCGCCTATGTCTGGCGTCTTGATATTTTTCTCTAGGCTTATCTCAACTGCCCTCCTTATGGCTTGTGCCACGTCTCCCCTACCAATCCATTCAAACATCATAGCGGCAGAGAGTATTGTAGCTATCGGATTTGCTATACCTTTGCCAGCTATATCAAAAGCGGCGCCGTGGACAGGTTCAAACATAGCTTTTGTATCCCCAATATTGCCGCTTGGCGCCAGGCCGATGCCTCCGGCAACTTGTGCCGCAAGATCTGTCAGAATGTCGCCATATTGATTTGTAGTTAATACTACATCGAAGCGGAGGGGGTTTCTTACCAACTCCATGGCCGCCGCATCAACATACATCTGGTCTACCTCAAGCCCTCTCAGTTCCTCCAGAGCTACATCTCTAAAGAATCCATCTACGACTCTCAACACATTTGCCTTGTGGACAATAGTAACTTTACGTTTTCTCATCTCTGCATAGCGCCTGGCGACTCTAGCCACACGTCTAGTGCCCACGCCAGTAATTACCTTCAGAGCTATGGCGACGTCGCCTATTTTATACTCTGCGCCTACGTATACGTCCTCTACGTTTTCTCGAACAAAGACACAGTCGATCTCCTTTACTACAGGGACTCCAGGGAGGTTTTTCACAGGCCTTATGTTGGCGTAGAGAACATACCTCATCCTAATAAGCGATGTGACATCGTAGGCAGACTCCCCAATTGGCCCTTTAAAAATCACGTCGGCTGAATCGGCTAGTTTTAACGTTTCGGGAGGCATCGCAACGCCGTATTTCCTCAACGCTACGTCTCCGGCCTCGGCGATTTTTATCTCTAGATCTACCCCGTATTTAGCCGCCGCTGCATTAATTACATGAAGCGCGGCTTCTACAACCTCCGGGCCTATCCCATCGCCTGGAATTACCAGTACCTTATATGGCATATCTCCTGGATTTTGCAGTTATATAAGTAGTGACAATTTCTTTAAGTATACTCTCGTCAATTTTCACCTTTTTAACTGCAAGCTCCTTTACTGTGTTGAGGACGTACTCCACTAAGTCTTCACTTGGGTTAATCCCCATGTTTTTCAATGCCCACTCAACTGCATGTCTCCCAGAGTGTTTACCTAAAACAATCCTCCTCTTGTTTCCAACGTCTTCGGGTCTCATCGGCTCGTATGTAAACGGGTTGTTTAACACGCCGTGTACATGTATACCCGCCTCGTGGCTAAAGGCGTTTTCCCCAACAACAGCTTTGTTTGGAGGCACTGGCACGCCAAATAGTTTTGAAACTAGCTGAGAAAGCTCGTAGAGCTTTTCCAGTTTTACATTTGTCCTCATGCCAAGTAGAAAATGTAACGCCGCCACGACCTCTTCTAAAGCCGCATTACCGGCTCTTTCGCCAAAGTTATTAACAACGACTTGAGCTACGTCAGCACCGTTTTCTATCGCCGTAATTGTATTTGCAACAGCCATGCCAAAGTCGTCGTGACAATGTATATGCATAGGCACCGGGGGAAGTCTCTCCCTGAGGAAACGTATTAAATATGCCATACGGCTTGGCGTCATTATGCCAACTGTATCTGGGACGTTTATCTCGTCTGCGCCTGCTTCAATAGCTGTCTTATATACTCTAGCTAAAAACTCTAGGTCGCTTCTAGTGGCATCCTCAGCGCTGAATAAAACTTTCACACCATATGATTTTGCATAAGATACAACCTCCTCTACTCTACGTAGAGCCTCCTCTCTTGATATGCCAAGTTTATATTTTAAATGTATATCTGATGTCGCTATAAATACATGTACCATATCTACATCAGCTGATACTGCCGCATCTACGTCAGATTTCGACATTCTAGCTAAGCTAACAACATCGGCTCTATAGACCTCTTTTGCGATCTGCCTAATGGCTATCTGCTCGTCTTTTGACACAGCCGCAAACCCGGCCTCTATCATATCTACGCCAGCTTCGTCTAGAGCTAGGGCGATCTGTAATTTTTCTTCATTAGACAGAGCGACGCCAGGCATTTGTTCACCATCGCGCAGAGTAGTATCAAAGATTTTAATTACACGAGCCCCGAAGCCATAAGCTCTAAAATCTACACCTATATAAGCTTTGTGTATTATATATAACCGCCCGTCGTGATAATGCATATATATGTATTAACTTAGTCCTACATGAAGATCAGAGGTAGGGCGATAGTCTACGGCGATAAGATAGATACAGATGTCATAATACCTGCCAAATACCTAGTCTATACAGACCCGAAC
This sequence comes from Pyrobaculum islandicum DSM 4184, assembly GCF_000015205.1. Taxonomy (NCBI): domain Archaea; kingdom Thermoproteati; phylum Thermoproteota; class Thermoprotei; order Thermoproteales; family Thermoproteaceae; genus Pyrobaculum; species Pyrobaculum islandicum. Next base: position 1,648,832 of record NC_008701.1, on the reverse strand, counting down.
ATTCTAGGTCAACACGCAATGGAACCCATAGACCCCGAGTTTCCAAAAAAGGCAAAGGGGGCTATTCTCGTCGCCGGACGCGCCTTCGGCATGGGCTCTTCTAGAGAGCAGGCGGCAATTGCATTAAAAGGCGCCGGGGTGTTGGCGGTAGTAGCCGAAAGTTTTGCACGTATATTTTTTAGAAACGCCATCAATATTGGACTGCCAGTGTTACAAGTGCCAGAGATTACTAAAAAGGTAAAAGAGGGGGAGGAGCTTGAGGTAGATATAGAAAATGGATATTGTATAAATTTAGCAACGGGAGAAAAAATTGAGGGTAAACCTATAAGAGGGCTTCCTCTTGCTATTTTAAAAGCGGGCGGATTAACTAACTATTTAAAATCGCTTAGATAAAATAATTATAATTTTTAAAATTTTCTTTTTGAAAATGCACTCTATGATTGTTATGTCAAAAATTTAATGCGGCTATAATCTAGTACTAACGTCTATCTAGTTCTACTTTACATATATTTTTGGAAATGTTTTTAACCCATAGTATCGCAGACATCTAATGTGTGGCATCTTTGGGGTATATAGCCTAGATGGAGAATATATACAAGGTGATACGGTGATAAAGGCGCTTGCTGTAATGAGAGAGCGGGGGACGCAACATGGCGCCGGCGTTGCCCTCTACAACCCCTCGCGCTGGGTAAAGACTAAGTTTTTTACCACAAGTCCCCCGGCAGATGCAGTAGAAGTATATAAACTCCCCGGCGGCTTATACGATGTTGTAAAATACGGCGATGGCGATATAAACGGCGTTGTATATATGAAGAGCGCTTGGCTCGACGTATATAAGGTAATCGGATGGCCAGAGGCTCTTGTCGAGATGTATAGAGTAGACAAAAAGAAGTCTATCGCTTGGCTTGGACATACTAGATACCCCACTAACAGTCCAGGAGGCTTCCCGTACTATAGCCACCCATTTTCAGCAGGCGACGTGGCAATAGTTCACAACGGCGACCTCAGCTCCTACGGCTCAAATATAAATCTATTGAGGTATGAGTTCGGCTATAGAGATTTTACCGGCAACGACAGTGAAGCCATCGCCTATCTCCTCTGGGAACTTTCGAAAAAATACGGTGTAGAAAAGGCAGTAGAAGAGCTTATGTACGGCAAAGAAGTAAGAGGCGCCAGACTTGACGGACCATACGCTGTGGTCTTTATAGTAGGGGGGCCAAGGCCTGTCTTTGGCGCTTTTGTAGATACACAACACTTCCGTCCCCTCTATGCCGGTTTTGCAAAAGATAGACTGTACGTCGCCAGCGAAGCGGCTGCAATAAAGGCGGTGGCTAAAAACGGCGTAGATATCTGGGCGCTAAGAGGCGGCGAGTATATACTTGTCTCTGGAGGAGAAATTTGGGGGAAATTCACAAAACGGTCGATTTATCCCGAGATCCCCCTTCCGCCGCCTGAGGTAATAGACGCGTCGACATACGGCACTATTGAACTAGCTCGAGAAGTAAGGAGACAGTTGAAAGAAAAGGGCTATGTCAACGTTATCAACGTCATGGGACATAGATATATTGGCAACGGCATGGAGGGAGGAGTTCTGCGGGCGTGGGGGATAGTAGGCAACGCCTCGGCTAACGTCATGAGTGGCGGAGAGTTCTACATATATGGAGATGCCCAGGAGGATCTAGGCGACGCCATGAACGGCGGGTTAATCGCCGTGTATGGAAGCGTCGGTGACGCAGTAGGACAAGCGAAACGGGGAGGCGAGATCTACATATACGGCAACGCCAACAATAGAGCAGGGATCCAGCATAGAGGTGGCGTGTTAGTCATCGGGGGATCCGCCGGGGATTACCTCGGCGAATATATGGGCGGCGGCGTGATACTTGTCCTCCGCCATACTTGGCAAGAGGAGGTCGGGCGGCGGATAGGGGCGGGAATGGTCGGCGGAACCATCTATATAAGAGGCGAGGTTGACAAGAGCAAGATCGGAGGTGGGGTAGACCACGAGAGACTTGACCGCTATATTAGAGCTCTAAAGGCCGCGGGACTCGACGTAGACGTCAAAAAGGCGATGGAAGATCCGCATGTGCGCAAGATATTCTCTCTTTACCACCATGTCGAGGTTAGAGAACTTACCGAGGAGGAGTTAAACTACCTAAGGCCTTACGTCCAGCGGTTTAACGCCTTGTTTAACGAAGATGTGAAAATCGAGAGAGACGTATTCACCGTTATCAGGGTGGCCGAGTTCCAGAGGGAGTAAATTTATATTCAGAAAATAGATTTCCCAAGTGCAACATATAGTAGTGCGGACATATATAGAGCCTGTAAAACATCTGGTGCCAGAGTTTTGGGGAGAGGAGAAAATTAGAATGATTAGGAAGATGGCTGAAACAGGCGAGCCGGCGGTAGATGGAATCACGCCATTGAAAGTCGGCAGAATTCTCGACAAAGCCGTCTTTAAAGATCTCAGAATTTCAGACCTTAAAGAAGCTTTGGCAAAGGCAGATAAACTCGACGTAGATATAGGTATCGACTTCTTCGGCACCCGCCTCAAGATTCCTGTCTACATCGGCGACATGTCCTTTGGGGCATTGAGTGGAAACCCGAACATAGCAATCGCAAAGGCAGTCACTGAGGTAGGCGCAGTGGCCGGAATTGGAGAGGGGGGCCTCCATCCGGAGATCGCTAAATATCGCAATATCGTGGTCCAGTGGGCCTCAGCGCGCTTCGGCATGGATATGACGCTTCTGAGGGCGGGGTTGGCGGTAAATATCAAGATAGGCCAGGGCGCTAAGCCGGGCATCGGCGGCCATCTACCTGGGAAGAAGGTAGTTGATATCATAGCCCAGCTTAGGAAGATACCAGTGGGGAGCGAGGCGCTTTCTCCCGCGCCGCATCACGATATATACTCTATAGAGGATCTAGCCCAGAGGGTTAAAGCACTTAGAGATCTCACTGGAAAACCTGTTCTTGTGAAAGTAGCCGCCGTTAATAAAATACATTTTGTTGCCGTTGGTGTTGGCAGATCGACAGCAGAAGGCATTATTATAGATGGGGCTGGCGCTGGGACGGGGGCTACGCCTGTTGTAGCTCGGGATCATTTAGGCATACCTATTGACTATGCCGTGCCAGTTGTAGATATGTGGCTTAGAAAAGATGGGACACGCGACAAATTGATAATGATCGCCGGCGGCATGTTATATAGCCCCATGGACCTGGCGAAAATAATCGCAATGGGCGCAGATATGGCAAACATGGGCACCGCCGCCTTAATGGCCATGGGCTGTATCATGTGTCACTCGTGCCACACAGGCGGTTGTCCAACAGCTTTAACAAATATGATAGGCTCGGGGAGGGAGCTCGACATAGAGTGGGGGGTGCGGCTTTTGAAAAACTACCTACTGGCGTTGGGGAAGGGTCTCAAGGCTGTTTTATACGCGCTGGGGATGTCCAGCTTAAGAGAGTTAGTAGGTAGGAGAGATTTGCTAGAGGTTTATTACGTAGATGAAAAAGTAGCTGAAACTCTAGGCTTGTCGCTCGTAACGCCTGGAAACGTCGCGTGGATAGACCCGGCGGTCAGAGTTTTTGTACATAGGGAATATTATGAAGAGGGGCGGCCGCCGATAATTGGTATGGGAGGCGTCGTGCCGGGGTATACAACTCCTGCCAGGAGACCTCTAGATCTCCTCCGTATTGAGGCAGCACAGGTGACACATCCCTCGGTAGATCCCTATAGAGAGGAGCTTGAGGTAGATATATGGATCAACGGCGAGAAGTATTACACGCCTGTCGTAGTTCCCGCATTAGATGAGGCAGCCGTATATGCTGGATACGCCCTAGGCGCGCCGATATATGGCAACAATTGTCACAATTTCAAGTGTATAAACGACGGAGCTAAAATCATAGCTCCAGATGAGACGGTAGACATTAGGGAGGGAGTGGTTATAGTCGACGAAACAAAAGGCAGGGGACTACTTGAAGAGGCTGTGTCGCGCCTAGATTTACAGCTGAGAAAGACAGGTGTAAGAAATAAAACTTACATAGTCGCCGTGGGTAGACTTTACAACGGCGGAGATATTTACAAACTAGCTGCGCTCGGCGCAGATCTCGTATGTCCCCTCGGCATTTTTGAGTATGTATACCAGAGGGTGAAAAACATGGATTTGAGAGAAAGGATGAAAAGGTATGAAAATGTCATAACAGCACTTACTAAAGAACTGAGGCTATTAATGGGCGCAAACGGCGTGACAAACTACTTCCACACGCTTGTCGGCAATAGAGACCTATTGAGATCTCTAGACGGCAAAATTGCAGAACGCCTAGGAGTTGAAATAGCGGGGAGATAGTTTATAAAGTCTCCTTCTGCAGACTTCACAACCTTAAAAGTGAGATAGTCGCCAAGACGGAGGAAAAACAGGTTGTGAAGCTCCCCTATTTTTCACCGGCCTTCCCCGGGGGAGCTCGGGGCTCGCCTCCGCCAGACGCCTTGGTGGGCACGGCCGGGCCCCCGCGCCCGGGGAAGGCCGGTGAAAAATAGGGGAGCTAGGATAAATACCGCAGGTTTTTCGCCTATTGGAGCCGACTTTTTCACTGCTACATCTGCTCTACACTGCCCTCTTTTATAGTCGAGAAACTGTTCTAAGTCTATCTCTGCGATTTTCCAAACGACGTCAAATTCCGGCACCTCTACCTGCTCTATATACGACGGGGCATATACATAGAGCTTTGGCTTTGGCATTACTCACTATTTCTATATACTAAATATTGGGCTGCTGGACATACAGAATTGCAGAGGAGACATCTCATACACTTTTTCTCATCTACTTCAAATCTGTTCTCCACTTTCTTAAGCGCGCCGGTGGGACACCAATATACACATAGGTTGCAGTCTCCACATATTGCAGAACGTACGAGTAGCGCGGCTACGTCTAGCGCTAATTTTCCGTCTTCTGTCGATATCCTCCAAATGCCGTCTTTACCCTCAACCTTTACAACTCCGCTCTTTGTCACTATCTGGCCGTCTTTTACCTCTCCCAACATTTTAGAAAACTGTTTGAAAATTTCGACGTTAGGCTCTACGTTTATTTTTATGAGAATATCTCTGCCCTCTCTTCTTACATCTACAGGTAGTTCCACGCCCTTTTCTTTCTTAATATATCTAGCCATATCGCCGGGTATTTTGCCACGCCACCTCCACAACCCAAATCTTATATCCTCCTCTGAGAAAAACCTACGTAACTCCTCCTCCATTTTTTCATAAATCTCGGGATAGCTCTTTGCCACAAGGACAAGTTCCGCAAGCTCATTAGCTGGACATACGACACAGCCAAGTCGGTCAAAACCGCGTTCATATGCCGAGTTGTAGGGCAGGCCGTATAAGAATATATACAGCCAGACCTCTAGCGCAGTCCAGTTTTGTAACGGCGCCGCCACTATAGCGCCCGCCACCCACTTGCTCTGAGACACCCTTGGTAGTTTAGCCCTTTGGAAAGACTCAGCGCCTCTCTGCCCCACAACGCTTATATAGCCCTGAGGAAACCGGCTTTTGAGAGCCTCGGTGGTGGGGCCTAGCTTTATCACTTTACAACACCACCTGTAGTCTCTGGCAGGCGGCCCAAAGGCCTTTATCGCCCTCCAAAACCTATCCCCAGCTGATCCTATAATTATCTCAACGCCATAATACTCCTGTATTTTCTTGATATTTTCATAAGTCTCAGGCGGCTCAAGCCCGGTGTCGTTAAAAAACACGTAAAACTTTACCCCGCTTTTTACAACAAGATCTAACACAACTAAACTATCCTTTCCCCCCGAGTAAGAGACTACAACCGGCTTTTTGTACCTCTCCGCAATCTCTCTTATGAATTTAACTGCCTCTTTTGTCAACTCCTCTATATGCTCCCGGTTGAACTCCGCCGCGTCTTTTAAACTAGAGGGCTTACCAGGCGGAAGCGGCGGTTTAGCTCTCCACGACTTCACCACGTGTAGCCGGCGACCGCGAAACAACTTGGCAACTCCATGTATCTTCCCATCTTTTGTCGATAGAGCCACATGTCTATATTTTTCCTCAGGCAGAACCCCCTCTGTAATTTTATCTTGATGTATGTCGTAGCCTTCTGGAAGCTCAGACATATCTACAATCGCCCAATGGCCAAGCCTCTCTTTTATCATTGTTGCCACAGCTTCATACAGCGGCCTAAATCTCCACCGGCGCTCTAATATATCATAAAACCTATGGCCTATTAAACGCCCTCTTACCACAACTTCATCCGCTTGATCCGCATAGCCGGGTATTTTATTTAGCAACACCACCTCATTTAATGGAACTAAGACTTCGGCAAGTTTTGCATCACTAAATTCGTTTACTATAGCCTCTCTTGTAGTTAAGATATCTGAGAGAAAAGCCGGCCGAGGATCCGCCGGCTGCGTCAGCCTTACCTCGATAAATTCGCCGCATTTTCCCGTCGCTTTCTTAAGATCTAAAACAGGCAAGTTTAAATCTTGGCACCAATATAACACAACACCGTATGGAGCTGGAGTAATAAGGTTTTTGTATATACAGTAAATATGTGAAAAGGCTTATAAATAGGTGTATTTCCCTGTCTATGCATTCGGGGAAAGAAGGCATCCGATAATTCTAGACTCGACACTTAGAGAGGGCGAACAAACCCCCGGCGTTGTGTTCTCTGAGGAGTGGCGTATTAGAATTGCAAAGGCGCTGTCTGATATCGGCATCGGCATGATAGAAGTCGGCGATCCCAACGTGGCCCCTGATATAAAATCTGCAATTAAAAAAATCATAGAACTCAAAAAAGTCGGCGAGATAAATAGCGAAATTGTTGTCCATAGCAGAGCTGTAAAACAAGATATTGAAACAGCTGCGTCTCTAGAGCCAGACCGCATAGCGGTGTTCTATGGAGTAAGCGATATACATCTGAAGTATAAACATAGAAAGACGCGAGAAGAGGCTCTCCAAATAATTGCAGATATGGTGTCTCTCGCCAAATCACACGGCGTCTCTGTCAGATTCACTGCAGAAGACGCCTCAAGAGCTGACTTGAACTATCTGATACAAGTAGTTAAAACTGCCTACGAGGCTGGGGCAGATAGAGTGAGTATTGCAGACACAGTGGGGGTCTTTACGCCGGACCGCGCCAGAGAGGTTTTTACAAAAATAAAAGCCGCAGTGCCTGAGATAGGGCTAGATATCCACGCCCATAACGACTTTGGCATGGCTGTTGCCAACAGCCTTGCGGCAGTTGAAGGCGGGGCAGACGTAGTACACACCACTGTAAACGGCCTCGGAGAGAGAGCCGGCATTACGCCTCTTCAAGTTTTTGTCGCCGCCTACTATTACCACAAGGGCGTAAGGCTTGTAAAACTTGAGAAATTGCCAGAGATCACCGCTATGGTAGAGGCGGCAAGCGGCATTACTATTATGCCCACCTTCCCCATAGTCGGCGAAAACGTATTTACACATAAAGCCGGCGTCCATCAAGCTGGCGTAATCGCAAATCCCGAGACCTACGAGCCTATACCGCCTGAAGTCGTTGGCAGAACTCGCGACTTTTCTCTAGATAAATATAGCGGGAGGAAGGCGATACAATATAGACTTGAACGCATGGGAATTTCGGTACCTCCAGAGGTGTTAGATAAAGTCGTGGAAGAGGTCAAGCAGATGAACGTGAGAAGACTTAGAGATGACGACTTATTAGAAATTCTTGAGAAAATAACTAACATGGCTTATAGAGCTAGAGTAAATAGACACATTGAGGCATATGTCTGGCTAAAAGTTGCTAATAACGTCTATACGACATCTGTAGCACGTAGAGTGGCAGCGATAAAAAACGTCGCGTCTGTAGCCGAAGTTACAGGAGATTATGATATAGTTGTAAAAGTTGTTGCAGAAAATGTAGAGGAGCTAAACCAGATTATTGAAAACATAAGAGAGATCAAGGGCGTTGTATCTACTTTAACAAATATCGTTTTGAAAGAACTCCCCATAAATAGCAAATAGCTATATATCAATCCAGTAATCTCTATAAGTCAATATTTTAATTTACGTCGCTAAAAACGCCACATGAGACATCTACTTACACTAATGGAATATAAACCGCATGAGGTTGAGAACATCCTACGCATGTCTAGAGATTTTAAGACACGTTACCTGGCTGGAGAAGTCTACACGCCGATATTTCCAGGGAGGCTCGTAGTGTTATATTTTGAAAAACCTAGCACGAGAACTAGGCTCTCGCTAACTGCAGCTGCCGCACAATTAGGCATGCAGGCGGTATATACAACTCCGAGCGAGCTACAAATCGGCAGAGGCGAGACCATCGCCGACACAATGAGAGTTTTATCGAGATACGCCGTAGCAGTAGCCGCCAGGGTATATAGACATGAGACGCTTGAAGAGATGGCACAAAACAGCTCTATATCTGTGATAAACGCTCTCTCAGACAAACACCATCCCCTCCAAGCTCTTGCAGACGCGCTCACGCTGTGGGAATACGTCGGAAAACTACACGGCATAAAAGTAGCTTTTGTAGGCGACGTCAGTAATAATGTGGCAACTAGCTTGGCGATTATCGGCGCTAAACTCGGCTGGGAGGTCAGACTTGTGGGGCCTAAACAGCTGTGGAATATGAAACTAGTGGAAGAACTCTCTGAAGACCTTGCTAAGACCGGGGGCCGTATCTACTTTACAGATTCTATAAACGATGTAGCAGGCGTAGACGGAGTGTATACAGACGTATGGGTCTCCATGGGTTTTGAAAAAGAGGCCGAGGAGAGGAGGAGGATGTTGAAGCCCTATCAGGTAAATCAAAGAGTTATGGAGATAGCCGGGAGAAAAGCCATATTCCTACACTGCCTACCTGCACATAGAGGCGAGGAGGTTACAGACGACGTAATCGACGGGCCTCAGTCTGTCGTGTGGGATCAAGCAGAAAATAGAATGCATACAGCAAAAGCTGTTTTTGCCTACTTGCTGAGATAGCGCCCCCTTCGCGACGCCGGCCCTCTCTGGGGCTCCGGCGTCCCAACTAAAGGTAACTGCCAACGTGGGCTTTAGTGACAGATAAGACAATCCCGCTTCTCCCACTGGCTTTTCCCCTAAGATTCTGCTACAACAGATAGGGCCGCGGGTCGACTATTTTTCCCTCTAACGCAGCGGCTGCCGCAGTAGCTGGATTAGCTAAATATACTTTTGAATCTGGATGGCCCATCCTCCCCTTGAAATTACGATTGCTCGTCGAAACTACCACCTCCCCCGGCCCCGCTACGCCGAAGTGTCCGCCAAGGCACGGGCCACATGTGCCATATGTAACTACACAGCCGGCTTTTGTCAAAATATCTATATAGCCCAACTCTAAGGCTTTCCTAAATATAGTGTAGCTCGCCGGAATCGCTATACATCTACTTTTCACACGGCCTCTTCTCAGAATTCTCGCCGCAATTTCAAAATCGCTTAGCCTCCCGTTGGTACAAGAGCCTATAAACACTTGATCTACCTCAACCCCCTCCACCTCTCTTACAGCTTTTACATTATCTACACTATACGGCGCTGCTACAAGCGGCTCAAGTTTTGACAATTCGACTACATATTTATCTACATATCTCCCAGGCTGTAAATCGGGCGGTTTGTAAGAGACGCCCCTCTCTCTTTGTAAATAGTCAACAGTAACTACATCTGGTATAAACATAAGCGCATCTGCCCCCATTTCTGTCGACATATTAGCCACAGTGGCTCTATCGTCCATAGGAAATGCCTTTGGAATTTCCACAAACACTTCCACCGAATAGCCGTTGAAACCCTCAGCTCCAAACTGCTTAAGGAGGTGGAGGGCTACGTCCTTCCCCATTACCCCCGGGGGGAACTCTCCTTTCATGTCTACCCTAAACGGCGCCGGGATTACTACCCAGGTTTTGCCGAGCTTCAGAGCAGCGGCTATGTCTGTGGCTCCCATGCCATGGGCAAAGGCCCCCACAGCCCCTGCGGTATTTGTATGCGAATCTGCGGCAAATATCACGTACTCTGGCATAGCGTATTTCTCCAGGATTATTTGGTGAAGAATGCCGCCTCCCACGTCGTAAAAATGGGGAAGTTCAAGGGCTTTGACGTGCTTTCTGATGTAGACCATTATCTCGGCGGCTCTCTGCGTCGGCGGAGGAGACAGATGGTCAAACGCCACCACAACCCTCTCCTTGTCAAAAACCTCCACCTTGCCCATACTCTCCAGCACCTCTAACACGTGGTACCCTGTCAAGTCGTGAAACCCCACTAGGTCTGGCACCACTTCCACCACGTCACCAGGAGACGGCGTATGTCCTAACTTCTTCTGGAATATATACTCTGTCCACGTTGGCATGGAAAAAGCCCCGAACCTATATAAAAAGATTAAGCCTGGGGACTATCCTATTTTCAGCGCGGCAGTGACAGCCGCGTATGCATCGACAAGCCCATAGCCGCTGTAGACGTCGAAGCCCGGCGGGCCTATATCTTTGGCAGTAGAGGTCAAAACTTGGTATACCTCGTCCGGCGTCAGAGGCCTAAGGCCGTATGCTGTCCTAACTGCTTGGATTAACGCCACGACGCCGGTTACGTGTGGAGTTGCCATGGAGGTTCCTGACATATATGCATATCTCCCGCCGGGGTATGTAGATAGGATATCCACGCCGGGGGCAGCCACGTCTACCTCAGGGCCGTCGCTCGACCAAGTGGGGACCGCGTAGTTTTGGTCAACAGCGGCGACAGCAATAACCCAGCTGTACCTAGCCGGATACGCCACGTTGTCAATAGCAGAGTCCCCATCACCAGAATTCCCAGCCGCAGCCACCTGCACCACGCCCTGTTGATACGCCCAATACGATGCGTCTCTCAACACTGAGGAGTCTGTAGGGCCGCCGAGAGACATAGAAAGTATCCTGGCGCCTGCTTTAACGGCTTCGACAATGCCTTCGGCGATATCGCTGTAGTAGCCAGAGCCCGCGTCGTTTAGAACTTTTACAGCTATCAGCCTTACCTTTGGCGCAACTCCAGCCACGCCCACGTTATCCAGCGAGGCGGCGATTATACCAGCTACATGTGTCCCGTGGCCGTTTCTATCTGCACAGTTCTTGAGATTTGTGCCTTTATATAAGCGAACCCCCACTGTATATATGCAGTATACAACCTTCCCGTAGAGCTCTGGGTGTGTATAGTCTATGCCTGTGTCTAACACGGCGACAGTTACGCCGTAGCCAAACGCCGCATCGCCAATTGTCACAAAGTATGTATCCCACACAAGAGGGGCGTTCACCATTTTGATATTCCACTGCACGTCTGCATAGTCTGCAAAGCCTATCGCCCAAGCTACCTTATCCTCCTCGATATATCTCACCCCCTTTAACTTCTCTTTTAACTCCCCCAGTTTGCTATCGGGGAGATTTAACACAACTGCTTTTATCTCCTTGATATGTTTTAACATCTTTATATCGCCTGTCTTATTTAACTCGCCTAAAGCCCCTAAAGATGTAGGGTCTTCATAACCTACTACCACTCTCGCGGCTTGTATAAATATAACCAATGCCAATACTACAATTACCAACACCCTCCTTGTCATGTCATAGAGATAGAACTACTCTATATATTTTACTGTGATAAAAGCTCGTCAAAAATAGCCGAGACCCGTCTCTGTACTTTTTTTGAAACTCCGGCGCTCCTCGCCGTTTCTAACACCTCAGACCCCACTCTTAGCTGAAGCTCTAGCTCGTTTAAAAACTGCGGCGCTTGTCTAATTGTAGCTCTCCCCTCCCACTGTATCAACTGCAGAGCTTGTAATAACTCGACGTAATTTATCCTGCCTATTGGGTCAAAGGGCGGCAAGCGGGGCCCCCTCTCCCCCCTCCTATTTGACAGATATATCTCTCTGATATATCCACTTAGAGCAATGACAGTAGTATAAATCTCCTTTGTCCCCCTCGCCTTGACTGGGTCATATACGATCCTTGCAGCCGTGGGTCTCAATATCCGGGCAACTGTCTCCACGTCTTTTATCCTGGCCATTGGAGGGACGCCGTAGGTCCAGTTTATCTCTATGCCATATTCCACAGCCTTGTTGTAAAACGCCTCTATCTCTTCCATAGTCGGAGGCGGGGGGAGGACAAGTCTTTTGACGTCAAGAGCGTCGGCAAGAAAAATATACCACTCCAATTCGTTTAAACCTACTGGCGGCAACACAAGCGCCTCGGGAGTCGGCTCTTCAAACTCAACTGCAACAGTGATGGGAGAGCGGGACGTATCTAATTGCCCAACCTCTAACACATATGGAACACCCAATTGATCAACTGTCTTTAGATACTGACGCCACTTCCCCCTACGCTTTATATAAGCCTGGAATTTCATAGAAGGCCGGCAGCGACTTCTGCCGCAGTTATAGCTCTATAAACCACTTGCGCCGCATCCATAGTTTCGTCTCCTATTTTATATATAGCGTCTGCCTTCTCGAGAACCCACTTATTTGTAAAATCTCCATGGGGAAATCCGCCTATTACAACAACAGAGTTTAACAACGCCGCCCCAAGCTCTATAAACGGTTTTTTCACACCGCTCTCATGTAACACTACCCAACGACCGCCTAGCTCCCTCAATAGAGTAGAGAGGTCTTTTTTATACAGCTCTATGAGGGGCTCGCCTTTGGGAGGAACTCTGCCCGTGGCATACAGTTGTTCCATCAACGAGACAAAGTTGTTGTAGTTTTTTGGTATACGGGTCTCCCAACGCACATATATTGTATAATCTCCCTGGGTGTGTATGTATATTCTCCCAAGGCCCCTTTTGTTTAGCAAACTGTATTGAAACACCAAAAGCACTTGATGTACGATATCTGGCCTACCTCTCTTAGACGCATCTCTTAGCGACGACATAGCTAAATGATGTCGCGCTCTATCTAGAAGAATCTCCCCCGGCTTTTTGCCTCTCCTCTTGGCGTCTGCTTGTATAACTGGGTGGTTCCAGAGCTCCCGAGGCACAAGCTCAAGCGCAGATTCGGCTAATACGACAATCACGAAAAGAAACTTTTCTCAAGCTCCTCTAAGTCTGAAATTATGGCGTTAACAGCTCTCTGCACAACCTCTATAGGATTCCCCCTCCTCACCTTCACTTTAAAATACACGTTCTCCTGGAGCGGGTGGTCTACGTCAAATTGGACATACTCCACATCCGGGTCGTTAGATAGATATTCAACCAGCGGAGAAAACAACGTATAGGTCTCCCCCCTGACTTTTACCTCAAGATATTTATCATCTAGCTTAAGAATCTCTAACTGAAGCATAGCGGCTTATTTATGTAAATTTATAAACTTGAGCCGCCGCCTTGTCTCCTCTATAGAGTACCTAAGGCTTATCACAGAGCCCTTGTTCAACAAGCCCAGCTCGACAAGCTCCTCTACTGCTTTGTCAACAGATAGCCCTTTGGCATATGTATACGCTACGACTATTCTCTTGGCGTGGGGAGTAATTGGATATTTCTCAACCTCGGCATAAATCCTAGAAAGCTCCTCCGCCGCTTTCAACACCTCTTCATAACTAGCCGAGGTCTCTAATACGCCGCCTCGTACTTCAGAGGGCACGCCCTTGAGGTTAAGCGCATCAGCTAGCACCTCGGGCGGAATTGGCCTAGTTAATTCAGCGTCTTTAAATAAGACAAGAAGCGGCACCCTTAGCCTACTCTTTCCACCTCTGGCTAAAGCCGCCAGGTTTTTAACAAGGGCGACGGCCTCTTCCAACTCCTTGCCCTCTCCCTCTAGTTGGATATAGACGTGGGTAAGACGTGTGTTTACAATATAGGAGGTTCTCAAGTGGCGCTCTAAAAATTTCAAAAATCTCTTTACCTCCTCGGGGCTGTGGAATTTAAAAGATAGCGACACATACACACGCCACTATTGAAACACGTTTTTAAACCTCCGCCCGCTTCATTATTGTGAGAAAGAAGATTGTGACACCTGGGGAAGAGGTGGCATACGCCGAGGAGTTTGAAACAAAAGGAAGCGCATATAGCCTAGACTTTAGATATCTCTCCTCTGTCTTAGGCATAGTGACATATGATGAAAAAGCCCATGTGGCTGTTGTAAAACCTGTGAGAAACCCCCCACTGCCCCAGGCGGGAGCAATAGTCTATTGCCAAGTCGTAAACAAGGGGAGGCGGGCGTATCAACTCCGTTGCTTCGCTGTAGAGAACAACAGAGAGATACACGACCTAAAGTACTCATTTACGGGAGTTTTGCCATATTTCTTCTCAGACGGCGAGTTAGGCATTGGAGACTATATAAGGGCTAAAGTTGTATCTACATACGGCCCGCCTCTTGTTGTCTCAATACGCGGCCCTACCTACGGCTCGGTCCTATCCCGTTGCCCCAGATGCAGCTCGGTGCTTAAAAGACGCGGCATGGCACTCTATTGTCCAAACTGCTCAATAGAAGTCAAGAGGAAAATCGCCATAGGATACTACAGCGCTTAATTATAAAAGAAAACTCTTATAAAGATCTACGTTGAAAAAGACGTGGAACATATACTAAGAGAACTAAAGCAATACTGGCCACATTTTGAAAACGCAGATATAGCCAAAGCCTATCACGACGAGTTAGAGAAATTTGAAACATGGATAAAAGAGGTGGGGCTTAAACTCCTGGCTCTAAGAGCGAAAGAAGCTGCAGAAAAGGGGAACCCTGTGGCAAGAGACTACCCCGAGGAATATATAAAAGGTCTAATCAGGAGGGGACAGGCGAAAATCCTCGTCAATATGTTCGCCGCATATTTAGTCAGCAAAGGCAAAGCCACGCAGTACTGGCTGATAAAAAACAAGTTTGTGGCAGGTGGAGAGTCGATAGCAACTTGGATAAGACTCCTCAAAAAAATCTACACACCAAACTCCAGTGCCGTCTAAACCTTAAGAAATATTAATAGGAAAGAGGGTTTAAAGGTAGGTGATGTAGGTCTTTAGTTCTGATAGATGAAGACGAATCCACGAGCTGAGCTGTTAACGACAATTACAATACGCCCAGCCGACTTAATAGATCCATCGCGTTGTATTCTTTGGCGAGTTTTACATACGCCTTCTTCTCGCCCCTGGGCGTTATGAGCGTATTTACCTTCTCAACCTTGACGTTGTAAAGCCGCTGGATTTCATCGGCTATCTGCTTCTTTGTTGCCCATCTTTCCACAACTACAGTTATCTTATTCTCCTTCTCAGCAAGGCGGATAGTCTTCTCTGTGATTACAAACCGCTTGATCATAGAAACAGCCCGCGGAGCTTCTCTATCGCTGTCGTAGTCCAGAGAGTTAGTCTGCCAGGGACGCCGCCAGGAGCTAAGACAAGCATATTTAAATTGTCTACAGATACCACGTCCACACCTGGAAAGTTTCTAACAGCAAAAGCCAAGGGGGCTTTAGAGCTAGAGACTACGACTAATACGCTTTTGGGCTCCTTATAGCGCCTACCTCTCATCTTCCCCTTGCCAGCCCTAATTTTAACACCTTCTGCGGCCCTCTCTACATCGGGCCACAGGCCAAGGACTTCAAACAGCTTTTTTGCCTCCTTCGCCTTACTTATGTTTTCAACGTCGCTTACAACTACAAGAGGCAGAGAGGGGACTTTGTCAATTATGTGACCTCTAGCCATAACCCACGATTTATACGCCGTTGCAGCAATAGCAGACCGAATAGCAAAATTCTTCTCTTTCTTGTTTATCTCCTCATGGAGCTTCTTCTCTACCCTCGGCGGGTGTGCCCTCCTCCCGCCGCGGGTGTTGGGGGCAAAACAGCCGCGCGGCCACAACGAGCCCTTGTACCTCGGGATTCTAGCGATGCCGAGACCTACGCCGAAGGACTCACAGCTGTGCTCCTTGCCAGCGCCCTCGTAGACGCCCTTAGGCTGAAATCTCGCCGAGAGAGCGCTAAGATAGGCCCTCCTGATTATGTCGGGCCTCACCGGCTCCATGAAGTGAACCGGCGGATCTATATCAGCAACATACGCCCCGTCACGCCCATATACCTTTAGCTTCTCAGGCGGTCTCTCGCCCGGCTGTATATAGGGGCTTAGATCCAGCTGTTTAAACTTCAACAGCAGATCCATCATCACGGCGTCTACACAGTCCTATTTAAATACTTTGAGAGCTTATCCACACCACTTGAGGCTCCGCCGCAGGCGGCGCCTTCTTCGGCGGCCTGACTGGGTATCTTAATACGACAAGTCTCTTCCTAGCCCCAGGCACGGTGCCTTGTATAAGTATGTAGGGCCCCTTGACCACTCCATAATGGAGGAAGCCTGACTTGGGCGTGATCTCGGCGCCGTTGTCCCCAATTTTTATAATCCTCTTGTTGTACTCAGTGCGCTGGTGGAATCCCATCTGGCCTGGTCTCGGCTGTGTAAACATGACCGCAGGAGCTTGCGGCCCTATAGTTCCCGTCCTCCTGTGGCCCTTCCTGTGTTTATGCCAGCGAGGGAGTATGGTAACTCCAAACCTCTTGATCACGCCCTGGTATCCCTTGCCCTTTGTGACGGCGATTACGTCAACGAGCTGCCCCGCCGTGAAGACCTCCTTCGGTGACACGGTTTTGCCCAGGAGAGAAACGGCGAATTTTATCCTCTCGTCTACGCTGGGGACCCCGCCGATGGGTATTTCTAGAAGCTCCGGCGTCTTCTTGCCAATGCCCGAGAGATGGGGCTGAGTGGCCACCAACGCCCTCACGTCTACAGCTACGTCTTTAAACTCCTCCACCTTCTTCATCTGCTTATCTACATCTACTTTCTCGGGGAGCGTCAACACCCGTCTGAGATATGCCGGGAGCTCGGGCGCCCACACCTCAGCGATAGATCTCTTGTAGCCGTTGGTAGGATCCAGGGTGTAGAGCCTGAAGCCCCATATAAAGAGCGGCGGCGCGTCTAGCACAGTAACCGCCTTGACCACCTCTTTGCCGTACAGGGGGCTCGTCGGCCTATCCTCTACGACCACCGCGTGTAACATGCCGGCTTTATACGCCGCGAAACCCAGCAGAGTTGGCTTACCGAGATTTACCTCTGGCCAAGTCCGCACCCTAGGCACTATATCCGCCGCGCGCTTCCTCGGGTATACCCCCATCGAGCCGCGGCGCGGCCTATTAATCTTTAAACCCATGGCGCGTGACATAGAGACAGTTTATAAACTTTAGTAGCGAGACGATATTTAAAAAAAAGGAACACGATATGTGCTATATGCGTAAACATTGGAAATGTGTAATCTGTGGCAATGACATAATAGAGGGCCAGCTCTTCACTTTCTACAGTAAGGGGCCTGTGCATTGGGAGTGTTGGGAACGTGAAATTGCGCCTAAGATCTACCGCGATGTTGACTTAGCGGTGTTACTACGCCTAGACCACTATATCCACGAGGACATAGTGTCGTTAAAAGAGCTAGAACAGATAGCACAAAACGAGGAAACCAAGAAGGAGATCTTGGAAATTAGGAGACAACTCGAGGCCACAGCCGCAAAACTTACAAATAAAATCGCTACAGTGGTTTAAAAACGTTAGATAAGAAAAGCCTAGTGATCGAGCTAGGTAGGAAAAGTGTAAAATTAACCCTGGGGAGACAGCTACTCTCTTTCTCTCTCCCAACGGGAGATCCAACACCTCTCGCTTCATTTGACGGTAGAGCACTCAGAGCCGAGTGTTGTAATATCAACGTCGAGCTCCAGATTGAGCAGTCGGCAGGCGGCGTCGTTGTCCACAAGAGGCTAGGGCCACGTGAACACGTCTTTGGCCTAGGCACGAGGGCTTATCCGCCTGATAGACGTAGGGGACGGTTTATTCTATTTAACAACGACCTGTATGGGTATCAACTCGGCATGGATCCTCTCTATGCGTCTATACCTCTTCTTGTGTTTATAGACGGCGGCATTGCAGTCGGAATCATAATTAACAGTCCAGCCTATGGCGTTGTCGACATTGGATTCTCTAGATATAATGAGGTGGTTGTAGAGGTGGAGGATAAGCCAGAGCTTTACATACTCTTTGGCCCAACGCCACTTGAAGTATATAATGTATACAGCGAAGTGACTGGAAAACCGTTTCTACTGCCCAAGTGGGCGCTTGGCGTACATCTATCGCGATATAGCTACGAGCCTCAAGACGCAGTGCTAGAAGTTATAAAAGAGGTAATACAGACAGCCCCTCTTGACGCAATATACCTTGACATAGACTATATGGACAGTTATAAACAGTTTACTTGGGATTTAAAGAAATTTCCAGACCCTAGAGGCTTTGTAGAAGAGTTACACACACTTGGGATACATGTGGTTACTATAGTAGATCCATATATAAAAGCGGAGCCAAGATACAAGCCCTTTGAAAAATTTCTAGACTGCGCCCTTGTTACAGAAAACAACGAGATATATCTCGGAAGGGGGTGGCCCGGGCTTTCTATACTGCCAGATTTCTTAAACCCCAGATGTAGAGAACTTTGGGCGTCACACATCGCCGATTTTGTCACAACCTATGGCATTGATGGGATTTGGCTAGATATGAACGAGCCCACGGTCTTTAACTGCGACGTAGTTACCTCCAGATCTAGGATATACGCTATTGCAGGCGCAACGCCACACCCATTAACTAGAGAGGAGCTGTATTGCAAAGCGCCGCGCGGCGCCTACCATTTAGTAGAGGGGGTCAAGACACCCCATGAAAAAGTGAGGGGGCTCTACCCATATTTCCAAGCCGAGGCGACATACAATGGGTTAAAGTCCGCTGGGAAAGAGCCCTTTATATTATCTAGGTCTGGATATTTGGGAATACAGAAATACGCGGCTTTATGGACTGGGGATGTCCCAAGCACTTGGGAAGGCCTTAGATTAACCCTCATGACCGTCCTCGGTCTCTCTGCCTCTGGCGTGCCTTACGTAGGATGTGACGTAGGTGGTTTCGCAGGTCTGGGGGATTACGAACTTGTGGCCAGGTGGTATCAAGCAGCGGCCTTTTTCCCAATATATAGAATACATAGAGACAAAGGCACGCCAGATGTAGAAATTACAAGACTCCCCGCCAAATATCGCCATATGGCTTTAGAAGCTATAAAAATGAGAATAAAATTCCTCCCATATCTCTGGCATCTTGTCTGGGAGGCGCATCTATATGGCCATCCAATTGTAAGACCTCTGGGACTTGAGTTTCCAGATGATGAAGACACATTTAAGATATATGACGAATATATGGTGGGCTCCTACTTGCTGTATGCCCCAATAGTTGACAAGGGGACGAGACATAGAGATGTATATCTGCCAAGAGGCATATGGCTAGATTTAGCCACGGGGAAGGCGCACCTAGGCCCAAGCTGGATTACGTCAGAAGCCGATATGCCTTTATACATAAGGTTTGGCTCAGCTGTGCCAACCGAAGGCGAGTTGTTAATATATGGCGAAGGCAAATGGACAATATATACAGAGGGGGGGCCTATAACTATCGTCCGCACAGGTAATAGAATAGAGACAGAATGGCCCAATATACATATACTAGGCGAAAAGCTTGTAGAAATTATAATTAGTGGCAAGCCACGGCGCGCCGTGACTACAAAACTAGGGTCATATGTAGCTATCTCACATACAAAAACCCAGTGACTATCAGACATCGCCTTTTGTTTATAAGACAAAATGGCTACTTTGACTATCGGAGACAGGCCTCACGTAGGAGACGTGCAAGAAGATTGAGTGTCATCTCGCGTCTGTCTAGCGTGAGGAGACAGTCTAACTCTTCCGTAGTTAACTTGGGCTCTTCTTGTCCCGTGACCTCTTTCAATAGTTCTTTGACGTACTCCTCAACGGCCAAGTGCATCCTTGTCACAAGGTCGAGGACGTTTAGTCGCTCCTCTACCAACTGCCGCGGTATCTCCACCTTCAGCGTTCTGTATGTGTACATGGCCTTGTATGTGGATGGGCTGAAATATCTGCTAGTTATAGAAGACACACGGGGGCAAGCCAAAAGTAACAACCCGCTCTCCCCACTCCGGCGACCATCACACCTTTAAACTTGTAGACTGTCGCTCATATGAGCCAACCGGCCTTGGGGACCCTGCCGGCTGTTGCGTCTGTCGAGCCCGTCCGCCCAGGCACGGCCGGACCCCGCGCCCAGGGCCACGGCTCCGGACATGCCCCGAGCCCCCCGGGGAAGGCCAGTCTAACAAAGGGGAGCAGATTGGGGTATATCCACTACGTAGACTTTTCCATATTTAGCAAGTACTTCTGCAAGTCTTTCGGGCTCGTCTGAAATAAAGACGTGGGAGGGGCCAGTACCCGATACGCCGCCGACAGCGCCTAGTCTTAAAGCTTCTAACGTAGGCCCCGGGGGGTAGCCCAGGGCGTAGCCATATGCAATTGCGTTTATCAACATGGCTTCTCTCCACATGCCCAACCCCGCGTAGGCCACTGCAGTTCTAATGACCGGCGCGAGCGACCTCATCTCCTCTAGTCTATACCTCCTCTTTTCATACGGCGGGATTAACACAACTGCCCTCCCAGACACGTCCAGATCCCTAATCACAAGCATCTTGTAGTTATCGGTCAAATAGCTACGCCCAGTGGCGCTTGCCACCGCGTCGTCAAAAGCGCCCGTCACGCTTATACCAGCCCACCTGCTGAGCTCTGCGTTTAGACGCGCAACGTCGAAGAGGTCCAGCCGGGCGCCCGCTAGTTTTGTTGTAGCAATTATAATAGCGTTTACGACGGCGCTACTAGACTTCAGCCCACCCGCCGTTGGGAGATCACCGGAAATCTCTACCGAGAGGGGTCCAAGGCCGAATCTCTCTGCGACCTTCTCCACTATCCGCTTCACTGGCGAGATGTCTACGTCTGCATAAGTGGAGACCTCGAACTTATCCGACGTACAGACTCTGGCAGATATCTTTAGCGAAATGGGGAAAGCCGCACCGTGGCCTGTGGCAATCGCATTAATTATAGTGCCCCCGCCGTAGGCACATCCAGTGGCGCAGACCACGTATATATGTCAACCTATTTATTTATCGTCTCTCCCACACGCCCTATTTAGGGCAGAAAAGGCCTCTCTAAGCCCCTCCTCCGGCTCTACAAGCGCAATTCTCACATAGCCCCCCCTCCCGTATAGAGAGCCAGGCAAGACAGACACTCCCTCAGTCAGTGCAGATTCAAAACATTTAACGTCGTCGCTAACTTGAGGAAATATGTAAAAGGCGCCGCCTGGCTTTACAAACTTCAGCCTTAGTTCAGACAGCGCCAGCTCTACCCTCCTCAAGTAGGCCTGGGAGATCTCTCTTCTCCGCCTTGGCAATACGTCGATTACAGACGCCACCGCCCTCTGGGCCGGGGTGGGGGCGACGTTTATTGTGGCTCTGTTGAACCTCGCCACCTCCCTAGCGATATCCCTCGGCGCAATCACAGCTCCAACCCTCAGCCCAGGCACAGAAAACACCTTAGAGAAGCTATATACAACGGCGACTGAAGAGGGAGAGAGCTCCGCCGGAGATACAAACTCAGTAAACACGATATCTCTATAGATCTCGTCGCTGATCACGAACTCAGCCACGTCGACAAGCTCCCTTACCTTCTCCCTCGGCAGGACGGCTCCCGTGGGGTTGTTGGGGTAGTTCACCACGTAGACCCCCCGCTCGGCGAAGTTGGGGATCCACCCGTCGCCTCCCTCCACAAGGCTGAGTTCCAGCCCGAAGACCCCAGCGATGTCGAAGTAGCCGGGGTAGAAGGGGGAGGTGGTCAAGAGGCGCCTCTTCCTAAAGATCCACATAAGGGCGGCAAGGCCGTGTCTCCCCCCGGCCACCGCCACCACCTCGCTGGGATCTGCCTTAAAGACCTCGGCCACCGCCTCTCTAAACTCTGGGAGGCCCTCAGGAGGGCCGTATCTAAAGTCCCCGCCCCCCCTAAGGGCCTCCACCAGCTCGGGCGGCGGCGGCAGATCCGGATCCCCAATGTCTAGCCTATGCCTCGGCGCCGCCTCGCCTATGCGCCTTAAAACAAGCGAAAAATCCATAACAATAGCCACATTTAATAAATATGAGGCTGTGGCGCGTAGAAGAGGCCCAGCGGCTTGTCGAAAGCGAGCTTGCGGCAGATCTGGCAGAGGTCTGGGCGAGGTGCCGCGGCGACTTCCACTGTTTAGAGAAAACGCCCTACGACTCCGCGCTGGTAGGAGTGGGGAGGTGGTGGGCCGGCCCCTTCACGATAGGCAATAGGAAGCTGGGGGAGATGCCGTTTTTCTCTCTGCCGCCGGTGACGACGTGCCCCGGCCACACGCCCTTCTGCCTAAGGTGGTGCTACGCCATATACGAGGTGGCCAACTGGCGCGCTCACGTACGGGAGGCCGCCTCTTACCTGCTTTCGCAGAGAGACGACTTCGTAGACGTTGTACTGAGCTACTTGGCGAAGATCCCACATCCCGTCGTTAGACTACACGTAAGCGGCGACTTCTACAGCAGGGCCTACCTAGAGAAGTGGGCAGAGGCGGCGGGAAGGCGGCCGGACAAGATCTTCTACACATACACCAAATCCCTAGACTTAATAAGGCGTGTTGAAACGCCAGAGAACTTGGTCATACACATAAGCGCGGATCCGTACAATTACGTAAAAGCAGTTGAGACATGGCGCGAGCTTGGGAGGGGCCTCATAACCTATGTATATACGCCGGGAGAGGACGTAGGTCCCATCCGCTACATACTGGAAAACACCGGGGCCGTGCTCCTCCTTTTCTTAAACCATGTCCAACACGCGCCTAGAGACGATCCCCGGAAGATTCGCACACAGCTTAGAGCCACCCTCGGCCCACAGGCCAGGAGGGTGGTCTTCGACCCAGAGGAGTTCTCCAGCGGGCCCCAGTGCGTCCAGTGCGGCGTCTGCTGGCGCACGGCTAAATATTTTAAAGATCCTCCATATCGTAAGACATGGGGTATTGATATGCGGCGCAGTACCAGTTAGAAAGCCGACAGATATATATAGAGCTCTGGACTCCCCTGTTTCCTGCCTCGAGCTAAGGCTCGATTACCTAGAGACCTCACTCGCCGAGGCGAAGCCAGCGTTGGAGGAGGCGGTAGCGAGGAGGACAGTCATATTCACCGTCAGGAGGAGGGAGGAGGGGGGCGTCTGGCGGGGCACAGAGGAGGAGAGGGCGGCCCTCTACCTAAAGCTCCTGGAGCTGACGCCCCACTTCGTAGACGTGGAGGCCGCCGCGCCGGCGGCTGAGCAGGTGGCGGCCGCCAAGGGGAGGACAAAGCTGATAGCCAGCAGACACGACTTCGGCGGGACCCCGCCGTATGAGACCCTCCTCTCCTGGGCCCGGGAGGCGGCAGCCTTGGGCGACGTGGTGAAGATAGTCACCTACGCCAGAGAGCCCCGGGACGGCCTCGCCGTGCTCTCCCTAATCGGCGCCGTGGAGAAACCGACGGTGGCCTTTGCCATGGGGCCGGCCGGGGCCTACACCAGGCTGGCGGCGGCGGCCCTGGGGAGCCCCATCATGTATGTGTCGCTGGGTGAGACGACGGCGCCTGGCCAGATATCGGTAGACGCCTACTACGCCGCGCTCCTAGGCATAGGGGCCGCCCCCCGGGGGGAGGGTCTGCCGGCGCTGAGGGAGGCGCTGGACTGGATAGACAGTGCCCTCATGCACCTCCTCAAGAGGAGGCTGGAAGTGTGCCGCGACATGGGGAAGATAAAAAAGGCCGCCGGTCTCCCTATATACGACGACGTTAGAGAGACCCAGGTCTTGAAGAGGGCGGGCGACTTTAAACAGATCTTCGAGCTGGTGGTGCAGATGTGCAAAGCAGTGCAGCTAGTCGCCTAGCGGCCTTACCTCAACCCGAGCCCTAGCCGCATAGGCTCCACCGGGCCGTCAAGCCTCCCCGGCAGACAAGAGTCACGGCAGAAGACGCCGCTCCACCCAAACCAGTTATCGTTCACATAGAACCCAAACCACCTAAACCCCCGCGGCAGATCCGCAAGCCTCACAGAAGCCGCAACGTCCCCTCCGCTACGTTACAAAAAGCAACATCCCACACTACAAACCTCTAAGAACCATTAAACCCAACAAGCACCACGTTGCTAACGCCGACAGCTGTGGGAATCCCGCCGCCGAGACCCCGGCAGGATGGCAATCCACCTACCCACACCTCTCCAACACAGGCACCTGGGTCTCAATCATATCACCCCAGCGTTGTTACGTTAACAAAAACATAGTTTGCCCCGGAAGACGACCCGTAACATATATATATAAAAACCAATGTAGTTTCTATGAAGCTTAGGGGGGTCACGCTTATCTATGGGCCGCCTGGCGCTGGGAAGACTACTCTTACGGCGTGGTACACGTATAACAACTACGATAGGGTGTTTTGGGTCTCTGCCTTTGAAGATGAGAGAACCTTTAGGAGGAATATGGCGGCTTTGGGCTACAACTTCGGCGAGAAGCTCGTCTACTGGGAGGCGGTGTTGGCCGGAGCAGAGACGTTTTTCAACACCCTGTTAGACGCAGTAGTTCGCGAAAAGCCGCAGGCCCTGGTAATAGACTCCGTGACGGAGTTTCTCGCCGCGGGGGGGGGGGGGGGGGCTGGACATCCTCCACAATGTTATTTACAGAGCTATAAAACAGGGCGGGGTCGACGTCTTTCTGACGGCGGAGAGGGAGGTTGCGCAGAGGGTGGCTTATGTGGCGGACAACGTCATTGAGCTGATCTACGAGGTCTACCCCTACGGCGCCGTGAGAGAGGCCGTCGTGAGGAAGATACGCGGGGGGAGGGCGGGTTTTATAGTGCCCTACGTAATTAAAGAGGGGGTCGGCGTACTCATCATAACGCCGACAGAGCCCGTAGCGACGCGGATAGAGAGGCTAGAAACTGGGACGTGTCTCGACGTAGCCGCCGGCGGGCTTTACAAGGGGCTGTTACATGTCCTTGTGGGACCGCCTGGGGCTGGAAAAACTTGGCTTATGTTGAAGGCTGTTAAATCTCTACGAGAGCGGGGTGTAAAAGCAGAGTATATAAACAGGGGCGGTTTCGTGTATGTTCAACAATTTGGTGTAGAATCCATAGACGTAAATCTAGACTTAGGCGAGTTATACGCTGCGTTAGCTACAGTTAAGGCAGACGTCGTTTTTATCAGAGGCTTAGAAGCTCTTTTTAGATTATATGGCGAACAACTACTGTACTCCACCCTACAGACGTTACTGAGGGTAGCCAGGTCGGGCCCCGCCGTAGTTATATCACTTAGAGATTTACACGATCTCGATGTGCTTTTCGACGTGATTGTAAACGTAGAGAATAGGACAGTCACAAGCGTGAGGGCGCCGGGCGGGAAGATAGGGGAGAAGGTCAAGTGTTGATATGTGTCTGACGAGAGACCTCCTAGCCCGTTTCTACGGCTCTCTTGATATGTCGCTTCGTACTTTGACGCATTACCGTGTCTTGGCGGCGTTTGGCAAGCCTCTGGACTACTTCCTCCTGGAGGAGCCCTGGCGCGTCTACGAAGTGTTGGAAAAGGCGCTTGGCAGACACAACGCCGAGTTGATAATCAACATCTTGAGGAGCTGGCTCGAGAGAAATGGATGCAGGCTAACCCACGAACAGCTGGTGAAATATCTAACCACGAGAGAGGCATGGAGGAGGTAAGCCTCCCCACCTCCACAATCTTCCCATCTCTCATCTTGGCGTAGGCGTCGCAGTAGTGGCTAGCTTTGACGTATTGGCCGCGGACAACGGCGGTGTCAGCGCCGGGGTACTTCATGGCGGGCGGCTTGGTGGCGTTGATCAGCCAGTAGGTCATGTTGGTAAATGTGACCGTGGCAACTACTAGGGCTACTACCGCCAGGGCGGCGAGCACTACCAGAGACCTATAATTCCTTCTTTTTCTTGCCATGTACGCTTCGTACGACGAGGTTTAAATAGTCAACATTGCGACATGTGTTTATAAGCCTCTGTGTGGCTAGCTACGTGAGGATTGGTATAGTGGGGAGTGGGGCAATGGGGTCTTGGCTGAGGCAGGAGCTGTCTTCTCTCCACAGGGTGCTGGTTTTTGATATAGACAGGACAAGGTCTGACGTGTCTTCGCTTGAGGAGCTGGTGAGGTGGGCCGAGGTTGTCATTGTGGCCGTGCCTTTTTGGGCAGCGAGGGAGGTGCTTAGGGAGATCGCGCCCATGGCCTCCGGTAGGCTGGTTATGGATATCGCCACGTTTAAGAGGGGGGTGGTGGAGACGTACAGCGAGTTTCCGCTGGACGCGAAGGTTGCGTCTGTCCACCCGCTTTTTGGCCCTGGGGCTCCTTCCATAAAGGGGCAGAGGGTTCTCATCATGGAGGTGCCGGGGAGACAGGGGGCTCTGGAGGCCTTCCGCTTCTGGTCCGAGCTGGGGGCCGTGGTAGAGTGGGGGGATCTCGCAAAACACGACTACTACGTCTCCCGCACCATCGCGCTCAGCTATGCGGTAGGTCTCGCCTTGGCAAGGATCTACGCCGAGACAGGCGAGGAGATCTTCAAATACGGCGGCACCTCCTTTAGATATCTGGCCGCCTACGCCTTCTCCCTCCTGCGTGACCCAAATGCGCCTAGATACGCCGAAGAGGCCCCCCTGGAGGAGTTCATAAAAGCCCTCAGCCGCGGCGATTTGCCAAAGGCCTTGCTGGACCCCGACGCGGCATACAAAGCCTTCTACAAGGCGCTGGAGGCGCTGAAAGACCTCTATGGCTGAGTGACTAAAACCCTCTTGTCTCTAACTTCGGAAGGAATCTGGGACTCTGATAGGGGCTGGGCGGTGAGAAATAGACAGTTTATATCTTACATAACAGTCTGCGATAGGGATCGGCGGCGAGGGAGTACGCGTGATGTAGTTACGTTAGATGCGACTCTTTGACCCGACGCCAGAGGCCCGCTCTTGAGGCACGACTTGTATGCGTGCCGTGGCTTCATAAACGTTTTTAACAGGTGCCTATTCTTCTGCAATGTTTCCGCCTGCTTTTGAATATGTGCGAGCTGGTTCCCTCTCCGAGGCCGTAGAAATCCTCTCGCGAAGAGAGGACGCGGCGCCTATCGCGGGGGGCCAGAGCTTGATCCCTCTGCTTAAGTTGCGTCTTGTGCGGTATGGCCTCCTGGTGGACATCGGGAGAATCTCCGAGCTCCACTACGTCAGATACGGCGATGTGGTTGAGGTGGGGGCTCTCGCGCGGCATTTCGAGTTTGAGGACTCTCCTTGTCCCTTCTTGAGACAAGTCGCATTACGCATAGGCGACCCCCAGGTGAGGTCTCTGGGCACGGTGGGGGGCTCTCTCGCCCACGCCGACCCTCTGGGCGACTGGCCCGCCGCACTTCTGGCGCTTGGCGCGGTGGTCAAGGTAGTGGGGCCCGGTAGCGTTAGAGAGGTCGACATTGATGACTTCATCCGGGGACCCTACTTCACCGCCCTGGAGAGGGGGGAGCTGGTGGCGGGAGTAAGCTTTAGATGTCCCCAAAGGGGGGCGTACGTTAAGTTCTCCAGGCGGCACAACGATTTCGCTCTGGTGGCGACTGCGGTTGTCGCAGAGGTGAAGGAGGGACACATCGTGTGGGCCCGGGTAGCGGCTCTAGGCGCTGGGGATAGGCCAGTGAGGCTTAGGAAGGTGGAGACCCTTCTGGCGGGGTCGCCCCTGAGTAAAGACGTCATCGCGGCGGCGGGAGAGACTGCAGCTAAGGAAGCCGACCCCCCGTCGGACTTCCGCGCCTCTGCGGAATATAGGAGGGCTCTCCTAAGCGTGGCCGTGAGAAGGGCTTTGGAGAGACTATGAGGGTGAGACTGAGGGTAAACGGCATTTGGCATGAAGTAGATGTGGAGCCGAGGGCTCTGCTCGTACACGTCCTTAGAGACCTCGGCTACAAGTCTGTACGCGTGGGGTGCGACACTGCCACTTGCGGCGCGTGCACCGTGTTGATGAACGGGAGACCGGTCAAGAGCTGCAACGTGCTGGCTGTGCAAGCAGATGGAGCGGAGATATACACGGCCGAGTACAGCGACGAGCTCATGGAGAGACTTAGGGAGGCGTTTAAGAGGAAACACGCGGCGCAATGCGGCTTCTGCACCTCCGGCATGCTTCTCACAGCCTATTATCTCGTCAAGAGGGGTGCCAAAACCGCTGAGGAGATAGCGGAGGGCCTCGCGGGGGTGCTCTGTAGATGCACAGGCTACCAAAACATAGTAGAGGCCGTAAAAGAGGTAGCAAACTCCTAAAGCGCTTTGGCTACCGCGTCTTTTAGCGCTGGCCAGTGCCAGGCGTAGTGTTCGCCGACGCCCAGCGCGGGGTCTCTCGGCGGCTTCCCGCCGGCGATTGTCTCCGTCAGCTCCAGCACCTTGTTATACTTGTAGAGCAGTTTCTCTAACCTCCTCACCTCGGCTCCCGGCTTGTCGAGGACGTCTGGGTCTTCCACTGCGCGCTTGAACAATCCAGCAACGCCGAGTTTGGCGGCCTCTTTCACCATCTCATCAATATTCTCCCTCTCCACTAGGTCTTGGAGGTACTTCTCCACATCCCATCTCGACTTCTTCAAGTCGCCTACGCACCTGGGGTTTCCTCCGCATGTCCGCCATAGCGTCTCGAAGTCTATGGGCGGGTTGAGGGCGTCGTAGAGCTCTCTCCTCCCGCGCCAGATTCCAGACCATGTACGGATCGGCGTAGCCCCTCGGAAGTATCCTCTCAACGGCGGCGTACTCAGACGTAATGAGGACGACGTTGTATATCTTGTCTCTCAGCTCTTTTACCCTAAGCGTTGGGTGTTCCATCCTGTCCATGAAGTATTTGACCCAGCCGACTGGGTCGTCTCTGTAGGCTCGGTGGAACTCGTCCACAACGAGGAGCACCCTATCCACGCCGCGTAGGCGCTTCAGTATCTCCAGCCGTCGTCGTGAATTTAGCCGCCACCTCCCCTGCCGGCCTGCCGGCGAATTGAGTCGCCAGAGCCTTCACCACCTCGCCTAGTATGTCCACGGCGTTTGAAAAGAGGGCGTCGTCCCACCTCTCAGCCCTAGTGTCTACATAGAGGACTAGCGCGTCTCCGCCAAAGAGTTCCTCCGTCTTCTCAGCCACCTTCTGCGCCAACGTCATCTTACCACAGCCGAGGAGGCCGTAGAGGAGGAAGGGGTAGGTATATTGCACACGCATACCCTAACCCAAGCTCGCGAGCGCGACCGACAAAAATGTCCACATTGGTTTATCTATCTGCATTTTAATATTTATAACGGGGGCGTTCGGTGGGTGTGTGGGGTTTGTTGGCAAGCCGCTTCCCAGGTTTGAAGACGATGTGATTCTCAGGGGGAAGGCGCGGTATGTAGACGACATCGATCTTCCTGGCATGTTGTACGCAGGTTTTGTCAGATCGCCGTATGCGCATGCCAAGGTGTTGAAAGTGGATTTGTCGGACGCCGCTGGACACCCCGGCGTTGTGGCTGTTTTTGGCCCCGGCGATGGCTTCAACTTCGCCCCTGGGGGGAAGGTGAGGTACCAGGGGGAGGCCGTGGCGATGGTGGTGGCGCGAGACCGCTATGTTCTCTACGACGCGTTGGAGAAGGCGGCAGTGGACTACGAGCCTCTGCCGGCTGTAGTTGATGTATATGAGGCGTTAAAGCCAGGCGCGCCGCTTGTAGACGAGAGCCTTGGATCTAACGTGGTGTATGAAAATATATACATCGGCGGCGATGTTGAAAAGGCCTTCCGCGAGGCCGACGTGGTTGTGGAGGGGAGGTTCTCAATACAGCGCCTCGTGCCATCTGCCATGGAGACGCGGGGGGTCGTTGCCTCATACGACGGGGAGACCCTCACGGTGTGGAGCTCCACCCAAGTGCCTTTTGATATCAGAAAAGAGGTGGCCAAAGCCCTCGGCTTGCCTCTGGCGAAGGTCAGAGTGATACAGCCCCACGTCGGGGGGGCCTTTGGGTCTAAGCTCCTTGTGTATCCGGAGGAGCTGTGGGTGGCCAGGGCGGCCTACGTCCTCAGAGCGCCTGTGAAATGGGTGGCCACAAGGACCGAGGACTTTAGGGCTACTACACACGGCAGAGGGCTCACCCTTGAGTATAGAGCATGCGCAAAGAGAGACGGGGAGATATTGGCAGTGGAGGGGACGATATATGAAGATGCCGGGGCCTACTACTGGGGGGAGGGCCTCGCAGACACTGCCGCTAGGATGCTCCCAGGTCCCTACGACATACGGCACGGCAGGGTAAAGGTAATAGCTGTCTTGACGAATAAAACGCCGCTTAGCGCATATAGAGGGGCAGGGAGGCCGGAGGCCACCCTCTTTATTGAGCGTATAGTTGACCACATAGCGGATGAGCTGGGGATAGACAGGGTGGAGATCAGGAGGAGGAACCTAGTCCGGCAGCTCCCCTACACAAATGTCTTCGGGATTACGTACGACACAGGGGATTACCCGGCCACCTTCGAGAGGGGGCTGGAGAGGCTGGGCTACCACCAGCTTAGGAGGTGGGCTGAGGAGGAGGCGCGGAGGGGAAGAATCCTGGGAGTTGGGCTGTCGGTATATGTCGAAATTACCACCTTCGGCTACGAGACGGCGATCTTGAGGGCTGAGGAAGACGGTAGTTTTACGCTCTATACCGCGTTGACGCCGCACGGCCAAGGTCTTGCCACCGCCCTTGCCCAGGTGGTAGCCGACGAGCTTGAGGTGTCTCCGGAGGTTGTGAAGGTGTACTGGGGAGATACCGCGTATATAAGCGACGGGATCGGAACGATGGGCAGCCGCTCGATTACAGCGGGCGGCTCTGCTGCAATTTTAGCGGCTAGGAAGCTGAAGGCCGAGCTGGCCAAGGCAGCGGAGAAGCTACTGGGCTGCAAGCCTGAATATAGCGGGGGCAAGTTCCGCTGTGGCGACAAAGAGATCTCTATTGGCGATGTGGTTAAGGCCGTCTACAGAGGGGAGGCCGAGGCTCAACTGACCGTGGAGGCCATTTACCACGCGGAGCCCACCTTCCCCTTCGGCGTCCACGTCGCCGTGGTGGAGCTAGACCCCGAGACGGGGTTTGTAAAACCCCTCCTCTACAGGTCGTACGACGACGTCGGCGTTGTCGTCAACCCGCTCCTAGCCGCGGGGCAAGTAATGGGCGGAGCTCTCCAGGGCATCGCCCAGGCCCTATACGAGGAGGTTATCTACGACAGCGATGGAAACCTCGTCACGTCGAATTTGGCGTTTTACTACGTGCCTACTGCCGTCGAGGCGCCCCGTTTCGAGGTGTACTTTGCTGAGAGGCCCCACCCCTCTAAACACCCCACGGGAACAAAAGGCATAGGAGAAGCCGCAACAATCGCCTCCACGCCGGCTGTGGTGGCGGCTGTGGAAGACGCTATGCGCAAGATCAAGCCTGGGGTTAGGATATCCAAGACCCCCGTGTCGCCCGAGGACGTCTGGAGGATGTTGAGGTGAGGTGCGTAGCAGTGTTGCTTGCAGCGGGCAGCTCCACGCGCTTCGGAGGCGACAAGCTTCTTCATACATGGCGTGGGCGGCCTCTGGTGTGGTGGGCCGCCGAGTCGCTCAGGAGAGCAGGCCTTGAGATATACATCGTGGTAAACAGGAGGGAGGTCGCGAAGGCAGCCGGCGGCGTCGACGGCGTTGTATATAACCCCTGGTGGCGGTTTGGCCTATCTACGAGCGTGAAGTCGGCTCTGGCGGCGCTTTACGACAAGCCTTGCATCTTGTGGGCTCTCGGCGATATGCCCTGCGTGAGGCCGGAAACACACCTCAAAATTGCCAGAGAGTGTGACGTTGGCTTGGCCGTGCCTACGTATGGCGGCCGCAGGGGAAATCCTGTGGCGTCGTGTAGAGACGTCTACCCACTCGCAATGGGTCTTACCGGCGACGTGGGCCTCCGCGCTTTAATAAACGCCGTCCCGACGAAATATATCCCCGTGGACGACCCAGGGGTATTGATTGACGTGGACAGCCCAGGGGAGCTGGAGAGCCTTAGCTCTTGCCTAGAGCCCTCGCCACTTCTCTAGCCTTTTGTACAAGCTCTCTGAACTGGTCGAAGGTGAGTTGTTGTTTTGCGTCGCTCCACGCCTTGTCGGGGTCCGGGTGCACCTCCACGATTAGACCGTCTGCCCCAGCCGCTAATATGGCGAGGGCCAGCGGTATGACGTATCTCCTGTCTCCAGCCGGGTGGCTGGGGTCGCCTATCACAGGCAAGTGGGTGTGTTGTTTGGCGTAGGCTATCGCGCCTACGTCGAGCGTAAACCTAAGGGTTTTGTCGAAGGTTCTAATACCTCTCTCCACTAGGATTATACCGCCGTTGCCGTGGAGAGCCACGTACTCAGCCGCCAGTAGCCACTCCTCTATGGTGTTTCCAAAGCCTCTCTTGAGAAGCACCGGCTTGCCCGCTCGGCCGAGCTTCTTCAGAAGAGTGAAGTTCTGCATGTTTCTAGCCCCCACCTGTATCGCGTCTGCGTATCTAACCACCAGCGGCATATCCTCCGGGTCCATAAGCTCCGTGACGGCGGGGAGGCCCGTCTCCTCCCTGGCCTTGGCCAGTAGCTTCAGCCCCTCCTCCCCTAGGCCTTGGAAAGTGTATGGGCTTGTCCTCGGCTTGAAGGCCCCTCCCCTCAACGCGTCTGCCCCAGCCTCTTTTACAAACCTCGCTGTCTTCATGATCTGGTCCTCGGTCTCTACAGAACAAGGACCTGCTATTATGAAGATCTTCCCCTCTCTAACCTCTCTACCGCCGATGTAGACAGGCGTGGGATCCCTCTTCCACTCCCTGGAGACCAGCTGACTGTCTGTCTTTAATTCTATGGCGGCTTTAACTGGCGTGTTCAACCCTTGGAGTCGGACATTTGGCGGCGTAACTACTATATAGTTCCCCCAAAGCTCTACATACCATGCAGGAACTCCCCTAGCCTCTATCTCTTCCTTTAGAGATTTCCCTTGTTGAGGCCCCTCGACTATATACAACATGGCAAGTCTATAGATCCAAGATATAAGCTTATCTCAATTTTGTGAGCATAGCCGCTAGAGCAGTTGCCACTGCCTCTTTTAATGCTTGTGGAGTTACAACTCCCTCTTTATAGTCTCTCTCTAACGCGCCAGCGTCTTCATAACGCCGTCCGCCCACTTCCAGCGGACCGCCGTAAGGTATGAGGAGATATGTGGCTATTTCAAACACGGGGTTGAACTTAGTCTCTCTGGGAGGGCAGTAGGCTGCCCAGATCTTCCTCCGCACCTCTTCTTCGGAGTCTGTAATAAATATGGCACTCTGAGGCTTCGACTTGCTCATCTTGTACATGGCGTACACCTCGTCTAGCTCTCTGTGGGTGCCCTCCATCCTGCCAGTGCCGGAGAGCGAGGTTATAATCGGCGTGTGTATAGCAACGGGCTTTTTAAAGCCGAGTTTCTCGGCGACGTCGCGCGCCAGCATGTGGGCCCGCCTCTGGTCCATACCCCCCACGGCCACGTCTACGCCCAAGTAGAATATGTCGGCCACTTGCATTATTGGGTAGAGGAGCTTCGAGAAGTCGAGCTCCACCTCCTCCATACGTCTCCCCATGACCGGGGTGGCCCTCCTCACCCGAGCCAGCGAGGTCTCCTTGGCGGTCTTCACCACCAGCTCCCAGTAACGGGGGTCCCTCGCAATCTCGTCTCCGTATACATACTTGAACTTGCCGATCTTGTCTAACACCGCCTTCACTTTTTCGCCATGGCTACGGAGCTCCTCCAGCGCCCCCTTGTCGTTTATCCAGGCATGCCATGTAGCAACGAGCACCACGACGTCAAACCCAGCCTCTCTCAGCTCCGCGAGTTTGTAAGCCCAGACGAGCCACCCCACGTGTATAGGCCACAGAGGCTCAAACCCGAGATATGCCAAACCGCCTCTTAGGCTGAGAAACTCCTCTTTTGTCACAACCTCTTCTACATTTCTCAACAGACGTTCCATATAGCAACTGCAAAAGCTATATTATATAAAATAATCCGCCGTCTCTGCCGTTTGTCTCTAGGCGACCGTTGCTGGTATTCGACGATTACGTCTAGGGGCTTTCTCCCCGCCCGTGCCTTTATCGACAGCCAGTCCCCAGCGTGGGGTTATAGAGGACAACGACACACAGCTCCCTCCAGCGTTCCACAGAACAGAGTCCCCACGCCATAGCCCTTGCCAGGGTTGATGGACGACAGGGTATCCCCGCCAGAGCTGTCTTCGAACTGACCCGCTCACCCATATGAAATACATTTCTATATATCTTTCTTCACAGTTCTGCTATGGAAGATTATAGGTTGCCGACCATCCCTAAGGGCGAGACTTTTGGTTGTAAAGGTTTAAATAGGGCATTTTTTCTCTGTGTTATGTCACAGGGGTATTTACTATCGGGGTGGAAAGAGGGGTTTCAGAACTAGCTCAGTTAGCGTGTAAAGCCAGGAAATATCTCGTACTTATGGCGGGCTACGACCCAGGCATGCATCTAGGCTCTTCGCTTTCAGTCATCGAAATAGTTACAGCTCTCTACGGCACTGGAAGAGTAAAATTCAACGTCGCCAACGGCGCACACAATAGAAATTACTTTGTGTTGTCAAAAGGTCATGCTGTACATGCAATATACGCCCTTGCTGCCGCAATGGGATATCTCAGCATTGACGAACTTAGAGAGACCGGTAGCCTCGGCAGCCGTCTCCAAAACCACCCAGAGGTAGACACCCCCTTCGTAGATGTTCCAAACTCAGGCTCTCTTGGCCAAGGCATAAGCATGGCGGTGGGCCTTGCCCTAGGCCTTAGGCTGAGGGGAGAGCCCGGGCGGGTATATCTAGTCACAGGAGATGGAGAATTAGACGAGGGGCAGAGCTGGGAGTCTTTCGCCGTGGCGGCACACTACGGCTTAAACAACCTGGTGACAATCGTTGATTTAAACGGCGTCCAGCTTGATGGGCACTGTGAAGAGGTGTTACGCAAGGGAGATCTAGCAGCTAGGTTTAGGTCTCTCGGCTTTGAAGTTTTTGAAATAAATGGACATGACATAGGTCAAATAGTGGAGACGCTTGAAAAAGCTGAAAAAAGCGCTAGGCCGCCTGTTATAATTGCAAAGACTATAAGAGGGAGGGGGGTGCCTCCGATAGAGGACACCGCAAAACAGAGACTTTCAAGAGACGACGCCCTCAAATACGCGGGGAATATATGCTAGACCTCGAGGGGCTGACGCCGAGAGAGGCGCTGGGCCGCGCGTTGGCAGATCTTGGAGATCTGAGAAAAGACGTAGTAGTTCTTGTGGCAGATACAGGAGAGACCACGCGGGCTAGGTTCTTTGCAGAGAGACACCCAGAGCGGTTTTTCAACGTGGGCATAGCCGAGCAGTCTCTAGTTGGGATTGCAGCAGGCCTTGCTCTGGCGGGTTTTATGCCATATGCCCTCACCTTCGCCGCCTTTATGACAAGAGCTTGGGAGCAAGCCCGCAACTCTGTAGATAGGTTAGCCTTGCCTGTGAGACTCGTGGGCACCCACGCCGGATTTGCTGACGCCTACGACGGCCCCTCTCACCAAGCGCTGGAAGACATCGCAATCTTCAGAGTCTTACCCAACTTCACAGTGTTGGTCCCAGCGGACTCTTGCGAAGTCTATAGGGCGGTCACCGCCTCAGCCACCGTAAAGGGCCCCGTCTACATCAGAGTTGGGAGAGACTTCCACATACCCACCACTTGTGATATGTACGACAAGTTCGAGGTGGGAAGAGCCTACGTGGCTGTAGAGGGTAAAGACGTCGCCATATTTACTACTGGCGTTACTCTGCCCTTTGCAATAGAGGCAGCTCAGCTATTGAGAGACAGAGGCATCTCTGCGGCAGTGGTACACTTCCCCACCGTGAAGCCCCTCGACTACGCCGCCGTTGAGAAATACGCGGCGGCCACCGGCGCTGTGTTGACGGTAGAGGAGCACATGGTACACGGCGGCTTCGGCTCAGCCGTCGCTGAACACCTCTCCCAAACCAGGCCCACGAAGATGGCAATTATGGGCCTTAAGTCGTATGGAAGAACTGCGAAGAGCCCCCAGGAGCTGTATCAATACTACGGCCTCACTCCCGAAAACATCGCAGCAAGAGCCGAGGAGCTCGTGCGGCTGAGATGAGGAGGTTTTTCTACAGACACACCAGGGGGGTCACTGAGGTGGTAGTGGGAAGGGGTCTGCCATACGGCGAATACATAGAGCGGCCTGTAGTTCTGGCGGAGGAAGGGCTTAGGCCCCCCATACCCGGCGCTCCCACCCTCGTGCTGAGGGGTGGCGAGGAGGTCAAAAGCCTTGAGGTTTTGACCAAGGTCTACAGCTTTTTAAAGGAGGTGGGGGCAGATAGATCCACCACGCTTGTGGCCGTCGGCGGGGGGGCTCTACTGGATCTGGCAACCTTCGCCGCGGGGACCTACATGAGGGGTATCCGCCTCGTCCACATACCGACCACCCTCCTGGCTATGGTAGACGCGGCGCTGGGGGGCAAAGGCGCCGTCGACTGGGGCCCCGTCAAGAACCTAGTCGGCGTGTTCTACCAGCCAGCGGCTATACTCTGCGACCTCTCCTGGCTTGAGACTCTGCCTGAGAGGGTCTACCGGTCGGCATTTGCAGAGGTAGTGAAGTACGGCTTGGCGCTAGACGGGGATTTCTACAGCTGGGTGAGAGAGAACGCCAAGGCCCTCTTGGCCAGAGACTGGGGGGCTCTGGAGTACGCGGTGTACCGCTCCCTCCAGCTCAAAGCCGGAGTTGTGGAGGTTGACGAATTCGAGGAGAGGGGCATTAGGCAGGTATTAAACGTGGGCCACACGGTGGGCCACGCCGTAGAGAGAGTGCTAGGCCTTCTACATGGGGAGGCAGTGGCCGTTGGGATAGTTGCAGAGCTCCGCCTCTCCAGCGAGCTGGGCTACCTCCGGGAGAGCCACGTGGCCGAGGCGGCCGAGGTCCTCAGCTCCCTCGGCTTGCCCACAAGCGTGAAGGCGACTGAGCAACAGCTGGCGGAGGCGGCAGCCCTCGTCAAATTCGACAAGAAGAGACGCGGCGGCCACATCTACATCCCCCTGGTCGTTAGGCCGGGGAGGTGGATTCTGGAGAAGATAGCGGTGGAAGAGGTGGAGAAGGCTGTTAGATATGTTCTGCATCAAGGCGGGTAGGCTGGAGGGGAAATTCGCCGCTCCGCCCTCCAAGCCCTACTCCCAGAGACTCCTCCTCGCCTCTGCCCTGGCCGAGGGCGAAACGGTCATCAGGGGGGTGGAGTGGAGCGACGACTTCACCGCCATGTTTAGAGCCGTCCAACCCTTGGCTAGGCTGTACTGCGAAGGCGGCGTGGTCAAGGCCTCCAGGAGGGAGCCGGACTTCTACAGGTCTTTTAACGTCATGGAGAGCGGCTTCACACTACGTACGGCGGTGGCAGTATACGCAGGCGTGCCCGGGATAACCGCTGTATACTACGGAGGCACCTTAAAGGGGCGACCGATAGACGAGCTCGTGGAAGCTCTAAGGCGGTTGACCGCGGTGGAGAAAACGGCAGGCGCCATCGTCGTAGAGGGGAGGCGCTTGGAGGAGTTTGACGTCGAAATCCGCGCAGACATATCCTCGCAGTACATCTCGGGACTTATGTACCTCGCCGCTCA
Source organism: Pyrobaculum islandicum DSM 4184 (assembly GCF_000015205.1). Classification (NCBI taxonomy): domain Archaea; kingdom Thermoproteati; phylum Thermoproteota; class Thermoprotei; order Thermoproteales; family Thermoproteaceae; genus Pyrobaculum; species Pyrobaculum islandicum. The sequence goes on along the minus strand of NC_008701.1, from coordinate 1,611,235 downwards.
CGTGGGGAGAGGCATCGTGCGGCCTGTAGGCGAGAGGAAGTCTTGGAGCTTCGTGGAAGCCACCGCCGAGGTCTTGAAGAAGTTCGGCGCCCACGTGGAGCTGGGGGAGACAATAGAGGTGGAGGGCCCGCTGAGGAGCCCCAGGGCCGTCGACGTCCCCAGCGACTTCAGCCTAGCAGCTTTTCTCGTGGTGGCCGGCGTCGCCACGGGAGGTCACGTCGAGCTTCTGGGGACGCTCGCCGAAGTGGACAAGTGGGCAATCGACGTGTTTAGGCAAATGGGCGCTGATATAACCATAGACAACGGCATCATGAGAGTCGGCGGCGTCTTCACAAGAGGCGTAGACGTAGACCTCGGAAGAAACCCAGACCTCGTCATGCCGGTGGCTCTGGCAGCCGCCATGGTTGAAGAGGAGAGCGCCATCAGGGGGGTGGACCACCTCCGGTATAAAGAAAGCGACAGAGTTGCCACAGTCCTCGACGTACTGAGACGCCTCGGCGTAGAAGTGCGCTACGACAAAGGCGCTATATACATAAGGGGGCCTCCCACCAAGCGGGAAGTCGCCTTCCAGACACACGGAGACCACAGAATAGGCCTCATGGCCCTAGCCGCGGCGAAGATAGTGGGCGGATGCGTAGACGACCTCACGCCCGTAGCCAAGTCCTGGCCCTCATCAATCCTCTACTTCAAAGGATAAAAACTACATATCGCCTACAGATGTGAAAGTATTAGTCACAGGCGGAGCTGGCTTTATCGGTAGCCACCTGGTGGATCGGCTGGTGGAAGAGGGCTATGAGGTCGTCGTAGTGGACAACCTCTCCTCCGGCAGGAGAGAGAATGTAAATCCGCAGGCGCGACTCCACATAGCAGACCTCAAAGACCCAGATTGGGCCGTCGGCGTTTCTGCAGACATCGTTTTCCACTTTGCGGGTAATCCAGAGGTTAGGGCGGAGCCTCGTGTCCATTTTGAGGAGAATGTAGTGGCGACTTTTAACGTGTTGGAGTGGGCTCGTCTCTCTGGCGTTAGGACTGTTGTCTTTGCCTCTTCTTCAACGGTGTATGGAGACGCGAAGGTTCTGCCGACTCCGGAGGATTACCCGCTGGAGCCGATAAGCGTCTACGGCGCGGCTAAGGCGGCTGGCGAGACGATGTGTGCAACGTACGCCAGACTTTACGGCGTTAGGTGCCTGGCGCTGAGGTACGCCAACGTGGTGGGGCCGAGGATGAGACACGGCGCCATATACGACTTCGTCATGAAGCTGAGGAAGAGGCCAGAGGAGCTGGAGGTTCTGGGAGACGGCACACAGAGGAAGAGCTACCTACACGTCGAAGAGGCAGTAGAGGCAACGCTAAGGGCCTGGAGAAAATTCGAAGAGATGGGAGAACCGTACCTAGCGCTAAACGTGGGGAATGTAGACTCTTTAACTATGTTAGATGTTGCTAAGATAGTTACTGAGACAATGGGCGTGGCGCCAGTTATAAAAGTGGGTAGAGAGCCTTCTGACTGTATGAACTCGTTTCTCTCTATAGAGAAAATATCAAAACTCGCCGGGTGGAGGCCGAGACTCTCCAGCACAGAGAGCGTTAGAAAAGCGGTAGAGGAGCTATTGAAAGAGCTGGCCTAGCTTTTTAATGCGCCCCCCTTCGCGACACCGACCCTCTCTGGGGGCTACGGGCCCGCCCCCGCTGACGCCTTTGGGGCCGCGGGGGCGAGGGGGACCGGCCGTGCCTGTGCGTACGGGCTCGGCGTAACGGCCGGTTGCCAGGGCCGGTTGGTTCATAAGTGAAGAAACTTACGAGTTAGAAGTGTGGTGGTCGCTGAAAAAGCGGGTTGTTTCTGGAGGATCTCCCAGTACCTCCTCTTGGCCCAGTATATGGGTATGTTGTCTCTGTGGTCTGAGAAGCCGCAGGCGGGGCACTGCATCCGCCTACCCCCCGCTTCTCTCATCTTTGCTCCACAACGGGGACACACTGTGCTGTAGAGTTGCACCTCTCTGTATGGAAGGCCGTACCACTGCGCCTCCTCAGCTGGCCGAGGCCGTCTAGGAGGTGTTTCTTCTCTCCGTTCCCCTCCTTCAACTCTCGGTACGTCTCGTCCTCCATTGCGTCAACGACTATGGCGGCTTGACGCCCTCTCGCCAGCTTTATGATCTCGCGGGCGGCGTTGCCCCTTCCAGTATGAGCCAACTAGAGACGGCCATATACGCGACGCCCGCCGTGTTGGCCACGGCAGCGGTGGCGCTGAGCGGCGCCGTCGTAAAGGCGGCGCGGCGTTGGGAGACGTGTATTGGCCATGTTGTTGACCTTCGCAGCCAGAGCCGTCGCTAGCAACTTGCCGACCTCGCCGGCGTCATACGCCGCTGTTGCCACCCCAAGTCTTGTTCATATTGACAATACCCATCGTGGCGTTGGCGGTAGACGCCGTGAGAACCGCCGTAAAACAAACCCGTTTCTAACCCACATCCCCACCTGGTAGACCCCGCCCCGACGTCTGCGATCCCCACTTCCCCCGCTCCCTACGCTGACCAACGCCACACCTGTCTTACGGCGCCGCCGTGAGGCAGGTGTGTGAGAGAGTAGAAAGAAGCGTCTCTCAGCTAATTTTTCTCTCCCGCGCCGCATGCGCCTATGGGCCAAGTCTATAGAACGCTGAAGGTGGAAATTCCCTGGTAGTTGGTCGAAGAACGTCCAGACGTCTTAAACCACGCCACGACCAAAGATAAATAAATAAACTTAGTTTCATGTATGGGGTTAGACACCGCTGTAACTATAGTTCTGCTTGCCGGTGTTATTATCTATACATGGCTGAGACGTAAAAACGCTAAATGCCGATCTTAACAACTCTCCTGCCTATATGTGATGCATTTGGTGTCTCTGCCAGAAGCTTGGGCAGATCCGAAAAGCTATGTACGCTATATACTGGCTTTACAGCGCCGGAGGCAAGAAGTTTTAACGCCTCTTCTAAGTCTTTTCTACTCCCCTGAATTACTGGCAGTATCTCCACCTCCTTTAGTATTAGAAGGCCCAGTAGGAGAGGTGTCGGTTGCGGGTCGACGTTTCCTATCAAAGCTATGCGGGCACCCCAGTTGAGGGATCTCACAGTCTGCTCCAGGGTGGGCCCTCCGACAGCCTCTATGGCGCCATCTGCGCCGCCAAGTTTCTTGACCTCCTCTGAGAAGGCCTTCTCTGTGATTACATAATCGGCGTATTTGCCCACCGCTTCTGCCTTGCCGTGGCTCGTCACAGCTATGACCTTCGCCCCGTAGGCCTTGGCTATTTGAACTGCATGTATCCCCACGCCGCCGCCCGCTCCAGTCACTAATATGCGCATGCCGGGCGCCACGCCAATTTTCTTAACTCCCCTCACAATAGTCGAAAGAACGCATGCAGCAAAAGAGGCAGCCTCAAAGGAGACTCCTGGCGGAATTTTCACAAGAGATTTACGATCGACTGATATATACTCGGCGAAGGCCCCTGGCAGATCTTCGCCATATATCTTCCTATTTTTACATAAATACTCTCTACCCGACCTGCAGTATTCACATTCACCACAGTATTCAAACATCATACCTGCCACTGCGTCGTTTGGTTTAAACTCTACAACCCCCTCCCCCACTTCTTCAACAACGCCGGCGAACTCATGCCCCGGCACCGTCGGCAGTTTAACTCGTTGAAAGCCTTGCCAAGCTAGGTAATCTCTAAAACACACGCCAGCTGCCGCCACTTTAACAACTACTCTGCCAGGCGCCGCCCTGGGTTTCTCTATATCAGAAAGAACTGGAGACTCCTTAAATCTATTGAGAATATACGCCTTCATTAAGATATGTTTTTAGATCTTTATATTTATTCCTCTGCCTCTACCGCTCTCACGCCGATGCCTAACAACCGTCTAAAAACTCTATCTATGAGTCTGACGTAGGCCCCTCTCTGTCCTATAAAGGCCCCAAATTCGCTTTTTCTAACTTGCACCATGAGCTCAGGCCCTGCGAAGTCGGCATCTACTATATGTTTCGAAATCCAACCGACGGGGTGGACAGCTCTTACCCACTGTTTAAAGTCGAGCGACATCTCTAACACCCTGAGACGAACCCCCGTCTCTCCCTCAATAGTTTTAATCCTTTCGCCGCCCCTCCCCACGACTCTCCCCAACTGCCCCTCTTTAACTATTATCAAGGCGTCTGGAACATTCTCGCTCTTTATACCCAGAGAGTCTTTGTCTGTCCTAAACTCAACTGCTGTAATAATATCTGCGTCTGGGGCAAAAATCCTAGCCGTCTCGTAGATATATTTCTCAGTCTCAGAAAGCTGTCTCTTTCTCATCCTAAGCTCAAGAGCCAATCTAATACCTCTTCTAGCCCCCGGCCTTACGATATCTTTAATACCTAAGTCAACAACCTCCGCCTTCTCCTCCCCAAGAAGCGCCTCTCTTAAAAGAGTGGCGCCGTCTTTTTCCACATCAACTGGTTTTTGAAATATTGGGTCTCCCGCCACAATTAGCCTACCCCCCCTCCCAAGTCTTATGAGTATTTCCGCGGCGCTCTCAGGCCGGACGTTTTGCGCATCGTCTAAAAATATTACACTGTCGTCAAACGTCCTGCCTCTCAAATAGGAGACGTCTGTCACTATAATCTTCTCCTCTTTCAAAAGTTTTTCTATATACTCCCTATCGGCGTAGGGGCCTAAGATATCCCCTAGATACACCGCGGCTATCTTATAGTACATCTCTCCCAACCTCTCTGGCGTCAACACCTCGCCTGTGGCGACATCTACAATAGGCCTCGCAATTATAAACCTCTTCGCCTTGCCGTTTTCCACAGCCCAAATACCATAGGCAATACTAAGCAGAGATTTTCCAGTCCCAGTAGGCCCAAACAAACCAACAAGCTCATTCTCTGGGTCTTTTAACACGTTGACAGCCCTCTCCTGGCCGACAGTCATAGGCTTAAGCTTGTCAAACATAGCCTAGAAGTAGAAAAACCCTTATAAACCTTCCACGCATTTTTAAACACATCTAAAACAATACACATGGAGAAGCCAACTATCGCAGTGGCGGCACTTGTCGTAAGAGATAGAAAAGTGTTGTTAATAAAGAGGAGGTATCCACCCAGCGCCGGCAAGTGGAGTCTGCCAGGGGGGCACGTGGAGCTGGGCGAGAGACTTGAAGACGCCGTCCTCCGAGAGCTAAAGGAGGAGACAGGTCTAGACGGCACAGTGAGGAGTTTCCTAAGGCCTGTGGAATATATCGAATGGGAGGGGGGACGTGTTAAATATCACTTCGTCATCTTAGTATATCTAGTGGAGGTAGCTGGCAACGCGCAACCGAAGGCCTCAGACGACGCAGAGGACGCCGCCTTCGTGCCCATAGAAAAGGCACTGGAGATGGATCTCACAAAAACTACGAGAGAGGTTATCGAGAGCCTACCGTCTCATCTCTAGGATCCTCCTATAGGCCTCCTCCACAGCTCTGCTCAGCTGGGCCTCAGCGGGGTAGAGCTCGACCAGCGCCTTTATCGTCGTGCCGCCGGGAGTGGCCACATACTGCGCCAGCTTCTCCAAGGTAAACCTCTCGTCGAGGTGGGGAAGAGAGGCCATGAGAGATAAGACGATCTCCCTGGAGAGATCCCAGGGGATGCCGATGTTTACGCCTGCTCTCACAAGGGCAAGCGCGAGCTCGGCCACGATAGCCGGCCCCGAGCCCAACAACACAGTGAGGGGGTCTATGAGACGCTCCTCGACCCAGAAGGTGGGCGCTATATGTGATAACACGGCATTTACCTCCTCGTCGTAGGGGCCTGCCACAGCGATAGCCGTAAGACCGACGTTAGTCATAGCTCTGTAGGGCCTAGACGAGAGCTTTCTTAAAACGTCTACCGTAGCGCCTGCTACAAAAGAGACAAGAGGCTTATCGGCGTAGAAATCCAACTCTGGCAGATTGGCAGGCTTTACGGCAAGAATAAGTAAATCGCTACTCTCTACCACAGACTTGTTATCTGTATACACCTCTAGACCAAGCGCTTGAAGCCTCTGCCTAGACCTCTCTGTTTTTACAGACGCGAGGACTCTAACCCCATTGCCACGTAGGCGGAGTGCAATTTGACTACCTAATTTACCAGCGCCAATAACCCCGACTGTTAAATGGGGGACGCATAGAGAGAAGATAACACTTATTTAAATACTTAATTGACGTAGTATGTAGCCCCCTTCGCGGCGCCCGGCCCTCTCCGGGGGCTGGGGCCCGCGACGCCTTTTGGGCGGCCGCGGGCGAGGGGGCCCGGGTCGTTGGGGGCTGGCTGTGCCCCCTAGTCGCCGGGCCCCAGGGCCGGGGATGTGGCTCATGAGTACGAAATAGTTACGAACTTAAAAGTGTGATGGGCGAAAAAACGGGTTGTTTCTGGAGGATCTCCCAGTACCTCTTTTTGGCCCATATCAGCGGCACGTTGTCTCGGTTGTCGTTGAAGCCGCAAATGGGGCATTGTATCCGTCTGTTATTCAGCTCTTTCATCTTCGCACCACATCTGGGACAAATCGTGCTGTACAACCTCTCCTCTAGATACGACAAACCATACCATTGCGCGAGCGCTTGCAAACGTCTCCTCAGTTGGCCCAACCCGTCGAGATAATGCTTTTTCACGCCGCTACTGATCCCCTCTTTCAACTCCCGATAGCTTTCGTCTTCTATTGTGTCTACCACGACGGCGGCGTTGTTCTCTCTGGCCAACTTAATTATCTCGCTTACAACGTCCTTAACGACGCCTCTTATCTTCCTAAACCGCTTCGATGAAGGTGGCGCGCCCTCTCCTCAAGCCGTCTCCTTCTGGCGGGGTCCGCCTCCCTCGCGGCTTGCTCGTCAAGGCGGCTTATCTCCTCGTGGAGCCTCTCCAACTCCCTTATCACACCCTCGTCGGGTAGTCTCAGCGTCTGTCTCAGTTTTCCGTCCACGATGAGCCCCACCATGATGCCGTGGTCGAGACGATTCACGTCAACGGCGACAATGGCCTTGGGCTCTACCGGCGCCACCTCGCGGGCAAAGACAAGAGCAATGTAAAGTCTACCGTAGGTCGGCTCCTTTCCCCTCCGCTTCTCTATGCTGAGAAATGCTAACTTGAGTTTGGCCCCTTCCTTAATTCTCTTTCTTATCCACTCGACAGTCTGCCTCTTTAGGCGGACGGTGAACGTATTTTGCAATCTCCGCACTTTGAGGACGCCGCTCTTTAGGTCGACGAAGACTGCCCTGCCGACGTCTCTCTCGTCCTCAACTCTAAGCTGGGCGTTTAACGGAACCGCCCTGTGGAACACGACATCGCGCCAAAACACTTTGGCTTGATTTGCGAAATACTTCCTAAGACCGTACTTGGGGAACACCTCCTCGATTATCCGGTGCGCTAACTCCCGCTTGTCTGGCGTGAGGTGTCTGTCCAACTCCTCCGTAGTTAGCTTCGGCTCCTCTTGCCCCGTCAACTCTTTCAACAGTCTTTTGACGTACTCCTCCGCCGCCAAGTGCATCCTCGTGACGAGGTTTAGGACGTCCGGCCTCTCTTCTACCAACTGCCAGGGGATTTCTATCTTTAGCGTTTTGTATGCGTACATGGCCTTGTATGTGGAGTGGCTGAAATCTCTGATGGCTATAAAAGACACACGGGGGCAGGCCGAAAGTTTCAGCCAGGCAAACCACGTCCTCGTGTCATCAGCCCCGACGTTGTGGAACGACCCCCATTTCTTTTCTCTCCGTCTCCCACTTCACCTGCCTTTCGGCACCGCTGAAAGTCAGGTGTGTCGTATCTCTTCGCCGACGGGCTATCGGCGGCGTGACTTTGCACTCCGCCCGCCGTCCTCGGCAAATATCAGTAGGACAGCGAAAAGCAGACACAGACTAAATAACCCCTTTTTCCTCCCCTAGTATGTACTTTGCAGTAATAGGCACACACGTGAGGGGGAAGTCGGCGAGCCCCGCCATGCACAACGCCTCTTTCAAAACCCTAGGGATCAACGCAGTGTATATAGCCCTCGACGTGCCTAGAGAGGAGCTACCCTGCTTTCTGCAACTCGCCAGGCTAAACCTAAGAGGTTTCAACGTCACTATCCCCCACAAGGAGGAGGTGGTGAAGTATCTCGACAGCGTTGCGGCAGACGCCAGAGCCATAGGCGCTGTGAACACGGTGCTGGTGGAGAGGAACCTCCTAGTCGGCTACAATACAGACGCCTCGGCCCTCTACCAGCTGGCAAGCTCCCACATGAAGGGAGCAGACGTGTTGATAGTGGGCGCTGGAGGCGCCGCGAGAGCCGCCCTCTTCGCCGCGATAAAGGCCGAGGCTAGGGCCGTCTACATCACCAACAGGACTTACGAGAGGGCCGAAGCCCTCGCCAGGGAGTTCGCCGAGAAGTTCAAGAGGGAGGTAAAAGCCGTGAGAGGCCCCGTCAAGGCGGACGTGGTCATAAACGCGACTCCCGTCTACGACGCCGTGGTGGCAGATCTCAGCGGCGCTTCTCTCTACGTGGACTTCGCCTACATACCAACCCCCAGGACAAAGATGGTGGAGGAGGCCCAGAGGCTCGGGATAAAGGTGATAGACGGGGTAGATCTGTTGGTGGAGCAGGGGGCTCAAGCCGAGAAGATCTGGCTCGGAGTAGAGCCGGACAGAACAGTTATGAAGAGGGCCGTCCTCGAGTTCCTAGGAATATGAACACCTTTGGAAGAGAGTTCCGGATAACCACCTTCGGCGAATCCCACGGCAAGGCCATAGGCGTGGTGATAGACGGCGTGCCGGCTGGGCTGGAGCTGACGGAGGAAGACATCAAGAGGGAGCTAGAGAGGAGGATGTTCTGTCACATACCAGTCCTCAACCCGAGGTGCGAGCCGGAGGAGGTGGAGATACTATCCGGCGTGAAGGAGGGCTACACCCAGGGCACCCCCATAGCCGTCGTGATATGGAACAGACGCGTCATCTCCAGCTACTACGAGGAGCTCTGGATGAAGCCCAGGCCGGGCCACGCCGACTTCGCCTACTACCTCAAATACGGCAGATACTACGACCACAGGGGAGGAGGCAGAGCCTCCGGTAGAACAACTGCGGCGGTGGTAGCGGCGGGGGCAGTGGCCAAGAAGATACTCGCCCTAGCCGGCGCCGAGGTAGCCGGCCACATAGTCGAGCTAGGCGGCGTCGAGATAAACGCCAGCTACACCTACGAAGACGTCAAAAAAAGCTGGGAAAGGCCCCTCCCCGTGGTAGACCAACAAGCCCTAGACAAGATGTTGGAAAAAATCCAAGAGGCGGCGGCAAGAGGAGACAGCATAGGCGGCGGGGTGGAGGTCTGGGCCGTCGGGGTGCCGCCCGGCCTGGGAGAACCCCACTTCGGCAAGATAAAAGCCGACATAGCCGCCGCCGCCTTCTCCATACCAGGCGCCATAGCGCTCGACTGGGGCATGGGCAGAGCACTGGCAAAGATGTGGGGAAGCGAGGCCAACGACCCGATAACAGTCGCCAACGGCAGACCAACCCTCGCCACAAACAAAATCGGCGGCGTCCTCGGCGGAATAACTGTGGGAACCCCCATATACTTCAGAGTCTGGTTCAAGCCCACCCCCTCCGTCAGAAAGCCACAGCAGACCGTAGATCTAGCCAAGATGGAGCCGACGACGATAGAGTTCAAGGGGAGATACGACGTGTCCATAGTCCCCAAAGCCCTCGTAGCGCTAGAGGCCATCACGGCGGTAACACTCGCCGACCACCTACTCAGGGCAGGGCTCATAAGAAGAGACAAGCCACTAGAGAAATAATACTGGCTAACTCCGTCTCCGCCCCTCATATGCCATAGTTTTTAATAACAAAAAGCTGAAATTATGTATAAGCCAGAGGCCGCCGTTAGGTAGGTTGGTTAAGTTGTCTTTGTCACAGCTAAGGCGCTACGCCTTAGGTGCACAGTTGTAACTCTTACGCTGTTTATAGCTCTAGAGGCGGCTTATTTCTTCTACGTCCTTGTCTATAGGGATTTCATAGATCTCATAGCTGGCATAGCCGGCGGCGTAGAGCGGAGCAGAATGTTGACCCTTGTCACGACGCTCCTCCTTCTTTGGCTAGCCACCTACCTCTTTTAACACTTTCGGTGAGTACTCCATAAAACTGGTCAAGATCTACGTGACTAGGTCGCTTGTAGCTGAGTTTGTGTCAAGGCTGACAGCGGCGAGGCCTAGGTTGGCGCTTGAAAAAGGCGATGTGTTCAGCAGATATATCTCGGACTTAAACCAAGCGTCGGACTTAGGCACGGTGATGCTTTCAAACCTGATACAGTTCATCAAGGTCTCTGTAGGGGCTTATATGCTCTACTTTTTGAACCCCATACTCTTCGCGACAGTCGCGTCTTTTCTGCCCGTCTACTAGTTGCTCTTTAGACACACGTCGGCCGCGCTGGCTTGGGCCAGCTGAGCCCATACGTCAGAAGGGTTGAAGAGGTTTTAAACCTCGAGGTCGAGGAGGAGACTGGCAGAGAGGCGCCGCCGGTGGAGGTCGTCAAGCTGGAGGAGGTGTCGGTGGAGGTCGACGGGAGGGCGGTGGTGAAGAGGACAGACGCAGAGTTTAAGAGAGGCGGGATATACGCCGTGGTAGGCCCAAGCGGCTCTGGCAAAACCACCCTCTTGCTCACCCTGGCGAGAGTCTACACCCCCTCGAAAGGCCGAGTCTTGATAAACGGGGTAGACTACAGGGAGTTCTTCGTCGCCTCTCTGAGGAGGAGGGTTTTGTACGTGGGGCAGACCCCATTCCTCTTCAGGGGGACGCTGAGGGAAAACGTGGCGCTGGGTCTCGACGCTCCGCCCGAGGCGATTAAGAAGGCGCTGGAGGCCGCAGCCATCGACTTCGCCGGCCTAGGCGATGAAATTGACGCAGACAAGCTCTCTGACAGAGGCAGAGGATGGCCCTCGCCAGAGCCCTCCTCCTAGACCCAGACGTCCTACTACTAGACGAGGCCTTAAACGGCGTGGACGAGGAGACAGAGACTGCCATCCTCAGAAGGCTTAGGGAGATGGACAAGACCGTGGTCGTGGTAACGCACAAAAGCGCCGCCCTTAGACACGTAGACACAGTCTGCAGGCTGGAAGACGGCGTATTGACCTGCAAGCCCCGGCGTTGATGTTTATGGTGTACAACCGGCGAGGCAACCTTCTGCAAGCGGTTGAAGAGAAGGCCAGCGCACGGGCCGTCTACGCAGTGGAGTCCCTAATAAAACTACTTGATGATAGCTTTCTCCTTAGCCTAGTCACGAAACGCGGCGTTTTATACAACGCCTTTAGTCGTCGTGCATATGCGGATTCCCACAACCTCAACCGCCGCCATAGTGCTCACAGCCATAAGAATAATATCCACAGCCGTCAAAAACTATCTACCCATGGTTCCCCGCCCCTATGGCTAGCCCTCGGATACCTCCTCTACGCCACCATAAGAAAACGCTAGTCTTTTACATATGTTGAGTAAATTTCGGCATATTTAAGGCCGTTGTCTGGAAATATTAAGATGTAATGTCCCTCCTCTAGGCGGTCGGCTATTTTTAAGAAGGCGCTTGCCACTGCGCCGCTACTTAAGCCTATTAAAATTCCGTCTTTACGTGCCACTTCAATCGCCGCGTTGACAGCATCTTCTCTAGTTATATCTACTACGCCGTCTAGCTCCACTAAATGAACCCACTTCATCCCCGTCTCTATACGTCTAATACCTGGAATCACATGTCCAACAGCTGGTTGTACGCCGTATATTTTGACAGAGCCGCGATACCTATTTTTGAAATAAAACGAGAGAGCTGACATATGTCCCGAAGTACCTAAACCGCCGATTATAGCCCTGGGAAAAACCCCAGTGTGTCTCAGCTGTAGATCTAGCTCCTTAGCGGTGTATTTCAGATGCACCTCGAAGTTTCTGTCGTTTTCAAACTGGTTCAGATGAATAGCACCATCTCTTGCGGCCTCCCTCTCTACATCGCCAACGAAATCCACCGTTAAAGGCTTAGACACTCTAACCACCTCTGCGCCCAGCGTTTTTAGCCAAACATCGCTTGACTTCTGCGCCGTAGAGGGGAGGTAGAGCCTAGCTCTTACGCCGTGGATTGCCGCCATTGCGGCTAGAGTCATGCCGGTGTTTGTCGATGTGGCCTCGTATAATAACTGAGAAACTCTCCCCTCTTCAAGCGCCTTTGTAAACATATACCAACCAACTCTATCTTTTATACTCCAACTAAAGGGATTATACGCCTCCCACTTAGCCCATACAGTCAGACCTCTACGCGACAGAGATCTCAGCTTAAAAAGTGGAGTAGGCCAGTTTTTATAGAGAAGCTCCACAGTGTTGTCAAACACCCTAAGGCCGGGACATGCCACATCGTCATAAAAACCCAATGTCTCCAACGGGACGTACACCTCCTTAGATCGGCCTCTAGAAATAGGCACTCTCCTAACTCCCAATAACTTAAGCGCGTGAAAAACCTCATGTCCCTCTACCACTCTCAACGCGTCATCTACGCCGATAGATTTAACAACGCCACCCTGCCTAAGGATATCTCCAGCAACGCTAAGTAAATCTGAAAGTTTATAAAAAACATCAGACTTTACAAACTCTATGTTCTCTAACCAAACCATAGCTCTTTCCCCACATTAAATAAAAAACCTTAGCAAGCAAATTTTGCACACAACATCCGCCTACCTCCGCCCGTTACGCCTTATACAGAAAGCCTCACCCTCCAGGGCGAGAAGGGGGTCACAGCACCAAGCCAGATATGCGGCCCCTCTAAGAACCAGAAACCGGACTGAAGGGAAATAGGCTCGCTTATACTAGGGCTAGGATAACCACAAGCCCAAGCCCGTGGGCTATGGTACAGTAGAGACAGAAAGCCCTAAGCTTCACCTCAAGCCCCACCAATGCGGCAATGCCCACAAGACCCACGACGGCCCAAAACAAGCCAAAACCAAACCAGTGCGCAAGTGGCGCTACAACAAACCAGAGAGCTCCCAGATATTGAAGAGGCACCCCCAGGGGGGCTGCATAAGGCGAGGCCAAAACTACCTCACAACCGGAAAACCTCCCTCTTACACATGCTCCAGCCGGCTTAAGCACAAGAGTATGAAAAAGCCCCCCAGCCACAGCCACCAGAAGAGCAACTTCCCTAAGCCCAAAAGCCAGCGCCAAGGCGCCGCCCGCCAAAAAGACAAGAGACCACACATAAATCTACACTATAAAAAACTTATTGCTAAACTCCGCCTTAGGCGGCCTGTTGTCCCCAGAGATTAGCGAAGGCTAAGACGCGTGGAGCTTGAGAGCAAACCCCAGACATCTGCAAATAGCGTAGACAACCCTCCGGGCTTGCAACAGTTACGCAACTGCAGGCCACCCCACACAAGGACGGCACTAAGACGCCAGTTTATGCAACTGTCGACGTCTCCATCTACCACCCCAGAGCCAGGAAAGGAGAGCGGAGATGGCGGTACGAGCCGACGTCACAGTGAATAAGATCACCCCCAAAACACACTATAGCCAAGCGCCAGGCCAGCCAACAGGAGGACAAATACCCACCTACCCATACCGGAAGGGGGTATATGTATGTTACGGCAACCCCCACGCCGCCGCCAGGCCCTTTCGCCCGCCGCCCCGCACGCTCGGGCGATTGGGAGGGGCCGGCTCCCCCCTCGGGAGAACCCTCGGGGGTTACACCGCCCCCCCATCAACCCCGTCTTCTACGGGAGCCCTCGCGCCCCAGGGGTTGCCCCCCAGGGCGACGGCCGCCTCGTCTCGGGGAGGGCTTCCCGCTTAGATGCTTTCAGCGGTTATCCCCCACGGCGTGGCTGCCCGGCAGTGCCCTGCCGGACAACCGGTACACTAGAGGCCGCGGCGCCCCGTTCCTCTCGTACTGAGGGCACCTTCCCCTCAGGCGGCCAACGCCCCCGACAGGTAGAGACCGACCTGTCTCGCGACGGTCTGAACCCATCTCACGTTCCCCTTTAATGGGCGGGCAGCCCCACCCTTGGCGGCTGCTGCACCGCCAGGATGGGAAGAGACGACGTCTGGGTACCAAACCGCGGGGTCGATGGGGACTCTCACCCGCGACGAGCCGGTTATTCCTGGGGTAACTTTTCTGTCATGCCCGGCCCCCACTGGTGGGGGCACGAGCGTTCTCTAGGCCACGGTTTCCCGCCTGGGCCCCTTGTGTTCAAGGGCCCAGTCAGCCCGGCTTTTGCCCTTGCACTCTACGGCGGATTTCTGACCCGCCTGAGCCGAGCTTTGGGCACCCCCGATATCTTTTCAGGGGTGTGCCGCCCCAGCCGAACAGCCCGCCTGCCGCTGTCCCCGCCTTCCGGCGGGTAAGCGGAGGGGCGGAGAGTGGGTGGTGTTCCAGGACCGCATCCACGGAGCCCGGAGACCCCGTTTCATCGCTCCCACCTACGCTCTGCACCCCCCGCCCCCCCGCAACGACAGGCTGCTGTGAAGCTCCACAGGGACTTCTCGCCCCGTCGGGGGTCCCAGGACTGTGCACCTGGAGGTGGGTTCGCCGGGCCCCGGGCCGGGACAGTGGGGACCTCGTTGATCCATTCATGCACGCCGGAACTTACCCGGCAAGGCATTTGGCTACCTTAAGAGGGTCAGAGTTACCCCCGGCCTTCAGCGGCGCTTCGCCCGGTTGTACCCGGGGTTCACGTACCGCCAGTGGCCAGGATTCAGCCCCCGTACACACCCTTACGGGCTCGCGGGGACCTATGTTTTTGTTAAACAGTCAGGTCCCCCTTGTCACTGCGACCTGCGGCCCCAGGGGTGTACCCTAAGGCCGCAGGCACCCCTTCTCCCGAAGTTACGGGGCCAATTTGCCGAGTTCCCTGGCCCGGGGTCACCCGAGCCGCCTTGGGCTTCTCACCCAGGAGCACCTGCGTCGGTTCTCGGTACGGGCGCGGGGGCTCGTTCCCCGTCCCCTTTTCACGGGCCCCAGGAGTCGGGCGGACCGGGGAAACCCCCGGCTATTCCCGCCTTCGGCCGGTTCTCGCCATTACGGCACTCCCCGGCCTTCGACGGTTAAGCGGGACGGCAGTCCCGCCCGCCCTATCCCGAGGCGTCGGGGACGGGGCCTGCGTTACCGCAGAACCTACCCCCGCGGCACGGGAATATTAACCCGTTTCCCTTTCGGCGGGTACCTATTAGGCCCCGCCTTAGGACCGGCTAACTCCTGGCCTATTGAAGTTGCCAGGAAACCCTGGTCCTTTCCGGCGGAGGGGCTTCTCACCCCTCTTCGCTGCTACTACCGCCGGGATCTTCGTCGGCCGCGGGTCCACCGGACCTCACGGCCCGGCTTCTGCCCCACGGCCGCGCCCCCCTACCGCACTCCGGCCAACGGCCGGAGGCCCGGGGTCTCGGCGGCGGGCTTAGTCCCTGTACATCTTCGGGGCCCCCCGCCTCGGCGGGTCCGCTGTTACGCGTTGCTTAGCCGATGGCTGCTGTTAGGCCCACGGCCCCGCTGTCTTGGGCGGGGGACGCCCTTTGAGATTGACACTAAGCCCGCACTTGGGGGCCTTAACCCCGGTCTCGGTTGTTCCCGTCTCGGAGCGGAGGCTTACCCCACCGCCCCCGCCTCCCCCCTTCTACGGCGCCGGCAGGTTCGGAGTTTGACCGGGGGCCGGAGCCTTTCGGCTCCCGCACCCCCGATCAGTGCTCTACCCCGCCGGCCGCCTCCGGGGAGGCCTGGCTGCGACCAGCTTCGGGGGGAACCAGCTATCACCGGGCTTGATTGGTCTTTTGCCCCTAGCCCCAGGTCATGGGAACGATTTGCACGTCAGAACCCCTTCGGGCCTCCACGGGGCTTTCGCCCCGCTTCACCCTGCCCAGGGCTAGATCGCCCGGTTTCTGGTCTCACGGCCGTGACTACGGGCCCTTTCAGACCCCGCCCCTCGCGGGGTTTCCCCCGCTGCGGGCTGTCGGTTTCCCTACGCCTCCGGGGTTGAACCCCTTAGGCTCGCCACGGCCGTGAACTCCCCGGCCCGTGTTTCTAGACGTAAGGGCGGACCCTGGACCCCTCCCCTCGTACTCCCCCGTTACCGGGGTTTCCTTCGGGGAGGGGCATCCTTTCGGGCCCGCCCCACTGTAGCCGCCCGGTTTCAGGCTCTTTTCACCCCCCTTCCGGGGTTCTTTTCAGCTTTCCCTCACGGTACTAGTGCGCTATCGGACTCGGGACGTGTTTAGCCTTGCCGGCCAGTGGCCGGCGTATTCCCACGGCAAAACTAAGCCGTGGTACTCCGGGATCCTGGGACTCCGCCACGGGCGGTTTCGCCTACGGGGCTATCACCCTCTACGGCGGGGCTTTCCAGCCCACTTCGGCTACCGCCCGCCGGCGGTTGCCCAGGCCCAAGCCCCACATCTCCCCACGGTTTTCCCGTGGGGATTTGGTTTGGGCTCTCCCCCTTTCGGTCGCCCCTACTCAGGGGATCCCTTTTGGCTTCTCTTCCTGCGGGTACTAAGATGTTTCCGTTCCCCGCGTTCCCGCCCCTTACGGGGCGCCGGGGCCTATTCGGCCCCGGCAGGAAGCCCCATTCGGGGATCCCGGGTTCTAAGCCTGCCTGCGGCTCCCCCGGGCTTATCGCAGCTTGCCACGCCCTTCTTCGGCGCCCGAGCCGAGCCATCCACCGGGCGGCTTTGCCGTGCGGAGCGGCGGCTTGCGGGGCCAAGGAGAAGCCCTTTGGACTACCCACCCCCGGGTGGAGGTGATCCAGCCGCAGGTTCCCCTACGGCTACCTTGTTACGACTTCACCCCCCTTGGGAGCCCCCTGCTCGTCCCCCCACCTCGTCGGCGAGGGGCCTCGCAGGGGGCTCCCTCGGGTGGTGCGACGGGCGGTGTGTGCAAGGGGCAGGGACGTATTCACCGCGCGTTGGTGACACGCGGTTACTAGGGATTCCACGTTCACGAGGGCGAGTTGCAGCCCTCGATCCCTACTGGGGCGGGGTTTACGGGATTGCCTCCCCCTTTCGGGGTCGGATCCCGCTGTCCCCGCCATTGCAGCTCGCGTGCAGCCCCGGGGTTTCGGGGCATACTGACCTGCCGTGGCCCCCTCCTTCCTCCGGCTTACGCCGGCAGTCCCCCTAGTGTGCCCCCCGCCCCGTAGGACGGGGTAGCAACTAGGGGTGGGGGTCTCGCTCGTTGCCGGACTTAACCGGACACCTCACGGCACGAGCTGACGACGGCCATGCACCTCCTCTCAGCTCGTCCGGCAAGGTCGTTAGCCTGGCCTTCATCCTGCTGTCGCCCCGGGTGA
The DNA here is from genome assembly GCF_000015205.1 of Pyrobaculum islandicum DSM 4184. NCBI lineage: Archaea > Thermoproteati > Thermoproteota > Thermoprotei > Thermoproteales > Thermoproteaceae > Pyrobaculum > Pyrobaculum islandicum. The sequence goes on along the minus strand of NC_008701.1, from coordinate 1,593,969 downwards.
GGTTTCCGGCGTTGACTCCAATTAAGCCGCAAGCTTCACCCCTTGTGGTGCCCCCCCGCCAATTCCTTTAAGTTTCAGCCTTGCGGCCGTACTCCCCAGGCGGCGGGCTTAACGGTTTCCCTTCGCCACCGGCCGGGCCCTAAGCCCGGCCGACAGCTAGCCCGCATCGTTTACGGCCGGGACTACAGGGGTATCTAATCCCCTTTGCTCCCCCGGCTTTCGCCCCTCACCGTCGGGCGCGTTCTGGCCGCCCGCTTTCGCCACTGGTGGTCCTCCGGGGATTAACGGATTTCGCCCCTACCCCCGGAGTACCGGCGGCCTCTCCCGCCCCCTAGCCCGGCAGTATCGCCCCCCGCCCCCGGGTTGAGCCCGGGGATTTCAGGAGCGACTTGCCGGGCCGGCTACGGGCGCTTTAAGCCCAATAAACACCCCGACCACTCGCGGAGCTGGTATTACCGCGGCGGCTGACACCAGACTTGCCCCCCGCTTATTCGCCCGGCGTTTTAGACCGGGCAAAAGCCGGGCTCTTCGCCCGGCACTCGGGGTAGCCCCGTCGCGGTTGCCCGCATTGCGGAGTATTCGCGCCTGCTGCGCCCCGTAGGGCCTCGGCCCTTGTCTCAGTGCCGATCTCGGGGCTCACGGCTCTCACCGCCCCTACCCGTCTTCGGCTTGGCGGGCCTTTAACCCGCCAACTACCTGATGGGCCGTGCCCCCATCCTCGGGCGGATGGCGGCGGATCGGCCGCCATCCCTTTGGGGGAGGGGGCCTTCCAGCACCCCTCCCCTATGGGGGATTGACCCCAGTTTCCCGGGGGTATCCCCCTCCCGAGGGTAGGTTAGGCACGTGTTACTGAGCCGTGCGCCGCTCCCGGGCGCCCCCGGGCGCGCGACTCGCATGGCTTAGCCCTACCCCGATAGCGGTCGGGTCCGGCAGGATCAACCGGTTTCGGACGGCCGCAAGGCCGCCCGGGGGGTGGGTTTGTCCGGGCTTCTCCTTGGCGGCGGCGTGGGGTTTTCTCCCCGGCGCCCCGGCCTGGGGTTTCCAGGGGGGGACGTCCGGGGAACATGAGGGTTAGTCTGCCGGGCTTTTGCCCGGCTTCACATCATAAGGGCGCGTCTTCTCTTGAACATGGATGTTTAAAAGTTTTTCTCCCCTCTCTCTTCAGTTTAAGGTTTTATAGGTGGCTTTTATGTCTCTTGTGGAGCCTTCTGAGATTAGGAGACGTATCGTGGAGTTTCTAAAGGAGCGGGGCAGCGCGTCTGTCTACCAGATCGCTAAGGCTTTGGGCATCTCCTATGGGGCCGCGCAGTGGCATCTCTATGTATTAGAGCGAGATGGTGTTATTTTCACTGTGGTCCAGGGAAGGAAGCGGATTGCCGTTTTGAGAGATACTCTTGACGCCTATCTCAACTCACTTAAGATGACTGATTTCTTTAGAGATCTCTGGGCGTATCTTAGGTCTCGGGGGGTCGATGGAAATACGCCGTTTATGGAGGCAGTGCTTTCGCTACAGGAGGATAGAAGGGAGGTGGGCCTCTCTCTCCTCTCTATCGCGAGGAATCTCTACCACTGGAAGAAGAGCCAAGGTTTATAAACTACATTCCAACTTGTTTCTTGATGGAAGTAGATTCTAGTTTGTACAAAATCGCGCGGGAGGCGGCGCTGGACGAGTATAAAGAATATATAGTGTACAGCGCCTTGGCGCGGGTGGAGAGAAACGCGGGGCGGAGGGGGGTTTTGGAGACTTTGGCGGCAGCTGAGCTGGACCACTTCAGGTTCTGGAGCCGTATCGCCGGCGTGAGGCCGCCGGTGTGGCGGACGCGGCTCTACGCCTTGTTTATGGTTCTCCTGCGGTTTGTCTTTGGGGTTACCTTCGTGGCTAAGCTTCTGGAGCGTGGGGAGGTGGAGGCGGTGGCGCGGTACAAGTCCCTCCTGGGGGTGCTCCGGGGGGAGGATCTGGAGGCCCTCCGCCGCATTATTAGGGATGAGGAGGAGCACGAGGTGGCGCTTGTGGAGCAAATCGACGAGACTATCGTGAGGTACATGGGGTCTCTGGTGTTGGGTCTGGCGGACGCGGTGATCGAGATCACTGGGGCCCACGCGGGGACTCTGGGCACCACCAACAGCACCGTTGTGGCGGGGGTCATCGGCCTTATTGTGGGGATAGGTGCCGCCATCTCCATGGCGTCTGCCTCCTACCTCCAGACGCGCCACGAGGTTGGGAAATCCCCCGCAGTGGCGGCCTTGGTTACTGGCGTGGGCTACATTGCGGCTGTGTCTCTCATGTCGCTTCCCTACTTCCTTACCCACGACATCTACCTCGCCTTCGCCGCCTCTATCGCCGTGGGGGTTCTGCTGAGCTTCATGTTGACCTTCCAGGGGTCTGTATACACGGGGAGAGATTTCAAGTACGAGTTTCTGCAGACGGTGGGTCTTCTGCTGGGGACCGCCGCCCTGACCTATATGTTGGGCGAATGGCTGGGGCGTCTCTTCGGCGTTAGAGTTATTTAGCCCGGTCTCTGCCCAATTGTGTTTTCTGACTTGCGGGAGTTTCTGTCTGCTCTGGAGGAGAGAGGGTGGCTGAGGAGGGTTTCCGACCCCCTCTCCCCCGAGCTTGAGATCCCCGAGGTGTTGAGGAGGGTTATGTACGGCGGGGGGCCCGCCGTCTTATTTGAGTCGGTTAGGGGGTTCCCGGGATGGCGGGTGGTGGGGAACCTCTTCGGGTCTCTTGATAGAATTAAGCTGGCCCTTGGCGTTGAGCGGCTTGAGGATGTAGGCAAGCGACTTGTGGAGCCCTTCGCCACTCCGCCTCCCCTTTCTCTCCTAGACAAGTTTAGGGCTGCTGTTGGTCTTTTCGAGCTAGGCCGCTACGCGCCTAGGGTCGTGCGTGGGGGGCCGGTGAAGGAGGTAGTAGAGGAGCCTAACCTACTCTCTATCCCGGCTTTTAAGAACTGGCCTAAAGACGCCGGCCGCTATATAACATACGGCGTCTTGGTCACGAGAGATGTCCGAGGTGTATATAACCTGGGGGTGTACCGGATTCAGATCCTGGGAGAGAGGGAGGCTGTTGTCCACGCCCAGATCCACAAAAGGGCGGCCGACCTCTTCGGCTCTTCCCAAGGCTGTGTAGATGCGGCGATTGTCATCGGGGGGGACCCCGCCTTTCTCCTCAGCGGCATGATGCCAACGCCCTACCCCCTCGACGAATACCTATTCGTGGGGGTGCTCAGGGGCGGCGGGCTGGAGGTGACGAAAGGCGTCGCCACGGACCTCCACATCCCGGCGCGGGCCGAGGCCGTGGTGGAGGGCTGTGTAGACGTTGGAAATCTGAGGAAGGAGGGGCCCTTCGGCGATCACTACGGCGTGTACGACCGGGGAGGTCTCTACCCCGTCTTCAAGGCCAAGGCTCTGCTTAGGAGGGAGGACCCCATCTACTACGGCACGGTGGTGGGCCGGCCGCCTCTTGAGGACGCGTACATGGGCAAGGCGGTTGAGAGGGTCTTCCTCCCGGTGCTCCAGTTCCTCATGCCGGAGGTGGTGGATCTGAACTTGCCCATGTACGGCCTTTTCCAAGGCGTCGCCATCGTCTCTATCCGTAAGCGGTATCCCGGCCAGGGGAAGAAGGTCATGTTTGCGCTTTGGGGACTCGGCCACATGCTGTCTTTGACCAAGGTTGTGGTCGTGGTGGATCACGACGTTAACGTCCACGACCTTAACGAGGTTGTGTTCGCCATAGCGCAGCGGGTTGACCCCCAGCGAGATGTGGTGGTGGTGCCGGGGGCGCACGTCGACGTCTTAGACACGGGCTCGCCAGTCCCCGGCTACGGCTCTAAGCTTGGGATAGACGCAACGAGGAAGCTCCCGGAGGAGTACGGGGGGAGGCCGTGGCCTGAGGAGGTAGCCCCCGACCCCGACGTAGCGGCGCGCGTGGAGGAGGTGGTGCGTAGGCTTCTGGGGCGGTGATGTGGAGGCTGGTACTGGAGGGGGGCGAGGTGAGGAGGGTGGAGGAGCCGGCTGTCGTGGTGCCGAGGGGGCACGTGGGCATTAAGGTTAAGGCCTTCCTCATAGACGACTTCTCTCTGTGGGCTCTGCGGAGGGGGTGGGGGCCCTTCTCCCGCTGGGCACTGGGGGTGGTGGTGTCGGGGGGCGAGGTGGGGAGGTATGTGGTGGCCTATGTGGACAACGCCGCCGCGCAGTACGCCGCCTCAAACCGCTTTGTGTATGTAGACGGGGGGGACCCCTCCCGCTTGGAGGTGGCCCCCCTAGCCTATGTGGTAGAGGCGCTTGGCCGGGTGCCGAGGCTGAGGCGAGTCGAAGTCGTGGGGGGCGACCCCCGTCGCGTCGCGGTGGAGCGCTTGGCGGAGGTGGGGCCCTCCCGCTGGAGGATAGCCCTTCAGGGAGCCGCAGTGGGCTCTGGCGTGGCGGTGGCAGTGTCGCGCCTCGTGGATGTAGTTGGAAATGCCGTTGTGCGATTTGTAGATGTGCCCTCTCGCTGGGCTCTCCGTAGGGCGGCTGAGCTTAAGGTCCGCCTTGGAATTCCCGTGGTTAGAGAGGTGTCTTTTGGAGGTTGGGGTATTGTCTTGGTTGACTAGTTTTTATAGGTGTTGGTTTGTTGTCGCAATGGCTGTGAGACAGAGTCTTGAAAAGGTGGAGGAGTGGCGGAAGATCGTGAATTCTCTGAGAGAGGCTGGAGTAGAGCCCTATCCCCACTCCTTCCGCATAACCCACAGCGTTAGGGCTCTTAACGAGCTGAGGAGGCAGGCGCTTCTAGAGCCTTGGGTTGGCCTTGTGATAAGAACTGCTGGTAGGGTAACTGACATAAGGAGACATCCTAACGTTGTTTTTATAGACCTTTATGAAGACGGGGCAAGGTTTCAAGTCATGGCAGATCCGAGACACTCACTCCTAGACTACATATGGCGGGGAGATTACATCGGCGTAGAGGGGGTAATAGTTAAGACGCAACGGGGTGACTATGCAGTGAGGGCCTCCTCCCTAGTCCTCTTGGCTAAGGCGGTTCAGCCTCTGCCGGAGTGGGGGAAGGTGGACCGGGATTCGCCGTTTTACATGAGATACCGCTCGGTGGCTATGGTCTTGGATCTCCAGCTCCGGTGGAGGATCGCGGCGAGGGCTAAGTTTATACAGGCGCTGAGAGAGGCCATGTGGAAACGCGGCTTTATAGAGATCCCCACGCCGGTTCTCCAGCCGATCTACGGCGGCGCCGCCGCGCGCCCCTTTACGACGAAGATCTGGGCTATAGATGAGGAGTGGTACCTCCGTATATCCCCCGAGCTGTACCTAAAGCGCTACATCATCGCCGGTTTTCCCAAGGTGTTCGAGGTGGGGCCTCAGTTCCGCAACGAGGATATCGACGCGCTTCACAACCCCGAGTTCTGGTCTCTCGAGGCATATCAAGCCTATGCTGACTACAACGACATGATGAAGCTGACGGAGGAGGTGGTGTACGAGGCCGTGTCCGCCGTCTTAGGCACAGGCGTTGTGAAGTATAGAGACCAGACCATAAACTTCTCCCCGCCCTGGCGCAGGATCACCCTCCACGACGCTCTTAGGGAGTACGGGGGCGTCGACCCGGATAGACTTACGGACGACCAGATAAAGGAGAAGCTCAGGGAGCTGCAGGTCCCGGTCAAGGTCTACAACAGGGGTATCGCCCTGGTGAAGCTCTTCGAGAAGCTGGTGGAGAAGAAGCTGGTAGAGCCCACCTTTGTGCTGGACTACCCCGAGGAGTCCACGCCGCTTTGTAAACCCCATAGGGAGAAGAGGGGCCTCGTGGAGAGGTTCGAGGCCTTCGTGGGGGGGCACGAGGTGGCTAACGCCTACACGGAGTTGAACGACCCGGTGCGTCAGTATGAATACTTCGTGAGAGAGGAGGAGCTGTTTCCAAAGGAGGAGGCGCACCCCCTCGACTGGGATTTCGTCGAAGAGCTGTCGTTTGGCATGCCTCCCACAGGCGGGGTGGGCATAGGCATTGATAGGCTGGCGATGGTTATTACAAACGCCGAGTCTATCAAAGACGTAATACCCTACCCAATTGTGAAGAGGGCATAGCTATACGGAAGAAGACATAAGACGCTATTGCGAGTAGCATCGCGGCATTTATTGCAAGTAGCCAATTTGCCACATAGAGAGCGGCCGTTAGAATTATGGCAAGTGTGGCCAAAATAGATATTTCATAAAGTCCTAGAGCTCCGCTTTTTAAAACGGCCAGGCCTTTAGGCGTTACATACCATCTTATCCTCCTCTTCAAGAGACCTAATATCACATAGAACGTTAGGTATGGGCTGAGGGCTAGGAGGAGGGCTGCAGACTTTGCGAGCATGCCGGCTACCTCGGCGAAGCTGTGGCCATCTTGTTTAGCTAGTTTATACACGTAGAATACTTGGACTAGCGCCAATAGAGATAGCGCCATTTGTAATATCAAAATATGGAACGGGGGTAGGAGTATCCCCATATAGCTCATCGCTAAAGACGCCACAGTCAGCGCAAAAGTTGTAATTATCATAAGTGGGTGTGTTATAATATTTAGGAACACGCTTAGTTTGTGTATAAACGGCATCTTTAACTTAGGTATCTTACTTGCGTATTGGGCCAAGAGGTAGGCAGAGTTGTAGGTCCACCTGGCGTACTGTCTCTTAAACGCGCCATAACCCGCTGGAACTTCGACATATACGGGAGGTCCGGGAAGGTAAACGACGCGTCCGCCGTTGAGATACGCCTTCATAGATATGTCGTAGTCGTCTGCTGTACAGTTGCAAAAACCGCCTATCTCCTTTAGAAAACTCTTTCTCAAGGCGATTCCTGACCCCAGGGCAAAAACTGGATGTCTTGTGTTATGGCGGCCGAGGATTGCGACATAGTACAAGAGGTACTTGTAGAGAAACAACTGAAGAGCGGCGATGGGGGTTTTAACAGCGGCGTAGCCGTCCCAGCCTAAAAATACGATCTCTCTCTCGCCCACAGCTCGGGCTCTAGAGCACAAATCTGGCGGAGGTACGCTGTCTACATCTAAGAAGAGGAGGATCTCCCCCTTGGCGTACTCCGCCGCCCAGTTTAAGGCAGTCCCCTTGTAGCCAGTGGGGTTTGGCCTCCTAAGCACTCTGACGGGCAGTCCCGCCAGTGCCTTCTCCATCTCAGTCACCTTTTCGGGAGGATCGTCAGATACGATAATCACCTCTGCATTAGAGCACTGTAACTCGGCCAGTCTTCTTACCGCGTTTATAATAGTCTCTATAGACTCGTTTTTAACTGGTATAATTATCGAGAGGGGGGTATCGACAGGAGGGTCTCCCAAAGTGCCCTCGACAACTCTGGCGTGTCTTGCGTAATAAATATAGTGTGCTATTAACAAGATTGTAAGAGCTAAGAGGGTGAGGTAGAGAGTTAACATTGCATGTTGTAGCCAGAGGGGCACCTCAGGGGCGTTTGAAACTGTAACCGGCCCCTCTCTAGTTTTATTTAACACTTGGAGTGTCTCATTTAGGAAATTCTTGGCGATGGATACATTCAAAAAAGTGATGTTGGTCACGTAATAAATGAGACTAGTACAAAAGTTTTTGAAGGCGGAAGTCTTATGGGCGTTAAGAGTACATAAGGCTTGTTATTAGCCAGTCCTATACATAACGGTGATCATTGCAAGCCTGACAATCTGCTGAAGTGAGCTAACCAACATGGTTACACAAGCAGAGGGCTTTATATGAATAATATGATTGTATTTTAAAACTTATCAGGTAGTGAATAACGTGGTCATTATCTTTACAACACCTAGAGTTGTTCTGGTAGGTAGCTGGGGGTCAGAGTCATTGGTCTCAGCTCTCACAGATGTGCTCTACCGGGGCGTCCCCCTAGAGGAGGCGCTTAAGCAGGGCGGCGACGTCGTAGCGAGGCGCATCTCGGCTTTCTACAGGCAGGGCCACTGGTCTGTCTTCGAGTTCATGGGGGCTCAGTTCCTCGTGGAGTGCTCCCGCGCCTGCCACACCCAGTTCATAAGACACAGGCTCGCCTCCTACTGGTCTGAGTCGCAACGCTACGTCGACTACGCGCGGAGGGAGGTTAGGTTCATAGTGCCCAGGGGCTTCCCCGCCGACCTCCTCAAGAGGGCCTACGAGGACTACGTGAGACTTAGGGAGGGCTGGAGGCCGGAGTACGCCAGGATGGTCCTTCCCAACGCCACCGCTGTCCTCTTCGCCGTCCAGATGAACGCCAGGGAGCTCCTGCTGAACTTCGTCCCCCTGAGGTGTGCCTACGCCGCCCAGGCCGAGATTAGACACGTCTGTTGGCAGATGTACGCCCACGCTTGGAGGCTCTGGCCCACGCTGTCCCGTCTCGTCTGGGACGACTTGCCCAGCCTCCATAGGGACTTCTGCACCAAGGTGCCGAAGGGCGAGGACTGCCGCCTATATGCCATAAGAGACGCCGAGGAGAAACACGGCCCGCTCCCAGAGAAGCCTTGGTTGGCTCTGGCGGTAAATGGCTAAGAGGGTTTTGATTAGGGGGCTTGAGGCGGGTTCCGCCTACCTGGCGTATCTCCTCCGGGAGAGCGGGGTTGAGGTAGACCTCTTGACTGCCAACCCGGCGGACCCCCTCTTGGACGTCCCGCCTTTTGAGCCACTGTTTACACTGGATTTTATAAGGGATGTCTTAGCGGTCCGGCTTGTGCAAGAGCCGGAGGGGAGGTACGACGTGGTGGTGGACTCCTGCGATGTCTTTGGCTTTGAGGAGGTGAAGAGAGCCCTCGCTAGCGACAAGGTAGTGTATGTGGTGGGAGACGGGTGGCTGTCGGCATCTCTCTCCTTGTATAGATCCCTCCCTGTGCCAGACGTAGACGTGGATATCCCCGTGGAGAAAACGGACCAATTTGTGGAGATATCGGTGAAATATAGGCCCTACGTGGGCGGCGACTACAGTCTCTGTAGCGCGAGGGACGCCTGGGGCGGCTGTCTCTATACGCCTATGCGCGCCCTGGAGAGGATATACGCCGCCGTGGATATCTACGCCGCCATCATGGGGATGGAGGCTCCCAGGAGGAGGCTTAAGCTTGAATACGCCGTTGGAAAAGATAGGTTCTATGCGGCAATTGGCTGTAGGCCGGAGGGAAAAGCGTCAAAAATAAATCTAGAAAGTCTCCAAGTGTGGATGTATGGAGAAGGGGGGCGCCCCAAATATGTATTTATCCAGGGGAGAGTTGAAGACTCCTCTTGGGCTTTAGCTATGTATAATCTAGCTAGGGCTACAGAACTTGCCTTTCTCTTAGACTTCGGGCTGGGGGGTAGAGGCGCTTTGAACCTAGCATATGTTGGCCATTTGTTTAGAGGAGTAAGAGATAAATAGATGTCTCAAGCCCCCTCCTCTTCTTACCAGCCGTTTGGCATCTTGAGAGTCGCCCATAATTATATGATTTTTAAACATTTCTGTATAACTTCGTTGTACAAGACGCAAAGAAATATTGCATCGGAGAACCACGCCAAGAGGTCCGTTATTTGAAGCAAAAACGCTATAGGAGGATGTCCCCAGACACCGTCAGGCTACATCACAGTGCCGCGTAAGCGGCTCTCTGTAGCCCATCTAGAATTTTTGTGTTTACGGACTTAAAAACTTTAGCTTTGTTGCTCTCCCTTTAGCTTTGGCAGCAATGTCTTCTTTAGATATTCAATTACCCTTCTCTGTTTCTCCCTTAGTCTCCTAATTATTCTCCTCCTAGGAACCTCTCTACCACAAATACTTGAGTAAAGCGGGTCGTTTCTTATCGTTGGTAAATTACAGTCTATTAGTATTACCTCAAAGTAGCGGTACATACCGTCGTCTGCTACCCAGTAGCTGTTTAAAACCTCCAAATTGGGATACTTCCTGGCAGCTCTCTCCTCTGCCACTTGGCGCCAAGACTTCCACGCAGTTATGCCATAGACTCCCATCCTCTTTGGTCTTCTACCGGAGTCCGGCCTCCTCCTGTTGAAGGGACCTCTTATCAGTCTAACTCTTACTACGACTACCCCCTGCTTGGCCTTGTAGCCCAGCTTTCTCGCTCTCTCAAGTCTAAACGGCCTCTCAACTCTCACGATGGAGGGCGCCTTTCTCCACTCTATGAGGATCTTTCTCATCAACCTCTCGTGGACCTCTCTGCCGATTTTCCTATACCACATCGCCATATAACTATACGCCGACCGAGCCACGGCACCTCTCTATGACGTCTTTTTAAGCTTTTCCCACGCCTACATGTTTTAAAAGATAGCTAGCGACAACTACGTGCGCTGCAGATATATAGAGATCAGCGTTATAGTTCACGCTACAGAAAGTTTAGATAGGGTAGTTGAGACACTCCGTAAGTTTTTCGGCGATATACCTCTAGTGGTTGAAAAATATGAGGGACATCATGGCAATCCCATATATCTAATTACGTCTTTTTTAGATGACTGTGACCCACTATTGAAGAAACTCTGTGAGACGTTTGGTGGAGAGGTGCCAGCTTCAAAAGGCGAAGCGGAGGGTCTTTACTACCTACGTCTAGATAAACAGGCGTTAGCCATGGGGATTGTAAAGGCTGTAACACACGACGACGTTATAAGACTTAAGATTAGGACAAAAAATGGCCTTTGTAATTAGGCGGGGTTTTGTCGAGTGGGATTTAGCTGTGGTTACGCCGGAGATAGAGAGGGCGCTGTGGGAGGTGGGTGTGCGGGCGGCGCTTCTCCGAGAGGAGGTAGAGACCTCTCTCTTAGCCCCCGTGGTGCGGGGGGTTGACGTGAGGTGGACAGAGGCTAAAGGCCGCGAAAAATTTAATGTGTATGTATATAGAGAAGAAGTTCAGATAATTCGCGTAAATCCTCTCACACCTCTTACACATGACCAAGTGAAAACCGCAGCGAAATATGGAAAATATATAGAACTCCCACTTAGGCCTCTCCTCAAGGATTTATCTCTACTAGCAAGGTGGCTTGAGGTTTTAGAGCCGGAAATAACCATTTTTTCAACGCCTGTAGAAAGCTTGAGTGATGTAAAAGCGCCGCTTGATATCGCGGCATTGCTTATCGAAATAAGTGGAGATTCGAGTTGGAGAGATGCCATAGTGAATTCTCTAGGTGTATTAACAGAGCTGATTTTGGAAAAAGATGGTTAAATATCGGTATCTTATTATTAAAAGCGAAGAACCAGCCGCATGTTATATACAAATACTTGAAATGTATCAACTCACGGGTTTTATCTCATTAATTTATAGGCCTAAGTTTGTCGCTATATACGACGACGTATTAGTCGTCGGTGTGCCTAGAGAGGCGCTCCGCACCGTGAGAGCCGTCGTTGCGTTGTTAAACGGATGCCGCACGGTAAAAGTTGCAGGGACGTCAAAGAGGGCAAAGGCTATTGCCGCGTCAATCAGAAAGGCACAACGATCTATATAAAATATTTTTAAGTTGTATCTACAGGACTTTTTGTGATGATGGGTATCAAAGCAATGATTCGTGATGGACTCGCGACGGACTGACCGCCGTAAGTTAGCTCTCTGCCCCTCCCCACGTCGATGCCAAGAAACGCCAACTTTAGCTTGGTGCCCTCCTCCAACCGCTTTCTGATCCAATCGATTGTCCTTCTTCAGCTCGATGACAAAAAGACGGTTTATACGTCGCACTTGTCTTCGCTAGGGAGATAACGCCGATAGAGCCCAGGGCGCTTGTTGTCGTCGATGTCAACCGATTGGATCACTCCATAAAGGCCGGCCTCGTGGCCGACGGCAGAGTTGTGAAGTTGCAGAAGTCCCCGGGAAGGGGTCGAGAAAAAGATAGGGGAAGTGACCGCCTAGTGCTTAACTATTGATGTTCGGCGACTTTTAATAGCAACCCCCAAGCACAGTAAAACTAGATCGGAGATTCGCCACAAGATAATAGCCGATGTGAAAAGAGGGACAGTTATTTCTTTATCTTCTCTATGAGGTAGTCTACAATGTGTTCTGCGGGGTTTATGCCCGTGGCTATTTTAAAGCCCTGCCAGCTCATGGTGGGGTTTACCTCCAATATGTAGTAGCCCTCTCTCGTCTCTGCGATGTCTACGCCCCCGTAGTCTAGGCCTAGCGTCTCTACTGCCTTGATAGCCAGCTCCTCTAGTTGTGGTGTCAGCTTCGCGGGCTCTGGGGTCGCTCCCTGCGCCACATTTGTCTTCCACCCCCCTGCCCTTCTGTATTCAGCCCCTATCGCACGGCCTCCCACGACTACCACCCTGTAGTCGCCGGGCCCCTTTTCAAGGAACTCTTGGACGTATATAGGCTTGTTTATGTTTGCCAGCATTGAAAATATGTGGAAGGCCACGTCTGGATCCTCCACTAGAAACACGCCGTAGCCCATGGCCCCCCTCATCTGTTTAACCACAGCCCTCTTAAACTCGCCCACCGCCCTATAGCCCACAAACATATTCTCTGTGACCACGGTGGAGGGCACGGGGAGACCGGCCTTTGCCAGCTTTATAAGAGCCGCCATTTTATCTCCAGCCACAACCCATCGCTCCACTGGGTTCATTACATACGTCCCAACTTCCTCTAGCGCCTTGACTGCCCACACTCTATATAAAAACTGTTCAAAATCTCGAAAAATTCCCAGATGTCGCAAAACTGCGCCAGGTGTTGTAATATCAACAGAAGGGCTTTTCCCAATAGACTGCTTAACTTCTAAGCCGCCGCCTTTAATCCGCACCTCTAGCATATCCACATATATCCTAATAGGCGTATGACCTCTCTTTTTTATAGCATTTTCTAAGTCTATAACATCGCTGGGGTTAAACTCCACTTCGTAGGGCCTAATTATGCCTATTTCCATCACGTGGCGTTAGCCTACGGTATGTAAACACCCCAGAGATCTCTACAGAGACCTGGGAGTAGATACCTGGCAACGACTTCAGGCTCTGATACCTTCAGTTGTTTCAAAGCGTTTGTCACAGCTGATATCGGCTGATCTGTTAAAACTAATGGCGGTGTGTAAAACATACAGCCACTTGGATGTTCATATACAACAAGCGGCTCAGACGCAACTTCTTTACACCCTCCTCCTTCACAAATATATATTCCGCCGGGTCTCTGAACTATATAGCGGCCGTCCTCCAGTGGGGTAATAGGACCCACAGGACAGATACAAGAGCCTCTCTGCCCCTGATAAAACTTGAGTAATTCTCCCTCTATCTTTTCGTAGCCATATATCTTCCCGTATGTTGCAAGGAAGGTAGCTATAGGCTTCCTTCTGTGGCCGGAGATTTCTGTCGCAAGTACTTTCTTGGCCTCGGCGGGGTCCGCCCCGAAGGCTATTACCACGCCAATTAAGTCATATGGCGATATAGAAAGAGATTTTGCCAACTCAAGCGCTACTGCCAACACTTTGTTTTTATCGACCTCTGGGTTGCAGACGGCGAATTTGTCAGAAATACAAGAGGGCATGCTTTAACTTACTGTTGGGTATTTAAAGTGTATCTGCTATCCAACCTTGGAGAGGCGGCCGAACTCCAGCTCTATCACTCTGCTTAACACAACCGCGTATTCAAAGGGGAGGTCTTTTAGTATGTCTCCTACGAAGCCTAGAACTATGGAGGCCTTGGCGTCGTCCTCTGTGAAGCCTCTGGCTCGGAGGTACATGATCTTCTCCTCGGAGATCGTGGAAGCCGTCGCCTCGTGTGTCACCACCGCCGTCTCCTCGAACACTTGGTCGTGGGGCACAGTCAGCGTGGCCGACTTCTTGTCGAGCACCAGGGAGTCGCACTGGACGTGGGATCTGGCGTATTTCGCCCCCCTCTGGACGTGTACAACGCCTCTATACACGGCGACGCCCCCCTCAGCGGAGATGCTCTTGTTTACAACTCTGCTACTGGTGCGAGGCGCCAGATGCCACACCTTAGCCCCGTTTTCTTTCCAATACGGCCCCTTCGCCGCGGTTATCCCCACGATCTCCGTGGAGGCCCCCTCCCCCTTGAGCACGGTGGAGGGGAAGGTGTATGTGGTCTTGCTCCCTATCGAGCCCTCTACCCAATGCACCTTGGCGCCGGCCTCCGCCACAGCCCTCTTGTTGTTGAAGTTTACCACGTTACGCGACCAGTTCTGCACCGTGGTTATCTTAAGAGTCGCCCCCTCGTGGGCGTACCCCTCCACCATGCCGTTGTGGAAGGAGTACTTCAGGAGGCGGGGCGCCGAGCAGCCCTCGATCCAGTGGACGTAGGCCCCCTTGTCCGCCACCACGATGGAGTGCTCCATCTGGCTCTCCATGGACTGTCCAATGAAGAAGAAGGTCTCCAGAGGCTGCTCTATCCTCACGCCTGGGGGCACGTATATGAAGACACCTCCCGACCATAGGGCGCCGTGTAAAGCGGCGAACTTATGCTCGGGGGGGAATACCCTCATGAAGTACCTCTGGACAAGCTCCGGATACCTTTTGACGGCCTCCTCCATGGGCAACATCACCACGCCGAGCTCCTGCAACTTCTTCTTCAAGTTGAAGTATATTATCTCGCTGTCGAACTGTGCACCTAGCCCGAGAAGTGCCTTAGCCTCAATCTCGGGGATACCAAGCTTCTCGTAGTACTCCCTAATCTCCTTGGGCACTTGATCCCAGCTCGACACAGTCTCTACCTGAGGTTTTGCATAGTGGACGAGGGTCTCTAAGTCTATCTCCTCCACCGCCCTCACCCACCTCGGCATCGGCAGTTTCTCAAAAAGCTCAAGCATCCTCAGCCTGAGTCTCCTCATCCAGTCTGGCTCGCCCTTTAGGCGACTAATTTCCTCTATCATATCCCTGGTGATGCGACCCTTCAGTTCCACCTGGTAGTTAAATCTCCTCTCCACGCCTAGCATCTCCTCTACAAACTCAACGTGGCTGATCGTGGAACGTAGAGACTCAAACTCTTGCATAGGAAAACCCGCGAATGCTAGTTAAAAGACTTTCTAAGTCTATCTTTAAAACTGCCAATCGATATTAGGAACATGGCAAAACTTGAGATTAGAAATCTCAGAGTTGCCGCAGGAGGGAAAGAAATTCTAAAAGGCGTAAGTCTAACAGTATCCAGCGGCGAAGTTGTCGTACTTATGGGCCCTAACGGCAGCGGTAAATCTACGCTGTTCCAGACAATAGCTGGCAACCCTAAGTACGAAGTTCTTGATGGCGACATATTGCTTGATGGCGAGTCTATAAAAGATCTGCCTCCGGAGGACCGCTTTGCAAGGGGGGTATTCGTGGGTTTCCAGTCGCCGGTCGCAGTCCCAGAGGTTAGGTTCGCCTTCATGCTCCAAGCAATGTTGAACATAAGGGCTGGCAAGAAGCTGACCGACCCTAACCCCCAGGCGCTGGCGCAGGCCCAGAAGATAGCGGCTGAGCTAGGCCTTAAGCCAGACGTCTTCAGCCGGGGCGTTGGAGTTGGCTTCAGCGGAGGCGAGTTCAAGAGGGCCGAGGTTCTCCAAGCGCTACTCCTCCGGCCGAAGATCGTCGTTCTAGATGAGCCAGACAGCGGCCTCGACATCGATGGCATCGCCGCCGTCGGCAAAGCCATAATGGAGCTAAGCGCCTCAGGCAGTGGGGTGCTCCTCTCGACACACTACGCAAGAGTCCTCAGGTTCATCAAGCCCACCAGGGTATACGTCATGGCGGAGGGTAGAGTAATACTAGAGGGGGACGAGGGGGTGATAAAGAGGATAGAGGAAGTGGGCTACCAGAATTACTTCAGAGAAATACAGAAAGAACTCGCACTGTAGTCATCCGTTTGTCTGCCTGCTCCTAGGCAGTGGCGCCTATAGACAGACAGTCAGCTGGCTCCTAACTTATCATCTATCAACAACCCAGCCCTCATCACCTTGTTTAATAATGATACAAGGTTAAAAATCTAAGACAGATAGCGTTATATATAGATCAATTTAGTATACTTATGCCACAGTGGCATTGGCCAATAGACCCAGACAAAGTGCCTAGGATAGTAGTTGAGCCTCCTGGCCCTCGGGCATTGAGTATAATTAAGCGAGATGAGGAGGTTTTAATGCAGTCTTTTACGCGGTGGTATCCCCTCGTGGTTGCCAGGGGCTACGGCCCAGTCGTTGAAGACGTAGACGGCAATTTGTACATAGACTACAACGCGGGCATCGCGGTGGCCAACGTAGGCCACGCCCACCCGAAGGTGGTAGAGGCTATAAAGAGGCAGGCAGAGCTCTTCCTCCACTACTCTCTAACCGACTTCTACTACGAGGTGGCGGTTAAGCTGGCAGAGAGGCTGATCTCCATAGCGCCGATCTCCGGGAGAAAAAAGGTCTTTTTCACAAACAGCGGGACTGAGTCGATAGAGGGGGTTCTAAAGATCGCGCGTGGCTATTTCAAAGGGCAGAGGCCGTACGTCATCGCCTTCCTAGGCGCTTTCCACGGCAGAACCTACGGCTCCATGAGCTTAACCGCCTCCAAGCCGGTGCACAGGAGACACTTCTCGCCCATGGTCCCCAACGTCATACACGCGCCATTCCCCCACCCCGTCCACTGCCCCTTCAAGGCAGAAACCCCCGAGGAGTGCGGCGAATACGCCCTAGCCTTCCTAGAGGACTGGATCTTCAGGCGGCTTGTGGACCCCTCCGAGGTGGCCTTGGTTCTGATAGAGCCAGTCCAGGGCGAGGGAGGCTACGTGGTGCCCCCCAGAAACTTCGTCCAGGGCCTTAGAAAGATGACGCAGGAACACGGCATACTCTTCGCCGTCGACGAAGTCCAGACGGGCTTCGGCAGAACCGGCAAGTGGTTCGCCGTCGAGCACTTCGGCGTTGAGCCAGACCTCATAGCAACAGCCAAGGCCATAGCGGCCGGTCTCCCCCTCGGCGCAATAATCGGCAGGGCGGAGGTCATGTCTCTCCCCCGGGGCGCCCACGCCAACACCTTCGGCGGAAACCCCGTGGCGGCTGCCGCGGCGCTCGCGTCGCTGGAGGTCATAGAGGAGGAGGGCTTGTTAAACCACGCGGAGACCCTCGGCGAGGAGTTGAAAAAACTGTTTAGAGACGAGGTGGGCCATAGACACGACGTCAGAGGCCTAGGCTTGATGATAGGCATAGAGCTACTAGACGAGAAGAAAAAACCGGCGAAGTACCTAGAGGAGGTACTAATAAAGGCGTTTAAACGCGGCGTCGCGGTGATCGGGGCAGGGCTCTCCACAGTCAGGATAGCCCCGCCGCTGGTTATTCCACGCGATATGGCTTTTAAAGCCGCCGAAATAATCCTCGACGTTTTAAGAAGCTACTAAGCTTGTCAAATACCTCTTTTTCACAGCCTCGTCGTAGTACCACTCCACAATGTCGTCGCCTGCTATCTCTAGGGCGTACTCGAAAGCCTCCTCCCAGTCTAGAGACTCCAGAAGGAGCTCCCACCCCTTTGCCAACAGCTCTAAATCTTCTTCTTTTCCTGTCACCAATATCCTACCCTCTTTCCTGTTTACAAGCACTCTATACACAGACGTATACGTATACATATTTAAAAGACACCCAGCATTTTCAACATATTACCTTAAAGATGACACAAGAAAATAGTATAACTATATATTGGGACAAATTAAACTTGTTATATAACATAAAGATTTTTATATATAACAATTTATATACTGTGTATACTGTGGACTACCTCTTTCAGCCAAGGTTGATTTCGTATTATCCCACCTTTTTATTTATTGAAGCCATCAACTCCCTTGGGTTTACCTTTACAAATTCTAGGCCATATCTTCTAAGATATTCAAGCGCCGCCGCCGTGATATCGCTTGCCACAAGTATCCCTCTTGCCCTCTCGCCTCTTTTTCTATACAACTCTACATACCTGGCCAGTTGGAAAACGGCGTCGTGTGTAGCAACGTCCCTCTTGACCTCCACAACCACATGTCTCCCCTCTCTATCTCTCGCCAAGATGTCGATATGGCCTACGTCTGTGGGCACCTCGACGCCCACCACCTCTAAGCCCTCCTCGATCAACCAAGGCGCCTTCACCAGGGCCTCGACGACGTCTTTCTCGCTCCCCACGAGCTCTAGCTCAGACGTCTCTACGTCAAATGCCGCTACGAAATCCAGAGATGAGAAGTACACCCTGACGCTCTCGAAGGGCCGGGACCTCACGCTCTTTATCACCAGCCTCCCGCCTTCGACATAGGCGGCTGTCGAAGAGCCTGGTGGGTTCCAGATCTTCGGTTGGGCCTTCTCGGCCTCGTGGACGAGGAGAGTGCCGTCTCTCTTAACTATGACCAAGCGGCGTCCTGGCTTAAGCGTTGCGGCCGCCCTACCGCTGTATACTACCTCGCAAATTCCTACAACAACTACAACGCCTCTCTTTCTGCCAGAGTTTATGATACGCACCGCTTCATCTATCGACGGATTTTGTACAAACATGGCATAATTACCCACAGCGGGTTTAAAGACAAAAGTTTAATATATAGGCCATTCTGCCGCACCATGGCTAAGGTAGAAGTTAAAGAAGTAGGAGAGTTAAGAGGCTTCAGCACCTTCAAAAAAGTACCTAACAGAGGGGCGTTACTTAGTGAAATTAAACAAAATACTATCCTCGTATTCCATGGGAAAGAGGGACAAGAAATGCTCGTCGAAATTTTTACCCCAGATCCCAACGGCGACAAAGTTCTACCAGCTATCACAGCCGCCTCCACTAAATTTACCGGAAGCGCTGAGAAAGTAGACAACGCATATGCCACTCTCCTCTTCTGGGCTCTAAAGGAGGGGAAAACGTTGGGCACACCAACTAGAGAAATATACATCAAGGTTGATACAAAACAAAGCCCACCCGAGGTAGAAGTGGAGGTACAAGCGCCCCTCCAGTAACACGTCACGAAAGTTTAAAAAACGTGTTCTTTATAGTAAAAAAGAGGGCCCGTAGTCTAGCGGTATGATGCCCGCCTCACGCGGCTTCTCGCCTGAGAGCGCGGGTGGTCCCGGGTTCAAATCCCGGCGGGCCCATCATGTGTCTTGACCTTTTCTTCGACGGGGCTTGTGAGCCCGTGAATCCGGGAGGCGTGGGTAGCTACGGCTTTGCCGCCTTTAAAAACGGCGAGGAGGTATACGGCGAGGGGGGCGTAGTCTGCGCCGGAGAGAGGTGGTGCACAAATAACTATGCGGAGTACATGGGCCTCATCAAGGGGCTTGAGTGGGCTCTGGCCGCCGGCGAGAGCTGTCTCAATGTGTATGGAGACAGCCAGCTAGTGGTTAGGCAGATGCTCGGCGTGTATCAGGTAAAGGCAGAACACCTCAAGCCGTTGTATAAACACGCCGTGGAGCTCTCCCAACGCTTCGCGAAGTTCTCCATAGGCTGGGTCCCGCGGGAGCGCAACGCCAGAGCTGACTACTACTCCAAGAAGGCCTACTGCGACTTCCTAAAGACGCACCCAGAGCTGAGGGAGAGATACGCGGCGTGGCTCGCCACTGATAGACAGAAGGCGCTCCTAGGCAAGTTCGGCATAGAGGCCGACTGTCTCTCAAAGAGAGAGGCCTCCAAGCTGATAGAGAAGATACTGAAAAGGCGCTAAGCTCTCACGTCTAGGCCCAGAGCCTCCGCCCTCCTCACAATCCTCTGCACCTCAGTCCACGACCTCGTCCGGTATATGTAGAACTTACCGGCGCGCTCGGCCCCCACTACCCTCAAAACCTCTTGGGCATACAAGCCTAGGACGACGACGTAGTAGCCGTCGGGCGTTCTCCTCCTGGAAGTCCACACAGCATTTATTGGGACGTCCACAAGAGATATTAACTCAATTAATAATAATTAAGTGTGCCTTTTGAAAAATCGCCCTTTTTTAAAATGGGACATCTCCGCTGTCCTGAGGGACGGGCTTCTCCTCGCCCACGCCGTCATAGATATCCGAGATTCCCTGGATCGTCGTGCATGGAGTTAGGCGACACGTGACCCTCTTCGAGTGCGTGTTTTTTATGTCAAGTACGGCCACTAGGGCGCCGCAACTGTATTCGGCTATTGATAGTTCTAGCGACTTTCCTCCTTAATATCCTCAATCTGCTCCTCTCGGGAGAGTACTTTTACGGCTCTCGGCCCATATATAGGCCTGTTGGCGCTCTACGTCTCAATAGGCGCCCTCTCGGGACGGCCGGAGACGTGGCTTCTAGCCGGTCTCATTGACATTGATTCCACACGTAGCCATATTCTCAAGCACGTGGTTGACGGCGTCTCTGGCATACGCGATCCGCCGCTATAGGACAAAGCCCTCCGGAGTCTCGGAGAGCTATTTTATAGAGACCTTCTAGGGACTACGGCAGACTTGTTCAGCTTCATGCGGCTGGAGATCGTCCACGACACACACGGCACTCTTACACACCTCACGCTACGAGCCGCGTCGCTATCCGGCGGCATAGTGATCACGATCCTACTACAGCTCCTCGTCGTCTTAAGCGAAGGCAAACTAACAACCATACAATCGCTACGTCTTGTATACTATGAGACACTGACAAAATTCTACCACTGCACTGGAAGAGTTTTCAGGCTAGATAAAATAGAAGAAAAATAACCATATCTTTACAAATAGTTATTCTGTCCATTTCATACATCAGTCATATCCATGAAATATCATTTAGAAAATCTTCGTTGCTAGCCTGTGACACGCGTCTCCAGCCGGTTTTGTGCGCCTCACGCTCCGCGCCGTGTTAGTTTGCCCGAACTAACACTGCGAGCCCAACCCGCCGTAGCCCCGCCGTTAACAGTGTTAATTGATCGTCATGCTTAAATATCTAGAGCTATTTATTGGTTATGTACCTGGTGTTGAACTGGGACCAACTTTGGCAGGATTTCATCACCTATGGCATACAGGGCGTGATTGCGGTGTTGATAGTCGTTGTGGCTTGGGCAGTGGGCTCTCTTGTAGGTAAAGCCGTGAATAGATTAATTGAAAAGACGGGGTTGGAGAGGGCGTTTGATCGGACTGATGTAGGTAAGGCCTTCAGGGCGGCTGGGATCGACCTTTCTAACCTCATCGGCATGTTGATTACGGCTTTTGTAGTGGTGATTGGTATCGTTATTGCCCTCGGCTATCTGAGGATTAGTGGAGAGGCAGGGGTTCTGGTAGCTCAAGTGGCGCAGTATCTCCCGAGGCTCATAGGGGGTATCATCCTGCTTACGGCTGGCTTAATTCTCGTCGCTCTTTTGACAGACTACATAGGCAAGTTGCTCGTAAGTCTGTTTCCAAAACAGTTTGTGGAAATCGGCGAGATGTTGAGGAATCTGCTTCTGATAGGCTTGATCGCGCTTGTTGTATCTATAGCGCTTGACTTGATGCTGTTCACCGGGCCTCTGGTGTATCCGCTTATTCTAGGCACTGTCATTATTGGGGCCGGCATCTTCATTGGCCACACTATTGTGAGGAATATCGTGGAAGACCACCCCGAGTTTGCCAACGCGGCACCCTATGCTAAATTCCTCCTGTATCTGATATTCCTGATGGTTGGGCTTGGGGCTATATTTGCCAACTTCCCCGCCACCGCGCAGGTGGTGCAGAACGTGGCGTGGGGGGTGGCTATCGCGGTGGGTATCCTCCTGGCGCCTGTGGTGTACATGCTTGCTAAACGGATGGCGAAGGAGGTAAAGGACTAGTTTTTCACAATCTTTATATAGTTTTACATACTCTCCGCCATGCATATTGAGATTAGGGATCCCTCCCTGGTGGAGCGGCTGAGGCGGCTGTTGCCTAGGCCGGACGCCCCCTTTGACGACGTCATCGTTAAGCTTCTGGAGCAACCTTGTAAGCTTAGGTTGAAGGAGATAGTAGAGGAGGTTATTGTTGCTACAAATTGGGACGCCCGTGTAGCGCGGGCTGTAGAAGAGACTCTAAGCCGCATCTTAGGAGACCTTGACAAGAAGATGGCCCACTCTGTAGAGAGGGCTGTTAAAGAGGCCTTACGCTATGTTCAGATAGGAGCGGTTGAAGTAGGGGGCGGGTGGGATGCGGTTATTAGAGAGGCTATGAAAAGGCCTGACGGATGTCTCACCTTTGCTGAGATTAGGAAGTACTACGGCAAGAACTTAAACAGCGTGATGTTGCGAAAGAAGGGGTTCATACAGAAAGAGAGGGGGGTTTGGTGTTGGCCTAGGGAAGTTGGTCAGTAAGTCTTTGTTTTAAATATTGCATAATCACATGGGAAAGGCGGTCTTTTTCTCCAACAGTCTCTCCACTACATCTGGTATATCTCTTAACGTATTTACTACTGCGTCTGGCTCTGTCGTTGTTAAGTCTATAGACATCCTTTGCGAATGTTCTATAGATTCTTTTTTCCAGTCTCCATAGAAAACTGTAATTAGCCCGTGCTTCTTTGGGAAATACACATCAAAAACGGGGTTGTCGCCTATAATCACATCTGCGTTTTTGAAGTATTCTGGGCACGTCTTTGGGCATTGGTACGTGTCTGAGGTTCTCACGCCGTCTACTAGCCGATCTAGACCCAGGCGGCGTATGACGGGAAGTTGGTACCGCGCGTGGCCGTTTGTTGCGATCTCGACCCGGTGTCCCATCTCCTTTAGCTTTACCAGCGCCTCCGCCGCCCCCTCGTTGAGGGCGAAGGTGTGGAGGTGTCTCTGTAGAGATACAACAATGTCTGGCGCTTGGCTTAAGCCAAACTCCCTCGCCACCTCTGTAAAAATCTCTTGCCAATCAAAGGCTTTCCAATCTAAGGCGCGTAACAACTCTAGGTTTTTCTGTCTGGCTCTTCTCCACACCTCCTCAGGCCGAACTCCTGTCTCTTCTGCAATTTTTTCGCATAGCTCGATAAATATAGGTCTCCAGGCGCTTAAAGGTATTAATGTGCCGTCTAGGTCTATGAGTATAGTCGCCATAGGGCCTCTATGACTAAAGCCAGTAGCGTAATTCCGAAGGCGGCTAGCGTGCCGTCTCTATATTTTTTCCACCGGCCTCTCGCCGCCTCTAGTGACAGATAGACCAGCGTGAGGCTTGTTGCCGCAGCGCCGGCCGCTAGGACATAGAATTTTTCAAAGGCCGCTACATAGGCCAGAGCCCAACCAAAGGCTGTGGAGGCCAGAGTAATGGCGGCGCCTAGTTTAGCCGTTGTGTAGGGGCCGGTTATGACTGCAAGCGTCTTTATGCCAGATTTCATATCGCCCTCATAATCTATCGCCGTTTTTACAAACTCCCGTCCGAGGTTTGCCACGAGAGATGAAGTAAAGAGTAGAAGTAAAACAGTCGACATATTCCCCGCTGTTGTCATGCCGTATATATATGTCATTGACGTAAGAAAGGCCACTATTAAGTTACCAACCACGGGCACGCGTTTTAACTTGGCGTTGTATAACAAGCCGAGGGCCACGGCTACGGCATATACGGCCAGCGGCGTGAGACCTAAAAAGGCGGCAAGAACGACGCCCGTCGCCAAAGTGCCGTAGGCTACGACCCGTGCTGTGTTTATGCTTACAGCCCCTGTAACTAACGGCGCGTTTGGCCTATTTACTCTATCTTCCTCTATGTTAGATAGATCATTGTGAGCAAAGAGGCCAGCTTCTGCAAGGAAGGTTGATATGGCGAGGAGCATGAGTTTGTTTATATCGGCGTCTCCTGCCACTACGTAAGAGGATGCTGAGGCCAGCGCCGCCAACACTCCATGTTCGCCTCTTATTAAACGCCAAAGTGACACATGGGGTGTACCGCCCCTCTTTAAAACTATGATGGGAAATTTTATAAACGTCTATTTCACGGCCTCTGTGCCTCAGCATCAGAACTATTCACTAAGCGAGGAGGACGTCATCCAGTTGGTATTTAGGAAGTATGGCGTTAAGATAACGTCTGAACAAATCGTCAGGGCGTATGCCCCGGAGCAAAAGATGTCTTGGAAAAAGAGCGTCGAAGTGGCCAGGTTTATAAAGGGCATGACCCTTAGGCAAGCCAAGTCGTGGCTAGAGGACGTGGTTAAGATGAAGAGACCTATCCCCATTAAGACTTTTAAGAAGAAACAAGCTCACCACGCAGTTCCCTGGAGTGGGTGGCCTGTGGCTAAGTGGCCTGTAAAGGTGGCGAAGAGGTTCCTAGATCTGTTAGAGAATTTGGAGAATAACGCCAAGTTTAGAGGGTTGGATGTCGAGAGAGTTGTGATTGTCCACGCCGCTGCTCACAAGGGGTATAGAATACCCAACATAATGCCTAGGGCTTTTGGCAGAGCTACAAGATTTGATGAGCAGACTGTCAACGTCGAGGTGATAGCCGCCGAATTGCCTAAAGAGGTTGTGCCGAAGCGTTACAAACTAAATCTCGTAAAGCGCTAGTCGTTAAAGGCATAAAAATAGGTTTGTATACGGCTCCCCTTTGTATAACCGGCCTTCCTCGGGGGAGCTCGGGGCGCGCGCCCGAGCCGCACAGGGGCAACCCAGGCGCGCGGGGGTCCGGCCGTGCCTGGGCGGACGGGCTCGGCAGATGCAACAGCCGGCCGGGTCCCCAAGGCCGGTGGGTTCATGAGTGAGCGGACTTACGATTAAAAGTGAGGTGGTCGCCGGAGTGGGGAGAGCGGGGTTGTTTTGTCTTCTGGAGTAGTTCCCAGTACCTCCTCTTTGCCCAGAGCAACGGAATTCTATCCCTATGGTCAGTGAAGCCGCAGGCAGGGCAACGCATTATGTGTCCTCTTTCCTCCGCCATATTGGCGCCGCATTTCGGGCAAACAGTTGAATACAGCCGCTCCTCTAGATACGGAATGTCGTACCAATGCGCGAGCGCTTGTAGGCGTCTCCTCAACTGCCCAAGGCCGTCGAGGAAGTGCTTCTTCTCTCCGCTACCGTTTCCCTCTTTCAACATTCTGTAATTCCCGTCTTCGATTGTATCAACAACGATAGCGGCTTTGTGCTCTCTCGCCAACTTTATGATCTCGCCCGCGATCTGTGTTATAACGCCACGTATCTTCCTATATCGTTTGGACTTGAGATAGCGGACTCTCTCCTCGAGTCGTTTCCTTCTCGCAAGGTCTGTCTCCCTAGTGGCTTGTTTTTCTAACTTGCTTATCTCCTCGTGGAGTCTCTTTAACGTCTTAATCGCGTCTTTGTCTGGGAGTCTCAATGTCTGTCTCAGTTTTCCATCCACTAGGAGACCCACCATGACGCCGTGATCAAGGCGGTTAATATCAACAGTGATTATTGTCTTGGGCTCCGCCGGCGTCATTTCACGAGCGAAGACGGGGGCGACGTAGAGCTTTCCGTATGTTGGTTTCTTGCTCTTTCGTCTCTCAATACCGAGGAAGGCAAGTTTCAACTTGGCGCCTTCCTCAACTCTCCTCCTTATCCACTCGGCGCTCTGTCTCTTGAGATGAATTATTAACGTCTCTTGCAACCTCCGCACTTTGACAACGCCGCTCTTGAGGTCGACGAATACCGCATTGCCCACGTCTCTCTCGTTCTCAACCCTAAGTTGAGCGTCGAGTGGGACCGCCCGGTGGAACACCACGTCTCGCCAGAGGAATTTAGCATAATTCGCAAGGCTCTTCCCAAGGCCGTATCTGGCGAACACCTCTTCTATTATCCTGACAGCTAACTCGCATTTGTTGGAAGTAAGTATGTGGCGCCGTGAGTTTCAACTCTTCTTGCCCCGTTAATTCCTTTAGCAGTCTCCTCACGTACTCCTCCGCCGCTAGCACCCTCATGGCGAGGCCGAGGACGTCCGGTCTCTCTTCGACAAGGCGCCAAGGTATCTCCAACTTCAGCGTTCTGTATGTGTACATGGCCTTGTATGTGGATGGGCTGAAATATCTGCTTATAGAAGACACACGGGGGCAAGCCAAAAGTTTCACAAGACAAACCCACGGCGCCGACGTGAAGGCGGCGTTGAGAGACGCGTGCTGGCCATGTTGTTAATCTTCGCCGCCACTAGGGCGGTCGTCGTTGCTAGCAACTTGCCGACCCTCGCCGGCGTCATACGCCGCTGATGCCGCCCCAAGCCCTGTTCATACCGATATTCCCCATCGCCGTGTTGACGGCGCTCGCGGTAAAAACCGCCGTAAACCCGTTTTTCAACCCACCCAGACTTCTAAACATCGCGAAGACGCCACAGACTCACACCTCCCACGTTATCCAACGCTTCGCCTGCCTGACGGCGCGCCGTTAGGCAAGTGTGTAAGAGAGTAGAAAGAGAGTCTCTTCAACTAGCTTTTCTCCCCTACGCCCTGTATGCATATGAGCCAAACGTACAGGACGTTGAAAATCAGAATCCCTTGGAAACTCATCGAGGAACGTCCAGACGTCTTAGACCTAGCGACGAGGATGCACCTAGCGGCGGAGGAATATGTGAGGAAACTATTAAAGGAATTGACAGGACAAGATGTGATGATGGAAATTCCTTTATGGAGAGCGGTGACCGATTCACCCCTTGCTGATACAAGGCGTTGAGCGCCTTGGATTAGGGAAAACTTTAAATATAGCGCCTATAGTGGGTGTGATGTCTGCTGTACAGAGGAGGTTGCCCGTCTATAAGAAAATACTGGAGGAAAATAAGAAGAAGTGGATGATTAAGGAGTTTCTCGAGTATAAACTTAGTAAATATGGCTATATAGACTCTGAAATTTTGAAAACCCCGCTTGGCACACGTATTGTGATATATGCAGAGAGGCCTTCTAGGATTATCGGCAAGAAGGGCGTAATTGTCAAGGAGATTAGTAATATACTGGTAAACAAACTCGGCGTAGAAAACCCACAAATCGATGTTATTGACGTTTCTAAGATAGAGGCGCCTGAGATGTTCCCCAAGGTTATCGCCTACCGTATTGCCAACGCCATGGCTAAAGGAGTGAGGTTTAGACGCGTTATGTTTGTAGCTGTGAGACAGCTTATGGAGGCTGGGGCCAAGGGGTTTGAGATTGTGGTGAGCGGAAAGCTCTCGACAGAGAGGGCCCGTTTTGAGAAACTTACATATGGCAAGCTCTATAAGATCGGGTACGACGCAAAGAACAGGGTTAGAAGAGCTGTTGTCCATGTGCTTCTTAAGCCTGGTATATATGGCATAGAGGTAAGGATCGCGCCAGCCTCTTTGCAATATTCAGACGAATACAAAATAAAGCCGCCGGTGAAACCTGAGACTACTTCACAACAATAATTTTAAAAAGCCGCTGCTTTCGCAGTTCTCATGTCTCTAGATAACAAGAGACTTAAAGCCAGAGTTCTACGCGAAATGAAGCCAGAGGAGAGGAGAGAGTTATTAAACCAGCTTAGGGCAGAGCTTGTAAAACTTGAGACTCAAAGGTCTAGGGGTTTTGTAGAAAATCCGGGTAGGATAAGAGTGATCAAAAGGGCAATTGCTAGAATTTTAACTATTGAAAAAGAGGAATCTAGGAAAGCGGGCCAGCAGAAGTCTTCCTAAATGCCCATATGTATAGATCTTTTAGGAAGAGAGGTCTCCACGTACAAATGCTCCTATAGGGTGAGGGGGGTTGTTGTGGGAGAGACGAACAACACTTTTCTAATTCTCGCCGGCGGTCGAGTTGTCACAATACCGAAGTACCCCTGTCGCTTCTATGTATATGACTTAGGAGTTTTGATAAACGGTATATATCTTGTTGGTTACCGCGACAGAAGACTTTTTAACTGCGGCATGTTTTGATTTTTCTTAGAATCTGAAGTAGCGTCTCAAAATCTCCAGGTACAGACAAGACAATGCCTGGAACTACTCCTCTGAGCTTCTCTATTAACCCTAGCGCTTGCGGCAGTTCAACAGCTGTCTGTCTTAGTCTCTCGAGCAACGCGATGTTGTTCCCTGTTTTAATCATAATATAGGGATATATTATTGGTGGCAAACCCTCTAACTGTTTAACGTCAGTTAGATGTAGCGCTAGATAAAAGTCGGCTCCCAACCGTCTTATTCGCTCTATGTAGTCTCTTCTGAAACTAAGAAGAGCGCCTGTCACAAAGCCCATCTTCTTTGCCTCTGCCACCGCCTCCTCCGTAGTGACTTCACCAACGGGCTCGCCCTCTGCCGGCGGATCGCCCTGTAAAACCACAACATATCTTACGCCGAGTATGTAGGCGCCGCCTAGGAGGGATTTAAACCCTGTCTTGTTTACGTCGAGAAGCCTTATGTGGACTATGGGCTCCAGCCCCAACTGCTTTGCTAAAGCGCCCACCGCCAGGGAGTGCGCTGTCGGTTTACCACCCGGCGACTCTGGGATATCTACCTTCTCCACATAGGGCTTTATGGACTCCAACTTTCTGAGTACTTTGTCTCTATCTCTAAGTGGCGTAATCTCCGCAATTATCTCCATTATGGAAGCGCCAAGGGTGTAAAGAGGCGGCCTCTGCCCTCGTAGAACTTAGAAAATATCTCGTAGAACGTCAGACGTAGCGATTGTACCGTCGAGAAGAGGCCCTCCGCCGCGGCTATTAGGGCGTGGGCAAACACTGCAAAGAGTAGCCCAGCGGGGCCTAGGGCTATGGCGACGCCGTTTGCCAACTTTGTCAACACGCCATGTATAAGTATGAGTATTACCAGACGAGAGAAGCTTGGTATATTTGCAAGTGCCGCTAGAGATCCCTCCACAAATCCCATGATAAACTCCTCAGTTATAGGCGGGGCTTCCTCATGGTGTTTATATCTAGCTTTGAGTACTAGAGCCCCTGTCGCGCTCCAGATAAACGCAAGCAGAAATACATATATCCAGGGGAGTTGCATCAACGGGGTTAGAAACTCCATATGAAACGCGTCTTTTATAAGGCTGAAAAACACCATACCTAATGAAAAGAAGAGTAGAGCTTGTGGTAGCACTACTGCTATTGCTACGTCGGGCTCTCCCTTGAGTACCGTGTTTATGATTTTTGAAATAAAGGCGAGAAGTAACAACAGAAAGCCGAGTAAAAACGCAGCCCTTAGGGCAATTATCACACCCTCAGACTCTACCAGGGTGTGTACCCCGAATATGTGCAACAGCGGAAGTGTCGGCATTTTTATACCGAGCTCTTTTAGGCCAAATCCAAAGGCCTCTTGATATACAAAAGCGCCAAAAAACATAGACACCAGGCCTGTGAGAGTCCATATCACGCCCCAATCTCTATGTCTTCCTCCATATAACTTAGTCATTAGGAGTACCCCCAGGAGAAATAGGAGGAAGCCGTGGCCTAAGTCGCCGTACATCCAGCCGAAAAATACAGGAAAGATCAACGCCACCAAGGGAACAGGACTTAATTCATCAGCTTTAGGAACTCCATACATATATACAATTTTTGTAAATTGTCTAATTGGCGTTGGATATTTCTCCAACGTGGGTCTTCTCTCTACAGGCACTTTATCAAAATATTTATAGCGTATCTTTTTAACTACATCTAGTTTAACTAAGTTCCTCCTTATAAATTCTGTAAGTATGTCATCTATTTTCTTCACATCTTTTTCCAACGTGTAAAATATCACTGATGCAGTATTTCTATGCCCCTCCCAATTTTTATCCCCGTATAAAGAATATTCGCCGTATAGCTTTTCTAAAGTCTCCAACTCTTTCTTCAATTTTTGTAGCGATACCTCTGTAGATCTTATAGCGTTTTCGACGAGCTCTCTCCCAGTTTTTATATCTGTTAAATACTCGCGTGGAATCTCTAAACCTTTGGCACCTCCTCTCACAAGAGCTATCTTAATCCCGTCTATTTCCTGAATTACGTGGGGCGCCTCTATAGGAGTCTCTGGGTCTATAACTAGTTTGTAGCCCTCTGGAATTTTTAGACTTTCTTTTTCTGAGAGAGCGCTCAAGACCTTTCTGATTTTGCTCAGACTTGCTAGTTGGTATTCCAACCTGTTTATTTCTCTCTCGTACGATTCAAAAAGACGGCCGACCTCTAGCCCCTCATCTATTGCAGATTTATTAAAAGTATCTATAACAGTAGCTATAGCGCCTCTGAGGGTATATGCATAGTCTATCAAGTCCTTGTGTCTTAGGACTATAGCTCTGAGCTCCTCCTCTACTTTTTTTAGCTTATCCTCAATTACGTCAGGAGGATCCACCTCTGCGACCTCTTGTGGCGTGAAGATTTTTACCCCGAGTTTTTCCAACGCAGTTTTTAATTGTGATGCGCTTCTACGCTCTATAGCTACAATAAGGATATTACCCTGTTGTATAACAGAGGCGTTAAATGATTTTGCTAACTCTATAGTTTCCCTTATGGCTTTACCTGGCAATACTATAAATATGTCTATTGATTCTGTTTTAGGAATACTAACTGTCTTAAGTGAAAAAATTTCTCTTGAGATAGCTAACTTAGTCCTTAGCTCGTCTGCCAAGCGGACACGATATAAAACATCTTTGTAAATAGACTCCAGTTTTTCCAAAACAGCATTTACCTGTTGTTCTAGGTTTTCGAGAGGCAACTTTACTTGCTGTGGCTGTATATACAGCATTAATTGGTTAAGAAATTCGTCTATTTTCTTAGCTTTTTGAAAAAGAATAGGATCGTGTGGTTTTGGAAGTTTCTCAGGTCTTTCCTCAAACATAGCTACTCCTGCCTTGCCTATGAAATATATCAGTTCAGGAATTATATCAATGTCTCCTGCTATTCTGAATTCTACAACGCGCTCAAGAGGCATATGGCAATCGATTTCGTAGCTTTTTAAAATATTTTTATGTATACGTATAGTTTACGTATACGCTAGCCATAGCTCTTGAAAAACTTTTAAGTAATATAGATCTGGTCGGCTATGGTAGAATTTGCCGTCTTTGGAACAATAGTGGGGGCTTTAGGTGTTATATATGCTATATATCTTGCCAGGTGGGTTTTAAGGCAAGATCCCGGAAGTGAGAAGATGCAATTTATTTCACAAGCAATAGCTACTGGCGCTAGGGCTTATCTTTTTAGGCAATACCGAACGCTAGCTTTACTTTTGGTAATACTTGCAATATTAATAGCCATAGCTATTGACATACCGAGAGGCACATATGGGCTTACGGCTTTAGGTTTTATAGTTGGCGCATTGGGCTCTATGTTAGCTGGTTATCTCGGCATGTATGTAACTACGAGATCTGCTTCCCGTGTTGCACAAGCCGCCGCGACTAGCGGTATGGGCAAGGCGTTATTAATTTCATGGCGCGCCGGCGCTGTCATGGGTGTATCTCTTGCAAGCGTGGCTTTGCTTTTAATATCAGCCTTCTACCTAGTTTTTAAACAAATGACGAACGAATGGGCAGTGCCTCTGGTGGCTCTAGGTTTTGGAGCCAGTCTAGTTACGCTCTTTATGAGAGTTGGCGGTGGTATATACACAAAGGCTGCAGATCTCGGCGCTGACCTCGTGGGTAAGATAGAGGCAGGCATTCCTGAGGACGACCCTAGAAACCCAGGCGTTATAGCAGATAACGTAGGGGATAACGTGGGGGACGTGGCAGGGATGGCGGCAGACGTTTATGAGTCTTATATTGTCACTGTCACAGCAGCTATTTTTCTCGCCGCGATATTAGGTCTTCCGGCTCAATACATTGAAGCCATTATATTATATGCAACACTGGCTCTGTTAGCGACATTTGTAGGCGTAAACCTATTAAAGACATCTGGCGTCAAAAACCCACTGTCTTCCATAAGTGTTGCTATTTATGCCACTATAGCGCTATCTATCATCTTGTTTTTCGCAGGATCTTTTCTACTTGGTATCGAGCTTTGGAGAGCTCTAGCCCTTGCAACGGCTACATCTCTCGGGGCTATTATTGCACCGCTTGTAGTTAAGATAACCGACTATTACACTTCTTACAATTACAGTCCGGTGAGGAGGATAGCTGAACAAGCAAAGATAAGTCCGGCAACTGTAATCATCACCGGCTACGGTGTAGGTCTGATGAGCGCTATACCTGTCATAGCAGTTATAGCCGCAGTGCTCGGTATATCTTATATGATCGGCTACCATGCCGTACCTGTTCAAACCTTTGGCGAATATTCAAAGTATCTAGCGGGTATTTTCGGCACTGCTATGGCTAGCGTAGGTCTACTAGTGATTGCAGGTATAATAATTACCGCCGACTCCTACGGTCCTGTCTCTGACAACGCCAACGGCGTAGTGGAAATGGCTGGGTTGCCTGACAATGTAAGAGAGGTTACCGACGTTTTAGATTCTATCGGCAATACCACTAAGGCGACTACAAAGGGCTATGCTATTGCGAGCGCCGCGCTAGCTGCGCTCGTGCTATTTATCGCTTTGATATTCGAAATTGTATATGCCGTACATAAGATCATCCCCGGTGAAAACATCATAGAGATTATGGAGAAGAACTTAGGCGTTTTACAAGTTATAAATCCCAATGTATTGATAGGCGCGTTTATAGGCGTTTCGCTGGTCTACTTCTTCACAAGCCGCACGCTTGAGGCTGTAGGTAAGACCGCTATGGAAATTGTGGAAGAGATAAGAAGGCAGTTTAGAGAGAGGCCGGGTATTTTGGAGTGGAAGGAGCAGCCCGACTACGCCAGAGTTGTCGACATAGCGACCAGGAGAGCGCTTGGCGAGTTTCTGATACCGGGTCTAGCCGCTATAATAGTGCCGTTGTTAACAGGCCTTGTCCTTGGTTGGAACGCGTTGGCGGGTCTCATAATGGGCGCTATTGTCGCCGGCGTTCCCAGAGCTTTACTTATGGCTAATGCAGGCGGCGCTTGGGACAACGCCAAGAAGTACATCGAGCTCCAAGGCCTTAAAAAGACAGATATGCACAAGGCGGCGGTAATAGGCGATACCGTAGGAGATCCGTTTAAGGACACCTCAGGTCCCTCGCTGAACCCGTTAATAAAGGTCTTAAACACGCTGTCTGTAGTTTTTGCATATGCCATAGTGTTGGCTAACGTAGCAATTGGTATATATCCATTTGGACTACTGCCTCTTTAAGGTTTTTAAAAACTTTTGGCTTTTTTACGTGGGTTTTCCTCCTGAGAGCGAAGATGGGAATGTCGAATATAAACTCATGCTTAATGCCGATGATATAGATAGGCTAGCAGGCCAATTGAAACGACGTCTATATGAGGGAGGAGGAGAGGCGGTATATCTCATAGGTGTGTCAGATGACGGGAGACCTGAGGGACTCTCTGACGAGGAGCTAATCAAGGCGCTTGACATACTGCGAGAGGTTGCCAAACGAGCAAGCGCCTCTGTATACATATTGAGGATTTCCGAGGGTATCAAGGGGAAGGTCGCTGAGGTCTTGTTAAGAGCGGCCGTTAGGGAGGAGCCGCCTCCTACAGTCACAGTGGTTGTTCTTGGTAATGTAGATGCTGGAAAATCTACGTTAGTGGGAGTTTTAACTACGGGGAGGTTAGACGATGGAAGAGGTCTGGCTAGGTCATATGCGTCTAGGTATAAACACGAGGTGTTAACTGGGCGTACTTCCTCTGTATCTATGAGACTTCTGGGTTTTAACGGCGATGTTGTAGTTAACCATAGTTTACTCGATCCGCTTGACGAAGCTGAGGTATATAAAAGGTCTGACAAATTAGTTCTCCTAGTCGACGTAGGAGGGCACGAGAGGTATTTAAGGACGGCGCTTAGAGGTCTCTTTAGTTCGCAACCGGATTACGTTATGTTAGTCGTGGCGGCGAACTCGGGCGTACAGAAAATGACAAAAGAACACTTAGGCATAGCAGTTGCCCTTGGCGTGCCTGTATTTGTTGTAATTACCAGGGTAGATGTAGCGCCTCAAGAGGTTTTTCAAAGGACTTTAGAAGACGTCACTAGGATTTTAAAAATGCCGGGAGTTAGCAAGATACCCTATGTCATAAAAGAGGTGGGCGATGTCGTATTAGCGGCAAGAGCCTTGTCTTCAGGACGTGTAGCCCCTATATTTTTTACCTCCAACGTGACAGGCCATGGGCTAGATCTACTTCTGAAGTTTCTCTCTCTGTTGCCTAAGAGAAAGACGTGGGATTATAGAGGAGACTTCTTGATGTATATATCTGATATTTACTTAGTAAAGGGAGTGGGCGTTGTAGTCGGTGGGTTAATAGAGAGGGGAATTGTAAGGGTAGGGGACAAACTTTGGATAGGCCCCTATAGTGATGGGAGGTGGATTTCCACGTCTATAAAATCTATCCATCTTAATAGAACGCCTGTAGAATCTGCAAAAGCCGGCAGCTTTATTACTCTGGGGCTAGACAAGGTAGATAAAGTAGAAAAAGGCATGGTTTTATCTAGCAAACCTCTTGGGGCAAGTAGGGAGGTGCTCGCCGAGGTTCTTGTATTGAGACATCCGACAGTAATTAAAGCCGGATTTTCCGGAGTTTTTCACTACAAGGCTGTTAGGACAAATGCGTATATAAAGGAGATTGATAAAGGGGAGCTCATGGTCGGCGATAGCGGCGTAGTTAAAATAGAGTTTGTGAGGCCATGGCATATAGACAGCGGCGTTTTTATCTTTAGAAATGGCCCCACTAGAATATTTGGCAGAATTTTGAGAGTAGGAGATGGAATTGCTACGGCCTAGGCCGATTTGTCGTCTTATAAATTGTGATGACTTAGAAAACTTAGACGCTGAAGGTGCGTTAGAGGAGTTGAAAAAAGAGCAAGAGATCTTTAGGTTATTTCCCGATATTTATGCATATAGGTATGATTTCAAGCGCATATCGCCCTCTGTTATTAACGATTTTGAGTATTGTCCAAGACTACTATGGGTACAACATAAACTAAGGTTGAAACTATTTACAAAAGGTTCTGCAGTATCGCTTATTCGTGGAAGATTACTTCATGAAAGATACGAAAGAGCTGTTTCCGTTTTTGACAACGTTATTATAGAATACAAGGTGGAGATAGGCGATTTAGTAGGCGTTATAGATGTCGTAGTTAAGAAAGGCCGTAATCTTATCCCAGTAGAAATCAAAGCCGGTACAGCGACAAGGGAGGCGCATAGGAGACAATTACAGATATATATACATCTCTTAAATGCAAAATACGGATACTTAGTATACAGAAACAGAGTAGAAATAGTAGAAAGAGACGATAATGCTCTTAAACTTTTAAAGGAAATAAGACAAATTTTGGAATCGGATAAACCGCCTGAGAACAAAAAATGCCATAGTTGCGTTTTCGACATAATATGTAAGAATATTTTGGGAGAAATCTAAGGTCATCTTTATTTAAGTACGGTGCCCTATAACTTATGATAGATGAATTACTAATGTTATTGTTCTTAGTAACTTTTGTTGTCTTTATAATTCTTTTACTTGGAAGAGTAAAGCTATATAATAAGAGAAAAATCAATATTACCAAGTTAATACTTTACGAATTTAGAGAAGCACTAAAAGGAGGAGTGGGGTATATGCATTTCTCAATTGCTTCTGGTGTAATTCTCTCATTACTTCTGGCAATCTCTAGCTCTATCTTTTCCTTATCTCTTATCTTATGGATCATTAGTTTACCGATAATGGCTGGTTTAATTATGGCGACAATATATAGAGCTAGGGTGCTTATAAGGAGTAATGTCATACACAAGAGACTTAACGCAGATAAAGAGTTTATAAGAGAGTCTAATAAGATGCAGATAATCCTTCTATGTATAATTGTCCTGACGTTCTTAGATATATTACTATCGGTGTTTATTCCTAAGCTTTCGTTATTAATAGGTACTGTAAGAAATGTTTTCCTTGCCCTCTTCTACGTAAAGCCAGCTGCTAACCTGATAATAAATTACGACAGAGAGCTAACCTCTTTTAAGATTCCCTTTAGGCTAGACGAGGTTTCAGACATTGAAAATGTAAAATTTGGGTATGAGAAGATCTCGGACGTAGATCGCGAAGTTTTGCTATCTTGTCAGTCTTGTGGCGAGATAGGCGCATGCGACGAGGGCTGTCCTGCCGTCGCCGCTGGCCGTCTTCTCTCACCGAGATTTGTGGTGAGAACGGTTTCTCTAAACTCCAACAACCCGGGTTTTGAACTAGCTATAAAACTTGAGCACCAAGCTTGGGCATGTACAACATGCGGTATGTGCGTTTATAGTTGCCCCGTGCGGGTAAACCACCTTGATGTTATATACGGCGTGAGACGTGCATTAGTAGCCCAAGGCAGGGTAGACAGGAAAATTGCAGATGTTCTTCTCTCTATTTCACAATATGGAAATACGATGTCTAGCCCCAATGTAGGTAGACACGATTGGCTTAGAGAGCTTGGCGTAAAGACAATAAGCGAAAATCCAGACGCAGAATACCTACTATGGGTTGGCTGTATGGGAAGTTTTGACGGAAGAGCTAGAGAGATAATTAAAGCCTTCGTTGATATATTAAGGAAAGCTGGTATGCTAGACAAAATTGCGATACTTGGCGACGAGGAGACATGTTGTGGGGATCCAGCAAGACGATTGGGTGAAGAAAGCAGATTTCAGGAAATAGTCCTTAAGAACAAGCAACTCTTTGAGAAATATGGAATAAAAAAGCTAATAACAATATGTCCACATGGATATAATGTCTTTAAAAATGAATATAAAGAATTTGGCATAAATCTTGATGTTTATCACCATGTCCAGATAATTCAGCAATTAATTGAGGAGGGTAGGATAGTTGTAAAGAGGGGAGATACTGTATTTACAATACATGACCCTTGTTACTTAGCTCGCTATAACAGAGTGGTCAAGCCGCAGAGGAGGATCTTAGTTAAGCTTGGCGATATTAAAGAGCCGCCGAGACACGGCGAGAGAACCTTCTGTTGTGGCGCGGGTGGAGCAAACTACTGGTATGATGTCCCAGAGGAAAAGAGGATTAGCCACATAAGATTCGAGGAGCTAGTCTCTACTGGCGCCTCTACAATAGTAACGTTATGCCCCTTCTGTAATGCCATGTTGTTAGATGCTAAAAGAACTAAGGAAAGCTCTGTAGAGGTCAAAGATATAGCTGAGGTTGTTTTAGAAAGTCTAAAAGAAGAGAGACTTATCGAAAATACACCAGGGGATAAAGGAGCGAGTTCGAAAATAAGTTAAAGTAGTAAACGAGTATCTTCTACACATATTTTAGCGACCTAGCTAATTAGACAACGTTTTGTTATTAAATATGCAACCCATACGTCCCCTATCTTTCTCTTGGCCCCTCCCCGGGGGACTTAAGGGCCCGCCCCGGGTGCACCGGGGCGAGGGGGCGGGTCATGCGGGGGCCGGCCGCTGATTGTTTATATTGCAACAGTCTGGCGCCCCCGTCTGCCGCCCCAGGGGCCAAACGCCGTTCATGAAATAAGAAAACTTACGAAGTTAAAAATGTGATGGTCGCCGAAAAAGTGGGTTGTTTTGTTTTCTGGAGGATTTCCCAGTAGCGTTTTTCTGCCCATATCACCGGCACGTTGTCTCTATGTGCTCTGAAGCCGCAGGTGGGGCAACGCATGAAGCGGCCGTCCTCCATCGCCATCTTGACTCCGCATCTGGGGCAGATGGTTGAGTACAGCCGCTCCTCCACATATGGAATGCCGTACCACCGCGCAAGCGCTTGCAAGCGTCTCCTCAGTTGTCCCAAACCGTCTAGGAAGTGCTTCCTCACGCCGTTTCCGCCCCTCTCCTTTAACTCCCGGTACGTGCCGTCTTCCATCGTGTCGACGACTATGGCGGCTTGGTGTTCTCTGGCCAGTTTTATGATCTCGCGGGCGGCGTTTATAACGACGTCGCGGATTATGCCAAAGCGTTTTTTCTCTAGCTTCCACAGTTGCCTCTGGAGATCCAACGCCCTACGCGGGCCTCTGTCCTCGTCTATGCGCGCTAGGGCTCTGCTCAGTTGGCTTATGTGGGCGTGGATCTTCTCAAGCTTCCGTATCCGTTCTTTCTTGGGGAACTTCCACAACTCCAAGACTCTGCCGTCGGCCACGAGGCCGACCTTTATGTAGTGGTCCAACCGGTTCACGTCGACAACGACAAGCGCCTTGGGCTCTATTTGCGTCACCTCTCTAGCGAATACGAGAGCGACATATAAACCGCCGTAAGTAGGATCCTTCTCACCATCTCTCTTCTCAACGCCGAGAAGCGCCAGTTTCAACTTGGCGCCCTCCTCCAACCTCCGCCTAATCCAAGAGATGTCGCTCTTCTTCAACTTGACGGCGAAAGGCGGTATGCCGAGCTTACGCACTCTGACTACGTCGCTCTTTAGGTCGACAAAGACCGCCGTACTCACATCTCTCTCATTTTCCACTCTCAGTTGGACGTCGAGGGGGATTGCCCGGTAGAACGCCACGTCGCGCCAGAAGAACTTAGCCCACTCTGAGAAATACTTCTTGAGACCATACTTGGGGAACGTCTCCTCGATTATCCGGTGTGCCAACTCACGCCTGTCTGGCGTGAGGAGTCTGTCCAACTCCTCCGCCGTGAGTCTGGGCTCCTCCTGTCCCGTCAACTCTTTCAACAGCCTTCTGGCGTACTCCTCAACGGCCAAGTGCATCCTCGTCGCTAGGTCTAGGACGTCTGGACGCTCCTCAACGACGCGCCATGGGATTCTGATCTTCAGCGTCCTGTAGACTTGGCTCATATGCGTAAAGGGCGTGGGGGAGAAAAGCTAGGTGTTGAGATCCCTCGTTGTTGAGCAAGTAGGACGTCGGCCTTGGAAAAAAGGCTATTGTTGGATATAGGGGGAAATTGCGGTTAGTATCTGCCCGGCGGCGTTTGCGATGTATGCGACAACTTCATACCTCCCCCGCCACATGCACAAAAAGTCTGAAACGTCCTTTCAACTCCTTTCACACACTTGCCTGACGTCGTCGCTGTCAGGCAGGTGAACCGAGGTAGTAGAAAGTGGTGGGGGACTGCGTTAGAGGTGTGGGTGGGTTGAAAAACGGGTTTACGGCGGCTATCGCCGTGAGCGCCGCCAACGCCGCGGTGGGTATCGCCAGTATGAACAACGCGAGGGGCGGCATGTGTATGACGCCGGCGGGTATCAATAGCTCACGACGGCAACAGCCCTAGTGGCGGCGAAGGTCAACAACATGGCCGACACGCGTCTCTCAACGCCGCCTTCACGACGGCGCCAGGGGAGAGGGGCGGGTTTCACCAGCTCTGAGGAGAGGCGGGGCACGGCGCCGTGGGTTTGTCTTGTGAAACTTCCGGCTTGCCCCCGTGTGTCTTCTATAAGCAGATATTTCAGCCCATCCACATATACACACATGTACGCATACAGAACGTTAAAGATAGAAATCCCCTGGCAGTTGGTAGAAGAGAGGCCAGACGTCCTAAACCTCGCCGTAAGGATGCACCTAGCGGCAGAGGAGTACGCCAGAAGGCTGTTGAAAGAGTTGACGGGACAGGAGGAGCCCAGACTCACGGCGGAGGAGTTGGACAGACTCCTCACGCCAGACAGGCGTGAGTTGGCACACCGGATAATCGAGGAGGTGTTTCTCCAATATGGGCTTGGGAAAGCTTTTGTGGATTACGCCAAGTTCCTCTGGCGTGATATAGTGTTTCAACGGGTAGTTCCGTTGAACACCTAGCTGAGGGTCGAAAACGAAAGAGACACAGGTAAGGCGGTCGTCAAGTTGACAGAGCCCAGGGCTATTGACGCAACCCATAACCCGCTAAGGTCTCGATCCTCAAGATATTCCTGTTGCTTCATGAGAGTAGCTGATAAAGGCGCTAATTTAGAGACCGGCTCAAGGCCGGAAGCCGGAGGATAACCACTAAGAAGCTTGGCCTAATTTAACGTCCTATGCTTACAGAATTGTTTATTAACACATTTGTTTAGGTAGATATGCCTATCAGAGTCGGTATTGTAGGAGTGGGAAACTGTGCCTCTGCTCTTGTCCAAGGCATCGAGATGTATAAACATAATCCAAATCTAGAACCAATAGTTGCTTTTAGAGAGATAGGTAGATACAGGCCTCACGACATAGTGTTTACATCGGCTTTTGATATCGATGCTAGAAAAGTTCACGTAGACTTAGCTGATGCTATATTTCAACCTCCAAACAACGCGACAGTGGTTTTTAAGCCGCCGAAACTAGGGGTGATAGTACGCCCAGGCCCAGTTCTTGATGGGGTTCCAGAGGGGGGTCTCGTTAC
Organism: Pyrobaculum islandicum DSM 4184; assembly: GCF_000015205.1. Taxonomy (NCBI): domain Archaea; kingdom Thermoproteati; phylum Thermoproteota; class Thermoprotei; order Thermoproteales; family Thermoproteaceae; genus Pyrobaculum; species Pyrobaculum islandicum. Next base: position 1,554,062 of record NC_008701.1, on the reverse strand, counting down.
AAAGGTTGTCGAGGGTTCTGTGGAAGATGTTGTGAAAGAGCTTAATTCTACGAATACAGAGATTTTAGTAAACTATTTGCCAACAGGCGCAAAAAAAGCTGCAGAGGCGTATGCAGAGGCGGCATTAAGAGCCGGCGTCGCGTTTATAAACGCCATGCCAGCTCCGGTGGCTACGAGCGAGTATTGGCAAAAGAGGTTTGCAGAGAGAAACTTGCCGTTGTTAGGCGACGATACGCAGAATCAAATAGGCGCAACAGTGCTTCATAAGACTTTAGTGAGGTTGCTGGCGCTGAGAGGCGTAAAAATAAAACACACCTATCAGATAAATGTAGGGGGCACTCCTGACTTTGTAAATCTTATGTATAGACGCGGCGATAAAGAGAAGACAAAGACGGCTGCAGTTAAAATGATGGCCGTGGGACAAGAGTTTGATGCGTATATCTCGCCAGTGGCTTATATAGAATTCCTCGGCGATAGAAAGATAGCACATATGCTTATAGAGGCCGAAATTTTTGGCGGTCTTCCCATCAGAATTGATGTCACTCTAGATGTTCACGATGCTTGGAATAGCGCAGCAGTTGTAACAGACGCCATAAGACTCGCCAAATTGGCACTTGATAGAGGAATAGGTGGGCCGTTAATAAGTGCATCGGCGTGGGGGTTTAAAAACCCGCCTGTCCATATGAGTCCCGATGAGGCCTATAGAGCCGTCGTAGAGTTTATAGAGGGTAAACGCGATAGATGAAGGCATATCAACGTTTTAAACGCTGTATTGGACAAGGCAATCTGTGGCTTTATGTAGTCAGTATACTTAACAAACGGGGACCTTTACATGGATATGCTATCATACAAGAACTGAGAAAATTCGGTTTTTATATAAGTACAGTATATGGCTATGTGCTTTTGAAAAGAATGGTAATGGACGGGGTATTAAAAGAAGTAGAGGTAGGGGGTAGAAAGCTCTATACTGTATCAGAAGCGGCACAGGAGAACTTTAAAAAAGCCATGGAAGACCTCAAGAACTTAGTTCAACAACTTACGTAGGCGCAATCCGCTGATAAGATATGACGTGTGTTATCCAAATTACAGGTAGAAAAGACGTGGGCAAAACCCTATTGGCTGAGAAAATAATTACGCAACTAAAGAAAATGGGCTATACAGTTTCTGCAATTAAGATAAGTCACCACGAGCCAGAGCCTCCTCATAAAGACACTCACCGCCTTAGAAAAGCCGGCGCAGATAAAGTCTTGTTTTATAACGGCGATATTTATGTGGTTTATACACGTGAGGTTCTATGTGACGATATAGTGGCGGACTATGTAATTGTGGAAGGTTTGCGTGATAAAAAAATTGGTTACAAAATTCATATAGGGCCAGATCCGCCGAATGATGCCGACGTCGTGATAGACTCGCTTGATAAAGAAATTGAAGTCGTGTGTATACAACAAGACCTATGTACGCTTCTTAAAATAATCTCTACATATCGGCCGACGCGTAGATAAGTTATTTAAACTTTTGAGTATATAAGAGACGCCGGGGTGGCCGAGCGGCCCAAGGCGGCCTGCCTCTGTGCAGGCCTGACCGGGACTTGAGACTTAGCAAGCAATCCCGTCCCCGTCTAGGGGGCGTGGGTTCAAATCCCACCCCCGGCGCCATATGTATCTTCAATCTCGTTTTCCCACCTATCCTGGAGATATCTATCTTTCAATATCCTATATGCAGCATATTCCTTGCCAAGGTAAAAAGAGTGGTCAGGTAGCAACTTTTGTGCCTCTCTACGTATGTTCAAGTAGTTGAGCTCAAGTTGCCTTAACAAAATACCGCGTGGGCCATAGTGGTAGAGCTTGTCGGCTAGTACAAAATTGCCGTGTGGATCATAAACATCCCTTTTATAAATCTCTAGTCTCACCATAGGCAATGCCGTCTCTATATCTCTCTTCTGGATAAAGGCTGGCGTAGCCAGCAAGGCGGCAGCTTTGTCAAGTCCACAAGGCCATTCTCGTAAGACATCGCAAGGCCTTGCTACGTATACGCCTTGTGTCTTTAGCTGGAGGATTAGTATATTATATATCACATCGCCGACATCTACGCCATATGTGAGAATGTAATCTATGGCTTTAGACCTAAGGGCATCTAAGTCGTTATCATAGAGAATATGAGGGCCATAGTAAGGTAGTCTCTTCTCTGGGGTCTCTAATTTGATTTCTATACGTGGTCTAACAAGCGTCGCCTTAGGATTGTAAAGAGAATAAACCGCTTTTCTCAGCTCCCCCTCGCTTTTCCAACGTAAGTCGACGACATTAACGCCGAGGTTTTTTACATATTCACACGGTATTCTCAAAGCGTCGTTACACACACCCCTCAACGCTTGAACGATTAACTCTCCCGCACCGTTTAAATCAGGGCCGTAGACTATTACTGTGTCTACATTGTTATACTTTTCATAAAGCGACTTTACGATAAAGTTGACAGCATCTGCAGAGTATACAGCGCCTACAAACGCCACTTTCTCGACGATCTCTCTACTTATTTTTTCAGGGCTGTACCACAGCAAAATAAGCAAGAGATTTGACACGGGAAGAGAAAAAGAGAAAGATTATTTGTATGAGCGATCTGAGTAGTTCACGGTGAATCTCTTTGGCGCTAGTTGTGATACTATATAACGGAAGGCAGCCATAGGGTCTGAATGCTCTCCGCATGTATATACATCTACCGTGGCGTAGTTATATACAGGCCACGTATGTATAGCTATGTGGCTCTCTAACACTAGTGCGATTACGGAAACACCCTCTTTATCTCCACCCTTGAATCTCCAAGAGTTTACCTCAACTAGGTGCATTTTTGCAATGTGGGCAGCCTCTATCACTATCCTTCTGAGTTTTTCTTCATCTCGAAGAAGCGCTTCATCTACTCCATATAATTCGCCATAGACATGTTTCCCCACTATGGGGGTTTTGACTTGGGTTGTTGTCTGCATTTCGTGCGCGGCTAAGACACCCCTATATAAATTTTTCTTTCAAAAAAATCTATCGGCTAACCTCTCGAAGGACGTTGGCTTAAGAATCTCGGCATGTAAAGGGGCCTGTTAGGATAGCCCCGCGTCTCCTCCTTTATTTTCTTGATGAGCTCCTCTGGCGTAGTCTTATACTGGCCTCCCCCCCTTTCTCTAACTGATAACACACCTTCTGTCTCTTCTTTAGAGCCTACTACACATATATACGGTATCCAACTAACTTCTGCGTCTCGTATCTTCTTAGAGAGAGTCTCATCTCTATCATCAATATCTACGCGTATGCCCTCCGTCTCTAATTTATCGGCTATCTCTACAGCATATTTTAAATTGTCCCGTGTGATAGGTATGATACGCACTTGGACAGGCGAAAGCCAAGTGGGAAGCCGTGGGATCTTGCCGGCTTTTTCCGCCTTAGCCATAGTATCAAATACAACATATAGATATCTCTCGACGCTGCCTAGTATAGCTGTATGAATTATCACCGGATATCTAACTTGATTATTTTCATCTACATACTTTATGCCAAAACGTTTGGCGTTGCCTATATCTATTTGAAATGTTGCAATTTCCCTAGGCCTGCCTAATTCGTCAATTATATGAAATTCCACATTTAAAACCCAATAGTACTTTTGACCAGGTAAAATTCTTACCAATATAGGCTTGCCCTCTCTCTTCGCCAATTCTATCAGATAGTTCTTATACTCTTTGTAAAACTCCTCCGTTACGTTATAAAGCGAGACGTATGTCCTGCCTAATTTCTCTATCTCTCTAAAAATAACTTCGTGTAGCTTAAACGATATATCTATAGCCTCTGCCATATCTCTTGTAAATATGTGGAGATCTGGCATGAAAAACCGCCTTAGTCTAAACAACAACACTGTTTCGCCCGGCTGTTCATGTCTGTAGGAGTCTGCTATTTCTATTACACCAAAGGGCAGGTGTTTATAGCTTATTACCCAATCTTTTACCATAGCAAATTGTTGAAAACATGCAGCATATCTCAATATAAGATCTGTATCAGATTCGACAACATACAGACGTTCGCCAAAGAGACGCGCATGCGACTCAATAGCCGTCTCAGACAGTTTAAACATGTTTGTTCCCCTTATTTTAAATACCGGTATGCCTAGAGATTTGGCAACCATATATGCATAGTCTTCCACAAGCTCTATCATTATAGTGGCCTCAGGCGCGTAACGCATATGGCCTACGTCAGACATAGACTCCCATTCGAAACCAAATTTTCTCAGGTAGTCAAGATATCTAGGCTCTGATCCTCCACTAAGTTCTTTTTTAAATACCTCCTTGTCTACTAGGGCTTTAAGATCCTCAAATTTATCATAGTTGAAATCTGCCGGGTTGTATTCCTCGCCGGAGGGGGTGAGCACTATGTATACATCACGTCTTTCTTCGACCTTTTTCTCGACTTTGGCACCTTCTGGCTTAAAACTACGGCTTAACTCAGAGAGAGGGTGTCCAAAACACTTAATTTCAAAGGCCTTGTAGTAGCCAAAAGGCGCTTTGTAGACTTCGCCATGAAATTCCGATTTGACAACTTCATATAACTTATTTAAAACTTCCCTTGCTACATAGGGTCTAGCTAATTCGCTTGATAAATGGGCGTAGGGATATATCACTATGGAGCTAGCCTTCACTTTATTAGCTACGTCGATAATATCGCGGGCTATCTGGCGGAGAAATCCCTCATCTGGAATATCTCCTCTTTCAACTGTTGCAAAGATCACAAGGGCGTTGTTGGCCTTGCCGGAGATAGGCTCGTCTCTAATATCTGAGGCGGGGTCTTTTACATCCCAAGTAAAACGCTCTGCGTGTATATATAAAACGCGCATAGTGACACCATACCCAATGTTTAAATTTGTTATTCTACGTAGATACCATTTCTTCTAAGTCTTTTTATAATACCTTCTGAGTCTTCTGGATATAGTGTTGCAAGTCTCTTTATTTTATTATAGTTAATTTTTATGTCATGTTCCAGTATAATTCTAGCTAATTCATTAATAAACTCTTCAGCTTCTTTTGTTGCAATTTTGGCTTTAAGAACTAACAACTCCTCTAGGCCTATAGACCTTATTTTTACATTATTAATGTCTATTTCTCTGACATCTGAAAAAAACTCCATCGGTATATATATATCAAGGATATTTTCCAACAAATCCACTCTCACAGTATCTCCCGAAATTATCAATTCATAATATATAGTACCGTGGTCTGATGTTCCTAAGTCCCAGTCATATTCTCTTGCTATTTCTTCAAAAAGCTCATTATCGAGCACGGTAGATTTGTTCAAAATAAATAGATCAACGTCTTTGGGATCATAGTCGATGTTGTACGCAAGTGGGAGAATCGCGCTGCCAACGAGGATGTATTCAATACCTCTCTTATTAAAAGCCTCAGCTACGTATTTCAAAGCGTAGCGGTACTTATCAAAACGCATAAGGTTAGAGAAGTGCACTCCTTAAATAATATTTTGTAGTGCAATATATATTATATATATCTCTATATAGTGAGTATAGCCGGTAATACTTATTAACCCTAGTTAAACGTTCTTACATGTTACTTAGTGATATTATAAATCAGCTAGTTACTATGGATAAATGTTTAAAAAAAGATAAAGTGGCATTTATTAGAATAGATATAAATTCGCCAATAGTTAATGGAAAAATAATAGATGATTTTAGAATAAGAGCACATACGGTCACGCTTCGTTTAGCCCTAGACGCTGGTTTAAAAGTTGTTGTTTTAGCTCACCAAGGCAGACCAGGACAAGACGATTTTACATCGCTAGAGTTGCACAAACCTCTTCTTGAAAAGTATCTAGAAAGACCCATTAAGTTTGTTGACGATGTTATAGGGCCTGAGGCTAGGAAGCAAATAAAGGAGTTAAAAGGCGGCGAGATACTTTTGTTAGAAAATGTAAGAATGTTATCTGAGGAAGTTATTGAAAAGGTCCCAGAGGCGCAAGCAGAAACTATGCTAGTCCGTAAGTTGGCTCCTCTAGGCGATTATTTTATTTTCGACGGTTTTGCGGTAGCCCATAGGTCTCAGCCAAGTGTCGTCGGATTTCCTATCGTAATGCCGTCTTGCATGGGTTATGTATTTGAAAAAGAGCTCAGGGCGTTGGCTACAGTATTTGAAAAGCGGGGAAAAGGCGTGACGTTAATAGCAGGAGGTGCTAAGATACCAGATACTCTAAAGGCGATTGAACAGCTTTTGAAAAACGGCTTAGTAGAGACCGTGGCTGTAGGAGGGTTAGTTGGGTTTGTATTTGCTGTAGCTAAATATGGTGTCGTGAATAACTTATTAAGACAGGAGATTGAAAAAGGAGGTTTCTTGCCTTATATAGATAAAGCTAGGTACATACTTGACAAATACGGATCCCAGATTCACACGCCAATTGATTTTGCCATAAATAGAAATGGTAGAATTGATATAGATATATATTCTCTTACACAAGTTCCGCTAGATATTGGTAGATCTACTATTATTCAGTTCAAAGAAATTATTAGACAAAGTGATATTGTGATTTTTAGCGGTCCCATGGGCTATATAGAAGATGAAAAATTTGCCATGGGCACTATAGAGTTATTAAGAGCAGGCGCCGATAGGAATCTTATACTCGGCGGGGGACACACGATATTTGCGGCTGAGAAAGCTGGTGTCATAAGTAAGGCTTTTCACGTATCGACGGGAGGCCGTGCGTTTATACAAACAATAGGAGGTGAAGAAATGCCAGCGGTAAAAGCGTTATTAATCTCTGCAAAGAAGTTCTGGGCATGATAAAAGTAGGAATTATAGGCTACGGCACAATAGGTAAGAGAATAGCAGATGCGGTAGCAATGCAAGACGATATGAAAGTAGTCGGCGTGTTAAAAGTCACGCCAGACTACGAGGCTAAGATAGCGTTGGCACGCGGCTTTCCAATATATACATACTCTGACAGATTTGATAAATTTAAAAAAGCTGGCATAGAGCCAGCAGGTACGATCGAAGATTTAATCAAAGCGTCTGATATAATAATTGATGCCTCGCCGGAGGACGTAGGGCGTGAGAACAAAGAGAAGTATTATCAAAGGTATGACAAACCTGTAATTTTCCAGGGAGGCGAAGAAGCAGATGTAGCTGACGTAAGCTTTAACGCCTTGGCTAATTACGAAGAAGCGAAAGGGAGACGCTATGTGAGAGTGGTAAGTTGTAACACGACAGGAATCACTAGAGTTCTCACATCTTTGATCTTGAATGGGATAGGCATTAAAAAGGCGAGGATATTTATCGCCAGGAGAGGCGCAGATCCTAAGGAGCATAAGAAGGGGCCTATTAATGACGTTGTGCCCAACCCGGCTACTGTGCCCAGCCACCACGGGCCTGATGTACAGACAATACTCAAAGATATCGACATTGTAACGATGGCAATAGCTGTGCCTGTTACAATAATGCATATGCACATGGCATACATAGAACTAAGCTCTACATATACAAAAGATGCCGTGATAGAGGCTTTTGTAAAAACTCCACGTATCTTTTTGGCAGATGTAGGGTCTGGATTTCAAAGCTTGGCGCATGTTATAGAATATGCCAGAGATTTGGGAAGGTCGAGAAGCGACTTCCCAGAGGTTGCCATCTTTAGAGATTCGGTTACTATACGTGGAAACGAGCTTTACCTAATGTACGGCGTACATCAAGAATCTATCGTAGTCCCTGAAAACGTTGATGCTATAAGAGCAGTCTTAGGCATATTGCCTAAGTGGCGCTCAATTGAGAAAACAGATAAAACTCTTAAGTTAATTACAGAGGGTAAGGTATATGGTTGACGAGCCGTCATACGAGCTTGCCTATAAATTCAGACGTATACTTGTGCCTATTTCGCCGATGAATCCAGTAAGACTAAGAGAGTTGTTAAATGTAGCGGCAGACTTCGGCGAGAGATACGGTGCTGATATAGTATTCCTGTACGTATCTATTAGTGAAAACGACCCAACGGCTGAACAATTAAAGACTACAGTAGAAGAATTTATGAACAAGAAAGGCATTAAACATTTTTTCAAAGTTAGGAAAATGGGTGAGGGGGAGACAGTTGCGTCTGAGATTGTAAAGGAGCTTTCTGAAAATAGTTATGATATGGTGATTCTTTTATCAAGGGGCTACTACGGCGCCTCTGCCCTTCTATACAATAGTACATCTGTCGCAGTTGCGTTGGCGGCCAACACTTCGGTGTTAATACTGCGGTAGTGCAGATAGGCGCGGCCGTATCTCCATATCAACACTTCGGGTTTTGTAAATGCGATATGCTTGACGAGCCTGGCGCATATCACATACTTTTTTATGAGGAAGATTTCGATATCGCCAAGGCAGTGGGCCTAGATGTATTTAGAACAGGAATTGAATGGGCTATAATAGAGCCTAGAGAGGGCTATTACGACAAAGAAGCTCTCAAGCTTTTTAACGAATATCTATCGTCTATCAAGAGACGCGGTATAAAGACTTGGGTTACGTTACACCATTTTACAAATCCTAGATGGGTGTGGAAATATGGCGGTTGGGAGTCTAAAGACGTGACAAGGAGATTTTTGTCATATGTAGATTATGTTGCAAGAGAGCTTGGAGGTCTAATCGACGTAGCTTTAATATTTAACGAGCCAAGTATGTACACATTTCTCGCATACATTAGAGGCGACTTGCCACCGTATGGTTTCATGTCGCTTAAACATATGAGAAGGGCACTATCAAACATAAATGAGACTATTCTCATGGCTAGAGACATATTAAAAAACTATGGCGTAGTAAAATCTTTTACACATTCATTTACAAAGTTTGAGTCTAAAAATGCTATATTTAAACCGATTATCTATTTTATAAATAGGTTAAACTCAAAATACTTAGCAATGTTTAAAGAAATGGATTATACATCTATAAATTTTTATGTCGTAGGTAGATATGAAGATTTTTCAATGCGCTTCCTATACAGACCTAAGAGTTTGTTAGAAATAAAACCGCCCACGCCTCTCGCAGTGACAGAGTTTGGAATAGCCACAAGAGATGAAGAGCTTAGGTATAGATACCTCTGCTCTATGGCACACGTATTTAAAGAAGTAAAGCCTATTGTTGCAATTTGGTGGAGTTTTTTGCATGGCTATGAATGGGGACTAGGATATCAGCCTTTTTTCGCGCTTGTTGATATAAAAGGCACTAGACGTATATTAACACGGTTAGCTAAGGTCTTTAGGACGACTCTGGAGAATCCCCCCCGTTGCGAGTTTGTGGAGAGAGACGCCGGGCTTGAATGGCGTTGGCACCTATAGATATTTGTCAAGTGAGGAAGTCGACGTATATGGTGTTTCTAATATACGTTTTATAAGGATATGTCTTTTTTCGTCAATATCCCAAGACTTATAGTTTATTATTGCATTTAGAGGAGTGCCGTATTTCTTCAAAAGCTCTTCTGCACGTCTAGGCCCAACGCCAGGTAGCGAAGCTAATAAAGCTATTTGTAGACTTTTTACATCTGTCTTCTTCTTAGTGGTGGGAGTCTTAATCTTATTACTTCTGCTCTTTCTAGCCGCTAGACATATGATTACACCACTTTGCTCTCTACTTTCTGTATACACAATTCCAACCCCCATCTTATAGAGAGCTAGTTGTGCTCCAAGAATAGCGTTGGGAGATATCTTTCTTACTTTAAGCTCTTCCCAGAGGTCTCCTTCGATAATTATTAAAGGTCTGAAATCGACTTCTCTAAGTCTTTCTGCTTGGCTGAAAAGCCGGCCGTCAATTATCGAATTTATAAAGTCGTCAACTCTCTTTCTTTCAAAAATAAACTCACCTGCTATGTAATCGCCGATCTCAAGCTTAGTCTTAATTACCGAACACCCACCCTCCTTTATGTATCGTATAATTTCTTCAGCGTGTTCCCTAGTATCAACAAGAACTACTGGGTTTTGCACTACTAGTCTGTTTGTAAAACTTCGTGTTTAGCTTTCCACACAGTAACATCCTCTTTTTTCCCTATCACTACCCACGATATTGTTTTTGCAAGTGGTCTAGTTTCTGCGATTATTACCTTGTCTCCTGGCTTCACTTCTATACATTCAGGTACCCTAACGTGTATCCTCCTCCTCCGCCGCTCATAACGATTGTACTTACGTATATAGTGGACCCACTCGTGTAACACAACAGCGGCTTTATGCATCCTCACCTTCTCGACAGTCACTTCTAACAACTTCAGCCTTATTTTAAGATGGCCATGCCATGGGCAAAGAGGGTCGTCGCATACCGCATTTGGTGGGAGTATATAGGGAATGCCTATATCTCTAACCTCTACCTTTCTCCCATTAGGTAGAGTAATAACGTCGCCAATTTTAGGCCTATTTTGGAGTTTTACAACTGTCATATCTATTTAGCAGCTATGTGTAATGAAGATCTCGTAGCCTTTAGGCCGGGTTCGCCGTGTTGCACGATTTTCGTCGTAATTGCAAATTCGCCTAGATAATGTCCTATATGCCAAGGCGATATAAAGACTGGGATATACGTAATCCCATTATAGACATGTATCGTAAGGCCCACCATTTCCGGTAATATTATCATATCTCTACAATGGGTTTTTATTACCACTTTCTTGCCTTGTGCCATTAGTTTCTTTGCCTTTCTTATTTTTTCGAGGAGTTTTCTATGTTCTGGCTTTAGCCCCCTCTTTAGACTTCTTCTCTGTCGCGCTGGGAGGAGTTTTATAAATTCGTCCATCGGCATGTTTAATAACTCCTCAAGAGTCTTTCCTCGATATCTAAAGGTGCTCCACTCTTCCGGTGGTATAACCGTGGGAATAATCCACCCCTGTTTTCCCTTTTCGGCTTCTTGTTCTTTTTCTTTTGAAGACATCGCTGTTGACGTAATAAATCTGTTTAAAAGCTTTTGTAGCTGAAGGTTTTTAACTACACCTCGAAAAACTCCCCTATGGATGTAGATTACGACGTAGTGATAGTTGGTGCAGGTATTGCCGGTCTCTCTGCCGCGCTATATACTGCACGTCAGAAGCTAAAAACTTTAGTAATAAGTAAAGATCTTGGGGGACAGCTCAATATGACAACGCTAATAGAAAATTATCCCGCCATACACAAGATCTCCGGGCCCGAACTCGCGAAAAGAGTAGAACAACAAGCACGAGCCTTTGGAGCAGAGGTAATATTCGACGAGGTGAATTCTATAGAAAAAGTTGGCGATATCTTTGTCGTTAAGACTTGGGGAGGCGATGAGTATAAGGCTTTGGCGGTAATTCTCGCCTTCGGGAAGACGCCGAAAGAACTAGGAGTGCCTGGAGAGACGAAGTTTAAGAACAGAGGTGTCTCATATTGTACAATATGCGATGCGCCGTTTTTCAAAGGCCAAGACGTGGCTCTGGTAAGCTGGGGCGATTTAGCCAGAGAGCCGGCTACCATTCTATCTTCTATAGCTAACAAGTTCTACTGGATTTTTCCATCCGAGAAACCCATTCACGACGACGAGTTTATAGAACAGATAAAGAGGTTAGGGAAAGCAGTATTTATCCCAAATAGCGAAGTTGTAGAAATAAGAGGTGATACAAAAGTGAGATCTATTATTATCAAAAATAAGAAGACAGGAGAGATACAGGAGATACCAGTAGCGGCAATTTTTATAGAGGCCGGCTATGTCACCAGAAGTGACTTCGTAAAACATCTCGTGGATCTAAATGAGAGGGGAGAAATAATAGCCGATTGGGAAGGCAAGACTAAGACCCCAGGAGTATTTGCAGCGGGCGATATAGTGGCATACCCATATAAACAAGCGGTAATCTCAGCCGCAATGGGGGTGGCCGCAGCTTTATCGGCCACGGCCTATATAATGAAACTAAAGGGGAAAACAGTCTATTCGCTTGTAGATTGGCGCGCCGAGAAGAAGTAATCTAAAGAGCCAAGGCGTCTAACAATTCCGTTACGCTATAGTTCTCGAGTCTCCAGAGGATATTGAGAACTCTCCGTCTGACCTCTTCTGGCATGACATCTCTAGTTAACATGTTAAATTTATCCTCTAGCTCTCTGTCCGACATGGGGTTCTTTGGATGACCCTTAGCGTAGTCTACTCTCTCTGTGTATTTAGAACCGCCTTTGGTAACCACCGTAATAACAGTTGGGAAGGCTTGGGGATATAATTTATCTAGCTCCGGATCCAGATTTACCTCCATCTTCTTCATTAAAGATAACACAGTAGGGTTTCTGATGTCTCTATAATGTTCAATTTTTATAGGACCCCAGACAAGCGCGGCTGCTGTAACCCACATAATTGAGTGATCAGCTGTCTCCTTTGTATGTGGATCCCACTTTTCAGGATCCTTTGGCCCTATAATTGTGTATGCTGCCTCATATGTGTCGATCCTTATTTTTTCAATTTCTTCTAACCTCACTTTCTCTCTTAATCTGAGAGCAGCCTCTACGGCCGTCTGTGCGTGATACTCCACAGGATACGGCTTTATGTATGTATCAAGTATTCGCCGCGGAGGCTTGAGCTCCTCCATATTCTGTAATACAGAGACGTCAAAATCTCCCTGTAGTAATTGTCTAAAGAAACCCATCTCGCCTTCGAAAGGCTTATAGGGACCTGTAAAGCCTTCGCGCGCCAGTAGTGTTGCAAAGACGGCGTTTCTGCTGGCATTAGCAGCAGCGGCGCCTTTCCACATGCTTAATTCGCCAACTCTTGTCTGCCGCATAGCGGCGTGAGGTACAGCGTACAATGCGAGTGCGTGTTGAATTCCGACTGTATCAAGGCCTAGTAGTTTTGCTGCTGCTAACGTGCTACCTATACCTAGGAAGTTCACATGATCCCACCCCCTTTTTCGCAATGTGCCGCCGTCGCAGAAGGTAACAGCGGCTTCGTAGCCTATAGCAATTGCAGCTATAAGATCCGCCCCTCTGCTGTTGACATATTCGCCTATAGATAGAGCTGCAGCGATTAAATCACTTGGGTGTAGCGGCTCTTTTGATAGGTAGGTGTCGTTGTAATCATGGTAGCGTATCATAACTCCATTTACAAAAGTTGCCCAATCTGGAGAAACTCTATAGCGCGTACCCATTATCCGCGCGCCCTCACTAGTCGAAAACTTAGAAGCGATGCGTCGTGCCAACGCCACAGGCTCTGAGGTATATGCTGCAAATGCGACAGCAATAGAGTCTATAACTCTACGTTTAACTTCGTGTCTTGTTTCAGAAGGTATTTTAGAAAAGTCTGTGTGTATCGTATATTCAGCAAGGATCTTGGTTATTCTATCCATATGTTCATTTTTTTATTTTTTTATAAATGTTGTCTATATATCTCGCTATATCTGTATCTAGCTTTTCATAATCATAATATTTTATCAAATCGTAAAGCTCTTTTCGCGTAAGCATTTTGTTTATCCACGACGCTTGGGTCCCCTCTTCTAAAATCGTCTTAAATACCTCCCTAATGGCGTACATGGCTACTCTTAACGCCGTTACGGGAAAAATCACAAATTTATAACCAAATTCCTCCAGCTTTTTAGCTGGTATGAGAGGCGAGACGCCAAACTCCGTCATATTGGCCAGGAGGGGGGCTCTTACCCTCTGTGCAAATTCTCTAAACTCCTCCTCCGTCCTCAGTGCTTCTGGGAAGATGACATCTGCGCCTGCTTCAAGGTACAGAAGCGCTCGCTCTACTGCATCATCGAATCCCGTGACGCCGACCGCATCCGTTCTTGCAATTATCACAAAGTCAGGGCTCCTCCTGGCCTCAACGGCAGCCCGTATTTTTTTCGCCATTTCATCAGGTGGGATTAAAGCCTTGCCGCTTAAGTGACCGCATTTCTTTGGCAATACTTGATCTTCCAATTGCACTCCCGCGGCTCCTATTGCTTCAAACTCTCTAACAGCTCTCATAACATTTAATGCCTCTCCATATCCGGTGTCTATATCTACTATAACTGGTATATCCACGGCATCTACGATATATTTCACGATTCTTACCATTTCATCCATAGTAATCAACCCCAAGTCGGGCAGAGCCATAGAGGCCGTAACAGCTGCTCCAGATACGTAAACTGCCTTAAAACCTAGACTCTGAGCCATAAGAGCCGTCAATGCGTTAAAAACCCCAGGGACTAAAACAATACCTGGTTTTTTTATCTCTTCGCGCAATATCTTTGCACCCTCAAATACTCTCTTTCTAAATAACATAAGTTACAACTTGTAATACTATTTAAAGACTTGTGCTTTGATGTAACTAGGCATAAGTCTCAGCCGGCTGAAAATAATATCACGACGTCACCGCTCAGCGGAATCATCACTTCGGGCTTATTATATCCATAGCATATATATTCTTAACCTTAGAGTGTGTTGTGCTGTCTAAGCCCTGTCTAATACTCTTTTCCTGTCCTGGCGACGGTGGAGATACGACCGTGTACTGGAGGGGGGAGACGCGTCACGTCAAAAAAGACGACCCAGTAGTTAAGCTGTACGGCGCCCTCGATACAGCGGTGACATATGCCCATAAGGCGGCGAACGTCCTCCAGAGGCCACAAGCGCGGATTATGAGACTTGTCGCATTCTCGCTTATGGAGCTCGGCTTCTACATAGCTACGGGGAAAGCGGAGTATCTAGACACGGCCACTGCTTTGTATAAACGCGCGCTTAAGCTAGTATATGCGGTCGCGCCGGATGAGCCGCTGAGGAGTTGGCTAGTTTGCGCATCTCCAGAATGTAGCGCAATAGACGAGGCCAGGGTGTGGATTAGGTGGGCCGAGAGGAGAGCCGTAACACTTGGGGAGCAAGCAGTGGCCAAGCTCCTCAATCAGCTCTCCAACCTCGTCTTCGAAGTCATGAGAACACTCCCACACATAAAATACAGACATAGAGATATCAGATAAAGTTTTAAAAGCTCAATGTAAAAGAAAAACGCCCTAGGTGACACCCCTGCAAGGGGGCGTATGAACCTGGCGGGTTACCCCGGCCAGACCCTTTGAAAGCTTTATATACTACAACTTTGCACTTGGCTATGCCTAAAGAGCTCTTTTTAGTCGAGCTTTGGAAGAAGTACGGCGAGCAGGCTGAGGAGATTAGAGTAAAACGGTATCCCGAATATGTTAAGTTAAAAGCCAGGCTGTCCCATTACATGTATACCATAAAGCTACCGCCTGAAAAAGCGGAACAGATATTATCCGAGTTGAGGACTAAGAAAATCGAAATAAGGGAGGTTTGAGAAAATTTTTTAAAGGTCTCCTTCTCGCACTTTACCATGGAGTACATATATGGTGCCCTGTTGTTACACTATGCAAAACAAGAGATAAATGAAGAAAACTTGACTAAAGTATTACAAGCAGCTGGCATAACGCCAGATGAGGTAAGAATTAAGACTCTCGTGGCGGCTCTCAAAGAGATAAACATTGAAGAAGCCATAAAGTCTGCCGCCTTTGCGCCTATGGTAGCGGCGCCTTCCGTAGCAACTGCCGCCCCCGCAAGCGCCCCCTCGACTCCTGTTGCCAAAGCTGAGGAGAAGAAAAAGGAGGAGGAAGAGAAGAAGGGGCCGAGCGAGGAGGAAATCGCCGGATCTCTTGCCTCACTGTTTTAAAGGCTTTATAAGCTTAGACAAAATACTATCAAGCTCTTTTATATCTTTGTAATAGACTCTAAATATTTGGTTATTGAGCTTAAATTCTATAAATTTACGTTCTTCACTAATTCTATACTCGCTGACATAAAGCGGGGCTTTAAAGCCAAAAGTCTTGTCAATTACTATTCCAGTTTCGTATACTCTGAGACTTCTGACAATTCTTGGAACCATAGGCGGTTTGAATAAAGGTATTGAAACAATTGCGAAAAGACCGAAAAGAGTTACATAGCCTAGAAACCTCGCTATTGTAGTACCGATAAGTGGTCCTAGCGAGGATTCTACGACGTGGGGCACTACTGGAAAGAGGAGAGTAGCCAATATGATAAATATTGGGAGTGTTAGTAGTGGCATAAGAGATGCTTTTGTGAATTTTCTATACTCCTTATAGAGTTCTTTATCTTTTTCTATAAGTTTATTGATTTCTTTTTCATCTATTTCAATGATAGGCTTCCCCTTAGAGATTTCCTGTACCGTTGTCAACCCCCTTCTATAAGTCTTGTAGCTGAGCACTATTGATATTACAAAGAACAATATCAAGTATAATAATATTGCTTCAAAATAACTAGCCGGGAAGAATGTTAGTATTGCCGCAAAAATTAGAATTGACAAAATACTTATGATGGCACGCCTCATATACTGCGGAAGCGACATGATTTATAAACGTTAAACAACAAGGCATGTGGTTAAAATAACGGCATTATGTTCTGAATTTCCCGGATTTTTAGAGCCAAGTCATGGGTTTGGAGTGTTGATAAACGACAACGTTTTATTTGACAGCTGTAGCAGAGAAGCGGCATTTCGGTTTTTATTAAAGTATCAAGTTAGACCCATTGTGGGTATTGTCGGTGTGCCATCGAATCCGCATCATACCGGCGGCTTTGAGCTTTTTAACATCCCAATTATCCAGCCGTCTCGCGACCTTATGTTAAAAATTCGTGGCGTTGGTCACAAAATTTACAACGGGGGTCGCGAGAATGTGTTACATATTAACGACGTGATTATAACGCCTTGTGGTCTCTATACCATACCATATCATAAGCTTTCACAGAGAGGTTTAAAGGTCAGGTGTATAGTGGGAGGTCTCGGGGGGTCTGCAAAAAATCCCTATCTTCTGCATAGAATAGTAGCGGAGTTAAGACTACTGGGAGTTAGATGTATAGTAGCACTGCATACAGCACCTCAGTTGTTAAAGGAATTGGAAAGGAAATTTAACTTGTATAAAGTCGGCGCAGGCTCCACAATAGAGGTATAGTCGGGTTTTCAGTATATATATGTCACAACTCTTAATACGTGTGGATCCGCTAATTGTGCTCCTAGCGAGTTGGTTTTTTGTTGTCGGAGTCGTATATCTACTTAATAAGCAAGCAGTAAAGTATTTCATAGCTATATATTGGAAGAGTGAAGGACTTGTAAGATATATACGACTATTTGCTGAAAAATTGAGCTTTATACCTCTTAGGGCTTACCTCATAGCGACGTTACTGTTATTCTTAATGCCGGTGTTCTTCATATTGCCGATTGTGAGACCAGACGGCCAAATTCAGATACTACAAGGTTTTATCTATATGTTGATAGGCGGCACTCTAAGCGCTGTCCAAACACTTATTAAGGGGGGTCAAATAAGTGAGGCAGCGACACATGCCGCAGGTGTAACACCAATTGTGCCAGGCGTAACTCTCCCGTGGGATCAACTTCCCTATTTAGCGGTGGCTATTGTAGTTGCTGTCTTATCTCACGAACTTATGCACGGCTATGCGGCATTAAGATATGGGATACCTCTGAAATCTGTGGGCGTTTTCTCTTTAGTCTACATATTCAGCGGGGCGTTTGTAGAACCTGACGAAGAGAGTTTCAAAAAAGCCGGCACTGATGCAAAAGTTGCCGTTTTAGCCAGCGGCGTGGCTGCAAACGTGGTATTAGCAATAGCGGCCATGTTGTTAGGCTTGGTGGGAGCATCGGCAGGTTTGCAAGGAGCTGTCTTTGGCGTTCAAGCGCTTGGAATACAACCCGGCGACAGGGTTTTAGAAATGCACGGATGTGGTTTTAATGAAAGGGTATACACCCCCGATGACTTTCTAATAAAAGTAAATACTCTAGCCGGCATGGGACCTCTCCTTGGCGTAAACAAGACTATTAAATGTAAGCCAGGAGATAAGGTGGTTCTAGTGGTGGGTAGGTGGTTTGATAAATATGAAGTCGTAGTTGACTATTCAAACTTTACAACAACGCCTAAGATAATATGGCTTTACACAGATGGCTCATTATATAAAGGAGGAATTAGGGCGGGAGATGTTATAAAAAGAATCGAGGGGTGCGGCGTGGTCGAAGAAATTAGGTGGAGTGGACAACTAATAACATCTCTACAAGAGATAAAATTCAGATGTAAACCTGGCGACGTGATAAGAGTCGTAGTGGAAAGGAATACTACCCAAATAGCCTTTAATATAACACTAGTAGAGAGAGAAGGCGTAATATTCTTCGGATTAGGGCTTGGTAGTCTGCCTCTGTGGGGATACGACGAGGGTCCGATAAGAAGAGACCAGCTATATAACACAGATTTTGCAAGGTTAGTATTCTGGCTTGTAGTGGTTAACTACGGCCTTGCCGTATTAAACGCATTGCCTATATACCCGCTTGACGGCGGCCAACTTGTCGCCGCAGTGGTCCAGAGAAAACTAGGCGAGAAAAACGGCAAGGCGTTAGTCAACATAGTTACATGGGCATTGGCGGCGATGTTAATTTTTAACGCAACTTTGGGTTTACTAGGGGAGCAGTATAGGATACTCCAATCGATTAAATGAGGTTTCTGGCTTTCACATTGTTAGTAGTTGTCTTGGTAATCTTATCTGCATTATCGCCTGTGGAGTATTTGATATCAGATGCGTTAAGGCCTCCGCCAAACAAGATCTTAACTAATGAGGGGGTTAAAGCGATTAATAGTATACCCATTTGGCTCTACTTCTGGAGAATAACTGTGGTGTTAACAGTATTGTTTTTCTCGGCTGTAGTGGCTACGTTCTTTTTGAAGCCAAATATTAGAGTTCGGTGGACGTTAGCCGTACTGTCTATTCTCATAGCGGTATTTCACTACTTGACGCTTCTCTTTACATCATCTCCTCCCGGCTCTGGGGTATCTATATATCCGTTGTTTTATATAATCTCGGTAAAGGAGGCTTCTCAGATATACTTAGACATAGGTCAGTTGTTAATTCTATACGCGGTTTACAACATCTACTTGGCTAAACAAAAGAGAAAAGCTACTTCAAGAATTTCTCTTCTAAAGACTTGACATATTCAACAGATTCTTTTACAGATATAAAGTGTTTTCTTACGTATTCTATCTCTTCAGGGCCTACTGCGGATTTCCCCCTCTCTTTTGCTAGTATATAGGCCGGGATTAACAATTGGAGCGCGTATCTCAGAGAGTGTTCAACGCCTACAGAAGTCAGAAGTTTGAGTGCATCTTCTGTCAGTGAGATGTTTTGTTCACGGGCTTTTATATTTATGATTTCTCTAATTTCCTCTGCGGTGTAGGGCCTTGTGCGGATAATTACAAGTCTATCAAGCATATCCTGTGGAATTCCATGTGGCGCCTCTATGTCTGTACCTCTTATTTTTGCAAATCCTCTGTTTGTCGCCATTATAATAATAGGTGCAAACTCTGTCTCCATGGCTCTGGTAAGGAAGGAGAACGCCTCAATGTCCAATAGGTGTGCATCATCTATAAACAAGACTCCGGGCACTAGCTCCGCCTTGCCTTCTTCAATTGTTTTTTTCACGATTTCATCTGTTTGTCTCCTCACTTCGTCTGGTATTTCTCTAACTTCTTCTGCAAAGCCGAATATCATAGCTGATATAATGCCCCTCTGTCTAGCCAGAGACATATCTACGTCGTGGAGAGTGAAAAATCTCACAATCTCCTTCTCCTTGTAAACGGGTCCCCTTGGTAGTTCTATTCTTCTCCTGACAGCTATATCGTATTGTTCTCCACTTTCGCCTCTGCCTGCTACAGTGACAGTTCCCGTCTCTTCGTCAATCATAATTATATCACCTTCCTCGACTTCAAGCTCAATAAGTTGTTGTGCTATCTCTGCAGGCACGCGTAATGTCTTTTCATCGTCTCTAGTACGTAGTTTTATCGTGGCGCCCAGTACCCTTTGTAAATAGGGGTTATACGGGTGGCGCCCGTACCTAAATTCTATGCTTCTCACCTCTCCCTCGTAGACTTTTCTCCATTCTCTTACTCTAATGCCAATAGCTCTTCTCAAAGCCCTCATTAGAAATTCCGACTTCTTGACCTCTAGTGAGTATATCTCACCAGCTGATATAGCCACAAAGGGGGTCTCTGAGCCCAACTCTCTGGCAATACCTAACGCCAATGCTGTCTTACCCGTGCCGGGCGGTCCCACGATTAAAACGCCTTTGCCTGCAAACTTGCCCTCTTTAATCATTTTAACAACGATATATGCGGCTTCTCTCGCTTCTGTCTGGCCTACAAATCCGTCTGCAATAAATTCCACTTTGCCATCTCTCACACCTAATCCCCTTATATGGCTGTGGGCCGCAAATCGTTCAACACGTGGTTTAACTTCTTCGATTTTAATAGTTGACATAACACCACTATTATATCCTATTTAAAAATTTTTAAGCTTATTGATATACTAAGGTGTGAAGAGGAGCAAAGAGGTGGTTTATCTCCAGATGCTCGCTGTATTGAAAAATTCTAACACTCCACGGGGTAGGAAGAACCTAGCTGAGGAGCTTAAAATCGGCGAAGGTGTCGTAAGAGCTTTGTTAGAAGGCGGCAGAGAACTAAGTCATATCATTGTGATGAGAGGGGGAGTTAAGATAACAGAGAGCGGCGCATCTTTTCTAAGGGAGGCTCTGAGCCTTTGTCGTATTAGAGATATATTCGTAGTAGAAGAGGCAAGAGAAGTATTGTGTGGTAAGAGGTGTATCGCATATGTGGTCGATGAATATGTAAATGACGTCTTAGGTCTACGCGATGATCTCGTGAGACGTGGTGCATGTGGGGCATTAATAATCGTGGAAAAAGACGGTAAGTTGAAAATTCCGCCTACCGAAGATTCTCTCGAAAGGTATAGCATAGCGTTAGCTAAAACGCTTGGGGCATACAGTAGCCAAGGTACAACGTTTGTCGTTGTATGTGGTGAAACCTTTTCAGATGCATTAGGTCTAATAGAGCTAAAATGTTCAAAATTCATTTCTTAAAATTTTATCACTTATATAATTTATATCTATGAAAACTGTATTTAATTTAAATCTCAGAGTGTTAGGTTTTTAAATTTATTTTTATCTATAACAACTAGTGATGATAGGAACCCGGCGGACATGTGACTGTCGGCATCCTATCTGATACTTATTTTGGCAAATTTATTTGCTCGGATAGTCATACAAAAACAAAATTTAGAAGTCTAAAATCCCATTATATGAGTGAGCAAACTGTACAAATAAAAACTGCTGGAAAAATACTACAATCGCCATGTGGTCCAATAATCCATGGCTTAGAGGATGTTTTGATAAAATCTACTTCCATAAGTGATATTGACGGAGAAAAAGGTATTCTATGGTACAGGGGGTATAGAATAGAAGATTTAGCACGCCATTCAACATATGAAGAGGTTGCCTACCTCATCCTCTATGGGAAGCTTCCGAATAAAAAAGAGCTTGAGGATTTTACTAACAGACTTAAAACATACAGAGACTTAAACTCGGCAACCATAGAAATTATCAAAAACCTCTCTAAGGCGCATCCAATGTTCGCAATCGAGTCCGCAGTGGCTGCAGAGGGGGCTTTCGATGAGGATAACTTAAAACTTGCAGAGGCTCTCAAAGTGGGAAGATATAAAGCAGAGGAGAAAGAGCTTGCCTATAGAGTTGCTGAAAAACTTATAGCAAAAATGCCGACGATCGTCGCATATCATTACAGATTCTCCCGTGGTCTTGACATAATCAGACCAAGGCGCGATTTATCTCATGCCGCCAACTTCCTCTATATGATGTTCGGCAAAGATCCGGACCCTCTTGCTACAAAGGGTATAGAGCTCTACTTAATCTTACATGCCGATCATGAAGTGCCGGCGAGTACTTTTACCGCGCATGTTGTAGCATCTACACTTAGCGACATGTATTCTGCTGTTGCTGCTGCAGTGGCTGCGTTAAAAGGACCTTTACATGGCGGGGCTAACGAAATGGCTGTAAGAGGATACCTAGAGATAGGAGATCCCTCAAAAGCTAAGGAGGTTGTTGAAGCGGCTACTAAGCCAGGCGGGCCAAAGCTAATGGGTGTAGGTCATAGGGTTTATAAGGCATATGATCCAAGGGCTAAAATATTCAAGGAGTTCAGCAGAGAGTATGTCACAAAGTTTGGAGACCCGAAGAAAATATTTGCCGTAGCTAGCGCAATCGAGCAAGAGATTCTTAATCACCCATACTTCCAGCAGAGGAGACTATTTCCAAATGTAGATTTCTGGTCTGGCATAGCGTTCTACTACATGGGGATACCATATGAGTACTTTACCCCAATATTTGCAGTCTCGAGGGTTGTAGGTTGGGTGGCCCATATATTAGAGTACTGGGAGAATAATAGGATATTTAGGCCGCGTGCATGCTACGTAGGACCTCACGACTTACAGTACATACCAATAGAACAAAGATAAAAATTAATCTATAATTCTTTCCTTCATTAATATTTCAACTGTTTTTATACTTCTTTCAATTATAGAACGGGCTATCTCTAGCTCCTCTTTATAAGATCTTGGTATTCTTGCGACTTTTTGCGCAGAAGCCATTGCGGCGACGGCAGCCGCCTCTCTGACATACACCTCCCACTCGGTCATCTTAGGTATTATGTAATCTTCGCTTATTCCCCTCTCTTCTGCATATTTTGCCACCTCCTCAGCTGCTGCTATTAACATCTCATCTGTTATAGTGGTTGCCCGCACATCTAGGGCACCTCTGAACACTGCCGGAAATATTAAAGAGTTATTCACTTGGTTTGGAAAATCGCTTCTACCGGTAGCCACAATTCTGGCGCCTGCCTCTTTTGCCTCCCAAGGCCAAATCTCGGGAACTGGATTTGCTAGTGCAAAGACTATTGCATCTTTATTCATCGTAGCGATCCACTCCTTCTTAATAACGCCTGGGCCTGGCCTAGACGCAGCTATGACAACGTCCACGCCCTTTATGGCTTCAGGGATTCCACCTTTACGTCTCTCCGCATTAGTTTCTATGGCGTATTTATACTTCCACGGATTTTCTATCATCATTTTGTCTATATCTTCGCGCTCGGGATGCAAAATGCCTCTGCTATCGACTAGGATAAGATTGCCAGGTTTAGCTCCGTACTTAATTAATATCCTAGCTGTATATATGTTAGAAGCCCCCGCGCCTATTAGAGCGATTGTGACATCGCTAATTTTTTTGCCGACTAGCTTAAGAGCATTTATTAAAGCAGCAAGCGTGGCAGTAGCCGTACCTTGTTGGTCGTCGTGCCACACTGGTATTTTTAGTTCTTCTCTAAGTTTGTCAAGAAGATAAAAACACTTAGGCGACTCTATATCTTCCAAGTTTATCCCTCCCAGCGCCGGCTCTAGGGCTTTCGCTACAAATATAAACTCGTCTGGAGTCTTTACCCGGATGGGAATCGGTATCGCATCTACGCCGCCTAAGTATTTAAAAATAAGCGCCTTGCCCTCCATAACCGGGTACGCAGCTTCTGGACCTATATTACCAAGTCCTAACACTCTGGTACCGTCTGTTATAACACCTACGATATTCCACCTAGATGTTAACTCAAAAGCTAGCTCTTGATTTATAGATATTTGTCTAGAGACCTCAGCAATACCTGGCGTGTAATAAATGGCGAAATCTTCCAGCGATCTTATTGGAACTTTAGGCATTACGGAGATCTTACCGCCATATTTTCTATGAATGTCGACTGCAAGTCGATACCATTTTTCTGTCACAAACGTAATAAGAAGAGATATATAATTAAATTTTTCGAATACTGTGAGAAATGAAAACATGAGAAATTATGTACATATAAAAGTATACAGAAGCAAAAATAAAAAGTATATTGTAATAAGAAATACAAAGTATAAAAAATCTATTATAATATCTCTTCCTCTAAGCAGGGCAGATAAATTTATTACTAAAATACTAAATAATATAGATAAAGTGAAAAAAGTGAGAATTGTGGGAATTAAGGGGACAAAGATAAAAATTAATGAAAAACTAGAAGGGCCAGGGTGGCTTTATTTTCCTAAACACAGCCTAGTGGTAGGCGTTGTGTTTATAGGCGAAATTGGTATAGTAGCTACGTCGGCGATACCTTCTACAGTTGCGCTTTTTATACCGCTATATTTGCCTCTTGTTCCTTTATTTGACGCTGAAATAAAAGACTTCTACTGATATAAATATCAGGGTTATCAGAACTCTCGGCGCGCTCACCTTATCGCTCCGGAAACCTCTCAATCACCAAGCTTGTCGTAATATCTGTTTTTTATTTTTTCTAAGCTAGCTCCGTGGCCTCAATGGCTCTTCTTGCGGCATCTTTGCTTAAACCATCACCGAGAATAGTATATCTATCGGGACGTAACGTGTGTGCAACGACTAAGGCCTCTATAGCTAAGTCGTAGTCTATTCCGGCCTCTCTTAATGTAGTGGGGAGTCCTACAAGTTTTGCTATCTTCTTTACACGACGCCAGTTTATCCCATGTAAATATGCCATAATGATAGTCCCCAGGGCGACAAGCTCCCCATGTATTGCATCTCCGCCACTCTCTTCAAGCCTTATTTCTATGGCGTGTGCAAAAAGGTGTTCAGAGCCGCTACAAGGTCGCGAAGAACCTGCTATGCCCATCGCTACTCCGCATCCAATGAGCGCTTTGACAAGCACTCTAACATCTTCCTCGCGTACAAAGTTTTTTATCCTCGCGGCGTTTGCCACAACGATCCTATAGCTTGTGAGAGAAAGATGAGACGCATATTCGCTATACTCCTCTCCCTTTAATCTATGTGCAAGTTTCCAATCTCTCACGGCGATTATTTTACCAAGCAAATCTCCAACCCCTGCCTTTAATAGACGTGAGGGTGCGTTTAGAATTATGGATGTGTCCGCAACTATCGCGATAGGAGATGCCATAATTTTTCCATATTTTATCATCTTTTGGGCTAGGGTGTATGATACATATGGCGAAGCTATACCATCGTGGCTCGCGGAGGTTGGAACAATAACCAACGGCTTCTTATGTACATAGGAATAAACCTTAGCCATGTCTATAGGTCTTCCGCCCCCAACACCGAGGACTAGGTCAAATCCGGATTTTTCTATGTCTATGTAATCGTATCTCAAAACTTCCACCGAACGATCTGTAAGCATATCTGCAATAGTCTTTGCGTATTGGAGAGTTACAGATCTGCCAGTGATTATTAAGATCTTTGAAGCCTTTTGACTAGCGACAATTTGGTGTATTTTTGAAATCGCGCCTGGTCCAAAGATTACGGTACGTGGTATCTCAAAACTTTCAAGTTGCTTCACGGAATGCACCTAAAAACTCTTTTTCTCCTATTGTAGTAATATCTTTAACAGTTATGATATTTTTATCTTTTACAATATTTTCATTTATAAAGTTTACACCATTCTCTTTGAGAATTTTTACCAACTCAGTAGTGGGATACACCGTGGCGTTTCTGCCCTTAAGTAGGCCAAGTTGAGCCAGATAGGCGGGTACGGCGAGAGGCGCGACTAGCAGTTTCCCATTTTTAGAAAAGCTCTCTACCATAGTATTGAGCACGTTTAAATCTATATTTAGGTCCCAAATCTTCAGCGGCGGTCTCTTTCTTAAGACATAATAATAAATCTTATAGCCGCCTACAAGCGCCAATAAGTCGAACTCTTCAGCAAGTCTATCCACACTTTCCTTTGCTATATTCATTAAGTCTATATCGTAATTTGCATTGACATCGCGAGAGCCTATCGCGGTTTTAGTAGTAAAACCGGCTTTTGCTATAAAATTTTTTAGCGTGGAATATTCTTCCCTCTTTGTTATATCTATAATATATATCAGCGCATTAGGCATGCATCTCTCAACGGGAGGTTATTTAAGACTTCTGCTGCCTTGCTCTGAGTATTAGATTTACTATGTATTCGGCAGCTATTTCGGCATGTTCAAATGGTCTACTTTGGGGCTTCCCTCTAAAACTGAGTATATGTACGGCGCTCTCGCCGGCATTCGCTGCAGCGAAGGCATAGTATCTATTAGCCAACTGGTGCATTTCAACCTCCTCTTCGGTCTCTACATCTCTGAACCTCTCTGGGTCCTTCTTACGTCTTTCAATTATGTCCTTAGGATCATATTCTATTAGCAAAATAACATCTGGTTTAAGTTTCGTAATTACTCTATCTGGAAGACCTGGGTAATAACCCCCCGAGATTTTGATTGACGCATGGGTATCTATGATGACATCTCCGGCTAACGACGCAATATATTCTGCTGCCTCCTCCTGAACTTTTCTGTATTCATCAATTGGGATTTTCTTTCTCATTTCATCTCTATGTTGTATTCCAAATCTTTTCTTTGCGATTTCTAACATAACGTCGCCGTAGTTTACTATCTGTACATCTGGAAGTTTCTGTTTTACAAAGTTCATTATTGTAGTTTTTCCACTACCCGGAAGTGCGACAAGTACAATCTTCATAAACTCTCTGATTTAGCTTGTTTTAAAATATTATTCATAGTTATAAATTTAGACAAAGGCAAAGGATCATTTACTATAGCTCTTCCAACAATTATAACATCAACTAACTTTCTGCTAGATATTATAAATCTAATTTCTTGTTCTGTAATGCCTCCAGCAATACCAACACCGACACCTTCTGTTTTTAGCTTATATGCGCTGTAGAGCAAGTCTTCAAATTTTAGCCCGGTCTTTCTCTGCACATCTACGCCAACGTGAAATATAAAGAGGTCGGGTGTAACTGTCTTCATAATTTCACGAGCTCGCTCTAAAGCGTTAGGTAATCCGATTAGATCTACGGCCGTCTTTAGGCCTAAAGCCCTTCCTTCTTTGATAAAATCCTCGATAGTCTCTATATTTGTCGCGCCAAGTACAGTAGCCCAATCTGCGCCGAATTCCTTAGCAAGCCGTGCCTCCAGCGCTCCAACGTCTGCCGTTTTTAAGTCGGCTACAACTTCGGCTTTGGGACATGCGGCTTTAAGAGCGCTAACAGTTGATAATCCGTACAGTTTTATAAGCGGCGTGCCTGCCTCCACGATCTCGAGACCGACATTACAGAGCTCCCTTGTTAACTCTATAGCTTTTCGCAAATCGGTAAGATCAAGGGCAACCTGCAGTTTCATAGGGTATTTTGTCTTAAAACGATTTTAAAAAGGTAGAGCTTGTGGTTTATACATGAAGTGTGGCAAGCCTGTTGATTATAGATATGGCGAGCATACAGCCGATGTCTTAATACAAGCATATGGATGTACTCTAGAGGAGGCGTTTAAAAACGCGGCAATCGCGCTGGCAGAATTGACCTATCACACGGAAAAAGTAGAGCCTAGATACGCAAAGGAGATCACGATAGATTATAACGACTTAGAAGGCCTATTATTCAGGTGGATAGACGAGCTGTTATTTCTCTTTGATACGGAGAAATTTGCCATAAGCCGTGAAATCGTGTTAAACTTGGGAAAAAATGACGTCTATTACATAAAGGCCGTGTTATATGGAGAGCCTTATGACATAGAGAAGCATGGATTTACTGGACTTATAGTTAAGGCTATGACATTCCACATGATGGAAATAAGACAAATAGATGACTATTGGATGTTACAATACGTTGTAGACGTCTAGGTCATGAGACTTGAAGAGTTTGGCGAGGTCATAAGGTTGCAAACTCCCGTGCGCACAGTAAGAGAGGCCGCACAAGCGATTGGAGTAAGCGAGGATAAAATTGTAAAGACTATAGTTGTTTACTGCAACGGTGAATTCAGAGCATATGTAATACGTGGAACTAAAAGACTTAATACCAAATTGTTAGGTTGCCGCCTTGCTACACCTGACGAGGTATTTACAGCCACTGGCTACTCTGTGGGAGGCGTACCACCGGTTTTAAACATCCCAGTATATATAGACAGAGAGCTACTTAGAGAAGACTATGTTTATGGAGGCGGAGGCGACGAATACTCTCTCCTAAAGTTTAAACCCATAGAACTAGTAAAAAGAGGTTTTGTAACACCTATCGAACTATGACTTCCGCAAACTCAGAGAGGACTGTCTGTAAAAGCGGAACTAGACGTTCTCAATATTAGACTCATCTTGTTGTTCAATGAGATAGCATATAACCCCCTTTGTTAGACTGGCCTTCTCTGGGGGCTCGGGGTGCGTCTGCGGATGTGGGCGTGGGGGTCTGGCCGTGTCCGGGCGGACGGGGGCTTGGCGGAGTCTGCTCCTAGGCTGGTTTACGAGTTTAAAAGTGTGATGGTCGCCGGAGTAGAAAAAGTGAGCTGTTTGGTCTTCTGGAGGAGTTCCCATATCTTTTTTGGCCTAGAACAATAGAATCGGAGAAAACCACACTACTGACAAATATCGGCGGGACGGCTGGATGTAGACTATATCTGTCTCTTTCACCCCGTCACCTTGGGAACGCCCCCAACAACCTAGTCTTTCTCCCCCACGCCGCATACGTCCAGCCTACAAGACGCTGAAAGTGGAGATACCGCGGCAGTTGGTAGAGGAGAGGCCAGACGTACTAAACCTAGCTACAAGGATAAACCTAGCGGTGGAGGAGTACATCACAAGATTGCCCAAGGAAATCACGAGACAAGGTCCACACCCACATTAGCTAATTGGGCAAGCTCCGTGAGATCGTAAAACTGGCGATGGAGCATAAAGCCGCAATTGTGGTAGACACGATGGAAGACAAAAGCTATTGAGAACTCAGGGAGGGGAACGGAGGCGGCGTGAAGAAACACTTCCTAGACGGCCTTGGGCGGTTGCGGAGAAAGTTGAAAGAGTTGGCATAGCGGTACGGACTGCCGTATCTAGAGGAGCAGCTTTACGACACAGTCTGTCCAAAGCGAATCTCAAAAAGAGCATATAATCAGCGTTTACAAGGGATTAATATACGCAAAAAACTTGTGCTATGACGTTATTTTATGACTTCTTGTGGGAAGCTGTTAGACGCCCTAGGATTATTATAGAATACGCCAACCAAATAGGCATAAACCTACCCCCACCCCCTGAGGACTTTTACATGCGCTTAGAGTATGTGGCTAAGGCGGCAAAGTTAATTTTAGAGATCGAGAGAGACGATAGCGTATTTTGGAGAAGTAGGTGTATAGACGCTAAAAGGTTCTATATAGAGGCTTCACAAGACCTAAGAGAGATGGGTATTGTCCTCGAAGACTTCAACCTCTGTTAAATTACTTCAATATCTTCTTTCATCTGTTCGGCAAATCTTTTTTTATCGCTACCTATGAGCTTTAGCAGGAACTTAAACATGTATAAGACCTAGCCGTCTTAATATTGTTGCTACGGATAATTTATGATATTAAATCGTTATCCGTCTGCCGTCTGTCCCTACGCCTAGGGACTTTCTCCTCGCCCACGCCTTCATGGGCATCCAGGATACCTCGGGCGTGGGGTCATTGGGCATGGGGCCGGGCGGCACGCGGCCCTCCTTAAGTACCTCCAGAGCTCGTTTTTCGATGTTTATCACGGCTGCTACGTCCCTCCCCTTTCCCACCCGCAACGCCGGTAGAGGAGAGACCTCGGGGCAGAGCCCCTCACGAGCCCCCCACACCGCGGGTGGGTTGAGGAAGTTCCTCTCGGGTCGAGACGTGAAGCCTCAACCCAAAGAGGTATGTACATATCTCCCATATCCACTTTGTTTTATATCTTTGAGCGCCTTTACACACGTCGCCGAGCTTTATAAAATAAGTAACCCCTTTGTGGCGTCGGCCCTCCGGGGCTGCCTTGAGTCTCTTGGGGCTTGAAGAAGGTGGGAACAGATTTTTGTATAGCTGATGACTTACGTAAATTATGTATAGCTAATTTTAAACCAGCAGAAAAGGTGTATATGGGCTTGGTCTATGTCGATACCGTAAATACATGTCCACGTTGTGGTGGTGTTTTAGAGCTTGTAGAAGATGATAGGTTCATATGGTTTGGATGCCGGCGGTGTATGAGGTATGTAAAGAGAGAAAAGAGAGAAGTGACTAAACGATATGTGGACTACGTAAAGAGGAAGTTCGACTGGAGAGGCATGATGAATGAACTCTACGAACTCTATCTAAAGTCTTAACTTTCTCCTATCTTGTATTCTCTTCCATGTCTGACAATCTTTATCTCGGTTTTTACAGGCACTTTAAAACCAGCTCTTAGCAATAGCTCATATAGTTCGTAATCGGCTAGTTCTCTAATGATGCCTTGGAGGTGAAGTTCAGCTATTTTTCTAAATATCGCAACGACATGAGGCTTGTAGAGTGTTAATGCGTTGTCTATAATCTCGGCGGCTCGCTCGCCTGTTGTAATACTTTTTACAATTCTTATAGCCTCCTCGTCTGTTAAGATTCTCTTAGGATGTTGCGTACTTTCTCTAATCTTGCTTTTGGCAAGTTCAAGTGCTTTTCTCCTAATTATAACATCTATGTCGTCAGACATACCCCCAGTATACACATCCACTATTTAATGTTTTCAAGTCTCAACACTCCTACGACGGTAGGGAGCGTATGTCTTAGTTTTAGTAGTAGTCCTGGATTTACCTCTGCAATATATCCAACTACATCGCCTCTTATACTCGCCGCTCTATTTGGAATCCCCCATTCTAATGACGTTTCCGATATTTGACAGGTAAAACCTAAGCGATTACATAGTGTTTTAATTACAGAGAGCCCGTCGGTTAAAGTTACGCCGTCTCGACTCAATAAAAATGTCGCATCTCTCCAAGTTCTGCCATTTTCTACAACGTCACCTACTTCGAATAGTTTTATCTCTTTTCTTCTCATTGTCGAGGCAGTTACGATTAATTGCGTGATCATGGAACACCTCACATAACCATATAGCTCTGAGATAGGGTTAATGATGTGAGCAGGCTTGCATATATTGGCAATGGAGCTGTCTGTCAACACGTAGTTATTCACCTCCACGAAACCCATTGATAGTAGTATCCTTCGCACCTCTTCTGTTAACACCTCAGTTATATGACGCTTTCCGCTTGTCGAAATTTTAGGCGCTTCTCTTGGGAAGTTATTATAACCTAACATAATTGCCACCTCTTCTGCAACATCAACCCAAGATAACATATTTATCCTATATGGAGGCGCTAGAACTCCCCCCTCTTGGTAACTAAGGCGGGCTTTTTCCACGAGTTTTACGAAGTCTTGTATACTAAGTCTAATGCCTAACAGGTCGTTGATATTCTCTAAGTCAACGACAATTCTGTGGTATGTATGTCTGTATGCATGTCCTCCTGTAATTATCTCCACGGTCTTCGTGGAACTACGTTCTAAGAGCGCATAAATTAATATTGACATTACGTTGTTTATAGCGCGTAAGTCTGTACCTGTGACATCTATCAAGACGTCATGTGTATCTTCGGTGATTTTACAACACTCGGAACCTAATACTGGTATTATGACCATAATCTGTCCCGCGCTGTCGACTAATGCAGGTGGCCGTTCTTTGTTTATAAGGGTCGAATACTTAATGCCTTGTTCTGTAAGTTTATACATCTCCGATATCTTCACCGGCTTATCAAATCCCAGGGGTACGTATTCATCCTCCTGGCTAACTCTTTTGTAATATATTGGCGGCTTTATCTTCGAGATATCATAGAAACCAATTGCAAATCTCCTTCTCCCTCTCCCGTAAGTGTCGTGTAGCTTTTCCTGTAGCTGTATGAGTTGTCTTATAGCTTCATTGTCTAGCTTAACTCCACGGACTACGGCCATGGATATGTAGGGCCTCTCTTCGATGTACTCGGCCTTAAGTTCTATAGAAGACTGTAATAACGTTATACGCGGCAACCCGACTTCAACTTCGGCAATACCCTTGAGCGTTCTCGCCAAGCCCTCTACAGAGAAATGATCTGGGCGATCATGAGATACCTCTAGCCTAACCTTCTCGCCGACGTCCTCCTCTATTTCACACTTTACGTACTCCAACAGTTTGGCGGCCTCCTCAAATTTTATGTTGGCGAGTCTTTCCAAGTCGAATTTGGCTATTTCTATAATCGGCACGTTCTATAAAAAATCCAATCTATTTAAAGAGAGGTCTAAAGCTATACATGCGGCAGAAGGTAGAAGAGTACTTTAGAGAACTGGAGGAAAAGATAGATAAAGAGATAGAAGCATTTACCGTGGAATGGAGACAATATGAGGCTTTTGCCCAAATACAGCTGAGAGAGGGGTTCTATACGTTTATAATATTTTCATGGTCTGATGAAGAAGATTGTGTTATAGAATATATGATTGGCGATGAAAATGCCGTGATACAGCCAAACCATTTAGATAAGTTAGAGGTTGCAGTAGGTATAATTAAGTTGGCGCACGAATTAGCTACGCAGAAGTTTGCTTGTTTACAACGCTCTTAACTCTCTCCCGTAGTACTCTCATTAAGGTTTCATCGTCTTTGTCTTCGTTTGGATACACAAAGACTTCCTCTTCTGGCACAACTTTTCCATTTTTTTCAACAAAATATATGAGTCTCAGAGGGTAGTTATAGCCTGCTTTCCTATATATCATACGCATTATTTTCGTGGCCAGAGACCACTCTGACTTGATTTTCCACTCGCCACTCCTTATAATATGAGATTTCAGTTCTATGAGCTCTTTTCTCCCATCGTCATATTTCACTATAAAATCCGTCTGCGCGGTTATGACAACATCGTCTATGCGAAGTGTAACAGGTGGTGCTGGCTCTATTTCTACCACCCTTTTTGCCCACGGCATAAGTTTCAACAGTTTACTAAAGGCGCCGCTATGTGGCTCGCCGTAGTTTTCTATAAAGGTGCGTATTGCAACTACAGCATCTTTTGCTTTTATTAACGCGAGAACTGCTTTTTCAAACGCTTTGCCATAGCGTGAGCTTAACACATCGGGTTTTTCCAATTTAACTATGTCACTAATACGCATTTTTAACAGCTTGGAAAAACCCATAAAACCTAGGGACTGTGTATATAAATAAATTACTCACTATAAACCGGTGTACAATGTTGCCGATATTTTCTCTGGTGCTGGTGGATTTGGGTTAGGGTTCAGAAAGGCGGGTTTTAAGATAAAGGTAGCAGTTGAAATAGATAGAGACGCCGCCCGCACCTACAGCGCAAACCATCAAAATACGGTCGTTCTCCAGGAAGATGTAGCAAATGTGGATTATAAAGACTTAGTTAAATACGGCGGGGAGATAAAAATCATTATCGGTAGCCCGCCTTGCGAGCCTTTTACAGCCGCAAACCCCAACAGGATGGAGGATCCAGCAGATAGGCTTTATGTAGATCCGGCCGGCCAGTTGACTTTAGAATTTATCAGATTAGTAGGAGAGTTAGGGCCCGAGGTTTTTGTAATGGAGAATGTCGCCGCGTTGGCGGAAGAGCCTTTGAAAAGCTACATTGAGAGAGAATTCAAAAGAGTGGGTTACCATGTGTATTTTAACATACTTCATGCAGAAGACTATGGAGTTCCCAGCCGGCGTCGTCGAGTCTTTATTTCAAACATAGAAATTAAGCCGCCGAAAACACGTCGGGTTACAGTTAGAGAAGCTATAGGAGATATGCCGCCTCCAGATAGCGGACAACTCCCAAATCACGAGACAGTGAGTCTCAGCCCCAAGAAACAACAGAGGATAACTAGGCTCAAGCCAGGCGAGGCCCTCATGAGATATAAAGGTGCCGTGGGATTCTATGAGAACTATATAAGACTCATATGGGATGATATAGCTCCTACAGTTATGGGCTCTAGACGATTTGTACACCCAGAGGAACATAGAATTCTAACTGTACGCGAACAAGCAAGACTCATGGGGTATCCAGACGACTATGTGTTCTATGGTTCAAAAGATGCACAATATAACCAAGTGGGAGAAAGCGTCCCCCCACCTCTAGCATACGTCATAGCGTTAGAGGTTAGAAAATTTTTAGAAAGACGTAATTACAGCCGTGGCTAAAGTACCTTGTCCTTACTGCGGCCGCCTTGTTGATAGACTAATTGAGGGCATGTGTGAGGAGTGTTATATAGAGAGACATCCCCTCATAAGTCTATTTGATAGTACGTTACTAAAGTGTAAATTCTGCGGGGCTATCTTCCTAAAGGGTAGATGGATAAAGACAGAAAAAGTAGAAAAGACAAACTTTTTTAGAAAAGTTCTTACTGAAAAGGGAGTTGTAAGGGGCTTAGTAGAGAACTTGGAAATATCTGAGAACAAAGAGGGTGTTACTATAACTGTGACCGTAAGGGGTTCTCCGCATCCGCATATACTCCCGCGGGCTTTAACATATAAGTTTTTTATAAAATATAACTATGATATTTGTAATTATTGTAAAGAAATTCTAAGTAAAAAAGAGGTTGCATTATTGCAGATACGTACAATACCAAGGGGATTAGATGAACAGCTTAAAAAGAAGATTTTAGCCATAATAGAACATGAACGGTTTAAACTAAGAGAGAAAAAAGTAGGCCATATAAGTAATATAGAGTTTATGGAAAACGGAATTGATATATACACGACTTCTATAAGTCTGGCACGTCATTTAACTTACGTATTACACAAAGAGTTTCCAAGTCATGTTATAGAGTCGGCAAAAGTTGTAGGTGTGAAAAATAGTAAAAAAGTATACCATATGACATATTCCCTACGTATTCTCACATATAAACCAGGCGATATAATAAGAATGGGAGACGAAGAATTAACCATTATACACATAAATAATAAGTTTATAAGTCTATATAATAAAAAAACTAAAAAAATTGAAAACGTAACTATTTCGAAATTTATAAATAGTAACATAGTCTTTATTGAATAGTATAAAAACTAAATGATATATTATTATGGATTTGTAATCTCATACAATCAATATTAAACTCTTATATTTTAATTATTCTATCTTTAAAACATATTTGCTCTTATTTTAGGCTTATTGCAAATATTTAAAAATATCACAAAATTCTCTCTATATGTATCCAACTCTAGTAATAAGACCTGCCACTAAAGAAGACCTTGATGCATTAGTACAGTTGGTCGTTAGGTTAAAGCGTCTTAATGCAGAATTCGACCCGCTGCTTGAGGTAGCTCCGGATATTGAACAAGCTACGAGAAAATATCTCGAAGATTCTATGGCTAGTCCCACATCGGTCTTACTTGTGGCTATAGAAGGATCCAAGGTTGTAGGCATGCTTAAGGGCGATGTGGAGGATAGGATTTTCTACAAGCCTAAATACGCAGGTGTAATAAAGGAGTTCTACATATTACCTGAGTATAGGAGAAGAGGCATTGGTAAGAGATTAATGATAGAGGGTATCGAACAGCTAAGGAGGAAAGGCGCTGAGATTATCATGGCATCATTTCCTGCGTTAAATGAAATTGCAATAAACTTCTATAAAAAGATGGGTTTTAGACCTGTGGAGTATATATTTGCGAAAGAAGTCTAATTTATAGACTTTTTATAATCTCTACCACTTTGTTTGCAAATTCTTGTGTGCCTAGTACCTCTTTAACTCTTTGTTTTCTTTCCTCTTCGTCTAACTGTCTCGCCAGATCGCCGGTGAAATAACCTTCCCTATACGCCGTCTCAATACCCTTTGTAATTAATTCAGCAGCTTCTCTCCAGCCAATAAATCTAAAGAGGAGCTCAAGTGCGAGAATTGTGGCAGTGGGATTGACATAGTTTTTGCCTCTATACTTTGGCGCAGTTCCATGTACAGGTTCCGCCATCATGCCCCAGTCGCCTACGTCTATCCCTGGTGCAACGCCTAGGCCGCCTACCAACCCCGCCGCCTCGTCAGATACGTAGTCACCGTTTAAATTTGGGGCAAGTATCACGTCGTATTCTCTTGTCCGTGTGAGGAGCTGTTGTAACATGTTGTCTGCTATCCTGTCATTCACCAAGATTTTGCCAGGCGGTACTTGGCCGCCGTATTGCGCAAGTTCGTCTTCAAACACTACATATTCTCTAAACTCATTTCTCGCTACTTCAAATGCCCACTCTTTAAAGGCGCCCTCCGTGTATTTCTGGATATTTCCTTTGTGCATCACAGTTACGACTCGTCTTTTGTTTTCTACTGCAAATTTCAGCGCTAGTCTTGCAATTCTCTGTGTCCCGAATTTACTTATAAGCTTTATGCCTATACCTGCGTCGTCTCTTAAATTTATACCAAATTCTTTCTTTAGATATTCCCTAAGCTTAGCCGCCTCTGGGCTGTTATAAGGCCATTCGATACCGGCATATACATCTTCGGTATTTTCTCTAAAAATCACTAGGTCAACTTCGGGTTTTTTAAGTGGTGATGGGAGACCGGGGAAGTACTTCACAGGTCTTATGTTCGCATATAGGTCAAACAATTGACGTAATGTGACATTAAGACTTCTGAAGCCTCCACCTACTGGAGTCTCTAATGGCGCCTTAAGAAAGACTCTTATTTTTTTAAGCACCTCTATGCTTTGCTCTGGCAGTCTACTCCCAAGTATTTTTTCTGCTTTTTCACCAACTAAAACTTCGTACCACACGACCTTTCTCGATTTGCCATACGCCTTTTCTACAGCGGCGTTTGCTACCTTAATTGCGGCGTAGGCTACTTCGGGGCCTATACCGTCGCCTTCTATATAGCCTATTATAACCTTGTCGGGAACCTTAAGTTGGCCTGGCCCTGTGTATTTTACATAGTCTCCCTCTGGTGGATCTACATATTTCCCGGCGTAGGGTACTAAATTCGGTATGTCTCGTTTGATTTTTTCAATATCTACGGACATAGGAGCGTTTGTATCACAGTTTAATATGCGTTGATTTAGACTATATTGTGGTAAGAATTGAGACAGTTGGTAAATATATCAAGGTGGTATTAACAGGCGAAAAGAGAAACGTCTTCTCGCTTGAGATGATAAACCAACTAATGAATGTAAGTTGTGATAGAGATGTCTTGGTAACTAATGAAGGGCCTGTGTTTTCCTCAGGTCTTGACCTCTCTATATTTTTACAAAATAAAGATGATGTCTTAGAGTATCTCTTTAAGATCCATAGATTCGTGAAGAAGATCCTTAGCTGTCCGGGCCGCGTGATTGCATATGTTACTGGGGATGTATACGGCTTTGGGGTAGAATTTCTATATTTTACTGACTACGTTATTGCCTCTAGCGAGAATATTAAGTTCTCATTGCAAGGCATAAACTTCGGGGTGTTTCCACCGTACACCATAGCTATAGGAAATCGACTATTTCCTATAGGATATCTGAAAGTTATGTTGAATAGAGAATTTTACACACGCGAAGCTCTTTCATTCGGAATAGTGTCTGAAATAGGCAGTCTAAGCATAGAGAAGTTATTTTCGCCGCCAGTTTATACACAAGAACATATAAAGCCTCGACGTTGGCTACTAGACGTAGTAGAGGAGGCTGTTCCGTATCTTTTCAAACTGGCGGAGATCGGTACACGCGAGGAAACTAGAGAACGTATTAGAAAGTTTCTAAGGCGTTGATATGACCGCGCTCCCTGCTCTGAAGGGCGGGGTTTCTTCTCGTCTACATCTTTGTCGGTAGCTAGGTTACCTCTGGCGGGAGGGGGGCACTCCACCACAACACCCGCCGACAACCCCGACAAGAGACAACGCCCAAACCCCTCTGCCATAACTATAAGCCGCTGGATATCCCCACCCTAAAGGACGAGACTTTCAGTTGTAAAACTAAAATTTCATACGCTTTTGTTGTTGTGCCCGCTAATTTGCCGGCGGAAGCTAAGGCTGCTTGGTTAAAAGTAATGGAGGCTAAAACTGTGGAGGAGAAAATTAGAGCTATGGAGGAGTTTCTGTCTACAGTACCCAAGCATAAGGGTACGGAGAAGTTAATTAAACACATTAGACGCAGACTTGCTGAGTTAAGAAGAGAGGCTGTGGAGAGACGAGAAAAGACACGTATATTACGTGGCGGTGGCCCCCGCCTCTATGTGGCTAAAGAAGGCGATTTACAAGTTGCTGTTATTGGTCCGCCTAGTTCAGGTAAGACGTCTCTCTTACGTTGTCTTACAAATACTACGCTAGAGCCAGATGACTTGCCCTTTTCAACGGCGGAACCTGTCCCCGCTATGTATATAGAAGACGGCGTCTATATACAACTTGTGAAAACGCCGAGTCTAGTGTTGAACGAACAAAGCGAGCTTAATACAATAACTCTGGCAACTGTGAGAAACGCAGACGCTGTTTTACTTGTCATAGGCGCGAATAGCGCAGTAGGCACATTGGAAAGGATCTTTAAGTTTTTTGAAGAAGAGGGCGTATATCTCTACCCCCCACGTAGTTACGTGAAAGTGGAGAGGCGGGGTCTTGGAGGGATTCAGATAGTTGGCCAGGGTCAGATAGTCGGCGGGACTTTAAACGATGTTAAAAAGCTCTTAAATGACTATGGGATTTATCATGCGGTGGTACATATAAGCGGATATGTAACACTAGATGACGTCGAAGAAGCGCTTTATATTGAAAAGCAATTCAAGCCGACAATAGCTATAGTTACCATGCCGGATTTATATAACCCAGGGGAGTTAGCGGCGTACTTTACTAAAAGCGGGGTGTTATATCACATAGCGAATCTGAGGACGTGTGATATAGATAGGAGAAGGTTATTAGAGGATCTTTTAAAGACCACGGGTAGAATCAGAGTATTTACAAAACCTATACATTCAAAGTCCTACGTAAGAAAGCCAATTGTAGTAAAAGCCGGCTCCACAGTAAAAGATGTTGCAGCTTTAATTCACTCTTCCCTAGTGGATACTTTTAAATACGCAGTTGTATGGAAGAGAGATACCTTTCCGCAGAGTCCCAAACGCGTGGGCCGCGATTACGTGCTTTCTGACAATGACGTTGTGGAGATTCACACTTAATAATATCTTGCCAGATGTTATTGAATGAGTTGTGAAGAATTCAGGAGAATTCTTGAAAGACTCGACGAGCTAGAGATCTTGCTTAACACAGTTCTTGAAGAATTGCGAGAGATAAAGAGAGGCAAGCCGAAGCCAGAGGGCGAGACCAAGTCGTTTATAGAAGTCTTGAGAGAGAGAAAGTTTATTCCTCTCTCAGAAGTCAAGTCTAGACAAGCTTTGAGACAAGCTATGGAAAGAGGTCTTGTGCTCGTACTTCATGACGAAGGCGCAAATAGAGAGGTGGTAGTTTTAAAGGAGGCTGCTAGAAAGCTCTTAGACAGACTCCCCATGTCTGTTAAAGACGCCGAAAAGCTTAACGAACGTGACTATGAACTTCTCCAGATACTTAACCGCTTGGGTTATGTATTGTTAAAAAGTGGCCAATACATAAAAACCGAGCTCGCAGAGGAATTCTACATATGAGCGAGTTGTTTTGGTTTGAGAAGTATCGTCCTCGTTCGTTTGATGAGGTGGTTGATTTGGAGGAGGTTAAGAGCCGGCTTAGGGAGTTTGTGAAGAGTGGTAATATGCCGCATCTCCTCTTCTACGGCCCTCCTGGCACTGGGAAGACTACCATGGCTCTTGTCTTGGCGAGAGAGCTCTACGGCGAGTATTGGCGTGAGAATACGCTAGAGCTCAACGCCTCAGATGAGAGAGGTATAAACGTAATCCGGGAGAGAGTAAAGGAATTCGCCCGCACAGCCCCAGTAGGCAAAGCCCCCTTCAAACTAGTCATACTAGACGAAGCAGACAACATGACAAGCGACGCACAACAAGCACTAAGAAGAATAATGGAAATATACGCACAAAACACAAGATTCATACTACTGGCAAACTACATAAGTGGAATTATCGAGCCTATACAATCGAGGGTAGTCATGATCAGATTTAATCCCCTTCCCAAAGAAGCTGTTATTTCTAGGCTTAGATATATCGCAGAGAACGAGGGTGTTAAAATCTCTGACGACGCCCTGGAAACAATATATGAATTTACACAAGGAGATATGAGAAAGGCTATAAATGCGCTTCAGATAGCCGCGGCAACAGAGAAGGAGATTACAGAGGATGTTGTGGCTAGAGCGCTCGGCATGGTATCGCCTAGGTTGTTAAGAGAAACTTTGCAAGAGGCGTTGAAGGGGAATTTTAGTAAGGCTATGACACAGATCTATGGATTTGTTGTCGACGGCGGCGTCGGCGAATTAGAAATCATTAGACAGATACATCGAGAAGTTTTGAGACTAGATGTCCCGGAGTATGTAAAGCCAGAGCTTGCGTATATCATCGCAGAAGCTCACTATGCCACATTGAGGGGGGCTCGTGGACTTACACAGATATTTGGAGCTCTTGCAAAAATAAGAAGACTTTTAAAACAAGCCGTATAGTTGTTTTTAAGCTAAACGAAAAGTTTTTAAATTCAAAAAGTTTATAAACTCGCTATGTCGTCGTCAAGTCCGACGTCTTCTGGGAAACCCCTTAAGCTACGTATAGACAGAGATAATGAGGGGTATTTAAGTCTTGTTACAGATACTGGCGAGGTTTATCGGTGTCCTATTTGTGGTAATGACAGGTTTGTATACAACTACGAGAGGGGGGAGATCGTCTGTATTGTGTGTGGCGCGGTAGTACAGGAGCAACTATTAGACCTAGGGCCTGAATGGAGGGCTTTTACTTCAGAGGAGAAAGGACAGAGGGCGCGTACAGGGGCGCCGTTGACCCGCCTAATATCTGAGGCGCTTACAACAGTTATAGACTGGAGAGATAAAGATGTCTCGGGCAAGGAGCTTGACATAAAGCGGAAGCTTGAGGTAATCAGGTTAAGGAAATGGCAAACAAGAGCCCGTGTTCAGACATCTTATGAAAGAAATTTCATACAGGCAGCTCAAGAGCTAGAGAGATTGAGAAGTTCTATGGGCGTACCGAGGCCATGTGTTGAGCAAGCGCTCGAGATTTATAGACAAGCGCTTGAGAAAGAGCTCGTAAGAGGCAGATCTGTGGAGGCTATGGCTGCAGCCGCCTTATATATGGCATGTCGTATGATGAAAATGCCGAGACCTCTTGATGAGTTAGTGAGATATACTAAAGCCTCAAGGAGAGAGGTGGCTCGTTGCTATCGCTTACTTCTCCGCGAGCTTAATGTCAAGGTTCCAATAAGCGACCCGGTGCTCTATATATCGAGAATAGCTGAGCAGTTAAAGCTCAGCGGCGAGGTAGTTAAGACAGCTATCGAGATTTTACAGAAGGCGAAAAAAGCCGGGATAACAGCCGGAAAAGATCCTGCAGGGCTAGCCGCCGCGGCGGTGTATATAGCGTCGTTGCTACATGGCGATAATAGGACTCAAAAAGACTTCGCTGTTGCAGCTGGCGTCACTGAGGTGACAGTTCGAAATAGGTATAAAGAATTAGCAAAAACGCTTAATATAAAAGTTCCTGTAAAATAAATTAATATAGTGTTTTTTATCTAGCTTTGTGATAGTAGAAGTTGATATACCACCTAGACCATTTAACGGGGGGCATATTATATTTCGAGTTGACAAGCCTATTTTTGACCTAGAGTTTACTGAGCTAGCTGAGCTGAAGAAGAGAATAGATATGGCGATTATGATAGAAAAAAAGAAACTGAAACCAGAGGGGTTCAATATACATATTACTGACACAGAGATACATATAATTCCGCGTTGGTGTGGCGACATTAACGTCGCTTTTTTCGGAGGTGTAAAAGTAATTCCTCTATCTATAGACGACATTAGAGATATGATAGTTAAAGAATTACAGTTTTCATGAATCTAACACTAGAAATACTTTCATCGTTAACAATATTGACATTAGGTATCTTACTTGTACAAAGACTTCAGCACGATTATAAATTAGTTAATATACTAAGAAATTATCCTTTGCCAACCTTAGTAAAGAGTGGAAGTATTATAGATTTAGAAAAATTGTATATATTCATTCAGAATTTTAATTATAAAATCGAAACAAAAGGCAACATACAGCTTGACATAAAAAATAACATTCTTAGAATTACGTCTGGCGGAGGGGAGATAGTGATAATATTAGAGGCTTGGGGCTATTTGGATTTTTATAAAGTACAAAGGGTAATAAAAGTGGTAGAATAGTTATATCATTTGTCTAAGTAATAATAATATCTGAATATCCCAGATCAGAAGAAAGACGTAAGCCAGTATTATTGTAAATGATAATGTTATGAAAGACAGGAAAAGTCCTATGGCATCTATTAACAATATAAGAGCTATTAATACAAGGGCAACCTCGCCCTCTTGTACACTTCTTACTATAATAGCAGATATAGACATTAGAATAAAGTTTACCAATAGAATGGGGTCTAGATTCGTTGTTGTAAAAAATGTCACAAGAAAAATGAGAAGTTTAAACACAGCAACGGTAGCAATTGCTCTATGCATCTAGTTACGAGGAACTCGAAGATAAAAAAGTTTGTTATAATAATAATCGCTTTCGCGCCAAAGAGTAGCGCTTTAACATGTGGTTACGTATATACTTTTTTTAAACTTCGGCGATGTTGTTGTGTTCAAAGTAAATAGCCGCATTTGGCAAAACTTGGCGCCCATGAACCGCCCAAAGGCGTCGTACTCGTTAGAAGACATAGACGTCGTAGAGTAAATTTAAATAGAGACAAGATGAAGTCGTTTTGATGTCTATAGTGCCTAAGCCGCTTGTTAAAATGCCAAGCAGGATAAATGCCGGAGGTATCACCAAGTGGAGAGTAGGAAGGGGCTTTTCTATTGGAGAGTTAAAAGCTGTGGGTCTAAACATATACCAAGCGAGAATATTAGGCATACCTGTAGACGAGAGGAGAAGAACCGAATGGCTGCATAACATAGAAACGCTAAGGAAGTGGCTTATAGATATACTTGAGGGGAAAGCCGCACCTCCTGAGCCGACGTTTCCAAGAACCATCAGAGTAAAACAAAAGCGTGGTAGAGCGTTCAGAGGACTTACATCTGCAGGTAGGAGATCTCGCGGCCTCATTTCGACAAGATTTAAGGAGACTCATAACTATAAATTCAAGAAGAAGGCCAGGGAGAGGAGACTTAGAAAAAGACATGAGGCTACTAGAGGCCTTGGTAATTTGCTAAGGATTTCAAGAATTATAAATGAGAATAAATCTAAGTAACTTACTTAAACATTCTTAAGCTTTCTATCATTTTTTCAATACTTATATCTGTGGCTGCAAGTGGGAGGTAACTTCTCTTAGCTATTTCGACAGCCAACGGATCGACCGCGTCTGGTTTAATTCCGTGAAGAATTACTATAGAAGGTTTTATACTTAACACAGACGACATAGATCTTATGGCTATCATCGGCGATCTTCCCGTACTTACTTTTGTAAAAATTGCTGCACGCTGTGATGTACTTCCATACAGCCGTACATATTCAGCCGGGGGGACTTCTAATACTAATTTTATACTATCTACAATTGTATAACCATGTATATCAAGATTTGGGGGAGGCGCCACCAGAGTCTCTGCCTCTATTGCCTGTAAAAATGTCGAAACAGGTACAGGCTCTGT
The DNA here is from genome assembly GCF_000015205.1 of Pyrobaculum islandicum DSM 4184. Classification (NCBI taxonomy): domain Archaea; kingdom Thermoproteati; phylum Thermoproteota; class Thermoprotei; order Thermoproteales; family Thermoproteaceae; genus Pyrobaculum; species Pyrobaculum islandicum. The sequence goes on along the minus strand of NC_008701.1, from coordinate 1,510,708 downwards.
AAACTCTCGCATATCTAAAACAGCAATCCAAAACTTATCTTTAAGCAACCGTCGTTCTAGTAGGCTTACTACCATTCCACCTCGTTCTAAGTCTGTATCTATAAGTGCTTGTACAAATTTCCTTACAAAGCGAGAGCCTGGAAACTTTCTTCTTCCAGATTCATAGTCGCTTATTACGCTTGGCGAGGTATTCAACTTAGTTGCTACAGCTGTTTGTGTAAGCCCAAATATCAATCTCCATTTCTTTATTGCCTCTCCCGGGTTTTCTGACATTATAATATCGCCAGCTATATAAATTCCGATATGGTGATAATCCATAATTACAACCATCATTACTTTTTTTAAAAAGTTTACTTTTTGGCTATATCGCTTAATTGCTCAGTAGCTATTCATCTGTTAAGCTATTGCTTTGTTGCTGTATTTGCAAAATCCTGAATATCTCGCCTTTGCAATTTCTAAGTTTCTCTCTTATTACAGAGGACTTAGCAAAAGAGTGTCGTTGTCTAGAGATTTAAAAAACACAGACACCATTGAGGGGCAAGGAGTGCCGTCTCTCTTCAGTTGCACTGAAAATTGCAAGTTTTTAAACCAGTGCTTTTCTCATGGCGTGTTTAGTCGAGAAGAGCTGCTTGAGAAAATTCGTGAAGTAAGTTCTCAGATAGATGAAATCCAAGGCCAGATTGACAAAATAACAAGCGAGATAAACGCTAAGAAAGCTCTTCTAAATGATATACGTAAGCAACTAGCTGAAGTTAGATCTTTAATAGACGGAAAGAGAAACCAACTTCAGAAGACCAGAGAAACGATAGGTTCGTTAGTAGAGAGAAAAAGTCAAATAATTAGCCAAATAGGAAATTTAAAAAATGAGCTTGTCCAAATTAATATTACTATACAAAAGTATAAAGAAAAAATAGTTGTTTATAGAAATTTATTATCGACACTTAATGAATACATAGGTGGTAAAACTCTTGAGAAAGAAAAACTCAGACGTATTATTGAACAACTTGAATATTTCTTTGAAACATCGCCGACAAACCCAGAGTGGGAACGCCAGTTTATAAAATATATTAGTCAAATTGAAAAAGAACTTAATATTGTTGATTCGATAGAAAAAATAAGGACTCACATTGCTGCTCTCAAGAATCAGGTTGACGAATATAAGAATAGGCGAGAGGCCATACGTAATGAGATAGCACGTCTTGCGCAAGATCTAGCTCTTGTCAAGCAAGAACTAGCAAATTTGAAGGCGAGTAGACAAGAGATATATAAAGAGCTTGCAGAATTAAAAAAGAAGAGGGATGAGCTAAAGAGAAAACGCGAAGAGATAAAAGAGGAGATTCTACAATTGGCAGTTAAGCGGAAGGAACTTAGGGAGAAGAAAAGAGCTATACAAGAGGAACTTGAAAAGTATAGTATATTACTAAAGGCGCTAGAATTAGCTGAGAGAAACAAAGCGCGTTCACAAATAAAAGCTATTACGGAGCAGAGCTTGAAAGAAAGAGCCGAGATTCTATACAACAAGTTGTTAAATGGCGAGCGTTTGACACATGATGAGATAAAGATCTTAATTGAAGCCGGGTATCTACCGGAGGAATAGTGCGTATCCTTGTTCTCTATGTTGATAGAGATGGAGACCTAAAGGGTAGGGGTTTCGTTACGCCTGTAGTTGGAAGAGATGAGGTCTTGCGATTGGGAATTAGATATATTTTAATGAACCCTGATGATTCAGATGCAAATGCAATATTTGCAGCTGTAAAAATATATGACAAATTATCATCAGAATACGGTGGGGAGAATATAAATGTCGCAGTTGTAAGCGGATCTCCCGATCCCGCCGTAGCTGATATTGTAGTGTTAAGAGAGCTGGAACAAGTACTTACATTGTTCGATGCAGATGCTATATATTTCGTCTCAGACGGTCCTAGCGACGAAGCTGCAATTCCCGCAATACAGAGCAAACGGCCTGTAATCTCTGTCCAGCGAATCGTGGTGAAACAAGCCAGGGGCGTTGAAGAAACCGTTACATTGTTTAGATACTATCTAAACAAGGCTTTAAAGGAACCTGAGTATAGACGGTATACCGTGGGGATACCATCGTTTCTTCTTTTTATAACGTTGCTTGGAACATTATTTAACTTAGAAGTTGTTAAGGGTGTACTGACTATAGTATTTCTATTTTTTGCGTTTTTTGCTATGCTCTACGGATTTGGTATTTATGACTTTCTAAGAGAAGTACTCAAAAAGTTTGAAATAACATTTATAACAACTGTAATTTCTCTGTTTACAATAGTAGTATATATGCTATCTGTGTTTCTTCACGTTATGTGGATACCTGAATATGTTGTATTAGTTATGTCAATACTACCATTTGTCTCTTATCTTACTGAGGCATACTTTATATATAGAAAGATAAAATTTGGCGGAATTGTCGCTGGTGTAGCTACTGCCTCATTTTTCTATTTTCTATTCCCGGTGCTTGTAAAGCCCTCTAAAGACTTAGCAGAGACCCTTATAGCGGTGGCTTTATTTATGGCCTCTACATTTATTGTAATTGCAACTACTTATATTTTGAAGCTGGTAATTCAACGGAAGTGATTTGTGAAGTTGAGTTAAATCGCCGGTTTCTATGCCTATCTAAAGAGGAGGCTTTTGCACTTGCAGAACTGGGGAAATGCGAAATAGTTAAATTAGACGAGACAGTTGCAGTGTTCCAATGTGAGTCTTGTGATATTTTCAATAGGGCGGCTTTGGTAAAATCGGTAAATGGCAGAAGGATAAGAAAAGAGAAGCCGAATATTGAAAGAAGCGTTAAAACACTGGATTTTATAACAGCGCGTCTAATGGTAAACTTAGCCCGCGTGACGCCTAATAGTAGAGTATGGGAGCCTTTTGTCGGCACTGGCGCCATAGCATATGAAATTGAAAGAGTAGGAGGTTATGTAATAGGAGGCGACATAGACGAGAAAATACTAAGAATTGCACAACGTAATATAAGGGGTGACGTTGTGATTTGGGATGTGACCTATCCTCCGCTTAGAGAGGTAGATGCTGCAGTAGGCGATCCGCCATATGGCCGTCTCTCTACATCAATGATGGAGATAAGAGCGCTCTTATATATGTTTATAAGTGTCGCACCGCTTTACATAAAAAGAAACGGCTATATAGTATTCGCATCGCCTATATATGTAGACATCCCGTTTCTTAAGAGTTGCACTATGTATCTCCACGGTGGCCTTTATAGAGTTATATACATAGAGAGAGTTTAGTCGGGTGGCGGAGCTTCGTAGTATACTCTGCCTCTATAAGTCCTAGGCGCTAACCAGTCAAGAAATTGTCTTACATTGTTTGTCTTCACTGTAAATGTAATCGGGCCCAGGGGCGATTCGTTGGTTTCAGTAACAAAACTGACAACACCAACATATGCGGCCTGTTTATTGACGGAGAAAATTATGGTATTTTCACTTACTATACCTTTTGAGATCACATTTCTAGCCGCATCTTGTATCCCCTGGCGCCAAATGGCACTTCTTAATTTTTCAAGACACGTATACCCTTCACACGTAGCTACGATTAGAACGCCAGATTCGCTTGGTTTCTCTTCTATAGATACCGGTGTGAAAACGTTCTGTAGCGCTTTCAGAACTTTACCTCTATCTTCTGTGAATCTCACTTCTACAACTGCCTCAATTCTCATAGTAACGTTATTATTTCTTTTTCTATCTCTTCTACAGTTTTTCTCTCGTTAACTAATATATAATCTGCCCTAGTTAAAAGATCTGCGAGTCCAAACCAGAGTTCACGTATGTCACGCATCAAAAATTGTGAATATGTAGATGGGTCGTCGCTTCTACCCCTACTTGCTAGTCTTTGATACCTTACCTTTCTAGAGGCAACTACATATATTAAAACGACAAGCCCCATCGTCTCTTCTATTGCCTCTACCTCTTCTAGGCTTCTAATGCCGTCAATTACAATCTTCTCTCTTGGCTTTACGTTTTTTAGTAGTCGACTTACTATTGCTCTTCTTCCACTTTCAAGTCTTAGGATTACAGAGACTTTATCTGGCGGAAGGCCCATGTTATGGGCCTCCTCACGAACTATATCTCCGAGGCTGTAATATGTATAGCCGTATCTCTCGATTATTTTTGCTACAGTTGTTTTACCAGATCCAGGTAGTCCAGCAACTGCAATAACCTTGGCCACGTTAACTAAAGATCTGAGTATTATATACTCAGTATCCTTGCTATTTCGTCGTAATTTGCCTCAGCTTTAAAACCATCGTACGACATATGTGTACGAGTTGCATATATCCCGCCCCGTCTTAATAGTTCTAGTGTCTTTTCTAGAGTTGGGCTTTTCCCATCCACTGCGAACTCAGGCAGTCTAAAATACCACGGGGCTTGTATAGAGTATTCCATCTCTAGCGTTTGGAGAAATACGCTGTATACCCCATATTGTGACATCTTGTGCACAACGAGTGGATCTCCTAAAGGACCTATCCAGAGAGGTCCTGACGAATGTTCGTCAAGTGTTTGTACAATTTTTCTCCTTTTTTTCAGATACCATATATAGCCTAGATTATTCAGTGAATCATCTGCCTCTCTCGCGCCTCTTGTCGCAAGAGCGCAAGTCCTAAAGTAATGATTCTCCCAGTAAGAAAATACAGGTTGTATAGAGAAGTCTTCCGAGGCGGCAACTCTGGCGACGTATCCTACTAGGTTTCTTAGCCCCAACTCTATGTAAAACGGCGTTCTCCTTATGACAGAATTATAACGTCTGAAGCATTTCCTAGGATATCTTCCAACTAGCACTGCCGTATCTGTTGCAGTTACACAAATAAGCCCCTCATCTCTAAGTGCTCTAAACGCCGCATGAAGAAAGGGGGCTGGGGAACCGAAGGGGTCTATGTCAACTACATCACATGTATTTCTGAGCTTATGTAACAAGACGTTTGCATCTTCGTTGTATACCTCTCCCTCTACTCCATTCAATTCCAGATTTTTCTTAATCAATTCTACAGCCTCTTTAGATATATCGTTTAATATTAGTCTACCTACTGCGTTGCTTTCTATAGCATATCTAATACCTCTTATGCCGGTCCCACTTAGAGGTTCGCAAACCGTGAGACCACTCCCGTAGGTTTTTAACAAGAGTACTGACAACGTCCTGTTCTTCTCCATAGATGGGTTGTAGAATACTGGAGCAGAGTATATGCTTCTATATGTTTGGGGGTCGGGAATGTAGAACTCTACGGCGCCTTCCTTGTTTAAGATAAGCTTCACAAATTTTCTACCTCTACGTTAAGCGCGTTTGCCAACTCTACGGTCTTCTCATATTCTCTTCTGTCTTTATTCCTAGACACAAGTAATGTACGATCGCTTGCTCTAATGGCATCTGGATGGCTCTCCAGCAGTCTATAGGTGTTTCTTACGATCTCTCTGTTTCTAATCTCATCTTGGTTTATAGCCGGTTTTTCATTTATATCGAATTTGCGTACTACGTCTTCTCCGAACATTTCAATAAGTTTCTGCGCTACCCTTAAAGGCGTCTCTATCTCCCCCCTCTCGTAGCGATACACAGTTTCGCGAGTTACTCCTAATCTATCTGCCAAGACTCCTAAGCTCATGCCTCTTTCCTCTCTCTTCCTCCTTAGATTCTCCCCATCTATAACTGCGGTAAACATCCCACGGTTGAATTTAAAAACCGGCCCCTTCCCTCTTAGTGCATCGGCAAAAGTAGACAAAGAGATAAACTTAACGTTATCCCTAAGATACACAGTTCCCCTCTGAAGTATCTGTCCCCTTACGCTTGAGACTATGCATATACTTATCGCATCTGTATACGCGCTTAGTATTTTTAGGTCACGAACTGCGCTTGTTGATATGTTTTCAGCGTCTGAGGCGATACGCATCAGGAATTTCTGATTACCGAACTTCGCCACGAGGGTATAGGCGTATGGCTTAGAAAGATCTACGAATAGAGACTCTCCCATATTTCTAACAATGTTAAGAGTTGCCTCCACGAGTTTATTCACGACGTAATATATTTGTTCAACTTAAAAAATTAAAGACTATATTATGCATATGCTTGTGACGACACCCGGCAAGGCTTATAGATGACGAGACATTCATAAGCTGAGATAGCGTTGTAATAAAATATTTTACTAGGGTCTAGAAAATTATGTGTGAAACGCACAAGGCTTAGCAACAGGGAGATTAAAGAATTGCGTGAGACATACAACTTTATGACGTCTATATTAGAGGAGGCAGATGTGGTAGAAGTGGCTCATGTATCTGAAAAACAACATATCTATTTAGTAGATGGAGAGCCTCTATTTTTAAAGGTCTCAGAGGGGGAGTTGGGGGTTTTTGTTGTCCCCACTCTCTATCTTATTCACAAATCTTCAAAGAATAGGCTTCTCCCTCAGTATCCCAAAGCCGTGGTAGATCAAGGTGCGGTTGTTCGCATAATAAAAGGCGCAGATATTATGCGCCCTGGGATAAAGAGCTTTGTTGGCGATTTTAATAAGGGGGATATTGTATTTGTAACAGACGAAAAAAACCGTGTGATTGCTATATCAGTAGCCCTATATTCGAAGTCCGAAATTGAACAGATGCAAAAGGGTAAAGTCTTGATAAACTTACATCACCTAGGTGATAAGATTTGGGAAATTTCCCTAAAGTTGGTCAAGGAAAAATCTTAGAATCTCTTTAAAGGCATCAATACATAAACACCTTTTATACGTCCGCAAGGACTCCGCAGGAGGCTTTAGCCCTAGACGCATAAGACCGTTTGACACCTGGGTTACGTTATTTCTACTCCCAAGCGTTGCGGATTCGAAATCTATTATCACAGGCAAGTCGCGTTCTATTAAGACATGCTTTTCAAGTCTAGATAATTCGTTGTGTGACAGCCCGATTTTATCAAGTTTATAGGCTTGGCTCATGAGCTCTTCCACAACTATGCGTTTTTTCTCAGGCGACGCCTCTCTCCACCATGTATCAATGTGTATGCCATCTATATAGCGGTATATAACAATGTCCTTGTAGTAGGCATAAACCTCAGGCCCCACGCCGACGGTGTTTGCAAGATGTAGGAACTGTCCCTCTGGCGCAAATGAAGATCTTGTGGAATCCCCCCTCCGTAACTTACAAGCTAGCTCTACGTTTTTTGTAATTTCCGGCCTACATTTAAAGACAACACTATTTGTGCCCTTTCCTACGACAGATATCCCATTTATTAACACATTGCCCCCCTCTACTATTTCAAGTTGTAGATCTTTCAACTGTCTGTATACGTTAAGTGCATGTTCAAGCCCCCCTCCCAGGGTGAGAAGCAGTATTTTTACGACGTCCACAAGTTTTTCTCATATGGGCTTTATTAAAGCAGTTAACTGGCTACGAACACTAATATTTATACTCTCTTTATCAGTTCAGACACTGTGGAGAGAGATGTTGTGAAAAAAATAGCCCAACTAGTTAGGGCCGGCGCAGCTCTTACGCCGTATACTTGTCCTGTCTGCGGTACCGTATTAGTGAGATTAAAAACGGGAGAGCTCTACTGCGCCAATTGTGAGAAGACTGTAGTACTTGTAAAATCTGAAGAGGAGGCACAACAAGCGCTAGAGGTAATTCAGCTAAGAGAAGTCAGGAAAATAATTTTTGACAAAATTCTACAGCTTGGTAGAGAGTTAGAAAAGCTAACGGCATCTGAAATGGTAGACCATCTACGGTCTATGTCTCTACTTCTCGACATATACGAAAGACTAAGTCGTATCCATACAGAAGTAAGCAAACGCCAATCTACTTCCTCCTAGCTATGTCTGATAAAAGCCTTGCGATTAGTATATGAGCGAGCGGCGAGAAGTGCGTAGTGTAGAAGCTGTAGAGCGTGTGGTTGCCAAGCAAATACACCAGCCAATAGCCCCCATATGTAGAAAGATACAGTATAGAAACGTCATCTCTTTTATATAAGGCATAAACCAACGCTACAAGATATGCGGGTGTCCCTGAGGCATATATGTCTGGGCTGGTATATAGGGCGAAACTATTGTGCATACAAAGCCAGTCCAAGGGGTTAGAGGCGATAGGGCCCGGCGGTCTGGAGGTAGTATGCCACGATATTGCGGCTAGAATCTCATGAACCCACCTTTGGATGCCTAACTGTCCGGCGATAGGCATGTTGACCAGTGTAAACACAGACATAGCCATGAGAAAAACCGCTACGAAGCCCCAGACCCCCCGTCTTCCGTATAAGTAGGCAAGTCCAAATAGGGGAAACACCCCAGAGTATTTAACAGAAGCCGCGAGACCTAATGCCGTTCCAACTCCCAGTAGTCTCCCAGAGAGGTGGAGGTAGACTAGCAGAGCTGTAAAAAACGCGAGATATATATCTAGCATGGCGATGCCGGACATAGCTCTAAAGGTGTTGTCGAATATCATGAGAGCCGTAGCTGCCAGCGCCCATAGATTTCCCGTTACACGTCTCGCCGAGAGAAAGACGAGTATAAGCGTGGCCGCTCCAAGCACCATAGAGGGGATCCTCCAGAAGAGCGGCTCGTCGTGGATGGCCTCCATAAGTCCTATTACGTATTTAGCCAGCGGAGGATGTTCAAAGTTGTAGTAGCTGAGTATCCCCTCTTTGTCTGGATATGGAAATCCCCTCCTTATGTAACACTTGACGTTGCCTGTAACAGTTACTGCATTTATGTTGACATATTCTTTCACAATTCTGCTCTCATTAGTGAGACAGTCCAATGTGGTGGTATAGTAGGGCGAGTTAGCTGGAGTTTTAAAGAAGTCGTGCAGTATGTTTCTAGCCGACGTGACATACCAAACCTCATCGCTTATATAACCGCCATTACCAGGCAAACCGTCTGATCCAGGTAGAGACGCTATGGTATATGTAAGATAGAGAAACACGGCGATAATTACGAATAAGGCCAAGTACTCTTTCACAACACCTCAATTTAACTACATTTATATTTCGTAAAGTTGTGTCAGCGCTGCATACCCTCGTCACAATTCGTAAGCGGTCGTTATCATCATGAATAAATTTGAGGTTTAGAGGTAAATATAATTGGTGATGATGTGGTTCTTCAGTGAGAAAATGAGCATGCCCCTACCAACTGACTACGACTTAAAACCCTGCCCTTTAGAGCGGGAGTGCGGTCATAGCCTCTACGGCTATGAGAGCTGTGGGGGAGAGACGCGGCAGCCGTCATAAACATCGAGAAACGAGCACTCAAGGATGGCCACCCGGCCCCACGCCCGAGACGCCGGTGAAGGCGCAGACGAGGAGAAAGTCCCTAGGCGCAATAGCCTAGGGACAGACGGTGCGGTCATATTTTTCTAATTTCTATAGTCACTCTTTCGCCTAATATGTCCCACTCTTTGCCGCTTGTCGTTTTTGCAATTTTTAACTCCATGGCGCGAGTTTCTCGTTTTATGTAGTCTTGGAAGATCTCTACTGCTTTTTTAACATCTTCCAACTCTGTGTCTATTACTATTTGTATGACGTCGTTTATCTCTAGTCCAGCTTCTTTACGCATGACCTGTATCCTACGGACGATTTCTCTTGCCAACGCTTCATAGTAAAGCTCAGGCTCTAGCTTAGCAGGTATACAAACCTCGATTGTGCCCTCTGTAGCTTTTATATATTCGCTAGGACATGTGCCGACTTTGACCTCTTTTACATTGCTTAGATACTTTAGAAGTTCCTTATATCTATCTACATATCTCCCTCCGTTTATGTAAACCTCTCTTATAGGCCAGCGGAGTTTTATGCCAGCCTTATTTCTGGCCTCAGCTAAAGCAGAGAAGACAGTGAATAACTCATGGAAGATTTCCATAAGCTCTTTATCTATGGGGCCTGCGGTTGGATAATTCGCCAAATGTACAGACTCTGCGGTCTCTCTCTCGAATTTTTTAACATATGTCTGCCATAGATATTCGGTGATAAATGGTACAAGTATAGAGCCTAATATTAGCACGTTTTTTAACACATGGTGTAAGACAGCATATGCGGCATATTTATCGGCGCTAGGTTCTTCGGTCCAAACACGTCTACGTAGAAGTCTTATATAGCGGTGGCTTAAAGTCTCAACTATAAAGTCCCTCCAGAGGTTTGCCGCTTTGTGAAACTCAAAGTTTCTGATATATTGCGTAAAGTCTTCTATCAACTTGTTGAGTTCAGACAATAGCCATCTATCTTCGTCAAGAGCTTTGTCTATCCACTCCTCAAGCGGATACTTCTCTGCAGAGAATCCATCAAGTGACATATACATGTCGGCAAATTTTACGATGTTCCATAGTATGTTTAAATTGCTTATAGCCATCTTTACCTCGTCGGGGTCAAAGGCGAGGTCTTCCCAAGGCGCCGCCTTCAATAGGATGTACAGACGGACTGGGTCTGCGCCGTACTTCTCAAAGAGGTCCTTGGCCCAGATGACGTTGCCTCTGCTCTTAGACATCTTCTGGCCGTATTTATCTAGGATGAGGCCTTGTATTAACACAGTTTTATACGGCGCTCTCCCGATGTATACCATCGCAGACGCCAGTAGCGAGTAGAACCACCCCCTGGTCTGGTCTATGCCCTCGGTCACAAAGTCGTATGGGAACAGTTTAGACCAGAGTTCTCTGTTCCTCTCTCCGTCTACAGCCGCGATCCAGGCAACGCCGCTGTCTAGCCACACGTCAATCACGTAGGGCTCTCTAACCCACTCGTCGCAGTCCTCAGTCTTCAGCACTACTCTGTCTATCCAGGGCCTGTGCACAAGCCAGAAGTCGTCTACCGGCGGGAGCTCCTTAGCCAGCTTCTTCAACTCCTCCAGGGACCCTACGACGAGGATCCTCCCATCTTTTTTACAGCGCCATATCGGCAGGGGGGTACCCCACACTCTACTCCTTGAAATGTTCCAGTCGCGAGCGTTTTGGACAAAGATATCGAATCTGTCCCTGAGCTTCTGAGGTACTATGTTTACTCCTCTCAGCTCCTTGTACATATGCTCTCTGATCTTAGATATCGCAATGAACCACTGTCTATCTGCCCTAAGTATGAGCTTGGTGCCGCACCTCCAGCAGTGGGGGTACTCATGCTTTATCTCCTCCGCCTTGACTAGGAGGCCCTTCTTTCGGAGGTCTTCGATGATTTCTTTATCTACGTCGTGTACATACTTCCCAGCGTATTTGCCACCCATTTCGTTGTATATGCCGTTGATCTCCACGCTGTTTGTAACCCTGAGACCGTACTTTCTAGCAACTTCAAAGTCCTCGGGGCCGTGGCCGGGCGCTATGTGTACAAGGCCTGTGCCTTGATCTAGCGTCACGAAATCTGCGGTGACCACTGTGTAGGTTCTCCCCGCCCTCTCCGGCACCTCTTCAGCAAGTGGGTGCATGTAGCGGAGGCCGAAGAGCTCGGAGCCCTTCCTCACCTCTACGATATGCCACCTCTTTACCCCGAACAGTTCCATCAGCCTAGGCGCTAGCTGTTCTGCGACCCACCACCTTTCCCCATTTTCCACCTCAACCTTGACGTAGGCATACTCCGGGTGGACCGCCACGGCCTCATTATCAACTAGAGTCCAAGGCGTTGTGGTCCAAATGATTAAATACTCATTTTCACGCCCCTCTACTTTGAATTTGACGTATATCGAGGGGTCTTTCCTCTCCTCGTAGCCAAGCGCCACTTCGTGGTCGCTAAGCGAAGTCTCGCACCTGGGGCAGAACCACAACACTCTGTAGTCCTCTACGAGCAGGCCGCGTTCATACGCCCTCTTAATAACCCGCCAAACGTATTCTATATATGCAGGTCTCCTAGTCTCATATGCGTTATCTATGTCTAGCCAAAGTCCTAGTCTCCTGGTTCCCCACTCTCTCCAGTAGGCGAGGTATTCGTCTACTAGCTTATTGCACTCTTTTGCAAACTGTTCAAGCCCGTACAGTTCCACCTCTTTCTTACTCTTTAGCTTAAGTCTCTTCTCTACCTCCCACTCGACGGGCATGCCTTGCATATCCCAGCCGCCTTGTGGCCATACGTCGTAGCCCAAAAGTCTATAAAACCTCAATACTACGTCTTTATACGTACGGCCTCTGATATGTCCTACATGTGGCATGCCGTTTGTGGTAGGAGGCCCCTCTAGAAAGGCGAATATAGGGCCGCCGCGCCAAGTCTTCCATTTCTCAAATATTCTGTTCTTATCCCAAAACTCTAGTACTGCTGTCTCTACTTTATGAGGATTATAACTGGGCAGGAGTTTAAAATCCCCATTGGTCATGAAGATTGTGCTGCTTTTTAAGCTTTTTATACATTAGCTTTTAAACTACATGATAGATATGTGAAAGTTCTAGAAGAGACTCTACTCAGTGCTGTCGTCGCCGCCGTAGTTTCTATATTATTATTAATATTTGTAATAATATTTCCATGGGATAGTCTTTTATTAATAATTAAGGGAGTATTAAAAGATATAGAGTATATGAACACATTTATAGCTCGACTATGAGAATTTTGTACCACTTGTTAATGACAGTATTAGCGCTCGCAACGCTTTACGTAGCACTATATGCATTTAGTCATATTGAGATGCTACGCGAAATCTTCTCGTCATGAATATAGTAGAGGGTGTAATAGCAACGCTTCTTTTTTCAATTTGCGTTATATTGGCGACTTATACCGGATATCTTATGTCGGAGTTACTTTACTATAAATCTGTCTTTGAAGCTACAAGACATACTAGTTGTTTTCTGTCGGCAAATAAATCAGGGCCTATCGTTGTTGCCTCCTGTATAGACCTGAGTTACAACGGAACTATAACCGTAAACCTGTATAACATCAGCACTTATATTACCTCATAGACTAAGTTTCCCTCGTCGTCAAGCCGCTTTTTTATCTTTTTTTCTGTTATAAGCTTCTCTATAGCTTTTATCAACTCTACGGTTGTCACCCCCCTATCTTTTGCCCATTTTGTAACTTCCTCTTTACTTACCTGCCGTCTAGTTTTGAGCATTTGATATAGTTCTTCAGATATATCCCTACTTGGCGCGCGCTCTTCCAGTTTCTTCTCCTGCTGTATAAAGTCAAACAAGGTGGTACGTCTCTCCTCTCTTCTCTTCATTATTATCACTCTGTAAAAATGTTATATATATTTGACACTGTACATACGGCATCAACTCTGTAGAGACCGTATGGAGGCTCCTCTTTTCCACATTCTTTTATTATTACTGCATCTGGACGTACGTAGAAGCTTTGGCCTATTTTTACACCGTATCTTTCATAGTACTCGATTACTGATCTCTCTACGGGATCTTCCAGGAAGCTATAGATATTTCCGTTTCTCTTTGCAACGTTTAGATCTTCTGCAATTTGTAACAAGGTTTTAAACGCGACTTTATTTACCCATGCCGTCGGCGACATCTTCGATATACGGTCATTTACAAGGTTATATAAATCCTCACGTCTAACTTCTCTAACTTCCTTTAATATCTCTACCAAAAGCCTATATTGTGGAACTCTTTGGAAAAACAGCGCATGATATATAGACAAGCCGAGAATCTCCTTAAGAGTAACAAACCGTCTACCTAATGCAGTTAGTCGCACAGAGCCGTTCAGTACTTCAACTATCTTTAGCCGTTCTAGAAATCTTGTGATATCTCCTTTGCCTTTTCCGATATCAAATCCTCTCTCTTTTAGTTCTTCAAGCGAGACTTCGTGCGTTGTAATGTATATTACATAGTCGTCTATCTTTTTTAGCCTGATGGGGGGAAACGTAATGGAACGCTGTAGAGTGGTTATCACATACGTATGAAAACAGAAGCTTAAAGAATGAAGCCAGAGACAAAAGTAGAACTTATGTAATACATTCTGATCTTCGGAGAGCTTCTCGCCTCAGTATATAAAAGCTGTTTGTATATCACAATAAAATTTTTATATATATACTGAAAAAGTGACATGGATTTAAGAGAAGAGATATTGCGTATATTACGCGAGAGAGGTGAGGTGACTACATCAGAGCTTGTAAATTTACTTAAACAGCCGCGACATAAAGTATTGAGAGTACTTAACAAACTCTACTTTGAGGGCATAATTGAGCCGGTGAAAAAGAATAGAAAATACTACTGGAGGACAGCCACGGGATATGTCGCAATCATGCCGATACACTTCACTGTAGAGCCTATACTCTATATAGAGGGGGTAATAGAGCCAATATATAGAAGAGTACAAGATAGAGTAGACGCCTTTATCTTTACCCATGTAAAAAATAAAGAATATTGGCTCTGTGATTGCGGCGTGGGGTACCATATTCTTACAGATCAACCAGTGGACGGTTGCGATTGTAAAATGAGACACGCCTTCGGCGATAGGAGATTAGCTATGTTGTACCTACCTAAGGAACTGAGGTTTAGATATTGGAAAAGCTATAGATATGCAGAGGAGGACATTGAGTATATACTATTAGTACCTGAGGAAAAAGATTCGCCAGAGTTGATAGAGAAATACGAATCATACTTAGCACAGAATATCTAATGGATTCCCCCTCTCAGCCACTTAGTTAACGACGTAGTTCTATTAAGAAGTGTGTCTAGGTCTTGTTCTAAGACTCTTTTGCAGATAACTTCCTCTACTACATCGTTAAAGTGGCGCGCTTCTGACAACGCCTCCTCTATAGTTCCTCTAGTAATTATCTCGTATACTCTAGCGGCTTTTTTGCCGGCAGCCGCTCTGACCACACGGCCAACTCGTTGTATCATCTGTCTCTTAGATCCCGTGCTGCTCACTATGACAGCCACTTCGGCGTCTGGCACATCTACCCCCTCGTCTAAAACTGTCGTAGTTACAACTACGTTACTAATTCCAGAGCTAAACCGCCTTAGCGCAATCTCGCGATTTCCCTCTTCTGAGGTGATGAGCTCTGCGGCTATCTTCATTTCTCGTAACCTTCTGTATACCTCCTCTGCTTGGTCTATAAATTGTGTAAAAACTAACACTTTTGAACCAAGCGCAACCTCTCTAGAGACTATACGCAATGCTACCTCTATTTTTCTACTGCTTTTCGCCGCGGCGTTTCTTAATAGTATTGCATTGTCAGCCGGCAGAGAACGATAGGTCTCTTCTTCTTCTTTTGTCATCCTAACATAAACTCTGTAGTGTTCCACAGGGACGACTAGACCAGCCTCTATCATTGAGCGATAGGAGACCCTGTATACAATCGGCCCCACGGCTTCAAAAATTAGGTGCTCGTTTTTGTCCTCTCTCTCTGGCGTTGCTGAAAGTGCTAATCTGTAGGGCGAGTCTAAGTTTAGCGCAACTTCTTTAAATGTCTCTGCGGGGACGTGGTGAGCTTCATCAAAGACCACAAGGCCGTATCTTCCTGTGATTTCATCAATGTATTTAACAGCGGAGTTATAGATCGCAACTGTCACATCTCTTAAATCTTTTACGCCGCCGCCAAGCATGCCGGGAGAGACGCCTAAATACTTCCTAATTCGTTCAACCCATTGTAGTGCCAACTCTTTAGTTACTACTAAAACTAAGGCGGAAACTCCAGTTCTACGTATAGCCTCAAGGCCGACAAAAGTTTTTCCGCCGCCTGTCGGTATAACGACAGTGCCTCTCATGCCGTACCTAACCCAACTTTCTACAGCTTCCGATTGGAATGGGTATAGGGAAAACGACTTTTTGTATTCAACACTGGGATATCTCATATTTAAACTCTCTATTACATAACCAAATTCCTCTAATATTTTTATAATTCTATCTCTTATAAATATAGGAAATCTAATTATATAGTAGTTCTCATTTTTCAAAATATTTACAAGTTTTAAATCGCGCTCTTCAAGATCGCCGTCTTTATTGACTATATTGTACTTAAGCTTAATTTCTCCAAGCCGCTTTAATAAGCCAGACGCTAAAAAGTTAACTTTAGCGTAATTTGGTCCTACAGAGGCCGTTCTCCAACTTCTCCTCTTTAAAAAGAGTTCTCTCAGTTTGTTTGACGACAGTACAAATTCCTTTGCATTTCTTATGGCACTCTCTAAGTCGCCTAATACCTGGACTCCTCGGAGAGTCTCTCTTAACCTCTCTCCGCCTATCTCTACTAACTCTTCGAAACTAGATACGCGACTTATCTCTTTACTCTCGGCGATAAACCTCCTGAGAAATCCTGTTAAAGATACAAGATGGACATCACCTTCACTGGTAATTACGCTGTTTTTTAACTCATCGGGTAGTGATCCGATTATCAAAATTGCACCGCCTGAAGCATTGTGGCTTATAGTTGAGAGAATAGACATGTATTCTTCGTGGCTTAATTCCAGGAGGTGTTTAACTCTCGTCAATATGCCTAGGTCTTTTGTCCTCCCTTGCCAACTCGAGCCGTTCCATCGAAACCCTAACTTCTTTAGCTCCTCCTTGACTTTTAAAATCTGCTCCCAATTCCACTCTCTAGATATCTCAACGCCGTTTATGACAACGCTAAAGCGAGGCACATCTTATACTTTTTGTATATTTTAAAAGCCGTCTCAATGAGTAATGTGAACATGTTGGAAGACTACCTAAGCTGGGAACGCTATATAATAAAGAATGTCAACATACCGCTTAGTTACCGTATAGAAGGAGTGGAAATATCGATAGAGCCGACGCCTAGGCTTTATATTAGCGGTATGGGCGGCTCTGGCGTAGTGGGGGATCTTATTAGAGATCTTTCCATAGTGTGGAATTGGGATTTTGAAGTGATACCTGTAAAAGACTACTTTTTAAGGGCTAGAGACGGTTTGTTAATTGCTGTGTCTTACTCTGGGAACACCGTAGAAACTCTATATACTGTAGAATATGCAAAAAAGAAGAGAATTCCGGCTATAGCCATAACCACGGGCGGCAGACTTGCGCAAGCCGGTATTCCAACAGTAATAGTGCCAAAGGCCTCTGCGCCACGCGCCGCGCTTCCACAGCTATTTACAGCGGCTCTCCACGTAATACGTCACATCTATGGTATAAATATTGAAATTCCTGACTTCTTAGAGCCAATAAACGAGGGCCTTGTCCAAAGCTTGATTGTAGAGTTTCAAAAAAGACCGACTATTGTAGCGCCTGAGAGCATGAGGGGCGTGGCGTACCGCGTAAAAAACGAATTTAATGAAAATAGCAAGATAGAGCCCTCTGTAGAGATCCTCCCAGAGGCTCACCATAATTGGATTGAGGGAGCTGAACGGCCCGTGGTGGCATTGACAAGTCCCCATATACCGCCAGAACACCGTGAGCGGGTAAAAGCGACGTTAGAAATCCTCGGCGGGGTACAATACACAGTGGAGATGCACCCAAGAGGTATACTCTCTTTCCTTAGGGAAGTTGGTATAGCGTCAGTTAAACTTGCGGAAACCAAAGGGGTGAATCCCCTGGCAACTCCGCGGATCGACGCCTTAAAGAGGAGACTCCAGCGATGATAGGCGAGGTAGCTCTCGGCATTTTGCTGACGATTGCGGCAATACAAGACCTCAAGACCAGGGAGATAGATCCGCGGATCTTCATAGCGTCAGCGGCTCCTGCCGCCATGTTGATATACCTAAACTGGGGGAGCCCGCTCTACCTCTTCTCGCTTGCTATAGGCGCCGCATTGGCTCTGTCTATGAGACTGTTGGGGGCCGGATACGCCGACTCTATAGCGCTAGCGCTTATTAGCGCCGCGCCACCTGTACTCTTTTTGCCAACTCCGTTTGTGGTAGTTATAGCCGGATCCCTCTTGCTACCTCTAACTATGTTATGGCTGTACTTAAAAAACCGTAAGAGACCGTGTCAAATGTCGGCCTTGGAAAAAATAACTCATGTCTGTGTGTCACGTCAAGAGTTTTTAAAAAATCCGCTTAAATATATAGTGGGAGAGGTAAAAGATATGGAGAAATACAATCCTACGGCTATTAAAACCGAAAAGGAGTGGATTAAGGCGAGATACGGCCTGCCCTACCTAGCGTATTTGGCCGTGGGATACTGGGCATATATCACAATACGGACACTAAGTTGAGAAGGCACGATCGCCGGCGTCGCCCAGACCGGGCACTATAAAAGCTTTATCGTTAAGTGTGGGATCTATAGCTACTACAAAGATCTCTGTCTCCGGATATTTAGATAAAACACGCTCAATACCCACAGGCGTGGCAATTACAGAGACTACAATGAGTCTTCCAGGTTGTCCCACTCTATAAACCTCCTCTATTGCTCTAGTCATCGTAATGCCTGTGGCTAACATAGGGTCTGCTACTATGACTATGTCTTCCCTTTCGACGGTTGGAATTTTTGAGTAGAAAACCTCCACGTCTACTACACCCCCCTCCTCCTTCCTTCTTGCAGCTATCACGCCTAGACGTGCTTGTGGAAAAGCCTTTAATAGACCTTCGACAAAGGGCATGGCAGCGCGGAGAATTTGTACAATTATAACTTTGTCAAGACCCAGTATTTCAATACCCACAGCCTTGCCTAAAGGAGTCTCTACCTCTACCTCTCTAGTCGGGAAATACCTTACAAGCTCATACCCTACGATACGTCCTAGTCTTACAAGTCCCTTTCTAAAGTCAATACCTTTTGTATTTCTGTTTCTTAATTGAGTAAGGAGATACTGGGCGTAAACATGATCGATGATTTTTACAGGCATAGGATCAATGTTTGCCTATTCGGTCAAGTAGTTTTCTATATTCGTCACGTAGTTTTTCTACCTCTTCTCTCAACTTCTGGTACTCAGCCCCCCTCTCCATAGCCCTCTTGATTTTCTCAATAACCTCCCTAGCCACACGTCTAATTCTACCGTCTACATCTCTTTCCATGCGCTCCTGTAAATCCGGTATGAGACGCTGATCTAATAACTCAAGTGCTGCCGTTACTGCTGCATATCTAACTCTAAAGTTTTCATCGCGGAGAGCGGCTCTGATGGTTTCTAGGACTTCTCTACGTGGGCCAAACTTAGCTAGAGATTGTACAGCAGTTACTCTAACATAAGTGGGCATGTCTAGTTCAGTATGACGCAATACTATTTTTAAAGCATCGTCTGTCCCTAGCTCTGCAAGCCCTTCCAAAGCTCCCCTCTTAATCACGTCTAGGTGGCTTGTATATTCCAAGGCTCTTTTTAAACTATGCTCGGCAAACTCCCACTTAATCTTGCCGAGTGCTCTCGCCGCCTCTGCTCTCACATAATAACTTTCGTTTTGGTTATGCAGTATTTTGTCTAGAAATTCTGCTGCTTCTTTCCGTCTTGAGGAGCCTAGGGCTTCGACTATAGCTCGTCTAACTCTTGGATGAGAAACTATGTGATAACTCTCTATTAGTTTAGTAACTGCATAAGCTGTTCCAATTTCCCCAAGGGCCTTGGCGGCTTCTGTAGCCACGCCCCAGAATTTATCTTGTAACGCCCTGGCTAAGGCATCAACAGCTTTTACACTCCCATTTTTCTTAAGTACCTCTACAGCCTGGATACGGCAGTAGAAATCTTCGTCGTCAAGCATAGCAATTGCAGACTCCAGAGGATACTGAAGATCTAGCGCTTTCATTACTTTAAAAGCGGGGTCTATACATATATACCTTGGCTTGCCTCCAGATATGTGTAAAGTTGCCTCTTTTTCATCCAGCATAATTTCTCTAGTTTCTCTCTTTCCGTCTTCATACACTATCTTAATCTCGAGGGGGAGAGTGTAAACCGGGTAGCTGTCCTCGCCTTGCGTTTGTTTAATTTGTAGTTTTATAACGCCGTCTGAATAGTTCCACGAGATTTTTAACACGGGGTGACCAGCCGAGTAGAAAAACTGCCTCCAGAACCACTCCAGATCTCTCCCCGCCGCCTCCTCTAGAGCCTTCCGGAGATCCTCTATATCCACAGCCCTATACCTATTCCGTTCCAGAAATACCTTCAGCCCCCTCCTAAAGACGTCGTCGCCGAGGAGACTCCTCAGCATGTGGAGGACGACAGACCCCTTCTCGTAGGCATGTCTATCGAAGACCTCGTCAGGGATCTTATAGACGTTGGTAACAATAGGCCTCGAATAGCGGCGGGAGTACTCGCCCAGATACGTCTTGAAGTTTGTATAAATCTCGTAGAGGTACTCCTCCCGGCCCTTGGACCTCTCGGTCCACAACGCCTCTATGAAGGTCGCGAAGGACTCGTTTATCGCTATGTGCCCCCAGTCTTTTGCCGTGACTAAATCGCCAAACCACATGTGAGCCATCTCGTGGGCAACCAGCGGATCGGAGGAGAAGTCCTCCTGGCCGGGGCAGGGGAACTCGCCGTAGGGACAGTGGGCGTGTTTGTCGTGTATAGTCCAGTCCGTAAGTATGGTAAATGTCGTGTTTTCCATCCCTCCGTATATGAACTCTGGCACCACTACCTGGGCATATCGCTCGTAGGGGTAGGGAACGCCGAGATATTCCGAAAAGAACCGCATTATGTCACAAGTGTTGTAGAAGCTATAGCGCCACTCGCCGCCTATGTACCTCGGGATGTAGTACTCCAGCAAAACCTCGCCGCACTTCTCGCTATATATCTCGAAGTCGCCGGCGGCTATGGCCAAGAGATATGGAGACATGGGGTGTCTCATCTCCCAGACGTAGGTCCGGCTGTCCTCCCCCTCCTTGATCTCCACCAACAGCCCATTGCTTCCCGCGACGAGGGGCTTAGGCACCGTCACCGCCACAGTCCACGGGAACTTTATGTTGGGGGAATCCGGTAGCGGAACCCAGTAGCGGTTGTACTCGCTCTCCCCCTGGGTCCACACGTAGACGCTTCTCCTTTGGCCATGGGGGGTGACGAAGTACATCCCAGCCCGAGGCCTAGCTCTGTATTTTACCGCTACTTCAACAACCTCGCCGGCTTTCCACTGCGGCCTGATCTCTATCTTTTCTCCGTCGTAATAAAATTCGTGGCTTACGTCTAGTAAATCGATTTCAACAGCATCTAGTAAAACCTTTGCAGAATCTTTTTTCGCCTTTACTCTATATTTAACTAAGCCCTCTACAGCTCTTTGTTCAATATTTATTGTAATATTGAGGTACATTTTAAGAATATCAAACTCGTAAAATGGCGGAAATCTTGGCATATACTCTGGAAATGCAAAATCTCTACCAATAAGATACTTCATTGTAGGGGTTGCGACATTCCATGTTAAAAATATTTGCCCAGTGGTTTATGACCCCCTCCCCTTAGGCGGGGTTTCCACTGTGGGGGTCTCGGCCGTTTCCCCTCTCCGGGGTTAATCCGTTCGACGTGGGATAGTAGGCTTCTATCCTCCTCGGCGTTGGCGTCTTGTGGCCGAGCTTCGCGGCTATGTTTCTCGCGGCGTTTACGTCGGCGTTTAGCACGATGTTGAACTTCTTGCAGAGGCCGCGGTGGACTCCGCCGTTCTCGTGGATTTAGCCGCTTTATCTAGGTGTGGTCGTATACCCCCTGGGGTTGCTGGCGGGCGACCAGACGCCGACCTCTATGGTGAGGTATGCGAACCACCTCCCCGCTTGTATATGACCTCTAGGCGGCCCTGCCTTCTAGACCACTTTATCACCCCGGCGTATCCTCATGCCGAAGTCCTTAAGGGCTATGTACCCTTCTCCGTCGTTGATAGGCTCCACGTAGTACCGGTCGCTCCTGACGATAAGGCGTTTCACCCTCTTGCCGAACAGGCGGTCCTTCCAGTAGCCGGGAGGAGAGACCTTCTTCATGTGCGGCGGCAGCTCCCCGGCCTTCAGCTTGGCCAGGAGGGCGAAGAAACTCCGCCAAGCCTCGTCGTTCTTGTTGAGGATCTGCTGGAGGGCGGCGGGCGCGAGGAGACGGTTGTACTTGTTGTATATTTCGTTATACGTGCCCCTTAGGTCTACGCCCTGCTTCGCGAAGAACTGCCGTCTCCTCAGGTAGTTCACTTCGTTCCAGGCCTTAGCCGCGGCGTCTGCCAACCTGTGTAGCTTCCTCTCCTGCGCAGTCGTGGGGAGGAGCCTCAGGCGGACAGCCCGCACGGGAGGCATCTGGGCGGGGCGTCCCCCCGCCAGGGCCATCCCACGCTTGGATTTGCCCCCCGCACGGCGCCCGCCCCTCCCTCTCCTCTCTTCCGCTGTCTTCACTAGCTCAGCCATGAAAAAATATAGATAAGCTTAAATCCATCCCCGCCCTGAAGGGCGAGGCTTGCTGTTTGCAAAGTCAAACCACTGTTGGGAACCGTTGCGTTAAAACCGTAAAACTTTAATTCAAGGATATAGCGTTGCTTAAGCTGGGGTTATGTTTGCTACCGAGTTAAAGACCAAGATGGCGTACCAAATCGCATGGCTACTCTATATGCTAGGCGTTAGGAATTATAAAAAACTCCCTCCGTTAAAAGAGCTCTATGCAAAGGCCATGGCAAACAAGTGGTGTAGTAAAAAAGATAGAAAGTTTTGTGAAATAGCATTTATGAAGCTATATAATTATGATATAGCCAGATATCTAAACTATGGAGATGTCACTCTCATTCTTACACTAGCGCTTTACGACATAGATCGCGGAGATTATAATTTGTCTACTCTTAGAGATTATGTAGAGAGAGGCGTTTTACCTGCCGAAATCGCTATTCTAACAGACAGAGTTGAAGTAGAGAGTTTAATACCTATCGTTGCTGGCATCTTGAAGACTCTTGGAGATACCACTCCGGAGTTATTGGCGTCTGTATGGCAAATAGTAGCGGCTATGGAGAAGCGAGGCTACGTCATGAGAGACGGCGACAGATACATCTTAACAGAGGATGGCAAAGCCATAGCACGTGACATAGCTCTTCCACAGGAAGTTATGAAGTTGAAAGAGTTGAAATATGTCACGCCTACGTTCTTTACAATACTTAACGCACCGACAGAGTATTTTTAAAAAAAGTTTTGAAACTACTCCTTGATTGCGCCTATAGATATTAATGTCTTAGTCTCTTTTACACCCTCCATATTGTTTATAGAATCTAGCACTTTGTCTAACACAGTCTCCTGCGTGATGATTGCCAAGTCGTAATCGCCCGCAAGTCTCATAGCCTTTTCTATCGGAAGCTTCTTTGCGGCATCATATACCTTCTCTCTATATTTTGGCTCTATTTTTACAAGTATAATTACGTCATTAGACTGACCTTTGAGCAACTTAACCGCCTTCTCAGTGATATCTACAAACTCTCTACCAGTTCGCACAAGTCCAAGTTCTTTAAGCCGTTTTAGATGTATTGCCAGGGCTTGCCGCGTCATGCCAAGTTCTCTAGCTATCTCATCTTGGTCGCCATATACTGTATAAACCCTCATTGGTTGCGCCCTCTGAAGCAAGTGATTTAGTAACTGATACTGTCTATCTGTTAATTTCACCTCCTCAGTCATAGTAACTGAGCAAATTAGAGATATTTAAATGTATCGCTAAATTGAAAGCATAGACATCCTGTATTTTTTTAGTTAAGACTAGTGATGCAAATTGTGAAGTGTAAAACGGCATGACCTAGATCTCTGTATATATAAAAACCTTTCTTTAACCATTATGGCGATAAAAGCTAAAGTGAATAAATACATATATCGGAGTAGGCAGTTTGAACATAGATCTTTTGGCAGACAATTCACAGAGATGTACATCGTCTCTAGATCAAGTTTTTAACCTCCAAGAAACTTTTGTTCAGTGCACGCAAGCTCTATACTTTACGTTGCTAACTTTCGAGTTCTCATCTTTGTATTTACAGAAAGTCTATTTGTTTTATTAGCTTCTATACTAGCTCTAGGAGCTATAGTAGAAATACGAGATAGTCTAGGGTTCCCCGTAGTAAATGCCACAGTGTGTTACCTAGATTATTGCACTTTGACAAATTCCTCAGGTGTAGCAAAGGTGCCGCAGGGACTACCTATTGAGATCTACATAGGAGACTTACTTGTCTGGAAGACCTACGCCACTGGTTACGACCTTGTAACTATTAGATATATACACTACTTAGACATATTGCCGATAAACACAAGCGGCTTTATAGTCATAAAAATGGCTAAGCTTAGAAATGGGACATATGCAGATATAAAAATTCCATATGCCGAAAATAAATTAACACATCCTTTGCCCGTGGGAAATATAAACTATCCAGTAGAAGTATATATAACGGATATAGGTGGTGTAGAATTGCCAAACGCATCTATAGTCAAGAGAACCGTATGGGATTTAAGCATAGATCTAGAATCTATTGGTTTAGTCGCACGTTGTAGAATTTCTGCAAAACCTCCGGCAACTCGTATTTTAATATATCAGGGAAACCGCACCTTGACCTCGGGCATAGTTAATGTTACAGTTTTTCTAACAAAGGGGGCGACATACCTAGGCGTAGTGGAGACTCAGGTTATACTGCCGAACGGGACGGCGTATAAGGCTAAGTTCCACCCGGGAGACTACTGCGGCCGTATAATTACAATAAACGCCACTAGACTAGTAGTACGCGCTATAGATTCGTTTGGCGTATTGAGAACAGACTGGACGATATATATCGCCGGCCGGGCTTTTAAAGGCCAGGCAGAGCTGTGGGTTTTGCCGCATGTAGTATACAGCGTGGCTGTAGACGCTGGCTTTACAAAGAAAAACGTCACCTTAGTGGCGTCTCACCCCTCCGAGACTTATATAATAGTCGTTGAAAACGCCTACATACTCTTTAATTATCAACAGGCTGTTGATAGAGTATATATAGTGGGAAACTATACGCTGGTGGCACAAATGCCGCGACGGGCGGAACTACCCCCAGGCACTTATAAAATATATACAGAGGTAGGCGGCAGAAACGTCACATATGCCATAACACTGAGGCCCGGAGAAATAGCCCATCTTACCATAGGCCTAACAAAGCCGCAGACGCAGCAGGAGAAGACTCCGACACTGTACATGTTCATTGGCGTAGTCTTCCTTATGGTAGTAATTGCCCTCCTAGTCGTACTTAAAGAGACTCGCCGCCGTCTACCACAAGGACGTGGCCAGTCACATAGCTAGAGGCCGGCGATAGTAGCCAATAGATCGCCTCAGCCGCCTCCTCTGGGCGTCCCAGTCTCTTTAGTAAAGTCCTTAACTTGAACTTTTCAAATTCCTCTGATGTAACTCAACTTGTCCACTTAGTCTCAATGGGGCCGAAGGCCACGGCGTTTACCCTAATTGGCGCTAGAGTCTTTGCAAGGCTTCTAGCAAGCGCTATGACAGCTCCTTTGGCTACTGCATATGGAATACCATATCTATCGCCGAGGAGTCCCGGAGTCGACGACACCAATACTATAGACGCTGTGGGCTTAAGTGCTGGGAGAAAAGCCTTAACGACGTTGAAGCTACCAACAACATCAACTCTAAAAACCTCGAGAAAATCCTCGCCAGTCAGCACCTTCACTCCTTTTGTCCATAAAGAAGCCTCTCCATGGCCGTGTACAACAGCCACGCCGTCTACCTCTCTCACATCGGCAGCTGCCTTCTCTAGACAAGCGATGTTGAGCACGTCGCAACTATAGTGCACATTAGCCTCAGAGTTGCCTCTAGAAATGCCAACTACGTAATCACCACGGCGTTTGGCTAGCTTGACAAGGGCGTCTCCTATGCCTCCGCTCGCTCCTGTGACAACTATTTTCATTTACACAGCGGCGGCCTTCTACATCTTAGTTTCACATCGATATCCCCCCTCTTTGCTACAGTAACCATGTTGTGATGTTCGTCGCGAACTCCTCTGATAAACGAACACATATGCACGCCACATACCCTCACCGCGACCGCTCTTGCTTTGAGTTTTTCCATTAACAGATCGGCAAGCCACTGGGTGAACCTCTCTTGCATTATAGGTCTCGCGGCAGCCCACTTGACTAACCTAATCACCTTGCTAAGCCCTGGCACGCCATCTCCGGGAACATAGGCGACTGAGACGCTGAGGAATATGGGAAGCAGATGATGTTCGCAGAGAGAGACTGCGCTTATGTTTTCAATCACAACAGGCCCCGGCTCTGCATCGTATTCCATTGGAAAAAACACGACCTCAGGAGGCGGCTCCCTTAAGCCTCTAGTCAGTTCCCATAACGCTTTTACAAACCTCTTAGGCGTCTCGACAACGCCCGGCCTTGTGACATCCTCCCCTAGATGTTCTAGAAGTATCTTAACGCCCTCCTCCGGCTTTAACATCTTTTTTTCCAAAGTCACATAGACGCCCCGAATTGCCAATATAAAGATGATAACTCGATTGTGTAGACTAGGCTATTTCCGGCATCCACATATCACTTGTTCTTGCCATTTAAAGCATTTTTAAATAAAGATGCTAAAAATATTAAATAGAGGTCTCTCTATAGGCGATAACAGAACTTGACCCCACTCCACCTTGCCCAGGGCCCTTTGCGATCTTACTGCGGTTCTCACAGCGTGTAACAGAAAGAGTGGCGGAAAAAGCAAAGCTGCGGCAGTCCAAAGCCCTTAGTAGAACAACTCCACAGCCCATAGTTTTATGTTGCCTATCTTAGCCGCTGTCGCCTATCTGATAAAGAATTCCCAAGCATCCCCGCCGGTTCCACAGACGCCAGATGGGGTAAAACTTTGACATCGTCTGCCACTGCGGTAATAGCCATATCATCAACTGGACAACTCTTGAGGCCTCTGTGGCCTCTTTCCTTTTCTCAGCAGGTATAGACATAGCCCCACCATACATAAATCTAGTTTGCTTCCACACTATCCAATCAAAGCCGCCAAGTATAAACACATATAGATCCGTCTCAATATCCTCTAAAGCTGTCGTCAATGTCCCCGCTTTGTCACTATATTTAAGGCCTAAGTCCAACCCTGGTAGCTTTTTCTACGTTTCTCTAGGTTGTCTCTCTTGTTGGAAGTATTAGTACTGAACGACAACTAGCCGCTGGGCTGGGTTTTATCAAGATTTCAGAGATCAAATGTATAAGATCGTAAAGAGCTACCGCTACTATAAGGAGAAACATCTATGGATATTCATAGATAAATACTTCAGAAATACAAAACCCTAATGATTAAGTCAGAGGAGTACGGACTTATTTTAAAAGAAGAGAAGTTAGAAGGCGGCCGCCGCATTTTAGATATTTTCTGGGGTCCGCAACACCCCTCTTCGGGACATACCAGGTTTATAGTAGAGGTTGACGGAGATATAGTTGTAAACGTCACGCCTGACCCAGGCTATGTTCATCGCACTATGGAGAAGCTGGGCGAGACAAGACATTGGATACAGAACATCCCCCTATTTGAAAGACTTTCATTACCAGATGCAATAAATGTAACGTGGGCGTATGCAATTGCAATAGAGAAGTTGACTAAATATGACGTATCGCCCAGGGCGCAATATCTCCGGGTTATAATGGGGGAGTTAAGCCGTATCTCAACACATCTATACGACCTGGGTATTCACTCTATTATGATAGGGTCTTCCACCGGGTTTATGTGGTGTTTCGGTCTCCGCGAGCTGTTGGTACAGCTGTGGGCTATGGTGACGGGCTCTAGGACAACGCCAACTTGGGTACTGCCTGGCGGCGTGAGAACAGCTCCTCCAGACGCCTTTTATGAACAGACAAAGGGCTTTCTTAACTATTTAGAGAAGAAATTAGATGAGTTTATTAGACTTGTTATTAAGAACCCTGTCGGCTACTATAGGCTTAAAGACGTCGGCTACTTAAGCAAAGAAGATGCGGCAAAGCTCATGGCCACTGGGCCGGGCGCCAGAGGCTCTGGCATTGAATGGGATGCCCGTAAGACGTATAGATACGGGCTTTATGACGAATTCGAATGGGAGGTTTGCGTAGAGGACGGAGGAGATTCGCTTGCTAGGACTTTAGTAAGAATCTGTGAGATAAAACAAAGTGCAAGAATAATAAGACAAGCCATAGACAGGACTCCAAGAGATGGGCCACTGGTAGGAGAGTCTCTTTTACATAGAATACCGCCGAAACAAAGAGAAAAAGCAAATGAATATATCAGGTTAGGGGCGCTGTTTACTACAATGCTTCCACAAGGCGAGGGAGTTGGGATAACAGAGGGTGGCCGCGGCCGTTACTTTTTCCACGTCTTTGGCGATGGGACAGAAAAGCCATATAGAGTTAGGATATCTACACCATCTTGGCAAAACCTTCGCCCAATGATAAAGGCTTTTATTGGCGCACGGCTTATGGATCTTCCAGCAATATACGGCTCTTTTGGATACTTTCCGCCGGAGCAAGACAGGTAATGAATTAATATGTCAGGTTTAAACATAATTATGGACCTCTGGAATCTCCTTCTCTCACAGCGTCTTTGGTTCTTTATAATTATGTTTATTGCATCTAGTGTTATATTACTTACTGTAGTTTGGTTTGAGCGTAAGGCTGCGGCGAGGGTACAGATGCGTGTGGGTCCTTACCACGTCTCGCCTTGGCTCGGCGGCTATCTCCAGCTACTTGCAGATGCGTTTAAATTCATAATAAGTGAGCCGATTATACCCAAAGGGGCGCATAAGATTCTCTTCGTCTGGGGACCTGCCATTTTTATAACTCTCGCATTTGGCGCATCTCTTCTCCTTCCGTTAACTCCAGAGTTAAGACTGATTAAAGACGTCAACCTACTCCCATATGGCTTAGTGTTTTCTTTGGTGATTCTTCTCCTAGTATCGATCTCTGTTGTAATCATAGGCTGGTCTGTGAATAATAAATTTGCGTATATTGGAGCAGTACGCGAGGCGCTTTTAGTAACGGCGTATGAAATTCCGCTGATACTCTCTTTTCTCGCTATGGCAATTTTATATGGGACGTTAAACCCCATAGAGATAGTAAATAAACAGTCTTTGCTTGTAGGCGCTATACTTAATCCACTAGCGTTTTTGGTATTTATTATAGCTACCGCTATGGCCACGGCCCGCTTCCCCTTTGAAATAGCAGATTATGAAGGAGACGTAGCCACAGGTCCCTATAGCGACTACGGCGGCATATTTCTGGTTCTTTCTTTTGCAGGCGGAACCTATTATGCCACCTTCTCCTTCTCTTTTTTCGCCACGCTCTTATTCCTTGGCGGATGGGCTCTTCCTAGCTATGTCGTAGGTCCCTGGCCACAAGATTTGTTAGGCCACCTAGTGTTAGCAGTATGGGTCTTTCTAAAAGTTACAATATTGATGTTTTTATTCGCATTTCTAAGAGCCGCAATGCCCGTACTTAGGCTTGATCACACGCTTATACTTGGTTGGAGAGGTCTCCTAATACTTGGATTTATAGCTGTAGTATGGTCAATAATACTAAGGATTTTAGGGGTGGTTCCATGAGTAGTGGAAAGCTCTCGTATAGTGCTATTATAAAGGCGACAATCGACGCCATTTCTATAGCGGCAAGAAACTTTGTAAAACCAGAGCGTATAACTATTTACTATCCATATGAGAAACTCGAATACGGGAGGGCAAGGGGGTGGATAGGGCTGTTAGTTGAGAAATGTACCTCTTGTATGATGTGCGCCCGTATATGTCCTGCAAATGCCATAAAGATGTATGTTGCGCCAAACGGTAAGCGTTATCCAGGCATAGACTACGGTCGTTGTATTATGTGTCACTTCTGTATCGACGTGTGTCCAACAGAAGCATTATTTCCAACAGACATAAAAGAACTGACGTGGTATGACTCAAAAGAGATGTTATACACACCAGAAATGGAGAGAGAACCGCCGAAAATACACCAGCTACACAAACCTATAAAAGTTGCTATAAAATACGCCGGCGGAATTCCCAAGAAGGTTAAATTAGCGTGACTTATATTTAGATAGGTATATGAAGTTAAGGTAACTTATGTATAAGTAACAACATTTTAAAACTGGAATTAGGACGCGTATCATGCTAGACTTGCTAATCCTATTTACTACATTATTTTTCGGCTTACTCACTGTATTTTCTAGAGATAACGTATACGCAGCTATTAGTCTATCTATTACTGCTGGAACAGTAGGCGCATATTATGCATATCTAGCACAATTTGCTTCTGCCTTCTTAATTTTCGTGATATACATCGGTGCTGTCATGTTGCTTGTCATAATTACAGCAGCCATGTACGGCGGTGTCCAGAGATGGGGTGTTAAATATCTCCTAGTCGTATCTATAGTATTTCTTGTTACTTCAGTTCTAGGAATTTGGCTCTGGTTTACGCCCCATACGACTTTAGCAACTCCTATACAATTAGGCGATTTACATAGCATTATAATTTTGCTACTTGGAGTTGCTGCGGTTTCGCTTGTAGTAAGTGTGGAAGTTGCAAAAAAGTTATGAACGCGGCATTTGTCGTTGGATTTATTTTGATTCTTCTCGGCCTATATAGTATAGCTATAACTAGGAATCTAGTGAGAATTTTAATCTCTTTGGAACTCGCTACAGTAGGCGCTTTCCTCATTTTAACACCTATTGTCTTAAAGAATTCAATATTGGCATTTTACGGAGTCTTAATTTTAGTTATGATCTCTGTATCTGAAGCGTCAATACTTGCTGCTTTAATTTACCGCAATTACATATTAACAAGAGAAACAGATATATCTGCGATGAAAAGCGGGAGGGAAATATGATGATTCTAGTCTCTTTACTCATACCTATGGCATTATCTCTTGTAGCATATATTGTAGCAAAGAAATCTACATATTTGGCAAGCTATATATCTGCCATTGCGTTAGTACCGCTTTTAGTAATCTCTGGATACACCACGTTTAGCGGCGTTATTTACACAGAGGGCACATTCCAAGGCTTTGATATATTGGCGTTTAAGATTACTCCATTCAATGGAGTTTTCGCTTTTACAGTTGCACTAGTTGGGATATTTGTCGCCCTTTATTCGGCACCCTATATGGAGCACAGAAGCCACGAGTTGGGGAGAGATACATCAATTTTCTATTTGACATACGGCTTTTTCCTCGGCGGCCTTGCCGGAGCCTTTGTCGCAGTTAATTTAATTATGATATACATCTTTATTGAAATCGCACTTATTGCATCTCTTTTCCAAATTCTTTATTATGGATATGGAGATAGAGTTAGAATAACTATCATGTATTTAATATGGTCGCATGTGGGGGCGTTATTAGTACTCGCTGGCTTTCTATTTCTCTACTTAAGGGGGATCTACTACGTGCCACTTCTCGTAGATGTCAAACATCTTGGCGCCGATTATGTAGCATTTCTGTTGATACTAATAGGGTCTCTTGTCAAAATGGCTGCCCTCGGCGTCCATATGTGGCTTCCATATGTACACGCGGAAGCCCCAACTCCATTGTCAGCACTCCTATCGCCTGTGCTAGTCGGCGTAGGCGGCTATATAGTAGCTGCAGTTGGCATGTATATACTGCCGAGCCCAGAGCTGACGCAATGGCTTATCTACTACGCACTTGCAACAGCCATATACGGTGGCTTGATGGCGTTTCTCCAAAAAGACATCAAAAGACTCTTTGCGTACTCCACAGTGTCGCAGATGGGATACCTCCTCCTTGGGGTAGCCCTCTTTAATCCACATGGCTATACAGCTGCAGCACTTTTTTACCTTAGCCATGGCTTGGGCAAAGCGGTGCTCTTTATGACAGCCGGATATTTCATTATGTATTTACATACACGTGACATAGAGAAAATGGGGGGCCTATATGGGTGGCGGCCTGAGCTCGCAGGGGCCGCTATTGTAGGTTTTCTCAATCTAGCCGGCATATTGACAATAGGTATGGTGTCTGAAATTATATTGACTGTGTCTTATGCCAAGTATTTCAGTTTTAGTTACGCATACTACATCCCGTACGCGCTTATGTTGCTTGTTACAAGCATCTACGCGTTTAACACAATCCGCGCAGTGTTCTTCGGGCCTCATAAATACGAGGGCAGAGGCCCTGTAGACATCGCGTTGACATCTATAGTAGCTGTGGCACTTCTCTCTATATTATTTCTACTGCCGCCATTTTCAAACGCTTTAGCAGACAACGTATATAATACCATAGAAGTGCTGAAGTTATGGAAGTAATCCTCTTTACTATTTTTACGCCGTTGCTCGCCTCTATAATATCGCTGTTTAGCTACTCCGAGAAATTCAAATCTTGGGTAGTGACATTTGGCACTTTTGTATCTGCGTTATTAGCAACATATCTCTTTTTCACAGCGCCACATGGCGTATATGGTGTAGATTGGATTGAATCAATAGGGGCTAAGATAGAGGTTAGGCTTGACGAATTTAGCATACCCATGGGCCTTTTAGTAGCTTGGCTAATAGCCGCCATTTCGCTCTACTCTGTCAAATACATGGAGGGAGACTACAGGCCAGGGTGGTATTGGTTCTTCTTTGGCTTCTTTGCCACCTCTATGTTAGTGGTGGTATATGCAGAGAACCTCTGGTTCCTACTAGCCGGCTGGGAGGGCGTTGGGCTTGCCTCCTGGGCTCTCATAGGGCATTGGTATCGCGATGAATACGATAAATGGGTGGGCAGAGAGGAGAGAGTATTTGGCGTGCCTTACTGGTGGACGCCGAGTAAAGCCGGGCTACGCGCCATATTAACTGTGCGCTTTGGAGATTCCTTTTTCCTCGTGGCGATAGCTCTCTTCTACGTAGTTACAGGCACCGCTTCGCTTACAGGTTTACTCCATTCAGAGAGTCTAAAGGCTCTGGGCGTAGTTCCCCTTATATTTTTCGCCCTGGGGCCATTTACAAAAAGCGCCCAGTTTCCATTTCACGAATGGCTTCTTACAGCAATGACGGGGCCCACTAGCGTATCTGCGCTAATCCACGCAGCGACTATGGTAAAGGCCGGGGTCTACGTGTTGATAATAACAACGCCGATATTCCTCTTAGTACACGGCTCCGAGTTGTACTTCTGGATAGTGACGGCGATTGGCGTAATCACGGCTCTTACAGCTACAATAATCGCCCTAACCTCTATGGAGTTTAAACTTGTACTGGCTGGCTCTACGGCAGCGAACCTCGGCATAATCGCCGCGGCGGCAGGCGCCGCAGGCTTGCTAGGCCTACGCGAAGAGAAGCTTCTACATACGCTCCTCTTCTACGCCTTTTTACACATAGCCGGCCACGCGGTGTCTAAGGCCTCCCTATTTATGGGATTTGGCGCTGTGATACACGAAGCGGGCACACGCTTCATTGGCGAAGTGGGCAAACTATGGCGCCACATGAAGATAACTGCGATAGCCATGGCCCTCTCTATGTTAAGCTTGGTAGGCATACCGCCGTTTGTGGGATATATAACAAAAGACCTGGCGCTTGAAAACGTGTTTGAAGTCGTGCATATATCTCACGTAGATATTCTCGCGCCTGCACTATACCTCCTGCTGTTTCTCACACCGATATATGGTCTACGTCTGGTAGGGCTGACGTTTCTCCACGGGAGAGAGCCTGAAGAAGTTCACGAAGCGCCTGTCTTAATGTGGCTGCCCTACACGGCGCTAGCTATAGCTACTTTGGCATTAGGAGGTTACTTCGCCGTAGCTGTAAAATTCCCATTGACAGAAGCCTTGATAGCAGTCTTGCTAGGCTTCTTGATTGGCCTAATACTATATGTACTGCTTCCAGGCTTTAAATCTGAGACACTACAGCCGCTGTGGGAGGTGGCGTATCGTAGATTTTATCTGCCTATTTTATACGATGGAGTATTTCCGCTTTTATTTACTTGGTTTGCCAAATTTATATATGTAGTATTTGACAAGGGGCTTTTCGACGGGTTGTATCACACTGTAATTCCCGGAGTTTTCGAAATGCTGTCTAACAGTGTAAGGAGATTAGTGACAGGCAACATAAGTATTTACATCTTCTACACCATAGTGGGAATATTAATAGCACTACTCCTCTTGGTGGTACTATGATAGACTTCCTCACATACCTAATACTCGCAGTGTCTCTCACATCTCCACTGGCGTTGAGAATAGATGGACGTTATATCACGGCGGGCGTATCGGCTATCTTACTAGTCCTATCTATATACCTATGGTTTCCCGTGGGAGTAATAATTTCAGTTGTGGCTCTTGCGCTATCTCTAGACTGGCGTTTAAAATCGTTTGGAGTCGCCTTGGCTGTCTCTGTTATAAGCGCGTTGCTTGCGGCTTATGTCTACTACAGCTCGGCGCCTGTAGTCTATGGGCTAGTTGCGTTGGCGTTAGTCACCGCCGCGGTATATGGCCTATTGGCTATGGATAAGAGCAAAGAAAATATAGAAGGCGCTGTGAAATATTTGGTATTTTCAGGCGTGGGCAAGGTGCTTATAGTCTCAGGCTATATGCTTGCCGCCTCTGGTTGGCCTCAGGGACTCTATCTAACAGTCCTCGGCTTTATGTTTGAACTAGGCATCGTGCCCTTCCATGCATGGGTTGTAGACGCCTATGCCCTCGGCTCTCCTAGGGGAGTTGCGGCTTTAGCCGCTTTTAGTAAAGTCACGGCGCTTTTTGTTCTACTTGCGATATTTAAATCGGTTTCTGCTACTAGAGAAATAGGTCTTGTAGCGTTAATAGTAGCGTTATCATCTATGTTTGTAGCAAATGTAGCCGGTCTAACTGCTAAGACACTAGGTCGTATCATGGCCTACTCTTCCATAGCTCATATGTCTTACGCCTTAGCCGCAGTCGCCCTAGTGTGGTGGCTTGGAGAACCTAGCACAGGCATACAGATATTCGGCGTGCCCATAAAAGCCGTCGACCTCGCCGCACTTGTGGTAGTGATTGAAGCTTTAAGTTCTGGTTTTGCAAAAGCCGGAGTCTTTGGCTATCTAGCGACAAACATATCTGATCTACTCCCCCCGAGGAAGAGCGTCCTCAATATATTAAACATACTTTCTCTGCTGGGGTTGCCCCCGCTACTTGGCTTTTGGGCTAAACTGTTTCTGGTGCTATTAATTATAGCCTATCCACAGCCTTTGCTTGTCGCATTTTTAGTAGCTTGGGTAGTTTTAAACAGCGCAATGGCAACTCCGTATTATTTGAGAGTTTTAAGAATGGTGGCAGAGGCGCCAGGCCCCCTGGCAGATAATATCACGTCGACTTACACAGCTTTTATATCTACAGCGCTTGGCGTCATAATGCCGCTTATCGTCTATACGCTTGTGTAATAGGTTGATCTATGCCCATTGAGAGGACGTTAGTAATCTTAAAGCCGGATGCTGTACAACGCGGCCTCGTTGGCGAAATTATTTCACGATTTGAAAAAGCTGGGTTAAAGATCGTAGCGATGAAGATGATTAAAGCAACGCCGGAACAAATAGAGAAATTCTACCCCTCTTCAGAGGAGTGGTATAGATCTGCAGGGAGTAAACTCCTAAAGGCCTACCAAGAGCTTGGAATAGACCCGCGTAGCAAGATCGGTACAGACGACCCGGTGCTTGTCGGCAAGAAGATTAAGGAGAGCTTGGTTAAATATATGACCTCTGGGCCCATAGTTATACTAGTACTAAAGGGGAACAGAGCGGTAGAGGTAGTGAGAAAATTAGTAGGCCCTACATCTCCACACATAGCGCCGCCTGGCACAATCAGAGGGGATTACTCGTGCGACTCTCCAGATCTAGCCGCTGAGGAGGACAGAGTCGTCTACAACTTGGTCCACGCGTCAGATAGTGTAGCCGAGGCTGAAAGAGAGATACGTTTCTGGTTTAGAGAAGACGAGATATTAGACTAGTTGCAATCTATAGGCGAATAGTGTAACTGCAACATTTGGCAAGGTCTTTCTCCTCCCTATAGTCGGTATAACTGCTAATACGGGACCTGACACTGTAGGATCCAAGATTTTTATTCTAACTCTCTTATTGCACACCACACCCTCTAGGACATTCCCATGGACTTCGCCCTCGATAAGTTGGTCATAGTTCTCTAAGAGAAAACCGTTAAAGTCTATCTTTGTTATATTGGTCAAAACCGCCCCATATCTACTCTTTACTAGTCTAGCCCTGAAGGGGGGTTCCATGTCTGTTGGTAACTCCATTAGTTTAACCGGCAATTGGCCACACTTTGGGGGGCCAGATACGACGAAGTAAAGACCACGAGTGGGGCCGCGGGCTATAGCTATGATATCCATAGTTCTTCGACAAAGCGCCGTCTTTTAAGGGTCAAATTAAGTTCACCACGTGAAAATGTAGTGAATCACTGGTTTGCTAAGGGAACGAACTCGATTAGTAAAGCTTATATATGGTTCACCCCGAAGAGAACTGGAAACGGAGCTCCGTCTGTGGCAATGGTTCTGGCGAATGTTCGACGCGTATTTTTTCTCTGTCTACATAAAATATATAGTCGTACTCAGAGTCAGAGGGCCTAGGCACTGATGTATAGATATCTACCCAGACAGCTCCCGGCCCTCTAAACGATCTGAACCACCTTTGTATATTTTCTGCGTCAAGTGTTATAACATAGGTAGACAGCACTTTCTGAGCGTAATGTTCTAGGCGCATATGTTCCATTAATGAAACAAGGCGCGGTTTGGCTTTCTTGAAGAAAGCCGGTTGATACGGCTTATGTACATATGTTATGGCGTTTGGAGAGTCGACAACAGCGGCGGATAGACTCTGGAGAGGGCCGTATACTGCAATTTGAGCCCCAAGAGGCACCTCTTTTACAAAATGCGAGATGAGACCAGGTGGCGTGACGTATTTATGTTCAGAAGACGGCGTAACTTCATTGGTTAATATAACTGGGCCAGTTGAAAGGACCATGTAGTAGACAGGTTTGACTACTTCAAGCCCCCTAGCCTTTAGAATCTTTACACGCCTAATAGTTGCATAATCTACATATTTGGCTTCGAGTTTTACTATCACGTCTGCAACATCGGCAAGTGGGTTGTACTTATTCTCTATACCTATAACGCTGTAGAGTCCCGTCTTTGCCTAGGCATCCGCCGTAGCTCTATCAAATACCACGGCATCGACATCATCTATAATGAAGACATCTGCCTTCTCCCTATACGCTAAGTCCATCACTTGGTTAAAGAGAGTTTCTTTGTACTGTGGCACATAGGGGTAGTCATATACTACTACGTCTTCAACTCTCCATCCGAAACTTTTCCACATCTCATGTAAAGTGTTCCTCCGCTCGTTAAAGGTGACTCACACAACTCTCCTTCCTGCTTTTGCAAAGTCAAAAGCCACTTTAGAAATAAGCACAGTTTTATCAGTGCCGCTCGCTCCGTATACAAAGGAAACTCTTTCTGCAAAAATATGTCTAAAATCCACAGCGTAGTTGGACAGAACATATTAATACTTTACGGTTACTACATTTAAAAACGCCTTTAGGAATCAACTAAATATAGCTATTTAAAAATAGGCCAAAATATGATATCTGTTATAGTACCGACATATAACGAGGCTGAAAATATAAGAGAACTCGTAGAAAGGCTTCATAAAGCGTTAGGTAGCAACTACGAGGTTGTCATTGTTGATGATAACAGCTTAGATGGAACTGTCGAAGTGGCAAAAAGTCTGGCAAAGAAGTACCCTGTGAAAGTCGTCACTAGAAAAAACCGCCTAGGTCTCTCTAGCGCCGTGGCGGAGGGGGCCAAGTGGGCGAGCGGCGACGTCGTAGTCGTCATGGATGCAGACCTCCAACACCCGCCTGAGCTAGTGCCTAAGTTGGCGGAGATCGCTGAGAGAGGTTGTCTGGCGGTGGCGTCGCGGTATGTGAAAGGCGGCGGGGTCAGGGGTTGGTCTCTCTACAGGCGTATTGTGTCTAAAGGCGCCGTCTTTCTCGCGAGACTTCTACTGCCCGAGGCTAGGGCGGTCCGCGACCCGGTTTCTGGCTTTTTTGCCTACAGTAGAGAGTGTCTAGCTCAGATAAAGCCCACCGGCCTCTACAAGATCTTGCTAGATGTCCTCGTCCAGTGCAAGCCGAGGTGCGTCGTGGAGGTGCCCTACATCTTTGGCCTAAGGACGCGCGGCCGGTCGAAGCTAGGCACTAGACACATGTTAGACTATCTAAGACAACTACTTAGGTTAAGCAAGTGGCGCCCCCTAAAGTTCGCCGCGGTGGGCGCCAGCGGCGTCTTTGTGGCTTGGGCAGTCCTCTACCTCTTGTCCCCACTGCCGCCCTACCTCTCAGTCGCCGCGGCCATAGAGACGTCCCTCACCTCAAACTATCTATTGAACCGCCTCTGGACTTTCGCAGAGAGAAAAACGCCGGCGTTAATAGGTTGGCTGAGGTACCACGTGGCCACGGCGGCTGGAAATGCGACAAATTACATAACGACGCTAGCGTTAAATATACTTGGCGTCTGGGTATACATAGCCTATCTAATAGGCGTTATAGCAGGCTACGCTGTTAACTACATTCTCTCTGAGTTAACAGTCTTTATGACGTCCCCCTCCTCGCTTTGAAGAGCGGGATCTGCATAGCGGAGTCTCTCGTCGGGTCATCAAGCTGTTCGACGTGGGGTAAAGAGGGGCCGGCTTTGGTTATGACTTCTTCCCGCCCTAAAGGGCAGTTCTCAGTTGTGATAGTATAAATACTAACAACCAGTTCCAGCAATGTGAGAGTGTTAGTTCTAGGTTGTGGAAATATAGGTAGATACGTATATGACTATCTCTCGACAAAACACGATGTTGTAGTAGTTGATAAAGCAAAGGCGTGTCCAAATGCGTTACAACAAGATGCGTTAGAGACGCCTCTGGGCGGCTACGATTTAGTGATAAACGCGTTGCCAGGCAGTATCGCATATAAGGCGTCAAAGAGAGCGCTAGAAGCTGGGCTTGATACAATAGATATTTCCTACTACGCAGAGGACCCCCTCTCTTTACATCAAATCGCAGTTAAAAGTGGCGCGAGATATATACCAGACGCCGGAATTGCCCCCGGCCTTAGCAACATATTGGCTGGGAGACTCGCGGCCGAGTTAGATAGAGTAGACGAACTAGGTATTTACGTAGGTGGCATACCTGAAAAGCCCGTGGGTCCACTCGGCTACTCGGTTACATGGAACCCGCTCGATCTGGTAGAGGAGTACACACGACCAGCCAGAGTTTTAAAAAACGGCGAGGTGACATCCGTCGACCCACTTAACGAAGTTGAGTATATACATTCACCAATAGGCGAATTAGAAGCTTTTTATACCGACGGACTTCGTACACTCCTAAAAACCCTAGCAGACAGAGTATCAACAATGTATGAAAAAACGCTTAGGTGGCCAGGCCACGTTGAAAAAATACGCCTACTCCGCGACCTAGGCCTCATGGATGAAAGCGGAGAGCCACCTCCGCGGTTAGTAACTGCGACAGTTCTTTCCAAGCTTAAATTCGACGTCCCAGACGTAGTATATATGCGTGTATTTGGAACTAGAGGCGACAAGAAGATACAGTACGAGGTCTTGGTAAAGTCTCGCGACAGGTGGACAGCTATGCAGATAGCCACTGGGAGCGTTGCAATAGCTATGCAATACGTAATAAAAGAGCTAGAACCTGGTGTTACGCCGCCGGAGTATATAGGCATGTCTAACAAGCTATTTCCAAGGATTATATCTACTGTGAAACAACATGGAGTCTATATATCACGAGAAGTTGTAGAGAGGGTGGTTTTATGAGCGGCCTTCCAGACTATTTAAGAAGACCCCCACGCGGGATGCGAGACTGGCTTCCGCCGCAGTTTTATGCGCTTAGACATATGGAGGAGACGTTGTCTAAAGTAGCTGAGGCCTTTGGATACAGGAGAGTTGAAACACCTGTGGTAGAACATTTTGAAGTACTCGCGAAAAAAGCCGGCCAAGAGGTGGTGAATGAGATATACTACTTCAAAGATAAAGCAGGCCGCGACCTAGGGCTTAGATTCGACATGACGGTCCCTATTGCCCGTGTCATTTCTTATAACCTCAGCCTTCCCAGACCAATAAGGTGGTACTATTTCACTAAGGTATTTCGTTACGACGAACCGCAACACGGCAGATATAGAGAGTTTTATCAATTTGGGATAGAGCTAATAGGTTCGGCGAGCCCTAGAGCGGACGCTGAAGTGCTTCAAGTATTTACACAAGCTCTTGACGCAGTTGGTGCAAGGAGTTATATTGTTAAAATCAACGATAGAAGAGTTGTAGACAAGTTGCTTGAGAGATTAGGAGTTTCTGCATATAGAGATGTCATTTACCGTGCATTAGATAAGAAGCTTAAACTCTCAAGAGAAGAGGTGATAAAGTTAATGGCTGAAGGCGGCGTTTCGCTTGATACGGCAGAGCGTATATATGACATAGCCGAGGAGATGTCAATAGAAGAGGCGGTTAATGTCATAACTAAACTAGACAGCGGCCTGGGGTCTTTCTATAACAAATTATTGAAATATTTAGAAGCTGCCGTATCGCTAGACAAATTTAGATTTGATATGTCTATAGTCAGAGGGTTAGACTATTACACAGGCATGGTGTTTGAGGCATTTGCTGGAGAGTACAAACTAGCTGTAGGAGGCGGAGGACGTTATGACGACCTTTTAGAGCTCTACAGTGGCGTTAAAATGCCGGCTCTCGGTTTTGCAATAGGCGTGGAGAGACTAATGGAGGCGGTGGGACTTGAAGGCGTAGAGAAGCCGTTGGACTACTACATATATATCTTTGACGACGACGCGTACCCATACGCAGTTGCTATAGCAAAGAGACTCCGTTCCGCCGGCTACAGTGTTGTGGTAGAACTCGGCGAGAAGAACCTAAAAGAAGTCTTCGAGTACATACTAAAGATAGGCACTAGGTATTTGATAATTATAGGGAAAAAGGAGCTTGAAAAAGGCGTTGTGAAAATTAGAGATTTACAAAGACGTGAGGAGTTTGAGAAGCCGTTTAGCGAATTCTACGGCACAACTTGAGTGCCGCTAATCCCCTTAAACACCTCATAGCCTCTTTCTAATGCGCCAACAGCAGCTTTTTTGCCAGTCTTACGTACGAAATTTATAACCGCCTGTACCTTAGGCCCCATAGAGCCCGGCGGAAAATGTCCTTCAGACATATACTTCTCCAGCTCATCAACTCTTACAACGTCAAGCTTCCTCTGGCTAGGCTTTTTGAAGTTTATATAAATGCCATCTACATCTGTGAGTATGACGAGGAAATCTGCACCCAGCTCTATTGCTAGTAATGAAGAAGCTAAATCCTTGTCTATAACTCCCTCTACGCCTACGCCATTACACATAGGTATGCCGCCTCCGCCGGTTGCAACTACGACATAGCCGCTTTCTAAAAGCTGTTTTATCACATCTACTTCTAAGATCTTACGTGGTGTAGGAGATGGCACAACCCGCCGCCACCCTCCCCTTGGGTCTTGTTTAAATATCCAGCCGTATCTCTTCGCTAACTCAATAGCTTGTTCTTCAGAATACACAGGCCCTATAGGTTTTGTCGGAGTTTTAAAAGCGGGGTCGTTGCAATCTACCTCCACGCGGGTAACAATAGCTACAGACCTCCCAGAGCCTAAATACCTGTCGAGAGCAGAAACTATAAAGTAGCCTAACATACCTTGGGTCGCCGCGTTTAAGACGTCTAGTTTAAACGCCCCATCCCCCCTCTGTAATTCGGCAAGATATCCAATCTGCGGGCCATTGCCATGTGTTATAACGACTTGATGTCCCTCTTGTACGACTTTAGCAATTACTCTTGCCGCTAGATCGACGTTTTTTAAATGAGTCTCCTGATTTATAGGCTCGCCAGGTTGATTAAACGCATTGCCCCCCAGCGCTATAACTACCCTCACTTTCTGTGTTAATCGAAATATTAATAAATCTTTAGCATATTTATGACTATATATGTCGCTATAGCAGATAAAAAAGCTAGTGCCGAAAGTAGAAGCCAGGGATATGTAGGCGAAAAGGCCATAAGTAAAGAGAAAGCGTAGCTAAAATGAAGACCGAGAGCCATATTTATAACATTGATTACGGCTAGGGCAGATGCAGGATTTCTAGAAACCTTTGATACTGTGGCATATACAGCGGTTATGTATGCAGAAAATGAAGCCCCGTATATAAATACGAGAAGAGGCGCCGCCTCTATTGGCGTATCTGGCATTGCTAAATATACAATAGATGCAAAAATCGGAGTGTAGAGTAGCAAGCGTCTTTTGTTTTTTGTTCTATCGTAAAGCCTTCCAAACACCCCGCCGAAAAATCCCGACAGCATAGACGCCGACGAAATTGCGCCTGCATAACTCTCTTCCATGCCGCGGAATAAATGTAGCCACGTAGCTGTGAGACTATTAGCTGCATATACGGCCCCCCAGAAGGGGAAAGATGCTAGGCCAAATACACTAGTTTTCCAACTGATAGATGTCTCACTTTTTAAGCTCGCGCTTTTTAAAAGCATAGCTCCGAAAGCCGCCGAAATAACCCCTGGTATTGCTATTGCA
Source organism: Pyrobaculum islandicum DSM 4184 (assembly GCF_000015205.1). Classification (NCBI taxonomy): domain Archaea; kingdom Thermoproteati; phylum Thermoproteota; class Thermoprotei; order Thermoproteales; family Thermoproteaceae; genus Pyrobaculum; species Pyrobaculum islandicum. The sequence continues at coordinate 1,468,455 of NC_008701.1, read as the reverse complement.
ATACGCCATCCGACTAACGACGCTACATAGCCCCAGTAGTAACCCAGAAAGCCGCCTAGGTTAAAAGAAGCGTTATACCAACCTAGGATAGAACCAACGGCGTCAGGTTTAAGAACTAAGCACAGCGCCTGCTGTAGAAAAAAAGAGGCCAGCGCCTAAGCCGCCCAGTGCCCTAAAAAACAACGCCCACTCCCAGCTGGGGGAGAGGCCGACGGCTATAGACGATATGCCGAAGATTATCAAGCCAATTCCGGCGATTTTATTATGGCCGAATTTAGCGCCTATAAAACTTGCCGGTAGCTGTGCCGTTTTGCGCCAACTATAAAAACCGCAGGTAAAACACCCGCTAGAGCTGGGTCTACGTTAAACTCTCTCAACATCATAGGTATCACAGGCGCGATGTAGAACCACATTAATGCATAAACTGCGCGCGAGAGTAGTACGAGATATATCAGCATTCTAAAACTACTTCACAACTCAGTGCCGGGGTTGGCTCATCACGCGTAATGCGGCGTCTGTTGCGACTGCGGCTGTATGGGAAGCGGCGGTGGAAAGCCCAACTCCCTCATGACAAGCGCCGCCTCAAACAAGGCGGCTTGCATTATAGGCCCTGCCACTTGCGGCGGGAGATTTTTCACATCTACCTCGCCCTGTATCACTGCAGTGCCTCTGATAGTCACTGTAACTACACTTGGGCTAGAGGCTATGCTTACCGTAAATGGTAACTCTATCGTGCCACCTCTTTTTACAGCTCTCTCTCCCTCTATCATAACTTGTACATTCATTTGTAACTGGGCGCCTGGAGGCGGGGCTCCAAATCTCTCAGCATGTATATAATCAAACCTGATACCTACGACACTCATGGCTTTTAAAATGCGAGACTTTATAAAAACTCTGTGATTCTACAAATAGTAGACTATAGCGAGTCAATACATACTTTGGGAGATGTACGCGCAATTGTTTCGCCACGTTGTAAAAACCCGCCGCCCTCTCCACGTCTCTCTTCCTTCTGCATACTTGCCAAAGCTGTCAAGAGGATATACGGCGTGGAGATATTTGGCGCTCTACAAGACCAAATAGACTTAGGACTTGACGTCCTTGACAACGTCTTGTTATTTGGACAACTACCACTTGAGGATATGTGGCTAGCCCGCATATTACCATACGGCGTAGCCGCCGGAAGTTGTTTTACCCCACGCCCAGACCCCATAGTCGCAACACTTGCGGTGTTGTCAGTAGGTATTGCCCCAGTGGCGGTGGATCTCCGCTATGGCTATGGGGAATACGCTCATTTTTTGGCAGAACGTGCAGAAGAGCTCGGCGCAGAGGTGCAGTTAATAGTTGTAAAACCCCTCGAGTTACCTGGCGACATAATATTTCACTCATCTGCCCCGCCCTATCTAAGGGAACGTTATATAAAAACGCCAGGCGATGTATCAATTAGAAGAGGCGAGATCACGCTTTCTAAAGCTACAGTCGAAGAAAACTCTACACCTACAGAACCAAGGTTCTGGGATGCGTTAAAACGCGTAGGCGAAATATTAAACCTAGATATAGACTTTTTCGAAGATTTGGCTTCTCAAAGCGTTTTAAGCCATAGTTATATCCTTGACCACATCACGACATGGCAACTCGGCTATTTAGCCAAGTGGGGCTTTATAAAACAAGTGCCCGGCGGTTGGTCCTCTACGCCAAAACTCCTCTATCTATACGGCCTTTACCGCCGACGTTGAACATCGGGGCACTTGCGGACAATCCTCCTGCTCCAGATTAGTCCAATTTCAAAAAGTATAGCGAAGGGTATAAACGTGAGAAATGTAGATATGAGCGTAGTATCTGGCGTCACCATGGCAATTAAAATTAGTGCCGCCGCATATACTAACGGCCTGTATTCTGCTAACGTCCAGGGATTTAAGAGACAGATCTCAGACAATATAGCCATCACAATGGGCGTCTCGAAGATCACTCCAGTCCAGAAGGCAATCTGGATCCAAGTACTTACCACAGACGCCACGCTGAAGATCTGCTCTACCTTAATCACTTGTGCCAGACCTACGACAAATCTAAAGAGGGAGGGATATATGATCAATATCCCGAAGAGGTTTCCGGCATAAAACAGAAGTAGGGCAATCCATAGATACTTTTTCACAGCTCTCTCTTCGTGTGGGTAGAGAGCCGGTTGTATATAAAGCCACATTTGATATACGAAATATGGAAATACCACAAGTGCCGTTAGATAAAGCGAGGAGTACATTACAGCCGCAAGCGGATTCCATACCTCGCCGGCGATTAAAGCAATTCTAACATACCCAGTTCTGTTGAGACCCTCTAAAAGTGGGTTAATAGATTGCATAAATACCCAATATGCAAATGGGTTATACTCTCCAGTTATGAAAAAAGAAGTGGCTATACTCAACGGATTTCCTCCGCTTAGATCTGGGGCGGGCATCCACATGAGGATAAAAACTACGGCAAAAGCTATAAGCACACGTTTAAGCCGCGTGCCTAATTCGGCTAAATGTTCCCACAGAGGCATTTCCTTGTCGCGAGGCGGTTTAGATTCCACAAAACTTACTGAAGTCGATATTAAAAAGCTACTTGGGTTATAGACGGCGTAAGTGTGTCGTTGCTCTCCAGCGGCCCAGCCCAAGCGTTCCTACGCCGGAGACGGCGTGTACCGCCAGCCCTAAAAGCCCCACCGCCGTTTCAGCTACCTTTTAATCCACATCTTCTCGTGAGAGAAGAAGAGAAGGGAGGCGGTAAAAAGCATAACCGTGACAAAAACGGCGGAAGAAATAGAAGGAGGGTATGTACACGTTGATCCGCGCTGTCGCTGTCTTTAGCGCGTGGCTGGGGCTGGTGTAAGTTCAACACCCTTAAGGATTCGAAAGGGCGTATAGGGAAATCGTGGCCGAATTTGTGGGACTTTCAAAACAGAACGGAGGACCGCATTACGCTTAGGAAGGCCCTCTACAAAGAGCTTCGCGGAAAGTACCCCGATTTGTTATCTCAGGGCACTCACGAAAAGGCCACATCGCCGTCTCCCATGCCCGATGACCCCCACGCTCTTGGATACCGGTGAAGGCGTGGGCTAGGAGAAAGTCTCTAAGCTGTTGCGCCTAGGGAGAGGCGGCATAAAATTAATAAAGGACTACTCACTAAGGCTTATGTACTTAATATTAGCCGGACAAGAGTGGCTTGTTGTTCTTATAGCTATCGTCATAATTCTCATCTGGGGCCCCTCCAAACTGCCCTCTCTAGCGAGAGGGTTGGGAGAGGCCATTAGGGAGTTTAGAAAGGCCGCTTCTGGCGTAGAAGAGGAGCCTAGGAAAGTTGAAAAGAGGGAGGAGATAGACCAGAAAATTGTCGAGATGGCAAAATCCCTAGGTATATCAACCGAGGGGAAGACAAAAGATCAGTTGCTAGACGAGATAAACAGGAAATTAGCAGAGTTAAAGAAACAGACATAATATTCAGCCCGTCGTCAGTTCTTCAAACATCAGCCGTCTAGTTAATCATCACAGTTGTGGCAATTCCAAGTCCGACTAGTAAAGCGCCTAATATATATTTCGGAGAGATAGAGGTCTTGTTGATAGCTCTGTCAAAAATTTGAGAGAGTATTGGCGTTAGAGATGTAGTTATGACGGTAGTTGCAACTCCGACGTAAGCCATTGCGTAGATAAACGCAAGAGAGCCCAAGGCCAGGCCTATTGCGCCAGATAAGACGGCATATATCAAGCCGGATGTAGAGATAGTGCGGATTTTTGAAAACGGAATAAAGATTAGACTTAACACGGCAGATCTAACCACGGCGATTGTATACGGCGACGTTTCCTTTGCCGCCATTCCTAAGAGAGCTGATGCAAAACCCCATAACAGCGATGTTATAAATCCGTATAATACGCCAGGGCCTCTAGGTCTGCCGCCTAATGTAATCACAACTCCTAGAAACGCCAAAAGAGCGCCTAGTAAAGCGCCAGATCTCACCGGCTCTACCCCCATTAGTGCAGAGAAAAACTGTGTCGTGAAAATATAGGTGTAGCCTATAGTCACAGCTACAGCTACTCCGCTATGCGATATCGCTTTAAAGTAGAAGTAGTCGCCTAGGCCCGGTCCGGAAATTGCAGAAGATAAAACGACAAGGAGGGTAGATAGAGCCACTCTAAAATCTGCAAATGGCAGAAGTAATAAAAGCGCTGTGATATTTCTTATGGCCACTAGGGCAAATGAGTTTGCTCCTTTCTTTGACGCAGCGTGTACAAGCGGCGCGTTTATAGAAAAAGCCAGAGTGGCTATAAGCGCCGATGCTAACCCATTCACCGGGTGTGGGACAGGTTGGGGCTATAAATTTTAGACGCCGTTTAGTTTATATCTATTTAAAAGCTCTCTCAATGCCGCCCTAATAGCTTCGCTTCTACTGGGGTAGAACCCCATTTTTACAAGCTCGTCTAAAATCTCTACATATGATTGAGGTACGTGGAAGGAGATAAGGATCATTTTTTCTCTTTCTTTAGCCACGTTGGACTTTTTCTCCATCTTTTTAAGCATTACGTAGTAAAACGGCGCTCCAATCGTGTCGTTCAGCTATATTGCACGGGTTAGACACTTGTATACCAAAGTATTTCTCAAGTCTATAGACATCTTCCGCCCCACGGCCGGCGATTAATTCCACAAGCCGCTCCGCTAGCGCAGGTCCAACCATGCTGCCATAGCCATCGAGCCCCCCTATCACATAGAGATTTTCTACCTCCGGGTGTTTGCCATAGATGGGCCCTCCGTGGGGGCCTATTTCACAATACCCAGTCTTTAAGTAGAGCGGAAATATATGTCCCACCCTCTGTCTTATCAAGTTAGTGATTTTCTGCATATAGCCAGGAGGCGGCCCTTGTCCATAGCGTCCACAGCCATCTCCAGCTATATATAAAGGAGGCGAAAGAGGTCTTCCATACCAACCCAGTATATAATCGCCGATGCTATATCTCCACACTTTTCTACCAACTAGATATACCACGGCGTAACATTCATAAGGGGCCAGTGGGAGAGATACGCCGGCCTCTTGTGCCAATATATTGTTTCTATACCCGGCTGCTAATACCACTACGTCACCCTCTACTCTCTCCCCATCTACAACTACATAGGCTTTTCTATCTTTGATTTTCAACAACCCGTAGGAGTCTACAAAACCTAATTCCCTCCTTAACTTTGTCACGACTTTTCTAACAGGGATGAGATAGTCTTTTGTTATCACAGCAACCTCGTCTTGGCTCAGTCGTATGCCGTCTATCGCGTCGACAACCTCGTGAGGGACGGCTAGTTTAGATAAATCTACCCACCTCGGGAGGATATCTACTGACGTAACCTCTCTAGGGTTTACAAATTCTCTATAAATCTCGAGACTTCTTTTGGCAAGTTCCACATCCTCTTTATGCGGCATAGATAGCGTTAATACTAAAGATGCCGTGGGATATGTAACCTCGCCGCCTATTCCGACAACTTCGAAGCCCCTTCTCTTGAGGAAATATGCAGTGAATACGCCCGCTATCCCCCCGCCAAGGATGACTACTCTCACGTCACTATTTCTTTACCTTCTTAAAAAAGCATTCCAAGTAAAGAGACCAGTAGTTGTGTCGGCACAATAGTGGTTTTTCTATACTCCATTAAACCCAACGAGATCATCTTCATCAGCTGGGGGTCTGTGAGCAAGGCCTGTGGCATAGTTGGCACAAGGACGCCTAATAAGGCGTCTTTTTCATACGTTGCTTCTCTGGGTAACATCGCCTTTAGTCTCTTTACAATATACTCTTTGTCTACTACGTGTTTGTTTTGATATACCTCATACTCCACGTAGTTAGATACGTGGATATTCTAGCCCTCGCTTTGGGCTAGCGTTTCAAACAGCCCGTCTAGATAGTCGTTTCCCAGCGGCCTAAAGGCAGCTCTTCTGCCAGAGGCTGCGATAAATAATGCCCCTAAGTAGGGGTCTGGATAAAGTGTGGCATATACTGCCGCGTCTGGGACGTCGTTTGAGAAATATGCGAAGTGTTTATAACCGTTTGGAAGCGCAATATATAGCCAGCAAGGGTCGAGTTTTTCGTCATTTCTGTATACCCGACTCAACAAGTTTTGCAATAAAGACGCCGAGGTCGAAAAGGCCGTAAAGCCTTGTCGAGATTAACGAAACGGCTGTGATAAGCTGTGGCGTAAGTATTGGAGGGGGAGGATACTGCAAAAGTTTTGCTCTCACAGCGGTCTGCATTGTGTTCTCATAGCAGTAATGTTAATATGGATTGCGGGGCACCCCACTTTTACAAATGGAGATATTTATAAAGGGGTTTTTAGACGCCTCGGAGCCGATGTCAGTCTTAGGGCCGTGGCCTGGGTATACTACGTAATAGTTCGGGAGCGTATAAAGCCTACATATAGACTGTACAAGAGCGTCCCAATCTCCCAGCGGTAGGTCTGTACGACCTACAGAACTCTTGAAGAGCGTATCGCCGGTAAACACAACGCCGTCGGCTACCAAAGTTATAGACCCTGGCGTGTGTCCAGGCGTGTGCCACACTTCAAAAATCCAGAGTCTATCCGGGATGGGCTTTGGCTCTGGGATATCTGGGATTTCAAACCCCCATTCAAGTGCCACCTCGTTTATCTCCCTATATACGGCCCAGTCGGCTGGATGAGCGTAAAAAGGGGCGTTAAATAACTCTACGACGCGTCTAACGCCAGCCGCATGGTCAAAATGGAGATGCGTCGCCACCACTGCGACAATGCCTCTCCGTCTCAGCGCTTGTATTATAGGCTCGGCGTCTGCCGGATCTATCACTATGCATACATCGTCTTTACACGCCAAGTATGAATTTGTGGCTAAGGGCCCCGTGACGATTTTTTCTACAATCACGTTTTAAAAATGGTAGACGTGTTTGAAAAATGTGAAGTCGTTAATAGTACCATTGTTAATATCCGCGTTTATACTAGCGCTACAGATAGGTCAGCTCCATTTTGTAGACGTCTATTCAAGCCAAGATTTCAAAAACGCGATTAGGGAGGGGCCTGTCTTGATTTTTATACATCAGCCCGACTGTCCCGGCTGTATGTATCTAAAAACGCAGGTTTTTACCGACGGCCAAGTGGTTAAGGCGTTAGAAAATATTAAACTAGTCGCAATAGACTTGTCTAAATATCCTCTGCGTAGTTTAGATGTAGTGACAGACGGCCAAGTATATTTATACTACGGCGGTTCTCTCTTTGTACAAAAGACTTCGGGCACGCAGAAGATACCGGTGATTGGCACCCCTACAGTCATAATGGGTTTTGTAAGAGGCGGGGAGATACATACCACATTTATAATGATAGGCGCGACAGACCCGGCGACATTCCTTAAGTTTATAAAAGCGGCATACGGCGAGAACTTCCAAACCTCCCCGCCTTCTATGCGACCTCCTATTTTAGTCTTACAACTCACGGCGTCTTTTATAGCGGGGGCTGTGAGTGTCTTTTCGCCATGCGTCTTGCCTGTTCTTACAATCGCAGCTACGACATATTTGGCGAGGCGTAGTCTTCCCCTGGTGTTAATAGGTATGGTTCTTTCTTTTGCTACTTTGGCAACTGTTGTTACAGCTCTAGCCTCTTGGATAGGGGAGGTTACCAACACGGTACTGTACGCCGTAGGCGGCGTTGTGTTAATCGCCATGGGCTTGGTGTTAGTTGTTGAAAGGTTAAATAAGGCCTTTGTACTGTGGACTTCTAGATTTCAGACATCTGCTTACAAGGCATCTAGAAGAGGCGTTGGCAAGATAGGCGATTTAACTCTTGGCGCGTCTCTAGGCGCCGTTTGGACGCCGTGCATAGCGCCGTTTTTTGGAGCGGTTGTAGTGGCAAATTTTGTTGCGTCTGCGTTAAGTAGAGATTATCTTGCGCTATTTGTCTCTACATTGGCATATGCTACTGGTCTTGCAACCGTAGTTTATCTTCTTGTAGAGACGCTTAGACGCGGGGCTAGCCGTGCCACAAAGAGTATAAAGTGGGCTTCTTGGGGTAGGAGGTTGGAATACGCTGTAGGTTTTATCTCCATAGCTCTTGGGATGTTGCTAGTTGGAGAAGCCGCCGGTCTACGCGTTTTTTCAACGCTCTTTAAGTTTTAAAAACTAGACCAAGCGCCACATATGGCAAAGTGGATATCTCTTCTAGTTGTTATAATTATTGCCGCTATTTTATTTCTATTTTTCTTCCAACCTTTTGTACCACCTCCGCCTAAGATTAAGGTGGGTTTATTGCCGATAGTAGATGCGCTACCTTTTGTAGTTGCAGAAAAAGAAAACTTGTTCAAAGCGGAGGGGTTAGACGTCGAGCTTATATACTTTGGCTCTGCCAGAGATAGAGATTCGGCTATTGTCGCGGGGCAGGTAGACGTCGCTGTTCACGACCCAGTCGGCGCGCTTATGTTAATTGGAAATGGCGTACCTATAAAAATCGTAGGCTTTGTCTGTTGTCTAAACGAGACAGATTCTAACGTCGGATTTTACTATGTAAGAGCGCCCGGCGTCCGTAATATAAAGACCGTAGCTATTTCAAAAAATACAATTATTGAATATGTAGCTTCGAAAATCGTCAAGGGCGATGTTGAATTTGTTGATGTCCCAAGCATAGCCAATAGATATCAACTCCTTATAGAGGGTAAGGTAGATGCCGCAGTTTTACCAGACCCATGGGGCACTTTGGCCATAATGAAAAACGCCACTTTAATAGCCAGACATAGAGACTTAGTTGTGCTTGTGGCAAGCGAGAGGCTTCTAAATACGCCAGAGGGGCGGAGGGCGGTGGAGAAACTTGTCACAGCTTTAAACAAGGCAGTTGATCTATACAACGCCAATCCTGAGAAGTATAGAGATATTTTGGCAGAGAAGTTGAGACTGCCGGCGGAGTTTAAACAACATACAATAGTATGGAAAGCGCATATAGTTAAGATGCCTCGTGAGATATTTGACGACGCAACTAACTGGCTTGTGAAAAAGGGGCTTGTAAAACAAGCGCCTAGATATGAAGCTTGCGTCACGTGATTGACTTCAGAGGGGTTTACTTCAAATATAGGCGCGGCCCCGTCGTATTACAAAATTTTACAGCCCAGTTTTCTAACAGCTTGACAATTATACTGGGGCCTAACGGATGTGGAAAATCGACGTTGTTAAAAATCGCCGCCGGGATTTTAAAACCTACAGAAGGCATTGTCGAAATATTGGGAAAACCCCCAGATGAATTACGTGGCAAAATCGCCTACATACCTCAATCCGGCGGCTTGTACCCCTGGATGACTGTAGAGGAAAATATAGCGTTGCCACTTAAGCTTCTCAAGAAGCCAGAGCGGGAAATAAGGGAAACCGTCCACAAAGTTTCTGAAATATTGGAGATATCGGACCTCCTTAAGAGATATCCCCGCGAGATCTCTGGAGGCGAGCAACAGAAGGTATTACTGGCGCGGGCGATGGCCTCTGGGGCTGACGTGTGGCTTCTCGACGAGCCTTTCTCAATGATCGATATAGACTACAGGCGCGAGCTTATACAAATACTTAGGGGGGTTGGCAAAGTCATGGTTGTAATAACACATAATGTACAAGACGCAATAGATCTTGGCGGTGAGATATATGTAGTCAACGGCCCCCCGCTGAAAATTACTGCGGTTTTAAAGCCAGGCGATTATACAAAAGCGGAGGAGCTGACCGAGGTTGTGAAGTCCGCGTTTAAGAAATGAAATACTATATAACGGCTTTAGTTGCCCTATTTATACTATGGCAAATTTTGGCGTATGTGATAAACAAGCCATATCTCCCTCTGTTTACAGACGTGGTGATATATATGGCGGAGGATGCACAGATATTGTTAAGAAACCTCGTTGCAACATTGGCTAGGGTCTTTATATCGGTAGCAATAGCGCTTGTTATAGGTTTTGTGGGGGGTCTTGCCGCTACATGGCTTTCTGAGAGAGTAAGCGCAAATCTATTAAGAGCCGCCATACTTCTCACATATCCAATACCCCACGTTGCGCTACTCCCAATATTACTACACCTCTTTGGTATTGAGACAAGTAAAATTGTACTTATGTCACTAATAGCGTTTTACCCCATTGCGCTTTCAGTAATGGAGTGGACGCAGAGATTTCCACGTGACCTAGCCACGTTGATACATATAATGGGGGGTGGTCGACGCGATATAGTTAAATATGTCGTTATGCCATCTGCGTTACCAGGCATATTGACTGGTCTTAAAATTGCGTTTAATACAGCATATTCGGTTTCTTTTATAGCCGAAAGTCTTGCCTTAACCGACGGGCTCGGGGCCTTGATCTACGACAGTTGGCATAGGCTTGACTATCTACAAATGTATGCAGCAATTTTGACGCTAAGCGGCGCCGGTGTAGCCACATATGCTCTTATGTCGTTGCTAGAGAGGAAATTAATAAAATGGGCTTGAGGAAAAAGACCAAGATGGAGTGTCCCTACTGGGTGGAGCCTAAACTAGCTGGATCATGTATGCCGAGGCAAGAGGATATAGAGAGATGGGCTTCGCTTGGCGTTAAGACTGTGATCTCACTCACAGAGTCTTGGGAGATTGAATACTACGGCAGGTGGTCTCTGCCAGAGTTCCGAAAGACGCTGGCAGAAAAAGGCGTTAAATGGATCCACTGGCCAACTCCCGACGGATATCCTCCTAGAGATCTCGACGAGCTTGTAGAAGTGATAGAGACGGAGATCAAGAGGGGGTCTGTAGTCGTCCATTGTGTCGGCGGCATGGGGAGGACGCCGACGGCACTAGCAGCTTATCTAATAGTTAAGAGATGTATGAAAGCTGACGATGCGATAAGAAGTGTTGAGAGAGTAAACCCCGCCATTTCTATAACAGATCAACAATACTACGCACTTTTAGAACTGGAGGCGACTGTACGCAATGTCTGTAAATGAGATGTCTTTTGGCGGCAGTTCTCGGCGTAGGCGGCGTTGGGAAAACAACATATATCTACAGACTTATAGGCGTCCCAGTCCAGCCAAAGACCACGCTTAGGCCTGGGATCTATAGAGGAGTTATAAATAGCGTAGTTATGTGTATTTTAGATATCCCAGGCGACTCGGCAACGGAGATAGCCGAGGCGCTTGCTAAGGCTTGGCCATTTTATTTAGATCTCGCTATTTTTATGTATGACGTAACGGATGTAAGTACCCTATATGCGTTGTTAGATATTGAGAAACATTTGACAAGTAGATTAGTAAAGCCATATAGGAGATCTGTAGTTATTGGGAATAAAATAGATTTAGTGAAGATAAAGGGGCTTATATTCAAAGGGGACGAGGTTGTGAAAAAACTAGGCGCATGCGGCGTTTTCTACATATCTGCATTAAAAGACCCCTATGAAAAACTTGTTGAGCCGTTGAAAGCAGCGATAGAAAGCTTATAAGTCTCTAAAAATATAATATACAGCGGGGGTGCCCGAGCCAGGCCAAAGGGGCAGGGCTCAAGACCCTGTGGCGTAGGCCTGCGTGGGTTCAAATCCCACCCCCCGCACTAGAGCGCGCTTTTTAATATGTCGATTATTACGTCTTTTGTCACCTCTAAAGGAGCTGTGGTATTTATCCACTCTCTAAAAGTTGTAAAGACTCTCTCGGCTATATTTGCTACATCTCTCTCGGTGAAGCCGTAGTCGCTTAGTCTCTCTCTAAGGCCTATCTCCTCCTGGAATTTTGCAACTGTTTTTTCTGCCTCAGCGGCGCTATCTATAGTAGGCTTTATATGGGGGTTTATATGTCTGAGAAGACGGGCTGAGAGTTCAGGCGCCGCCTTATGTATGTAATAAACTGCGCGCGGGCCCAGTAACCCTAATCCACAGCCATGTGGTAGCTTGGGCTCTAGGCCGCTTAATACATGTTCTATGGCGTGTATTATATGTGTACGCGCCATATCTATGGCAATTCCTGCAATCATAGATGCATAGAGCATTCTATAGCGAAGCGCTAAATCTCTCAAGTTTTCTGCCAACTTAGGCAAAGTTTCAGCTATTGTGCCTATTGCACTTTCGGCAAGCGACTGCGATAGAGGATTTGAAGTCTTAGCTGTGGCGGATTCATAAGAGTGATAAAAGGCGTCTAGAGATGTATAGATCGTTTGTCTCTCGTCTAGTGTTAAAGTATATGTGGGGTCGTCTATAGACAAATCTGGGTACCGCGCCGCTATACCTATTTTCTCTCTGGTGTCATCAAGTGTAACTACGGCCCATTTATCCACCTCTGTACCTGTGCCATGGGTGAGATTTACTGCTATCAGAGGTATCATTCTTTTTGCTTTTTTAACGCCTCTGACATAGTCGTATACCTTTCCGCCGTTTGCAACAATTATAGTTGCAATCTTAGAGACGTCTATTGGGCTTCCGCCTCCTATGGCTATTACTGCATCAGCCCCCTCTTCCCATACGACTTTAGCTAATTCCTCCGCTTGACTTGCCCAGGGGTTTGGCGAAACTTTGTTAAACAACACATACTTAACGCCAAGCTCCTTCAATACTCTCTCTACATCATCTAAGGCGCCGGATGTCTTAGCTGACGACCTCCCAGTGACGATTACAACTTTTTCAAACTGGTGTAGGTAGTTCTTACTCTTCTCTATTGTTCCTGTGCCAAAATGGAGTAAAACACCTTCGTACCTGAGCTTAAACTCTTTGAGCATTGTGGAGTCTTTGTTGTATTTTTTACCTTTTTCTCAACTTTAGATATTCTTCAAGAGCCTTCAGCTCATCATCCCGTAGATACTGCCTATACTGAAAGAGCCATTGGCGTATTTGTTCATCTGGCACATAGACATATAGCACATCGCCCTCTCTTATCTGCCGCCCCACAATTATATCGCCGTGGATAGATATGGCAACTTCATCTCCTACAACAGCCTCGTTTATGGGTTTGCCAGATTTCTGAATTTGCATAATCCTACCTACTTCCTTCCCATCTTTAACCAACGTCACACCTGGCTTAATTGTGCCAGCTAATACCTTAATGCCTACAATTGCAGGGTTACTCCTCCTAAAGACGTAGCCAGGTAAAATCTGTATTTTGCCCGGTTTAGTCATTTGCGACAGTATCTGCTCTATAGTCTTGGTTTTAACCTCCTGAGACCATTTGATATACTCGTCAAATATCCGATATAGTATCTCTCCCCTGATTATCTTTATGCCAGACGACATAGCCTCTCTCTCCACCTCCGGGGGTATCTTCACATTAAAGGCCAATATCACGCCATATGTCGGATTTTTTCTTCTGCTCAACACAGCCTCCACCACATCTTTATGGGTCGGGGGTCCCACATCTGCCCTCCTAATTGGGACCCCCTGTTGTCTCAGGAAGAGAACCATACTTTCTAAAGTGCCGAAGGTATCTGCCCTAGCTATAACGCCCTCTCTATCTGTCTCTATTTTTATTTCCGAAATCTCCTCCCTGACAAGTTGGACAACTTTTTGAATATCTTGGAGATCCCACACAGCAAATATAGGCGCTCCTGCCACAACGCCGTCGAGTCCGTCTGCTACTATTCGTACGCCGGCGGCCGCCTTGACCTCTTCTACAGCCATATAACGATCTTCTGGGTCGCGCATTTCATCGAGAGGCTTAGGCATAATTAACATACGCACCTTAGTCTCCTTTGGCCCATCTATACCCGCCGTAATTATTACATCGCCTTTTTTCAACACGCCATCATATAAAATCACGTCAGCCACGACGCCGAGCCCTCTTTCCTCCTTTACCTCCATAACGACGCCTTTTGCAGGCCCGTAGCTTACACTGAGTTTTTCTCTAGGGATAAACCTCTGGCTGACTCCAGCTAGAACTAGCAACAGATCGGCAATTCCCTCGCCAGTTACAGCACTTGTAGGCACTATGGGGACTTGTTTTGAAAAATCTCTAACACGGTCGTATCGATCAGCCTCTATTCCAAAACGTGAGAGTTGATCTATCAATTTGCCAATGGCCTCCTCGAGCGTTGCTATTGCATGCCACTCTTGTTGTTCAACTGCGAATAAAAACGGCCTATTTTCTACAGACTTCCAGCCGTATATCCTATCTAGTTTATTGGCAGCGATTATAAACGGCACGCCTCTGCTCTGGATGAGCTTAAGAGACTCCACCCCTTGCTCCTCAAGCCCTGAGGTGATATCTACCACAAGGATAGCTAAATCTGCGACAGAACCTCCACGTCTGCGTAAGTTTGAAAACGCGGCGTGGCCCGGCGTATCTATAAATAAGAAGCCCGGTATCCAGATCTTACCTCTCAGCCTTAGCTTATCCACTAGGGGACCTGCGAACCTCTCCACAGCCTGCCATGGGACAAAACTCACTCCTATGTGTTGCGTAATCATGCCTGGCTCTCTATACGCCACAGAAGTGCCCCTAATTTTGTCAAGTAGTAACGTCTTTCCAACGTCGACATGTCCCATCACTACTACAAATGGCGATCTAATAGACACGTATAATGTTGTGGCTTATGATTATAAAGCTTTAGTACTAATGGGATTTGTGAGAAAGCTGAATATTATATTCAAAGGAGTGGCGTGATGAAAAGACTATAAAGCTCTACCGGGCTATGACTATACTTCTCCAGAGACAACGGGCTTATGCCCTTGAGAAAATTATGCAATACTCTCCAAATAGGGCGTTGGTATTTACATATCCATGTGGTTGGCATGGCGATGTGTTATTCATAGCGCCCTATCTAGTTATCGTCGGGCCTTTTGAAGGTTCAACGCTTATAGATCAGGTAGCATCTCTCTCAGATAGAGTGGCGTTGATTATGCTAGAGGGCAGTTGGACTGCGGAGGATGTATCTAGAGAATTTGGGCCGTTTGACATAGGAGTTGCGTGTTTAGGCACGCCGATCTCTAACGCCAGACGTTACGTACAAAAAATGTTTATAATAAACATAAAAGGCCCCATTGGCGAATTATTAGAATCTATATATCAGCCAGCTGATGTAGAAGCCGACGTCGTTATAGAAACAGAATGACCCGCCTCCCCGCCCTAAAGGGCGGGATTTCCACTATGGGGGTCTCGGGTGTTGTCCCTCTTTGGGGTTAATGAGCGGGTATCGCGCCGGGGCGTCCCCCTGCTGGGGCAGTCTTACGTGTTGACTTGCCCGCCATCTGGAATACGCCGCTGTTTGCCTTTTTCTTCACTGTTCTGCTATGGAAAAATACGTTTACTAGCTTAAACTCATCCCCGTCCTAAAGGGCGAGACTTTCGGTTGTAACTTTATATCTAGAGATGGCAGTTGACGTATGGAAGAGGTCTTAGATCGTGAATACGAAGTGGAATACGGCGGGAGAAAATACCGGCTAAAGCCAGTTAAAGCATGGGTTCTCCAGCCCCCTGGCAAACCAGGTGTCGTCATAGCCCTCTTTAAACTACCAGATGGAAAAACTATTAGGAAGGTGATAATGAAATTGCCGCCTAGCTAATTTTTTTAACTCTGGAGAAACATAAAATGTATGCTCGGAAGTTTTGCCAAGACAGACGTAATTAAGGCTTTTCCGTCTACATCAATAAGAGAGGTGGCTAAATTAATGGCGCAGAGGAAGGTCGGCCTAGTTGTGCTTGTAGACCCCAGCGACCCCTATAGAGTAGTCGGTGTGGTCTCCGAACGTGATATTGTCAGAGCTGTGGCACATGAGATAGATCTAGACATGCCGTGTGAAACCATAGCCTCAAAAAACGTGATTTCTCTTGAGGCAAATGAAAACGTCGCTAAAGCCGCAGAGGCGTTTGTAAAATATGGGATTAGACATCTAGTGGTCACTAAAGACGGTAGACTCTATGGCGTGTTTTCTATTAGAGATTTAATCAAGGAGGAAAATGCATTGAAGGAACTTGCAGAATATTACGACTGGACTTTTGAGCCTGGAATGTCTACTTAATGAAGCCAGTTGTAAAAGTAGTTGGGCTAGGCCCCTCTGGCTCTGCCTTTTTAAAGACATATAGTAGGGCAGTAGGTGTAGAATTATCTAGACAATATTTCAAGGCGTGTGGCGAGGCTGTGCCTGTGGAAACTCCGCTTGTCGATCCAGAGTTTGTAGTTGACAAAGTGCGTCGGTTCAAATTCTACCTCTGGCGTAAAGAAGTTGGAGAGGTGACATATCTAAAGCCTAGGTGGTATATAGTAAATAAAAAAGCTTGGGTAGAGTCTATGCGAGGCGAAAATTTAGCTGGAGAAACGCCCGAGGTTTTAGTAAAGGCAGGCGGCCCCTATCAGAGCATTGGTGAAAAAATCTATGTTGCCAGAGCCTACATAGAGGGCATAAAACTCGAAGACGAGACAGCCTACTTTATATTTCCACAAGACTCCATAGGTTTCTACTGGGTTTTTCCACACGGCGGGGTTTATAATATAGGCGCTGGATTTATCGGCGTTAGTAACCCAGTGCCATATATTTATGAGTTTATAGAGAAGTGGTTGGGCGGGGGTAGAGTTATAGATATAAGAGCCGCCCCCCTTACAATAGTACCGCAGATTACGCTATATGATGGAGAAAGCTTCAGAATAGGCGAAGCCGCAGGGCTTATATACCCTCTTACAGGCGAGGGCATAAGACCTGGCATAATTTCCGCAATAGAGTTAGCCAAGGCGCTAGGGACAAGACATCCGCTGAGGAACTACCGCCGCGCAGTCTGGAGAATAATTAGACAGGTGGAGTTTCAAAAGAGGATACTTAGACTAGCCCAGAGGTTATTAGCCAAGGGGCGCACGCCTATTGAATTCATAGAGGATTCTATATTGAGAGAATTCATAGAGGAGAACTTAGGCGCAAAAACCCTCTTTATAGCACTGGCCAAAAGGCCTAGACAAGGAATTAGACTAATCAACGCATTACTAAGATAACGGCCTCTCTAAAAGTTATCACTGCCAGGACTTCGACGGCCGCCTCTTGCCGACGTCAATGAACTAGCCTATAATCTCTCCACACTCTAAATGGCGTGGCTTGTCTTGTAGCCATACTTTACTTCATGGGTACTGTTTGAGATAAAACTTAGATAGCTACGCTATATATTGTGTAAAACATTCAGCGGCCTATGTCTTCTTCAAAATCCGCAGACCCGAGTTCTTCATCACCGCTAGTTAAGAAATAAAAGCTTTAAACTATGACGCGTCTGCTAATTTATTCACAAGCTTAGGCGCTATAGTGAATATACGTGGCGTTAGTAAGTAGACGGGTAGGTGCGGGTCTATACCCATTTCTGCCAGAATTTTCGCGAGAGGCCCTAGCTTTTCTAAAAGCGTCCGCATAAGACGCCGAGAGTCCAACTTAAAAAATTTTTGCGTAGCGCCGTCTAAAAACATATTAATAATCCACGACATATAGTGGTGCTTTCAGCGTTGCTTCTCGTGGTTATAGCAGTGTTTATAGGCGTAGCACCTACTATACTTCACGGCAGAATAGAGAGCCCGCCGGTGGAGATCTCCCCATATGTAAACGCAGAGGATAACCAAACTACTCTATACAACGCTTTTATATTCTTTGCCCTTCTCATAATGGCGACTATACTCATATATGTAATTCTCCCACGTAGAAGATTACTAAAACTCCTCTTGTCGATTATATGGTTTGTTCTTTCGACTGGCGTGTTCCAGTTTTACGTAATTCTATACTATTGGAATAACCTCCTAGATGAGGTAAATGCAGTTAGACTAATGTGGGCCTCCCTACTATTCGGAATTTTTACAGTATATCTAATTCATAAGAGAAGAGGAGATCTTCTACTTGGATTTCTCGGATCTCTTGCAGGAGTTATGTTTGTTTGGCTTTTACCAACCACAACCATAGTCGCTCTGTTGACCGCACTACCCATCTACGACTACTTGATGGTAAACAAAGGTCTTCTTGGCAGAATAGTGCAGAAGTTAAGAGACGGCGCCGTCAATACGCCTGGGAGAAAGGCCGACAACCCCCTATTTGGCTTTGTTGTTAGACTCGACAACCTTTCGCTTGGCGTAGGGGATTTCGTAGTATACTCCATGGCGCTTTCATTTATCGCCATGAGATTTCTACAATACGGAAGAGCGGTATTTATTATAGCGTTAGGTCTAGGAGCGGCGTTGATATACCTAGGGCTTTTGCTAACTGTCAAGATATTTCTAAAAAGATGGGGTTACGGCCCCGCGTTACCGTTTCCAATATTACTTCTATATCCCCTGGTGGTTTTTGCTTGGATCGCCTAGATAGTTTATATATTGCATCTCTAACGCGACTGTGTTAGAGAACAAATCTTTATACGACGAATTAAGGCAATATGAACAAGCGAAAGACGAGGTAATACAGACGTCGATTAAAGTTGCGCGGCTTTCTAAGGCTGTAGTCTACTCCGTAATTAGGAGAGATTTTGTCTCAGCAGAAAAAGCTATACGTGAGATGGAGAATGTTGTTGCCAAGTTGAAGAAATTAATTAACGAATGGCCCATGTTTTATAATAACGCCGCAACTGGACTACAAGAGTATGTTGAGGCAATCACATTGTACTTATTCATTAAAGAGGGTAGGTTTCCCACTAAAGAGGAGCTAGGCGTTGATGTATATACATACCTTATGGGTGTGGCAGACGTGGCAGGGGAGTTGGGCAGATCCGCTACGGAGGAGTTGTTAAAGAAAAACATAGAGGGGGCGAAGAGACTTAAAGACGCTGTAGAAAGCCTCTACCTCGATCTCCTAGCGCTTGAGCCGCGTGATTATGAGTTGCGGAAAAAAGTAGATTATGTAGGCTCTCAAGCCAATTGGATTTCAGAAAAGCTATTTTACGCTACTACGTGTAGACAGACGAGCGATGTCGAATAATACGGCTATGGATTATATCGAGATCCTACTAAAAGAACTTAAAGTACCCACTATCAATGTAGAGGAAGTTAAGAGACAAGTTGAGAGAATATTAAAGGGCTTGGGGCTTGTATGAGCGAAATTGAAAAGAAGATAGAAGAGGCTAAGAGACATGCCGATTTAAACTATTTCCTTTACCTAAATGAGAAAGTTGTTGAAGAGGTGGAATTTCTTAAGCGGGCTGGGAGGTGTGGGGCGCTGTGTGGCATGACGCTTGCGGTAAAAGACAACATAGAAGTTATGGGCATGCCTATTACAAACGGAGCGCCATATATGAAGAAAATATCTGATAAAACAGCGGCAGTCGTAAGACGTCTTATGGCAGAAGGCGCGGTTGTGCTAGGGAAAACAAACATGCACGAGCTCGCCCTTGGCGTTACGAATATAAACCCCCATTTTGGGCCGACGCGAAATCCCCACGACCCCTCTCGAATAACTGGCGGATCTAGTGGAGGTAGTGCAGGCGCTGTTGCCATAGGCGTAGCAGACCTAGGCATTGGCACAGATACAGGCGGCTCAGTTAGAATACCAGCTGCGCTATGCGGTGTTGTCGGATACAAGCCGCCCTATGGAAAAATTCCGATGGACGGCATATACCCCCTTTCACAAAGTTTAGACCACGTCGGTTTTATTGCAAGAAGTGTAAAAGAACTTGTAAATATACTATCGGCTGTGGGATGGGCACCTCGAGATCTCTCGCCGCCTAAGAGATTTAGATTTGCGGTACTAATGGGTATTACAGAACCTTCTAGATATGTAGAGAAGGCATTTTGGAAAGCTGTAGAGGTTTTAGAGAATATAGGAGGTTTTAGAGATGAAGTTTTTCTAGACTCTACTAAATATTCGGCTGCTAGAGCTGCGTTATTGCTATCCGAAGCCGCCGCCAACTACTATGACTATTTGAGAAGCGTAGGCGAACATATGGGCCGCGACGTGGCGACTTTATTAGGTGTCGGCGTTGCTCTTCCCTCAGTTGCTTACATAGTTGCAAAGAGGATAAAAGAGGAAGCCACACAATACTTCAATATACTATTTAAAAAATACGATGTAGTAGTTACGCCAACCACAGCCATAGAGGCTGTACCTATAGAACAAGCTGATAGTATTACAATGAGACGTAAACTACTCGCGTATACGGAGATTTTTAACCTAACAGGCCATCCGGCTATTTCAGTACCGGCGCCAGCCACTTCCAGCCTTCCTGTGGGCCTTCAAGTGGCGGCTAGAGACGAAGATACTTTACTAGCAATAGCCGAAGCTTACGAAGCGGCTCTCTGAGATTTTAAATAATCTAAGAAGCCCAACACACTAATTTTTAGATAAAATTCGGCGTAGAAACCGCCGACCGTCAAGATCTTTGCTACATTTTCATCTACTCTAGCTAAAAGCCTTAACGCCTCATCTATTGGCATATCAACATCTTTTAGAGTTTCTGCCCAACTTCTTATCTGTTGTTCATGTACCTTAAGGATTTCTATATTACGTGTACATGAATAATGGGGGAAGCACACTGTATCAACATCTAGCGACTTTATCTTGTGTAAAGATTGGAGATAAATATCAAGTTTAAAGGGGGGCGGCGTTGTGGGAACGATAACCCCCAACTCTGGTATATATACTCCCCCGCCATCGCCTATAAATAGAGTTTTATTATCTCTCTCATAATACACGACATGATGTGGAGCATGTCCCGGCGTATATATTACATCAATTACGTCAAAAAGTCTTGTCTGATCTCTGACGCCAACTACCTGTCTACTTGGGAGAGGGGCTCCGAATTTTTCTGCAAAAATACCTAATACAGTTTTGCTCGCCTCATAAAGTTTGAGCGGCTCTGTTACATACTTAGTATACCTCTCATGTACATAAACAGGTGAGTTTATATGACCTGCTGAGCCACAGTGGTCTAAGTGTATATGTGTGCATAAAACTGCATCAACGTCAAGCGGGGAGTGTAGTGATGCAGGACCGGGGTCTATCACTACCTTGACATCGCCAAGGTTAAGGATGTATGTAGTTAGTAGAGGTACCTTCTCTAGGTATTTAGTTATAATCTGCATTTAATATGATTCATTTTTCCTTAATAACATTTTCTGAACAAACCTCCAGTTAAGAAACCTAGAGGTCTAGGCGACTTGTTTAACCGGAGAATTCTTTATCAGGTTAAAGAAGAAAAATTTTTAAAACAATTTGGTAATTGAAGGCGCCCTGGCGGTGGAGGGGGCCGTAGCCAGCCGGCTACCCCAGCCGGTAGTCTAGCCCGGTCAAGGATGCGGGCCTCATAACCGCAGGGTTAGGCCAGTCGAGCCCGTGACCCGGGTTCAAATCCCGGCCGGGGCACCAACCTAAACTTTGTACATTTACTAGACACTCGCTTAAAGCTTAATTCTAAATGTTTAAATAGTGATAAAGACTTTTAGTTATGGTTGAGGCGTTTGTATTCATAAACACAGAAATAGGCGCAGAAGACGAGGTCATGGAGGCTTTAGTAAAAATTCCAGAGGTCAAAGAGGCTATGATTGTTTATGGGCCTTATGACTTAGTAATAAGAATTACAACAGATACTGCTGAGAATTTGAGAAAACTCATTAGTGAGAAGATTAGAAAAATGCCAAAGATAAAGAGCACAACTACTTTAATAATAGCTAAATCTATCGTGAAATAGCTATTAGGCCGGTGTCCCCTCTTTGGCTTTTGTTAATTTTTCTATTTCCTTAGCTCCTAGCGGTATGGCGGGGGGTCCGGAATAGCCTTGTGGATATACAATTACTGCGTTTATTTGTACAATAGAGTCGGATATCGTGTTGCCCCTCACTAATTTCCTCTTTCGCATACCTCTTTTCGGCGGCCAGTAGCCCGGCGGCCCGTCAGCTAGAATATACCTTTTCACAGGTCCCGGCACGCCGGGGTGCATAGGCGCGCCCTCAATTCCACTACCGCCAGTAATTCTAATCTTAGCGCCTTTCGGCAACTCTAGGAAGTCTTTTAACACAGAGCCGTCTAGTTCGTCTCCTATCTTAAGCCCTATGAAGCGTTGTGCCAGTGGGTCTTTTATCTCAAACTGCCTGGCCTTGCCTGAGATGGGGTCTGAAAGCACTAGTTTGAAAGTCGGCATGTGCCGCGTAGGAGATACGGTTTTAAAAACATTTTCTGTAGTAATACGTGGAGTTTATAGTGCCTATGTGTGACAAATGGCGGGAGTTCCAAGAGGTTACGTTTATCATCAGAGACGGCGAAACTTTAGCAGTAGGCCGCACGGCAGAGGGCTACGATGAGAGATCTATATCTGTGGAAGAGGTTGTAGATATAGTAAAACCATATATGGAGTTATACGATTGGCTTGGCTCTGAAATAGGCAAGGTATTAGACGTAGAGTACGTCCCGGGAAAAGGCGATATATACACATGGCTCAAGAGCCACATTAGCTTCATAGATACGGCCAGTGTGAAATGGGGTAAGGTTGTCGATAGGGTTGGCCCCTTCTCTTTAAGACGATATTTAAAAAAGGTGTATATGCCGTATAGCGGCCACGCCCTAACGTTAACATACGTAGCATATCCATATCCGGACGCCGTAGTTGCGGCAGAGAATAAAGGCAGAGTTATGGCAATTGGAAGCGTAGTTGTAGAATGGGGCGGCGTAAAAGTTGCATCTGCTGGTATACGCACTGTAGCTGGCGCATTGCTACTTGCACAAGCGGCATCTGAGTTAACGCCGGAGCTTAAGGAACTTAAAAAAGCTTTGGAAGAATTTGTAGCAAGGTTTTTTACTATTTCAACATGTCGGTGACGTCGAAGACAAGTTCGCCCCACTCTTTAGTCTTAGCTTTTATGTCTATTTTATGCGCTCCAGGCGATAGAGAAAGTCCTTGGAGCAGTATTGTTACTTCATCTCTCACATTAAACTTTTGCCCAACAGATGCCAGCTCTGAGACCCCCCGCTTTTGTCCCCCTGCAATTATGAATACTTTATCTGAGGGTACCTTCTGCCCATCAACAGCTACCTCTACTCCAACGACTGTAGCTGGCGCTAGAGAGTTTCGTAACTTAAAGGAGACCCCCTCTGGCGTGTTTGTGAGACTCCCCTGTACATATAGTTGGCGTAGTACTGCTGGCGGAAGCATGAGGAGTAATATAAAACTATATTTAATATACGTTACTTAAGCTAAAAACAAAAACTAAATACACAATATGCTCCCGCTAGATAAGCTTAGAAAACTCGGCAATGGCTATAATGTCGTAATAAGAGGACGTCAGGTAGAAGTGGTTTTTACCACCCCAACTCTTGGAGATGCGGCGTCAGACCCGGAGCTTGGAGACGAGAGAAGAACTATAGTCATAAGAGGTGTTATAGAAGGCGATATGGTAAAAATAATAGATGCATACGTAGAGGATCAATATGGCTATAGAGGTAAAATAGATTTGAGAGATTTAGAGCTTTGGATCGAGTATATAAATAAGTTATAACAAATAGTACGACCCCCTG
Organism: Pyrobaculum islandicum DSM 4184; assembly: GCF_000015205.1. Classification (NCBI taxonomy): domain Archaea; kingdom Thermoproteati; phylum Thermoproteota; class Thermoprotei; order Thermoproteales; family Thermoproteaceae; genus Pyrobaculum; species Pyrobaculum islandicum. The sequence goes on along the minus strand of NC_008701.1, from coordinate 1,445,084 downwards.
CTGGGGGCATATGAGCGGCGGGCACCTAAGGCGGCTCCGCCGCGACTGTAAGCGGCTTTGCCAACTCGAAAATTTTCTGGTAGTGGTCTTTAGCCTTAACTGCAGCGCTTGCAAGAAGCACCCCCTTGGTGCCTAGCTTAAGTGCTGCCTCTACATCTTCACCTGTTTCAATACCGGCGCCGGTTATAACTACGACGTTTGGAAAGTGTTTTGTCACTAGCCTTACAGTTTCGATTATTGTCTCAGGTTTATACTTTGAGACAGCTTTGCCGGTGCCTATTAGCTCAGGCGGCTCTACAGCTACGGCGTGGGGCCCTAGCGCAGCCGCCGCAAGACTTGTCACAGGGTCGGGGGCGCATATCACTACGTCTAGACCTATAGACTTAGCTCTTGCAGCCAACTTAGAGAGTTGGTTCAAGGCAAGAGGCGCTTCACTATGATTTAAAATCAGCCCCGACGCTCCGACAGCTTTTATATTATCTACAGCTATATGCGCTGTATAAGCGCCTGGCGTTTCTACATCTGCGCCTTGCGCATACACTGGTATTTCAACAGACTGCGCAACTAGGGCGAGCTCTAAATGGTTAGGCGCCACAGCTATATTTACGCCGAGCTCTTTAGCAACTTTTTCCGCCGCCTTGGCTATTTCCAGTGCCTTTTTGCCTGCAGCCTCGCCATAGGCTTTTAGATTTATAATTAGTATTGGAAACTTCACAACTTATCTAACGATCTGCTTATTAAATTGTATAGTCTTCAACAACGCCAGTGTTGCAATTGCCAGTAGATACAAGAGGAGAGGGACATGTTCTATGGCAAGTCTTCCAAACCCCTCGACAGGAGACCATATCGTACGCGAGACTCTGCCAGCGTTGAAAGAAATTACTAACACAAGCGCTACATACGCCGGCTTAGTCGGCTTATACAATAACAGTATTGCAAATGCTATGTATACAGCGGCTAAAATTATGTTTTCAACTACCAAAGCGGGTGGCAGACCTACGAAATTTATACCTATGTATCCCAGAGATAGAAGAATGAGTAAAGCCGGGAGGAGTTTATCCATAAAAGATGGTTCGTATCTATTTTAAAACTATTTACTCTTTAGAAGTTTATTCAATACGTAGGGCAGAATTCCGCCGTGTTTAATATATTCGACCTCGGCCCAGGTATATATCGCCAACCTAGCTTTAACTTCATCTACACGCCCATCTTTCCTATGTATCCTAACGACCACCTCTTTGCCAGGCGCGAGGCCCTCTGAGAGGCCAATTATATCAAAGGTCTCTGAGCCGTCTAGTTTCAAGCTGTCGACGGTAACGCCCGGCGGCAGTTGTATAGGTATTATGCCAACCATCGTGAGGTTAGACCTATGTATCCTCTCAAAACTCTCTGCGATTACGACTCTAACGCCTAAGAGCTTTGGCCCCTTAGCTGCCCAATCTCTGCTAGAGCCTGCGCCGTAGTTTTTACCTGCGATTACAATCATGGGCACGCCCTCTCTCTTATAGGCCTCTGCGGCGTCATAAACAGTCATTACCTTGCCCTCTGGAAACTTAATAGTCAGCCCGCCGTCTAAGTTGCCGATTTTGTTTTTATAACCCTTGCTAGAGAAGGTGCCGCGGACCATTACTTGCCAATTGCCTCTACGTGCGCCAAAGGTGTTAAACTCGGAGGGTTTTACGCCTAGCGAAAGCAGATATTGGCCCGCCGGATTATCGGCCGTTATGCTACCGGCGGGCGAGATGTGGTCTGTAGTAATGCTATCGCCAAGAATTAAAAGCGGTCTGGCTCCTACTATATCTGCGATTTTCACCTCGCCTTCGAAAAGCGGAGATGGCTGTATATAGGTGTCATCAGCGCGCCATTGATATAACATACCCGCCGGGGCCTCTAAGGCGTTCCACTCGGGCACCAGTTCGCCGGTTTTGCTGTACTTCTCAATATATACATTGGGATTAACCCACTCTTCTACTATGCGGTTTACCTCCTCAGGCCTGGGCCAGATGTCTTTTAGATAGACAGGTTTTCCACTAGAATAGGCCAGGGGCTCTCTCTCGAGGTCTTTTGTCACTGTGCCAGCTAAGGCGTAGGCCACTACTAATGGAGGCGAGGCAAGATACGCTGCGCGGACATCTGGGTGGACTCTGGCTTCAAAATTCCTATTGCCAGAAAGCACGGCAGCGGCAAGAATATCGTGTTCTTTTATAGCTTTTGCGACTGGCTCTGGCAGAGGTCCTGAATTTCCAATACATGTGGTACATCCGTAAGCCACTACGTGGAAGCCTAATTCGTCAAGATACTTCTGTAATCCGCTTCTCTCTAAAATTTCCGCAGCCGCCCTAGAGCCTGGGGCGAAGCTTGTTTTTACATACGGCGGAGGTCTTATCCCAAGTTCTACCGCCCTCTTGGCCACTAGCCCTGCCGCGACCAAGAGATATGGGTTGCTGGTGTTTGTACAACTCGTAATAGCTGCAATTACGACATCTCCATCTCCAAACTGTACTCTTTTACCATCGATCTCAATTTCAACAACCTTTCTACTCCTTTTCTTCCTCTCCTGTAGAAAACTAGAGAAGCTCTTGGGCACTTCGGAGAGCGCCCGTCTCTGCCAGGGCAGAGTCGGCCCTGCGACGTTACGCTCTACGGAAGATAAATCGAAGTCTACGACTTGGCTATACTCAGCGCCTTCTACTCCGCCGAAGACGCCCTGTGCTTCGTAGTATTTCTTAACTAAAGCGATGAGTTCCTCTGGTCTGCCGGTAATCCTTAAGTAAGATAGTGTGTTTTCGTCCACGGGGAAGAGCCCTACTGTTGAGCCGTACTCAGGAGCCATATTGGCAATAGTGGCGCGGTCTGGCACAGAGAGCTTTCTGACGCCTTCTCCGAAAAACTCTACAAATGCGTCTACCACGTCTATTTTACGCAAGAATTCAGTAATTGCAAGCACTATATCTGTTGCCGTGACTCCCGGCCGGGGCTCGCCATATAAATGTACGCCGATAACCCTAGGCACTCTAATTGTAATAGGCTCTCCCAACATTGCAGCTTCTGCTTCCACCCCGCCGACGCCCCAGCCCACTACCCCTAGCCCATTTATCATTGTAGTGTGGCTATCCATCCCAACTAGAGTCTCGAAGTAAGCCAAGTCGCCCTCCGTCATTACGACTTTTGCTAGATACTCCAAATTTACCTGATGTATAATGCCTGTGCCTGGCGGAAATACCCTAAAGTTTTTAAACGCTTGCTGAGCCCACTTAAGGAAGCGGTACCGCTCCTTATTTCTCTGTATTTCAAGCTCTAGGTTTTTTCTAAGAGCCTCGCGACTGCCCCAGAAGTCTACTTGCACCGAATGGTCAATAATTAAATCGACGGGGACTTGTGGATTAATTACTGTGGGGTCTTTTCCCATTTTTACTGCGATGTCGCGCATAGTGGCCAGATCTACAACTGCGGGCACCCCCGTGTAGTCTTGCATTATGACGCGCGAGACTTTGATTGCAACCTCTCCCTCCGGCGCCTTTGGATTCCATCTAGCTAATCTCTCGAGGTGTTCCTTTGTTATATCTTTTCCATCTAAATTCCGCATTACGTTTTCTAATAAGACGCGGATAGAGTAGGGGAGTCTCCCAATGTCATACCCCTCTTTTTCAAGACTCTTGAGGCTGAAATAGCGGTAAGTCTTGCTTCCCACAACTAGCCTTTCGGGTTGCATGGCTTAGAAGGGTATTACTTTAATAAATGGATTTTTTATCAGGAAGCTTTATCTAGTTTCTATACTTGTCTAAGTCTGGACTAGACTTTTTTCTGTGTATTGTATCTAACAACGGCCTCTCTCACTTTTTTTGAATCGCCAACTGTGATCACCGTGGCGTCGTTTATGCGGATAATAGTGCCGCAATAGGGACATTGATGCCGTTGTGCAGTAGCTTTTGTCGCGCTTGCTCTTCCACACTTAGGACACACAACAGCAACATATCTCATCAATACCTAGAATATAGAATGGCTTTTAGCTTTCTTAGAGCTTTTCCAAAGTCGTAAGACGAACACTTATACCGCGCCAATTTTAACTCGACACCGCCTCTCACATCTGGCGTGTAAATAACCTCTGTTGCAAATAGAAGTCCTCTATGTTTTATCACCGCATAGCGTTGTCTCAGCGTAATTCTACCTAACATTTTTACACCAGGCGTATATAATTTTACATATTCCACAGGCGGCGACATCGGCGCGATAGGCTCTACACACACATCTATCCTCTTTACAGCAACTTCGATTGCCAGAGGTGGAGGATTTGGGTGGGATATCGGAGCACAAATTGAGACGTCTGCTAATATATGTCCCCCATGCCACTCTATTAATAACAGACCCAGACTCGGCGGCGTTTCCGATAGACACATAACGGCGTTCCACTCCTCTTCGAGAAAAGTTTTCAGTTGGCAGAGGCGTTCAGACAGCCACTGCTTTATTGTAACTGGCTCGGTGAGATCTATGCGGTATTTCACACGCCTTTGTAAAAGGCCCTGAACATATGCTTTTCTCACCTTCGCCATATGTCTGAATATTTAAAAATAGCAGATTTCGGGGGTCTATGCCGATTTTGTATAGAGAAGAGGAAGAATGGGAAGAAGAAGAGGAGCTGTGGGAGGAATTTGAAGAAGAGTGGGAGGAAGAAGAAGAGTGGTAAAATTTTTCAAAAGTCCTCGGTTTTAACTCTCTAATTTTTTAAACGAGCTTTTAGATATTTTACAAGTATGGTGTCTGCAAGAACAAATCTGTAGTATAAGGGTTTTTGGGGGTTAACTTTTTAAATTGCGAATTTGCGCAGAAAACATGGCGGGGGGCGTGGGGGCTAGGGTAGTAGTGGGGAGACACATCTACGGCAATCTCTATGGATGCGACCCCCAGATATTGAGAGATGAGTCTGCCCTCATTACTATCATCAAGGAGGCAACCAAGATAGCCAACGCCATGCTTCTATCGGTAGGTTCATATAGATTTGGGCCTAACGGAGGTCTTACAGTCTTTGCAATAGTTGCAGAGAGCCACATTTCTATTCATACGTGGCCTGAGTACGGTTTTGCTACTGTAGATGTTTATACCTGCGGCGATCATACAGATCCTAAAGCAGCATTTGACTATATAGTATCAAAGCTGAAACCGCAGAAAGTCGAGGCGTTTTTCGGAGATAGATCGATGTATAAAGAGTAAATTTTTAAATTGACGTTTTTATAATACCATGGTAACATACTTTAAACAGGCATACCTAGAAATTGCAAATTTTATATTAAATGCACTAGATAAAATAAAACTTGATGAAGTCGAGACTTTTGTAAAGACTATAGAAGAGATGTATAGACAAAATAAGAAGATTCTTGTCTTAGGCGTCGGGAGAAGCGGGTTGGTAGGGCGCGCTTTTGCAATGAGACTTAGACATCTAGGGGCTAGGTCCTACGTCGTCGGAGAGACTATCACGCCGTCGGTAGAAGAGGGCGATCTCTTAGTTGCCATATCTGGAAGCGGCACGACACAAGTCGTTGTCGCAGCCGCAGAAGCTGCCAAGAAAATGAAGGCAAGGGTCGCCGCCATTACTTCTTACTACGACTCGCCGCTTGCCAGAGTTGCAGATCTCGTGCTCTTCGTCCCAGGTAGGACTAAATTAGCTGCCATGGACGACTACTTCGCCCGCCAGATTCTCGGAATACATGAGCCTCTTTCACCACTTGGCACACTTTTTGAAGACACAGCAATGGTGGTTCTCGACGCAGTTATTGCAGAACTTATGAAAAGGATAGGCAAGAATGAAAGCGATATGGCAAAGCTACATGCCAACGTAGAAATACCGTAGACTCAGCTTTATGACTAGTACCTCCAAGGCTCCTATTTCCCGCAAGGGGCACTGGAGGGTCTGCGGAGTAAAGCTCTGCCTCAGCCCCACGCTGTGAGCAAGCAGGGGGAGGTCCCCATCTAACGTTGCCCCTCTTATATAGTTCGTTGAATGAAGGACAAGATAAGTGTCGGCCATATTAAATAAATCAGCTTTGTCACCACCGCTCATAAGTCGCCACACACCTGCCTTCATCAACAAGTCCCATAGGCGCTATGCTTAAATTCTTATCTGCCTCTCAGAGTGGGGAAGCTATCTTCTTTCTCATTTAAAACTTCTTGATACTTAGGCTCCTTTATTAGCTCTTCTAACGCTTGTTTTACAAGATGTGAACGGTTTTTGAAAACGCCACGTTCTACCAGTCTATCTACTCTCATCAAAAGCTCCGTGGGAAGTCTCACTGTTATGCGTACCAAGGGGACTTTACTCTTTCTACGCCCCATTACCAATGTCATGTTACGAGTTTTTAAACTATAGAGATCTTGGCGCTTGATGTATTTCCTCCGCCCTGACAAAGCCTTGATGTCAAATACGACATGTGTAAAATACGTCAGATATCTGCTTTCACAATACCTAGGGGGCGGCCCGCTCATATTTGGGAAAGGAGACGAGCCCATATTGGCACTGTCAGGCTTCTACCCAGAAGATTCGCCTGCGGTAAATTTCCTCACCCTTATGCTATACATGTGGAAAAAAGGCATGTTAGATCTTCCGCCTATCGCCGCTGTGCCTATTGTCAATGAAAGAGCTCTCCGCGGATCTCCATACGGCATTGATATATATTTTGACTTTCTTGAACTTAAGAGCCCCGAGACCAGAGAGATTACAGCTTTCTATCACAAGGCGAGGCCGAAGGTTGTTGCAGTGTTTTTAGGCGGTAAGGAGTTTGAGGCTGTCGTTACTACAGACGTGGCAGCCCAGACTTTGGCGCTTAGAAAAATTACGCCATCTCCACACACGCCTGAGGGCGCCGCGGCTTTGAAATATAGTCACGGCGTTGTTTTTAAAATACCGCCCTCGCCAAGGGAATTTAGCCCCCTTTTGAGACATGTGGCGCAGATTCTAAAGATGGCGACATCTCTACCCCCCATTGAGAGACGAGTTGTTAAAGTTGAGAAAAAGGATATCTATATACTCCACGGAGGTAGGGCAGAAGACGACGGCGTTATTATAGACAACGACGTGTATATATACATCTAATGCGGGTTTTTGTAGGAATTACAGGCGCCTCTGGCGTAATATACGGGGTGAAAGTGTTAGAGCTATTGAGGAAAGCCGGCGTGGAAATCCACTTATCTATATCTAAGACTGCAGAAAAAATACTGAAGTTAGAAACAGAGTACGACACGGCATATGTGACTTCTCTCGCCGATTATGTATGGGATGAAAACGACCTAACAGCGCCACCTGCCTCAGGTAGTTTTGGCATAGACGCCGTAGCGATAGTGCCCTGTTCCACAAAGACACTAGCCGCAATTGCAAACGGCGTGACACTTAATTTAATTACAAGAGCCGCCGAGGTGGGGCTTAAGGAGAGGAAGAGGGTGGTGTTAGTCATTAGAGAAAGCCCCCTCTCTCTAATCCACATAAAAAACATGGAACTTGCGACTATGGCTGGCGCAGTGGTTATGCCGGCGTCTCCAGGTTTTTACACAAGGCCGAAGGATCTAGATGAGTTAGTAACAACTTTTGCAGGCCGCGTGTTAGATGTCCTTGGGATAAAACACGAGTTCACGCCGAGGTGGAGAAGACACGAGAAAAGTTTGAAATAGGGCGCTAAGAGGCTCCGTTGCTACCGACAACAGCCTTTAGAAGTCTGGCGATATGAGGAGCTTGTTTTTCAAGAACCTTAATGGCGTAGTAGACGTCGTCATCTGGTCTTATGCCGTAGCGCAGTAAAGACACTGCAGAAACCCCTAGCAGATCCCGCACTCTTAACATTGTTTTTTCGAATTTTCATTTTTTAATTAACTATCGGTACACCCCCCTCTATCTACAACAACTATAGACTTGATGTACTATAGGGACAAGTGTTGGGACTATAAATGTTAAAATTACACCGTTTGTAAAAGCATAGAGTGAAAAAGAGGGGCCGTATAGCGCTATGTAAAGAGGAAGGGTATTATCCATAGTCGTCGCGCCGCCGATAGCCAATATACTCACCTTCCCAAATCTTCTAGCTAATATAGGCCCGAGGAGAAATGTAAATTGTTCACGGAGGAAATTCGTCAAGAGGCCGTATGCCCCTCCGGTTTTATCGCCGGCGTTAGCAAGATACGGCCCTGTGAAGCTGTACCAACCCATGCCAAAAGCCACAGCCGGTGTTATATTTAGAGTCGTAGCGAACAAGAAACCTACTATACCTGCGCCGAGAAGCGCCGCCGCTGGCGCAAGAAGCACAGCCTTTTCTAATCTAATGCCTACGTTAGCCATGTCCATCCCAGCGGTAAATAGAAGAACTAGAAGAAGAGGATCTATCGCCAAGACGTAGGGAATTTTTATGAATATGCCTGTTATAAAACCTGCCGCCAGCGCTATAGAAACATACGCCGAAATAGAGGGCATACCAACGGGGCCAACGCGGCTTGGTGCGTCAAGAAAAGAGCCGAGGAGACCTGTTACCAAGACCAAGGCAAGCGCGTAGAGAATAGACACAGCGAGGAAAACCCCTACGCTTTCAAACACCTTGTCTGCGGTATTGGCGGCGACGACAAACACAAGCAGTACGACAAGCGCTGTAAAAATTAACGCCGGCGGTCTCCTCCTTAGAATCTTCCCCGCTATATAGCCGATAACAATAGGCAACATGTATTTAGTAACTTCTATCATGCGCCACAGCCTCTTCAGTGTCTTTTAAAACGTTATATAAAATCGTGAGACATCTGAGAGAGGGTTCACTAAAACTTTTAATCAACAGGAAAAAACGGTTTTTAAAAATAGGCAGAGATATTTATAGCGAGATTTCTGAAATAGAATTAAGTATCTTACTTACTGTACATAAAGTAAGATGTAATATGTGTAATATCTATTTGACAATTAGAAACTTGGGCTATATACGATTTGGAAAAACTGTTGAATTAGCATTGTGTGATAAATGTTTAAGAGACTACATAGAGTATACCAAGGAAGTTATGAAAGAGGCCGTCGCTTCTGATAGATGATGACTATGTTATAGTCTCTATAACACGGCGGAAAACCTCTATGAACCTCCCGCGGAGGTCTATAACCTCGTGTCGACCTACGATGTTTGATATGACTAAGACACAGCCGACTTTAAACCCGCGAAGCCAGCCCAGTGCCATAGCTGTCGCACACTCCATCTCAACTGCCAAAGCGCCACGTCTCTGCCAAAATTCCACAAATTGGGGATCTTCTGCATAAAAAGCGTCGCTAGATACTACATAACCAATAGGCGCGTTGAGCGCCTGCGCTAATTTTACTGTGAGATACGGATCTGCGGAAAGAGGAGGGCTATAGCCAGGGAAGTACGCGTTTAAAAGCCCGCCCACAGGCGCCGCCGCTGCTGCTGCTATTAACACATCGCCAATTTTTAGATCGCCAAAAGAGCCCGCAGTCCCTATTCTTACGAAGACCTCCATACCCAACATCTTAAGTTCCTCTAGTGCAATAGCTACAGAGGGCCCCCCAATGCCATGTGCCACTATAGACACAGCCCTCCCCCTGACGTTGCCAGTATATACCAAATATCTATTTTCATTAACAAGCTGCGACTCCTCCATTAGAGAGGCAAATAGCTTAGCTCTAGCTGGATCGCCCACCCCTATTACGACAGGCGCTATCTCTCCCGGCTTAGCCCATATGTGGTATGGCACGTCGTTGTATACATCGGAGTATATAACGAAAATGTATTATATCTAAGTTTTTCGAAAACTACATGGATTTAGAAACTCTAACAAAGGCATTTGGCGTTTCGGGATTTGAAGAAGACATCCGCCAGAAGATACTCTCTGCAGTCTCTAACGCAGAGGTCGACGACTTCGGCAACGTCATAGCTATGGATAAGTCTAAAGTCGCCTTTGTAGCACATATGGATGAGGTAGGTCTCTTAGTGACTTCCATAGAGGAAGACGGGAGGATGAAGTTTAGAAAAGTAGGCGGGATAGACGACAGAATCCTCCCCGGATCTTCAGTTGTGTTATATGGAGATGGGTTTAGAGTAGAGGGAGTCATCGGCATAGCCCCGCCACATTTCCAACAGCAACAACAGACTCAAATCTCTTGGCAAGACCTATATATAGACATAGGAGCTACCAGCAGAGCAGAAGTAGAGTCCATGGGTATAGGCCCTATGACACCCGCCGCGTTTTCAAAGAGATATGTGGAGATGGGCAAATATATCTCAGCTACGGCGTTAGACGATAGAGCGGGGTGTTGGACACTTGTGGAGTCATATAGGAGGGGCGCCCAAGCGACGTATGTATGGAGCGTCCAGGAGGAGCTGGGGCTCCTCGGCGCCCGCGCGCTTTCAAAAAAACTAGAGGGTAAATACGTCGTTGTGGTAGATACGACGGCTTGTTGCCATCCCAATTTTACGGGCTCTGCAAAACCGGGGCAAGGCCCCGTGTTGAGGATATTTGATAACTACGGCGCCTACAACAATAAGCTGGCGAAAAGGATTTTAGAAATCGCAAAGAAACGCGGCATACCTATTCAAATAGGCGGGGGAGGCGGAGGCACAGACGCCGCGGCGTTTTTTGTCTCAGGCATACCCGCCGTATCTATAGGCATATTAAGCAAGTATTCCCACTCGCCAGTTGAGATGGTGCACAAAGACGACCTTAGATACACTGTTGAGCTCCTTAACGCAATTTCAGAAGAGCTACGCTGACTCTTCGTAAATAGCTTTTTTCCTCAGATATTCTTCAGCCTTTCCAATAACTCTGGCGGGGACCCCCGCCACTACTACGCCTGGAGGCACATCTCTAGTTACAACAGCGCCGGCAGCTACCACAGCCCCCTCTCCGATCTCAATCCCAGCTAACAACGTGGCATTTGCCCCAATTACAGCCCCCCTCCTAATTATGACGGGGGCTAGTCTTTTACTAGGCGGATACTTATCGTTTGTAATCACGGTGTTAGGACCTATGAAGACCCCCTCCTCAATAACAGTCCCATTTGGAATATAGACCATGGACTGTATCCATGCCCCATCTCCAATTTTAACCCCCCTCTCTACTACAGACAGTGTGCCGATTCTCACATTTTTCCCAATTTTCGTATCTTCTCTCACCAACACGTTGTGGCCAAATTCAACTCCGTCTCCAATCTCGACGCCTTCGTAGATAACAACTCCAGTCCTTACTACAACAGCCTCGCCCAACACCGCCCCCTTGCTGACGTCATCTGGTGTAGAAAAGCCCTGTAGTATCTTTTGACGTATTGGATAGCCGATAACCGCTGTATCTATAAAACTACCCCTCCCAACTATACTGGGGCCATATATGTATGCATCAGGCGAGACATATTTAGCATAGATCTTTGCCTTTGGTGAGATAAAGCCCATAGGCCGCCAATATGCGTTACTTATAAATTTCTACACAAGGGAGACGGCATGGCTGACGAACTCGGCGTGCCGGATTATATAGTTGAAGTCCTTGCAGAGTTAAGGCAGTTGAGACAAGACGTCGTAAACCTACGGAGAGAGATAGCGGAGCTCTCCAAAAAGCCAGCTGAGCCGCAGCCCCGTGTCACAGATATAGACGTCGTGATATCCGCCCTTAGAGAAGCTGTAGAGAAGTTAAACGCCGCCGCCGCTGCTATGATAGAAAACGCAAGCTTGATAAGAGCTGTAGTAGCTGAAGATAGGTTGAAAAGAGACGAAACTTGTATGGCTGTGTTAGAGAAGTTAATAGCTCTACAAGAGACTCTTAACAAAGTTTTAAAGTAAACAAATATATACTCTTGCCAACTTACTATTGTGTTTAGGCGTGAAGACGCCAGTAGAAAAATAGACGAGATATTGTCTAAAATATCCACAGACGTCTCTACTCTATCTTCTCGTATAGACGAGATGCGAAACGCGGTAATTGCCGAAGTCAAAACCAACTCTCTAGATCTAAAAAAATCTGTAGAAGGCTTGGCGTCGCTTCTAAGCAGAATTTCAAAAGACTTGGCCGAGGGGACGTCTCAACTCAATAGAGTGATTAGCCAACTCGATGTCTCTGCCAATAGGCTATCAGAGCTCTCTACAGTTGCCGAACGTCTCTCTGCGTCGGCAAAAGCTGTAACAGACGCCACAAACCAATTCATATCTGTGGCCGAGAGGCTAGATGCCGTAGCTGGAAAAGTAGAGAGTCTCGCAGAGCAATTAAATGCGATAAAGAACTTAAGCGAGCAGATAAGATCTGTCGCTTCGGCTATGTTGGAGTTGATGAGAGATTTCGGCGCCAAGATGCAAGAGTATGAGACAAAGATTAGACAACTTGCTTACAAAGAGGCAGAACTCAAAACAAGAGAAGAAGCGCTTAAGAAAAGAGAGGGCGAACTCGCGCTAATGTTAGAAAATATAAAGAAGATAGTAGAGCTGGCAGATCCCACAAAGGCGGCTCTTGAAGAAACTAAAAAAATGCTCACGTTGTTATCTGCAAGAGGTCAAGAACTGGCGCAGAAGGAGGAGGAATTACGCAAGTTAAGAGAGGAGCTCCTCCGTAAGGAGTTTGAACTTAAAAAAACAGAGCAAGAGCTGGCAGTAAGACAGAGACAGTTGGCAGAGCAAGAGGAAAGGACTAAAGCTCTTATTGCACAGGCTGGAGAGGTAGAGAAAAAACTCGCAGAGCTCTCCCAGAAGGAGAGAGAACTCGCCGAGGTACAGGCGGCGTTAGAAAAGAAGAGACAAGAGCTTGAGGAGCTAGTTGCCAAATACAAGATGTTTGAAAACGCCGTGGCTAAAAAAGAGGAAGAGTTAAAAAAGCTGGAAGAGGCTGTGAGAGCAAAAGAAGTAGAGCTTTTAGACAACTTAGGCAGATTTGCCAAGAAGTTAATCGAAGAGGAACAGAGACTAAACGAGTGGGAGCGCCGTCTCCTAGAGCAGGAACGCGAAACACTAGCATTTTACAGAAGTCTCCTATTGAGAGAGGCTATGCTTACACAACTAAAGGCACAGTTAGAGGAGTGCAAAAGCCGGCTGGGGGGACAGGACAAGTCCTAGGGCACAAAGGGGAACAACGCCTTTAGAAAACCATAGGCCAAAACTCCAGCCGACATAATAAATGCTATGATCAAAAGTATCTGCAACATCCTATACTCTGCCCTCTCCCTCTCTTCAGAAGCTATGTCTAATGCTGCAGAAACGTCTTTTAGAGCAAGTCTAAAAAACACAACGGCTATGATTAAAAAAACAATATCTAACGCGGCGGCTACGGTTTTCTCAGCCCCCATCAATAGGAGGCCTAACGTAAGCACGCCGATTAAATAGAGAATTGCATAAAGAGACCACTTCACACGGCAGACACCACGTCTATATTTAAGAGTTGTGCTAGAGATGTATTAGTTTTGTACATTGCCTATATATCCACAGGGCGGCGTAGTTACATGTTGGGTTTTTTATTCATCTTGATAAATACGACGGCGATAGCCGTGCCAATTACATCTATCCCATTTATCTACACTACGTCGCTTGGCGGCTGTGCCAACTTCTCGGCATATCTAGACCCCCTCACGCCCTGGGGGATAGCGTCTGTATACGCCATATCTAACAACGGCGTTCTTACACAACCGACTCTAGACCACTACCCAACGCCGAAGTACTTAAGGGGGAGGATCTGCGGCGACTTTGTGACAGTTAAAGTAGACAGATGGAGGAGCCTAGCCCCCCTCGTCCCCATATCTATAAAAGGGGAGGACTCCGCCTATTTATACCAAGGCGTGCCCTATGTGATAAATGGCACGGCAGTTATAAAAATAAAATCTTTCACGCCCCCCCTCGTTGAGGGGAGGTATGTATACAAAGTAGGCTCGACATCAGCATTTGGAGTATACATCGAGAAGTACATCGTCTACGACACGGCACAGGTACTAGCCTACGGAATAGCCAATATTACATACATCAGTCTTTCCGACGACAAGCCAGATTACTATGTGGAAATACCAACGAGAGGCGTTAAGATAGAGGGCGTAAAGCCCTGGGCCCCAGATTTTCAGCTTTACTTCGCGCCTAACCAAACTACAGTAGTCGGCAGACCCCGCCTCGTAGTTGAACAGATAAAAATACCTGTGTTGGGCGAATGCAGAGGAGTAGCCACGGTAGTAAATCCGTTGGAGAGACCGCTTAGAGTCTATGTAAAACTTGAGACTGGAGAGGAATACGCCCTCTCTTTCTATTATCTGCCCGATAATATAACTACGTGGAGACTTCGCGAAGTAGTAGCAAGAACAATAGATGGACAAAACCTGCCCGTCTACCTAGTAACAACAGACGACGGAGCGTCAGTTGGGCTATGTGTTGTAGAGGGGGTGTCGTATTTTGTCTACGTAAAGACAAATAGTACAACATATCGATACCCCGCCGAGGTTAAAAACGGCGTTGTAGAAGCCTTCACCGATCTAGTAAAGCCGAGAGTCATAGCGCCCGGCTTTAACGCCACAGTAGAGCCAGACGTGGTAAAAACAGGCTCTAACGTCACAGTTAGGCTATATTACAACGGCACTTTTGTAGCAGAGTTTATAAAAAAGGCGTCTCCAATAATAGTGATAAACGTCTCTTCGCTATTTCACAAGATAAAAGTAGTAGATGCGCTTGGCTCTCCCTTGACCACATTTACAATATACGTCGGGAGTCTCAAGTTCTATGGACACAACGGCGTGGCGGAGATAATACCCGTAGAGGAGAGAGCGGCAGTAGAGATAAACGGCGTTAGATATCTAGCCCAGATACGGCCTGAGATAAAAGTGCCGACACTTACGCAAGAGAGCTTTCTAAAAATAGCCGCTGCGGCTACGACAGTGGGAGTAACCACAGCGTTTGCCCTAAGGAGAAAAGAGCCCCGGGCTACAAGAGAGAAAATAGAACGCGATGTAGTAGAAGTTTAGCTTTTAACTCCACAGGCATAATACCGACGTGATGAGGGGATGTATTTGCGATTAGTGAGCAAGTCCTCGATCGCTGACTCTGTAGACACTGCAAGCGCATTGCCCACGGTAGCCGAGCCGGGGCGAACTTTTTTAAGTCTAAAAGGACTGTACTGTGATGTATATCCAAGCCACGGGATACGACCCAATGTGGTATATACTATCTATGTTGATATGGTTTGCGTTAATTTTCATGTTGCAAGACCTCCAGATGTGGAGATATCTAAGTCAAGTAAGTGGCTTTTTATCATACCTAGGCCAACTCCTCAACACAGCGTCTGCAAACGTGCTCGCAGCTCTTGAAAAATCCAAGAAAAGAGAGGTCCAGAGACAAGACCTTGAGAAAACCCTTAGAAAGATGGTAGATTTTGCAGTTATCGAACCTACGTCGCTAGACCCCAGCGGAATTGTGCCAAAGTATAAACACATTTTGTCTACATATGTAGAGACTTACGAACAGGAGATACGCCGGTTGGTAGAAGACGGCGTCACAGTCAAAAACATGGCCACAGCAGTAGAGGCCCTTAGATATATGAACTTCATATACAAAGTAGTAGACCATTATTATAAAACCGCCAAGAAGTACAAGGCCTTCTACTTAGTTATCCAACTAACGATGTTACTTCCACTACTTAAAGAACTTACAGATACAGTAAACGAGGCAGTCAACTCTTTTATTAAGGGTATGCCCATCGGCGATAGCGCAGGCCCCCTAGTGGCATATAACGTACTTAGCCGATGTCAACCACGTAGATATCACCACGTGGTAAAAGACACAGTTATCGCCGAGTGTGAATACGAGGGGCGGAGGCTTTATATAATTAAGGCCGAGGGGCCGGGTAGCACTGTGGGGAGGTTAGACGAGGCGGTTGAATATGTATTTGAAAAACTCAAGGCGGCGCCTAAATATATAATAACTGTAGACGCCGCCCTTAGACTAGAGGGTGAGAAAACTGGGGAGGTAGCTGAGGGCATAGGCGTGGCCATGGGCGGAGTGGGGGTGGAGAAATTTAACATCGAGACCTACGCCACAAAATACGGAGTGCCCCTCTACGCATTTCTCATAAAGATGCGCCAGTCTGAGGCGTTAACTATAATGACTAGCGATATTTACAACGCGGTTCAATACACTACAAAACGTGTGCTAGACTTTATAGTTACACAGACACAGATAGGCGACTCTGTGTTATTAATAGGCGTGGGCAACACAGTCGGCGTAGGCCAACCGCCTGAGCTTGTGGCAGCTTGATAGTTATCTATTTAAAAACGTGGCTTAGATAAGCTGTGAGGTTAAAAGCGCCATTCCTCAGAATGATCCTACGGAATAGTTACATGGAGTTGGAAATGAAAGACGTGGTGATTTTTGCAGAAGCTGGGAAGAAGGGGCTCTACGCAGAGATATATATGGACGACATTGGCTATATATATGAAAAAGGCAGGTGGCAATCATACGACGGCGAGGGTAAACCCAAGGCTATAACACCCCAAGAGGCGGAGAAGTTGAGAAAACTGGCGAAAAAACTCTCGACATTGCCTAAATACTATGTGCTCGACTTATTGGTCAAGGCGCTTTCTTCAATAAAGGCCGAGGCCGAGATATGACGGCCATAATACCTGGAGAAGACCTTTATTAACGCAGGTATTTACAATATCCATGCCGAGGAGCAAGAGCCAGGATAAGATGTCGCTAATATCTGTACACGTGCCCAAGAAGATGTTGGAGGAACTCGACGAGTTAGTGAGACGGGGCATATTCCCCAATAGAAGCGAGGCTATAAGAGCCGCCCTCCGCGACTTGTTATACAAAGAGGTTTTTAAAGCAAGGGCGCCTAGAGAGGAGGAGAAAGAAGAAGAGCTTCAGATACCTTTTATAAAAGGCAGATAGCCATACCCCCCTCCCAATTCTAAATATTAATACACAGCTTTTAATCTGCCTATGTTTGTCCTCCCTATAATATACGAGATTTTAAAAAGGGCGCAAGACTGGCGACTTTTAGACGATATAGCACGCGAGCTTGGGACGCCGCCAGAGAGTTTGATGAGGTATATAGAGGAGGGGAGGGCGCGAGGCGTTTTGTATGTAGATAGGAGAGTCGTAGAGAGTTTTATACTGACGGAAGAGGGGCAGCGGCGTGTTGCAGAGGGGCTTCCGGAGTATAGACTGTTGAAGAGCGCAGTTTGCGAAGGCGGGAGGTGTGTAATAGACCTTTCGCAGCCTGAGGTAGAGATAGCACTTGCAAATCTTGCGAAAATAGGCATAAGGCCGAAGGGCCGCGTCTTAGAAATAGACGAAGAGACATATAAGAAGGCGCTTGCGATAGTAGAGGAGAGACAGAGGTTTTTAACAGCTCTAGACTCTGCGCCACGTGAAATTCTACAAGAGTTCCTCAGGCGGAAGCTTGTAAAACGGGTTGAAAAAACACAGATATTTATCAAAGCGGCCGTGCCTATAGACGCCGTACGGCCTGCAGAAGTAAAAACAGCTCTCACAAGTGAAGATATCACAAGCGGCAGATGGCGCGACTATATTCTAAAACCCTTCGACCTCTCCATAGAGCCCCCGGAGTATCCAGCCCCAGTCCCCCACTTTTTCAACGAGTTTCTAAACTACGTGAGAGAGGTCATGGTGGGGCTTGGCTTTGAAGAGGTAAGGGGGCCCATACTAGAGGTGGAGTTTTGGAACTTCGACGCGTTATTCCAAGCCCAAGACCACCCGGCCAGAGAAATACACGACACTTTCTACGTAGAGTGGGACGGCCCCGTGGAGCAACCGCCCGCCGAACTCATGGAGGCTGTGAAAAAAGTACATGAAGAAAAGTGGCAATACAAATGGGACCCCAAAAAAGCCCTAAACCTAGTCCTAAGGACACAGACCACCGCCACTACGATAAGGGCGCTGGCAGAGAGAGGCGACGGGGAGTACAAGGTCTTTACAATAGGCAGAGTCTTCCGCCCAGAGAAGCTGGACCCCAAACACAGCATGGAGTTCCACCAATTAGACGGCATAGTGGTGGGGCCGGGCCTAACCTTTAAACACCTCCTGGGCCAGCTGGAGCAGATAGCCAAAGCCCTGGGCATGGACAGAGTCAAGTTCAGGCCGGCCTACTTCCCCTTCACCTCCCCCTCGGTGGAGGTATACGCAGAGCATCCCAAGCTGGGCTGGGTAGAGTTCGGCGGAGCCGGCATATTTAGGCCCGAGGTCACTGAGCCCCTCGGCGTGAGGAAGAGCAGAGTGCTGGCCTGGGGCTGGGGACTAGATAGAATAGCTATGATAATCCTCGGCATAGACGACATCAGAGAGCTATTTACAAAAGACCTAGAGAAGCTACAGGAGTACTACAGCCGTTGGGTTAAATACAGAAGAAACATCGGCAGTAGAGGCATACGGTATACAATATGAGAGCCCTCTTTCCCGGCCGCTTCCAGCCGCCGCACTGGGGCCACATATATGCCATAAGAGAGATATTGAAAGAGGTAGACGAGGTAGTTATAACAGTGGGCTCGGCCCAGTTTAACTACATAGCAAAAGACCCCTTCACAGCCGGCGAGAGGATATGGATGCTCAGAGAGGCCCTCAGAGAGGCCGGCGTAGACCTATCCCGCGTCTGTACAATCCCCATACCAAACGTCGAAAACAACCTCGAGTGGCTGGGGAGGGTGAAATCATACGCGCCCCCCTTCCAAGTGGTGTACACCGGAAATCCATACGTCGCACTCCTCTTCAGAGAGGCGGGGTACGAGGTGAGACAACAGCCCATGTACCAGAGGGAGAGGTACAGCTCCACCAGAGTGAGAGAGCTTATCATAAGGGGGGACCCCCAGTGGGAGGAGCTCGTCCCCAAGTCAGTAGCCCAGATAATAAAGGCCATAGGCGGCGTCGAGAGACTGAGAGTTGCGGCAACCGGCGAGGCGGAGCCACACAAGTGGTGAAAATATACAAAGCCTATAAAAAAGAGACGTAGATATAGATATGGACGAACGCGCCGTACTTGAAAAACTAGACAAATTCCTACACACAGTGAGGTACGACGGCTTCCGCGTCCTCTTCGTCCTCTACTTCGTAAACCAGAGGATAAAATGGGCAGACTTCATAGACACCCTCGACTACGGCTACCTAGGCTCCTCCTTCTACATGGCGGCGCTCAGACTAGAAAAACTAGGCCTCGTCCAGAGAAAACGCCTAGACATAAAGACTTTCGTCAGAATCACAGACAAAGGCAGAAAACTCGTCGAATGTCTAATGCCGTACGTCACAGAGCAATAAAGACATAAAAACAGAAATAGATTTGCCTCCATGGACTGTCTAAAAGAAACCATAGAGAAGTTTAGAACAGTATTTGGAACAGAGGCTCTAGTAGACATACTACAGACAGAACAGGGAGTCATAACGGCGAGATTCCACGGAAACATGTGCTACACCTGCGGCACCATAGACTACTTCGAAGACTTCGCCAGTATGTACAGCGAATGCGTCGGAGAGGAGTGGACAGTCGAGTCATACCAACAGAACCCCGACGGAAGCTACACAGTCATATTCAAGCCAAAAAGAGAACTCAAGACTAGAAAGAGACATATAAAAATCGTCATAGACGGCGCCGAGATAGACTATATAGTAGAAATCCCGACGGCAAAACCCAACAACTTCTAAAAAACTTTAATTTAGAAAATACCTACCTTAACCATTATTCTCGTAGTTTCGTACGTCTTTATCACCTTCATACCCTTCTTCTCTTCTTTCGTCTTCTCTTCAGTCTTCTCTTCCATAGCACAAAGAAACGTCCAGTATTTAAAAATATACGGTGTATATTGTGTCCCCTCACGGTGCCGGCCTTCCCCGGGGACTCGGGACTCGCCTCCGCCAGACGCCCTGGTGGGCGGGGCGGGGGGCCCGGCCGTGCCCAGGCGGATGGGCTCGGCAAATGTAGCAATCGGCCGGGTCCCCAAGGCCGATGGGTTCATAAGTGAAGAAACTTACGAGGTTAAAGTGTGATGGTTATCGGAAAACGGGTTGTTTAGTCTTTTCTATCAAGACTTGTGGCGGGCCCGATGGGATTTGAACCCACGACCTACGGCTTAGAAGGTTCGGCGGACCTGTGGTCCTCCGCCGCTCTATCCAGGCTGAGCTACGGGCCCTTGGTCTTCTGAATTTTTCCGTTTTATAAACTTTACAGAGACTTCAAAAGTCGTTACCACGGAGCCCCCCTCCGTCGGTAAAGCCAACCGGCTCCAAGCCGACAACGCACTCCACGTCAGAGCTCCTATCGCTGTTGGAAAAAGCCACAGGCGCCCCCACAGAGGAGGACGTGAGGAGATGAGCACTACGTCCAGACGCGCCACCCAGACGCCGAGGACCGCCGGAGGCGGAAGCCAAGCCACTCTGCAGAGACTCCACGGCTCTTGAGAAAACCCACGCCACCTAAAAAGAACTAAGGCGGGCTTAGAATGACTAGAGGTAAAAATATTAAATAATGGCTAAAAATATTATTATGCACACGTTAAGTTTTATCTCTGCCTCAGGAGGCGTTGGAAAAACAACCTTTGCCATATTAACAGCCGGCGCTCTAGCGGCGCGGGGGAAGAGAGTGCTTCTAATAGACCTAGACTCTTCAGCCACAGCAACTCTCTGGACAGTCAAAAACGTAGAGGAGAACTGCGACATCAAGACGTTGATGAAAGAACTCCTAGACTATAGACTCGGGAGGACGCGCAACATAAGAGACGTCAAACAGTGTCTACATAAACATAAAGTGAGGGGGCTAGACGCCGTGTTTTACATACTGCCAGGCGGAAATCTCAACGATTTAACAATGGAGATATTTTCGACGCCCAAGTGGGAAATATTACTCGACGAGTTAATAGCTCCGATAAAAGAGGACTTCGACTACATAATCGTAGACTCCCCCAACTGGCTGTATCCGCACTTCCCCATGGTCGTGATGTTCACCCCCTTCTACATAGCCCTCACGAGGCCCGGAGGGCCCGAGAGGGAGAAGACAGCCCTACTCCTAGACAGGATATTCGCCATGCTCAAACGCCACTTCTCCATCCCAGAGCCAGAGAAATACGTCGCCGTGCTCCTAAACCAGATAAGGACAACCAAAGTAGCAGACATAGAACGGGAGTGGAACACCCTCTACAAGACCCTCGCCGAGAGGTACCCGGGCATCACAGTAATACGCAACGACAAAGCCGACTACTACTACGGGGAAGTCCAAACCCCCTTCTACGGCTTTAAGCTCAGAAACGACCTAGGCGCCGAGGAGTACCAAAAGAGCGGACACCCCCTGAAAAGTAACAACAAGGCGATAAAGGCCCAGTTCACGGCGTATATGGAGAGCCTAACGGAGTTCATAAAAGCCAACGCGCCCTACCAAGTGGAATAAGCTCACCCCCCACGTAGAGATATACGTCCAAGAGCTGCGAAAGCCACCCCAGGAAATCCCTAAGGCCAGGCCGCGGCTCGTCTGCGATGAGGACAAGAGCCGCCCTCCCCACCCCGTAGAGATATGCCAGGGCCTGCCCCACCCCACAGTAGAAGCTAGAGAGGCACTCCACCTCCACCGGCACACCCCCACACACCAAGTCGGGCACCACCTTCGCAAACCCCAGGTCGATGGGAGACCCCCCAGAGCAGCCGAGCCTAACCCTCAGCGTATTGACCACCTCCGCCTCGCCACAAGCCACAAATATAAGAAGTGGTAGATATATGTGCTACGCGCAGAGATAGCCAGAGCCGCCCTCCGTATTTTACACGCCGCATCGCCAGCCGCGGTGTATAGATTTAGAGACATGGCGCTCTACATCCCACGCGGCGTCTTCAACCCCGTCTTCGCCGTATCAACAGCCCTCGCCATAAGCCACATAGACGCCAGAGGCAGAGTAGCCGACTTAGGCACAGGCTCAGGCGCCATAGCCATAGCCCTAGCCAAAAGCCCCCAGGTAGAGACAGTGTGCGCCTACGACATAAGCCCCCTAGCCCTCGCCACGGCAAGAGTCAACGCAGAGATAAACAGAGTGGCGCACAAAGTCGCAATCTGCCCAACAAGAAAAGCCCTACTAGCCGCGGCCCCCTACGACGTAGTTACGGCAAACCCACCCTACCTCCCCCTAGACCCAAGAGACGAAAAAGACAAAAACTGGTGCGCCGGCCGCCACCTAGAGGCCATAAGAGAAATCACAGCCCAAGCAACCCACATACTCAAGCCAGGGGGAACACTCTACATCACAGCCTCAACACTCACCGACATGAAGCAGGCCGCCAAAATACTAGCCCAACACGGCCTCACCCCAAAGATAAAAGCCTGCACAACAACCCCCCTAGACCACATATGCCTCATAGAGGCGCACAAGACCCCACAACTGAGACACGCCCTGCCTAAGCCCTAGAAGGCAGGCACGCGAGAGACGCCGCCGGACCCCACACCGCCGTTGTAGAATCAAAGCCCAGCGGAAGGCCACAAAGACGCGGGGCCTCAGCCCACGGCTCCATCGGCGCCGGTAACACATGACTAGACAGCCGCCGCGTCTACCAGACGCCCCCCGGGAAGGGGGCGGCGAGACGCCGAAAAAGAATTAAAAGGAGGGAGTGGGGAGTGACATGCCCCTCCTCTGCCTAGTCCAACACGGCAAGGCCTACCCCGAGAGCGTAGACCCCGAGAGGAGCTTGACGCCCGAGGGGGCCGACGAGACGAGGAGAGTGGCCGCGGCGCTGGCGAGAGCCGGCGTGAAAATCGCCGCGATATACCACAGCGGGAAGAAGAGGGCGAGGCAGACAGCCGAGATCTTCGCAGAGGCCCTCAAGCCCGCCAGGCTGGAGGAGGCACAGGGCCTAAACCCCAACGACGACCCGGCCCCCTGGGCGCAGCGTATAAACGCCATAGCCGAAGACACAATGATAGTGGGCCACCTCCCCCACCTAGCCCGCCTCGCCGCCCTCCTCCTAGGGGCCGACGTCGTGGAATTCCGCTACTCAGCCGCCCTCTGCCTCGCCGGGCCGCCCTGGAGGATAAGATGGTATCTAACGCCGGAGCTGGCCTAGATGCTGTACATCTCCACGAGGCGCTCCACATCCCCCAGGTCGAAGTAGCCGGCCTCCTTCTCGCGAACGCGAAGACGTAGAACCCCTCTGCCCTGACCCCCTCCAGCTCCCTCTCCCTCAGCTCCCTCTTGACGCCGGGGCAGTCCACGCCGTCAGACCACTTCACCTCGCCGTAGAAGGCATCCCCCTCCCCCACGGCCAAAATATCGATCTCGTACGTCCTCCTACCCACCCTCCCCCACTGCCGCCCCACCCGCCGGCCCGGGTGAAGCGCCTGCACCACCCGCCGCGCCACCTCCTCATACACCCGCGACATGTAGAGGTGGAACCGCCCCCAGGCCTCCTCAAGCGCCGCCTCGCCCGCCCCCTGCTCCCCCTACGCGGCTGGACGTGGGCAAACCAGAAGGCAAGGTAGTTATCCCGGATAAAGTAGAGCCTCCTCCTCGCCTTGGGCGGCTCCAACACAGGAACCTCGTGCCCCACAAGATCCAAGAGCTCCAGGGTGGCCAGATACCGGGAGGCAGCCGCCTTGTCGAGCCCCGCCTCGCTGGCTATCTCCCCCAGCCTCCTCCTCCCGTCTGCAATAGCCCTCAAGACCAGGAAGTAGTTCCGCGGCTCCCTAAGCTCCTGCCGCAGGAGAAACTCCGCCTCCTCGTAGAGGAAGCCCCCCTTGGTGAAGAACTCCCTCCTGACGTTTTCCCAGAAGGGCAGAGAGGCGTCGAACCTCCTGAGATACATCGGCACGCCCCCCGCCACGCCGTAGACGTAGAGCCCCTCACGGCCGCGGGTAGAAGAACTTCACAGCGGAGAGGGGAAGCTCCCCCAGCTTCCAGCTGGCCGTCCTCCTCCCATACAGAGGCGACCTGTACCCCAGCACCTCCCCCTCCATCACAGACACGCTGGAGCCGCAGAGCACCAGAAATCAGTCCTAGAAAGAACCTCGTCCCACAGACGCTGAAACCTGCTCAACACGGACGGATCCACGTCAACCAGGTAGGGAAACTCGTCGAAGATCAGCACCGTCCGCTTCCCCTCAGAAGCGGCTCCACAGCCCTAAAAAGCGCCCCCCTCAAAAGCCGCCCCCCGCAGATAAGACGCCCCCAGCCCCGCCGCCAAGGCATCCCTCAGCCTAGCCAAGTTCTCCCGCACAGACGTCCTTTCGCAGTAGAAATACACCGCCCTCTTCCCAGCCGCAAACCGCCTCAAAAGCTCAGTCTTCCCAATCCTCCGCCTCCCATATACAACAACCAGCTGAGCCTCCGGCCTACGGTACAGCCCCTCAAGCCACTCCAGCTCCCTCTCCCGATCAAAAAATTGATCCACAGTTATAATAACTTACAATCAACAATTTTCACAGGAGCAGGTGGCGCCGTGAGGCGGTACGGCCGCCGGCCAGGACCGCCCAGAGCGTTACAAAGAAAGAAGGTTCCCGACAAACCTCACCACCGGCGGACACATCCTCCCACACGCTCCCTAGCAAGCATCACAAACGCGTTAGCCAGCATCACAAACAAAATCGTCCTGGTCACTGGACAGGAAACTAGAGGACAAAAACGCCGTGGAGGAAGTGCGGCTCTACGCGAGGAGGGCGGCGCTGGAGGAGGCCCCCCTAAACCCCGAAGACTTCTGGAAGTGCGTCGGCGACGCCGCCGAGCTGTTCAGCGAAAGAGACGGCGAGTACTGCCTCGACATAGGCGGAGAGGTAAGAGCGCTCTCCCTCTGCCTCTACACCGCCGCGCTACTGGCAGTCAGGCTGTGGAACACCAAAATAGAGGCAGTCTACACCACGGCAGAACACGCCGAGAGGATAGTCCAGATAGACCTGCCAATACTCTACGTCAACCTACTCACACGCTCCAACGCAAACGCCAGAAGAAGAATCCTAATCGAGGAGTTAAACAAGAGGTTGGAAACCCCAAGCGAGCTATCCACGGCCATTAAGAACTCAGCCGAGGTGTACATGAGGATGACTAAAGCCCACGAAATCGGCTCAGGTGTCATAAGAGGAGGCTCTAAGATAAACGTAGTACTTGACTACGCGGAGCCAGAGCTTGACATGAGAGTTCCACCAGGCACATCACCGACGAAAATCATCGAGCACCTCAGAAGGGGGCTTGAGAGGCTCGCCACAGTCGACGTAATAGACATCAGCGAGCCAAACTATACAAGCCCCCAGGAAAAAATTGTGAGAGCCGTTCACGAGGGGATTTGCTAAAAGCAACTGAGACATTCAACACACTCTGGCACAGAGTGGCAGACGGCATGAAGTCGATATACGCAGCCATGCTCATAGCACAGGCAATACCAGTAACAGCACCACTGGGCATATACCTAATGCAAGCAACACAGTACTACCAATGGGTAGCAAACACAGCACTCTTCGAAGCATACACACTCAAAGTACTGACAGAGGTAATGACCTACGCAGTAACGTATAGCGGGACTCGGAGCAACACTGCTAATCCTAGACAAAACAAGAGCAATAGGCTCAGCCGTAGTTTCAATAGCGCTCACATACCCAATAACACTAGTGGCACTCGCGAAGTACGTAGAGAACACCGTGATGCCGAACATAAAATGCTCAATACCACAGGACATAGCAAAAGCACTGCCAACACTTGGAAACACACTCACAGGATGCTTCGACACAGCAGCCACACTACAAAGCTTCTGCATACACACCGCAATAGTACTAGCCCTAACAACAGCAATAGCCGCAGGGCTTGCATACGCAATATCAAAGACATACCAAGCAATAGCACCATGAACCCCAAACTACGCAGAGCCTACGCTAGGTGTGTTAGGGAGTTGACTCGTGAGCCTCTTCCTGACTTGGTTAATGGTTTTTACGATTTCTTGATGGTTGATTTTGGGAGTATTGGCGTTGGGATGCTAGGGCTTTGCTGTATAGTTTTCGCCTCGCTCTTGACTATGGCTTTTTGAGGGTTGGCGTTGTTTTTGTGCTTGACTTCTCAAGGCCTGAGCACAGAGCCGTGGCTATAGGTGGGTTTCGATCATGAGGGAGCTAGCCCTAGACTACGCACTAGCCCAAAACGAGCCAGCCGAGATCAAAGCAGCCAAACAGTGCCTAGAGAAGGGCAGGTGCACAGTCCTAACGAGAGACTACGACCCACTAACGGTAATAAACGAAGAAATACAACCAATAAAGATAAGCCAAAGAGCTTGGATAGTCAGAAAAATAACAGTAGATAGAAAATGCCTAACACAACAAACACAGGCAAAAACACCACCATAGCCCCCACCGAAGCACAGAAACCCCAGGCAAAGCTTATTTACAAAACCCCAATAAACACTCGCGATAATCCACAATAGAGTAGAAAGTCAGGCTTTAGGCTCTTGACGTAAACCTCAGCATTATCGATAGTCTGCGATAGAGTAGGGAGTCAGTGCTGTGCGATGTTTGTTACAGACACAGAAATGCGCAATACTATCAAAGACGACGAACTAAGCTAAAACTGAAAACTTCTTTCTATATTAAAACCAATTGCTTACTTGAATCTAAAGTAACGAAAACAACCACACCGTCAATATCAACTGCTAGGGCGGGCTCAACCCACTCAAAAACACCAAGGCTTTTAAGCTCATTCCTAAACCGTTCAAATTCACTCCTAACCATATCATCGTTGAGCCTCCTCTCAACATAAGCCCTAACCTCCTTAATAACTTCTTCAACCTCACTAGCAACACTAGGATCAACGTGTTGCCTCCAAGCATCTGGCTCATTTAAAATTTTCTTATCACCCTCACGCCATATGAGCACGGGAATACTTAGATCATAGTTCGTAACTAACTTACGAATTTCGTGCCCAAACTCCTCTAACAAATTAGGCTTAGTTGCAAATATACTCCGTGTTAACAATATTCTGCGCGATGGCCTAATAGTTGTCTCGAGAAAACCAATTTTGGTGTTCTTTTTGGCCTTAGCTACGAATCCGATGCCTAACTTGCAAACGTCGAAATCGATAACCCCATCATGCGATCTACGCGGAGCCACGATGTAATCAACGAACTTAAAGCCCATTCCGTCAGATGTGAGAATTCTAATGCTTCCCTGAGCATCTTTGGCTTTAATAAAGACCCAGTCAATAAAGGGAATGTTGCAATTCTCACCAACAATCCTGATGATTCTCGACGCTTGAGTAGCGATTTTAACAATACTGCTCACTTTTATCTGTGCTTCTATTAGTCTCTTAAACATAAAGATTTTTATATAAGATTTTTATTTTATTACACTTTGTTAAATCACTTTTAATGATGTTGCTGAAGAACTCCTCATAGCTCTTTCTACCGACTACGTACCACTCATGTAGGAGCTCGCTATCAAGAATTACGTGATAATTCTCACCGCATATTTCTTTACGCCCCTCACATCCGGTGAGGAATGCATCGATAGCTCTAGCTATGGTTTGATAGAGCTTGGGCTTGTCTTCTCGCCACGTTATTTTGGTCTTCTTTAGATCTAAAGACCACTTTTGGGGTAGCTCGATAAAATCGATAAAAACCTCCGGCTCAAAACGCAGGCCTTTAATAGGTGTCTCAAACATGATTAATCCGCGAAATGATGGCGCTATATGATATAATTTCATCTTCATCAATTTCATCAATAATAATTCAATAGGCATTTCTTCTCTCGCCGCCTTAACTAAGTATGCTGGTAGCTTTATTCCCTCATTGACTTCATCAAAGCGCCCAATTATCTCTGGCGTAAGTTTTTCCTTGCTAATCTCCTTTTCCTCGCTTTGGCCTAGTGGCTTTACGTAAATCCTCACGTAGTGGTTGCTGTCGTATTCGTGGTTTGGTGGTTTTGGTATGTATGTGTGGGCTATGCCGATAGGCCATAGACCACTCTCAGCCACCCACCTGAGTATTCGGTCTATCTCGTTTACGATTTCTCTCTTGTCCCTGCTTATGTAGGCTTTGACTTTTGTGCCTGGCTCGCTGCCTTGCCTTGGTTTGTGCGTTATTAGTGCTGGTGCTGATGGGCTTATGAGCTCTACGACGTAGCTAAGCTCTCCATTCACCGGTGTTGTCTCGACAACGACCTTGTCGGCCACCATCCAGACTGATAGGAAGCCTATGCCGTGCATCGAGATTGGCTTTATCTCGCCAAGCCTATCCCTGTACATGCTCGCGCCAGCCTTGAGCAGGTAGTTCCTTATCTCGAACTCATCCATGCCAGAGCCATTGTCGCCAACCTCAAGCACGTAGTGATCACCCTCCTCGTAAAGCCTAATCCAGAGCTTGGGCTCGTACTCACGAGGCTCAGGCAGCCTACCACTCCTCCACCAAAACTCCCAAAACCTCCCCTTACAAGCATCGATACCATTGCTCACAAGCTCCCTAAGCACATACATAACATCACTACCATAGAGGTACTTGGAGAGGAGCTCTTTAAAGAGGTGCGGATCAGCCTCAATCCTCATGTCTGATGATAATCTATAGATTTTATCTCCAACCGTAACGTCTATGTTTATTACAAGCCTAGCTGGTAAGCTCCTGAGCACCTCCTTAATGCTTGAGCCTTTATAATGCAGGCCGTGCATCACCACGTTTAGTGTGTTGTCGATTTTCTCGGCGACTCTCTGCATTAAGCGTAGAACATCCTCGATTTCGACTCCGCTGCTCTCCGCGCTTAATGAACCGGCGATTCTAATGGTGGTTTCCTCACGGCGTGGTTTGTTGAGTGATTGATTGAGTATGTGATGGATTGGTGATTGCTTATCGCTCTCATTGCTTAGTAAGTATCCAATGTAGGCTTGTACGAGGGACTCAAGCCCCATGTCCTCGATTGCTATAAAGCTCCTTGTGTTGCGAATGTCGAACTCATCGGCCAAAGCCAGTAATAGGGCTAGGAGCCAGGGCCTGGCTTTGCCTGTGGCCCATGAAATCTCACCACCGCTCATCCTAGGAAGGGCTTCCATTAGCTTCTTTTGTAAATCCGGATCTTCGCTCAGCTCGATTCTGTCTGAGTCAATGCTCTCAAAGAGCTTATCCCCGCTCTCCCTATGCTTAGCCGAGACGAAGGCTGTTAAGTACTTAACGTAGCGAGCTGTGGATGTGTCTAACCTATTCAACGCATCATCAAGCACTTTGCCGATGTTCAGCTCACTCGCTCCTGCGCTTGAGCCGCTTTGCCAGTACACGCTCGCCAAGCCCAGTATAGCCCTCGCTGATCTAATGTGGTGTTTTTTCCTAATCTCCTCCCTAACCCTCCTCCCCTCAGCACCACCTTTGGTGAGTGTTTCTACTTCCTCCTCGCTCTGTGGTAGCATCCCGATGTCGTGTAGGATTGCCGAAAGCCCGAGGATGAGGAGCTCCTCCTCGCTCAACCTCCTAAGCCCATCGAGCGTGAGAAGTAGCCCATAATTCCTAATCACGTGGAGACAGTGCGATGTGTCGTGCCTGGTGTAGTTGGGGAAGTACCTACTGATTGAGTTGAGGGCATCGGCAACCTCGTCGAAAACGCTCTTAAGCACATCGGCGTAGTAGCTCTTTTTACTATTTCTCAAGACCTGGTACAAACACGTCTCCTCAAGCTTAAACTCGCCAAAGTCCTCCCTCTCAACGCACTTCTCCAAGTCGTTGATGACCATTTTCCTCGCTTTTTATACCAATATATATGTCTTATTGTTGCGCCTTTCGGTACTTACTCAAGCAGTTTTCTCACCATGCAATCCCTCGCGTTCCTAAGCCTATTGAGAGCTTTCCTAAAATGCTCGCCAGGCCTTAACCCACTAAGCTTAAACCTGCTGAAGGAAATGCGTAAATAAAAACGAGCAAGCGCGATTATCGATGTCGCGGATTTCGCTAGTACCCGTTGGTTGGGGGTTCATGGGTGTGTATGTTTGGAGTGAGTACTGCGTCGTCACTGACGGTGGTGCGCTCGTGTCTTGATGGAGTAAGGCGAGGGATTTACCTAGGAGATTTAGACGGTGACGAGCTTAGCAAGGCGTGAGGAACTACTACGGAGGTGGCGAGAAGAGAGTGATCGTCGAGGTGGCTCCCCACCACGGAAACGCATTCAGCGGCGAATTAAGCAACGTCAAGCCGCGCATCGCGTATATACCGAGGTGCGATGAGCACACGAGGTGGAGCATAAGCACGAGCTACGCCCAATCCGCAGTTACCAGAGCAAACCATAGCCTTCACCACACTAGCATTCTCACTAGGCTTAGCACTGGCGAAATACCTCAACCACCGATAGAGGCCAAACCCAAGCTGTGATTACGAAAGCCCCAGAGACTCACTTTCGATCAGCCTAGCAAGTCCAACGAAGCCCACGCCAAGCCCCCGAGGCTCTTGAGCTCATCCAGGAGGTAGAGTCAGAGCGTTGGTTTTTCGCTTTATCAATGCCTTATTTGACTGAGCTTCTCAAGCGCCTCATTGACTATGCGCTCGGTCTCTTCTTTACTAATGCCGAGGGAGTGTATGAGGATGTTCTTTAGGGATTTGGGCTTCCCGACCTTGCCTACGTATCTACCGCTTACGTAGAGTTGGAAGTACTTACCATCGTACCTAACATCGCAAGTATCCTCACCACGTGCAAAGCCGCCGCGCCACCCATAGATTGGGCTGAGGTGCTCTCTAAATCGCTGAGGCCGGCTCGATAATGCACGAGCGCAAGCCCCTTTTAAAATAAAAGTAGTAGTAATGGCAGTGGTGCCTTCACGAATATGTAATCGCTTCTCTCATCAACGCTTACGCATAAGTTATCTGGATCGAGATTAAGCACGAAGTAGAAAGTAGAGATACACACCAGCCACGAAACCACCCCATTAAAACATTCCAATATATGTCGGTAAAGGACACAATATACTTTAGACAATGGTTTAGAAGGCCGAAGGCGAAGAACGGCGCTTTACCACGCCCTCTCTGAGGCGGGGTTGCGATCGTAAGGCGAAGAACGGCGCACGCCGGAACCCAGACAGAGGAATGTATGAATGTAAAGGGGCGTTTGAAAGCGACCGCCGGACTAACAAAAAACCATGAAAAAACTTAAAAACCCAAAAGATCCGAAAATACGAGCCCCAGAAATCAAAAGATAGTAGAAACAGCAAGGCTGGGAGTTGGCCGGACTGAACCGCGTTGAAGACCGCGTCAGAAATCAAAAGATAGTAGAAACGACGTCATAAAGGCCATCTGTTCGAGAGAGACGATTACGCCCTCCAGAAATCAAAAGATAGTAGAAACCTCGCCTTCCAGGCCTGGAGGAGGGCGAAGCCGGCCATCGCGGCCAGAAATCAAAAGATAGTAGAAACCGGATCTGTCATATGGCCCAAGCAAGCGGAGGGGGTTTGCCACTCAGAAATCAAGCATAGTAGAAACATGATCATATCCAACTCGGCTTGGGGGTTTTAGGGTTTTTTGAGTAGGCCTTCGCGTTCTAGCTTTTTCAGTGCTAGGTATATGGCGCCTGTCCCGGAGAGCTTTGGTATGTAGTAGCAGTGGTCTTGGCCTCCCCTCTCTTCTAGGGCCTTCCTGAGCGATAGGTAGCTTATGTATGGGTTGTCTCTGCTGACTAAGGCGCGCCTCACCGCCTTGCCGTCGCCGAAGGCCCTGTATATGTCTAGGGCGAACTTCACCTGTCTGTAGAAGTTGGGGGTGTACGCCACCAGGTACTCGTCGGCTGGGATCGCGCCGAACAGATACGGGGAGAACGTCTCGGTGGCCACCAGCACCAGGCAGCCGTCGAGCTTAACCCCCTTCTTCTTGAGGTCTTCACAGCTGTCGACGTCGGGGGAGCGGCTTAGGCTCCTGCACGCCTCGTCGTACGCCCCGAAGAACCACCTACACGTGTTTCCGGCGCCCCCCTCTTGAAGCCAGATGGCCGAGCTGAGCTCCGCGTCGAGGTGCTTCACGGTCTCTCTCAGCTCCGGCATGAGTACGTCCAGCCGCTCGACGTACTCCGCAATGAGGGCGGTGGTAAACGCCAGCACGCCAGCCCCCTTGTCTCGCAGGTATCTGTGGGTAGACGCGGCTAGCCCACGAGTAGGCGAACCTGGTCGCCCCGGCGTGTACTGGGAGCAGCGCCAGAGGATCCGCCCTGCCGCACTCCTCAGGCTCCTCGCCCTCCACCACTGCCCTCGTGAGGAGCAGGTGCGCAAGCCCCGTCTTGAACTCGTGCAGCCTCTTGGTCCCCTCCCCGAAGGAGGTGTGGACGCGGGGGAAGGCGAGCGATAGCATAGACAAGAGCTCGTGCGCCTCGCCCCAGTACCGCTCGAAGTGAATGTGGAGGTACCACTGACGGCCGGCCTCATCGTAGACGAGGTGGAGTCTGAAGCCTCCAGTCTCCACGCCGCTGCGCGTCACGAGGGTGTCCACCACTACGTCGGCGGGACTCCTCTTTTTCCCCGCCATTTAGTCGGCTTCCTTTACTTGCGTGCGCAACTTGGGGCTAGTGATGGGGGCTACCTGCGGTTACGGCGCTGGGGGTTTGTGACTGCTTGACGCATCGCGGGGCCTTGGGCCGTTGGACTATGTACATCTCATGGGCTGGCCGGTCTGCTTGCATCTGGTGTTGGGTTATGTGCTGGCGTGTTCCGGCGCAGTGATACGGGTCGGCTATCCTCCAGTTCCGCCGCCGACGGGGCTTAAAGGTGCGCCCTCGTGTGCCCCGTGATTTCCGTTTTTGTCCCCCGCGCTCACGTGGCGTGGCTATGGCGCTTTCTTGGGCTGGAGCAGTCTCAAGCCTAAGTCGTAGAGCTGTGTAAGTCTTATCGGCGTAGTTAGATGTATCACGGCCGTCTTTTTTTGAGGATTTAGCCGCATCTTAGAGCGTTGGAAGTGTGGGATCCAGCTCGAGGGCGGGGTGTAGAATTTTACCTTGATGATTTGCTGGAGCTCTTCGTCGTATGTTCCGTGTGTCTCCAGTATGTCTGACGACACTGCAGTTACTGGAAGCCTTCTACCGTCTAGGAAGGCTATGACCATGGGGACGTGACCTGCCTCCAGGAGGGCGTCGAGGTGGAGCAGTAGCTCGTCCACAGAGTCGCATCTGAGCCATATCTCTCCCGGCGGCAACGCCACCACCTGGCACGGGCCGGTAGCTGAGCCGCCACCTACCGATATCACCCTGACCGCTGCCCTGATCGTCACGACTCAGCCCAGTGTATCGGCTTCAGAACCCTCATTCCTCCATTGTAAACAGGTATATCACCTAAGCCAGTTATTACGGCATCTATTGGATATGGCACTACCCTCATGCCGTCTGCCTTGACATTCCTCAAGCCACTTCCACTCCAGTAAGTAATTGATCCAAGCGTACCTGGGGTGGACTCGTCCATGGATGTGCTATCAATGGCGACTTTTAACCACCGATCTAGAGAAGCGGCGGGCGCCTTATGCCAAAGAAATTGCGCTGTGGTTGCAGATCTTCCTTCAGCTTCCGGCGTTTTAAGTAGCACAAATTTTAAATTTTCCACTGTTATAAACATAATGGTGGGAAGAAGTATTTCGGGAACTTTTCAATTACAAGTGCCCGACCTCACAAATGACGATAAAGTTCAGGATATCATTATACAAATTTTAAATATAGATAAAGATCAATCAAAAAATTTTATAGGTAATACTACGAAAACTGCATATAGGAGATTACATGAACGTCTTGCATCTATCATAGATTCAGCTATGGAGAATATAGAGAAACTCAGTGTATCTTCAAATAGATATATCATGGACTTGGTAAAGGTGAAGATACTTATTAAGTATCAAATGGGAAGAAAGCAAATTTCTCATGCACTTGGTAACTATCTCCTTTCACTTGTGGACGAACTCATTAGCATAATAAAGCGTACGTCACAAAATGCAGAATCTGCAAAGCAGGGCGCGTGGGATAAAGTAGCTACGAAGCGCGCTCTGGATAACGCTCGTACTATAATTGACGCGGTGGCCGTAGTAGTGTATCAATATGCAGAGTAAGATAATAAGGAAACTTCAGGGTATAGTGCTTATCTACGCAGAGATCGAGACGTTGAGCGGTCTTCTTATCAGAACGCCAATACACGCCCAGAGCTACAGAGTCGGCGGCGCCGACATATACCCAATGGTGACAAGGAAAAAATACAGATTTAACCAAGATGCATGTAACGTCGAGGGGAGCGAGGAGGTTGAGTTAGAGGTTCCGTACATACCTGGCTCTAGTCTCAAGGGTAGGATGAGGTCGCTACTTGAGCTTGCCCACGGGCTACCTCTCTACACGACAGATAACAAAATCTGGCAACACGTCAGGTCGCTCAGCGCAATGCAGCTAGAAGACTTTCTGGATGATCTAGAAAACCGGTGCCTAATTGACGAGCTCTTTGGATGGGCGGCGACCAGCTATAAACAGGTAGATGAAAAAATAAAAGAAGTAAAAAAAGAGGATATCCGTAAAAAATTTGAAAACGCGTGGAAAAACGCCGGCATTACACGTCTTCTTTTCGACGACTTCTTCCCAACGTGTGAAACGATTAATAAGCTGGGGGGCAGGTTCGTAGGAATTTCTGACTTCTTAGAGGACAAATCCGAGAATAGGATTGATAGAGTGACAGCTACGGCTGACCCGCGGAACGTTGTCAGAGTTAAGCCTGGCGTAGTTTTCTATGGGTACATCAGGATGTTGCTGTTCGACAACGACAGAGACATGGTCAAAAAGTATCTCCAGACACTGCAAGCCGGCATAGAATTGATTGAAAACACGTATCTAGGCGCCTCGGGAAGCCGCGGATACGGCCGTGTTGCCTTCAAAAACTTTAATGTTGTGATACTAAAAAGTGAGTGCGAGGTAAAGGATACGAAACAAAAACCAAGTGAGTGCAAGATAAAAAAGGAGGGGGAGCCTATTAAGACGGATCGTATCGACGATGAAGAAAAAGTAGTTAAAGCTGTTATGCGCGTCTTTGAGCGAGGTAGTTTATGACTGACTTTTTCTTGGTGGAGTTCTTTAAGGGTTATCACGTTGGGTGGAGGGAGGTTACTCCGGTTGTGGATCACACGTCGATTCTCAGGGCGCTTATCTATGTGGCGCATATGATCGGCGATCTAGACGCCGCGAAGAAAATCGAAGAGGGTCAGGTTAGGGCGACGGGTCTTTTTCCTGTCGTGGGAGAAAATCTGCCCCTTGTCCCGTTTCCCCATATACCGTCTAAGTCCAAAGAGGTGAGGTATCTGTGGGCTACGCTGGGAGCTGTCGAGAAGGTGCTTAGGGTGTGCTCAGGTAGCGAAGATTGCTTTGTCAAAGAGACCACAGATGATAAGGTTAAGGTGAGGAATCTGGGAAAGAGGAAGACGCTGGAATTGAAACGAACCGGCCCCGTAGTATACGACGAAGACGTGCATATCGAGGTAAGCGGAGAACTCTACGAGGTGGTTGTTGAGTACAGGAATAGACTGGATCGGGCAACCCCGGCTTCAGACGTCTTTATAGTAGAGTGGGTGAGACCTAGGACTAAGCTCTGGCTCGCAATAGAGGGGCTCGATAACGCAGATGCCCTCCTGGGGGTGTTGGGGGAGGTGGGGCTGGGGGGCATGAGGAGTAGGGGGTGGGGAAGGTTCAGTGTGGAGAGGTTGGACAGCACATACCGTCTCGAGGGCCTCGACGGGGGGTGGAGGTACCTCCTGGGCTCATACCCCTTCCTTGGCTGTATAGAAAAGGCCTATGGGAGAGAGGTGTGGATTGAGGGGTACTCGGGGCCTCCCTACAACAGCTATATGCTACCGCGGATACGCGCCATATCGCCCGGAGGCGTTGTCAAAGCTAAGGAAAAGTGCGATGGCGTTGTCTTGAGCTACGTCAGAGATGAGTGGAGGGAGGAGAAGGCCGAGTCAAGCGCAACGGTGGTTTTTAACCCGCTGACGTATGGCATTTAGAGGCATGGAGATTAAGCTCTCTCCCCTGACGCCTGTCCATGTGTGGAGCGGAGATGTGTTGGTGGTGGGATACGACATAGTGGTGAAGGATGGCGATGCGTGTATAGTAGACGTAAACCAACTGCCCACCGAGGTTATCGAGAAAGTGGCAGATGACCTAGCTCCGTTGGATAGATACGCGGACAAGGTGAAATGTAGCCGTGTCTTGAAGCTCCGCTCGGATTTGTCGAGCAAATTAGTTTACGACATCAGCCCGTGGTACGTCCCCGCCTCCACGCTGAAGGGCTACATCCGCACCGCCCTCTTGTACAAATGGCTAGGCGAGCGGCAAGACGCTATGAGGCTCATAGAACAGGCGGTGAAACAAGACCGGAGGCCGATCGGGTCGCTACTTGAGGATAGGCTTATGAGGATGCGAAGCCCAAGAGTTGATGTAATGCAAAGCTTGAGGATTTGGGAGACTAAAGCCAAGGCGGAGACCGCGATAGTAGATATCCACGTGAAAAGGTTGCCCTCCCTTTCCTCTGTGGCAAAGGTGTCGGCGGTTGCCTTAGTGGGGGGCGAGCTGAGATACGGCATAGAGTTGACGCCCTTTAGACCTAAAGTCAGAGGCCAAACGGAAGAGCTTGCCAACGCAATCAAGCTGTTGGAAAAGTTGCCTCATCTCGGCGTAGACCACATCCGAGAGGCGCTTAGGCAGTTCGGCTGTAGGTTGCTGGAAAACGAAATAGAGCAGGCTAAGAGACATAAGAAATTGGCCCCCTATGTTGAGGCGCTGGAGAAGTGGAGGAGTAAATACTGCAAAGCAGACGAGGCGTGTGTAATCGCGAGGATGGGGCGGATGACCGGAATATACTCTAAGACGGTTATATCAATCATAAGGGAGAAGATGCCGGATGTCTACGAGATGCTGTTGGAGAAACATTTTCACAAGAGGCATGACTTTAATACCCTAAAGCTTGTGGAAATAGATGGAAGACAGTTGGGAGTTGGCTGGTGTGAAATATGCCTGACCTAAAAAAGGTATTGGGGGCGCTCCTTCACGACGTAGGTAAGCCAATAAGGAGAGCTGGCTTAGCAGACAGAGACAAGCTATTGGAAAACATAAAAGAAATTGAAAAATCACAAAATATTGAACTTAGAAATTTACATGATACAGCAAGTAAAATCGGAAAGAGATCTGTTGCACATACAGAGTTCACACAACTAATATTGAACTTGCTACTTCCGCCAGAGGAGGCAAGTAGAATAAAACCTGAAAAGGATTGCACTAAGAAGGCCGATCGGAAAGCCGCGATGGAAAGAGTGGGGTCTGGGGATGTAATGGATGAATTGAAAAAGCAACTGCAAGAATCTGGCTTTAAGTACGGTGAAACTACTCCTATGTTGCTACCCCAGTGGATGCTCTTGAAAACGAAGTATTTGAACAGCGTTGGTCTATGTAGTTCACAGAAGTCCTGGAACTACGAAATGGGAAGAAAGGAATTCATAGAAAACCTGAAAGATATCTTTGAGATCTTAAAAGATCTTAATAAGTCTAATAAAGATAAATTCTTAGAAAAATATAAAGAATTATTATGTTATTTATTTGATAAAGAGATCTGGGTTCCTGTGAAGCCTCTTGATCCGGAGTTTATTATCAACCTCAGAGGTATGACTTACAAGGAGGCCCTTAATGGAAGTGACTATCCTGAGGTGGCTAGGAGGCTGATTTCTATGCTTGTCTGGGCTGGAAATGTCTATAATAGAAGGGTTTCCTATGGATTGATAAATACGGTACTTAACATCCTCAAGGCGACTACGATGTTTGTGCCATCTGCGCATTGGGCGGCTTTGGTTCCGGACATCAGTCTCTATAGCCACAGCAGACTGACGGCGGCGTTTAGTACAGTGTGTGAAATGAGAGACTCGTTTATTATGCTCACTATAGACACGATGGGGGTCCAGAGGTTTGTGGCCTCGCCGAGAGAGCCGGCCGCCGCATCCCGCATCTTGAGGGGGCGTAGTCTCATCGTTATTCTGGCGCTCGACGCCTTAACGAAGTATGCCCTTCATCTTTTCGAGGTACCAAAGACAAATGTGCTTGTGGAAAAGGGCGGTGCTGTTGATCTGATTCTGCCGGTAAGGAGGATGGAGGACGACAACTCAAAAAAGAAAAGGAGGAGAAAAGACAGCATTTCAAAGGAGGACAGGGAGAGGTTGAATACCCTTGAGGAGGTGGCAGCGAAGCTTTCTGACTTCTTGGGTAGCGACATTCGATTCATTGTCGCATATACCAAACCCCGTGGCCTTAATCATATAACATACCTTAAGGCATGGCTTAGTTTTTACGGGGCCATGGAGGGGGGAAAAACTCGCGGGAGGAGAACCTATGGCATAATGAGTGTTTTGACGGAGCTTGAGAGGGAGCTTGCCAAAAAGAAGGCAGTTCTGAGGAGGTCTGAGAGTTGGTGGAAGAAGGTAGGTGGCTATGATTCGTTGACTAAGGAGGCGATTCTTGACGGCGATAAATTCTCCGTCAAGGTGGGCGAGGAGGATAGTGATTATTTCGACGGCGTTGCGGGCCCCGGCAAGCTCCAGGTTGGCGATGTGTTAGCCGGTGTTACCCATATGAGTCTAGCTGCCGGCTCTGCTGGTCGTGGTCTCGCTGGAGTTATCGGGATTCACCTGTTCGGAAGCGCCTCCGAGGATGACGTCGAAAGTTTTGTAAAGAAATTGAGCAGTAAGCTGTTCGGCAACTGTCGTCACACGTGTCTTCACGGCTACGTAGATGAGTTTGAGGTGGCCGTTGTCCCTCTGTTGCCGGTTAGGTCGGTCTATTTATTGCTGTCCGTGA
The DNA here is from genome assembly GCF_000015205.1 of Pyrobaculum islandicum DSM 4184. Lineage (NCBI taxonomy): Archaea > Thermoproteati > Thermoproteota > Thermoprotei > Thermoproteales > Thermoproteaceae > Pyrobaculum > Pyrobaculum islandicum. The sequence continues at coordinate 1,406,372 of NC_008701.1, read as the reverse complement.
GAAACAGCCCTGTCTACGACGTAAGAGATCCAAAACAGTTGGCCGCCGCCTATAGGGGCATCGCCAAATTGCTTGATGAACTTACGCAGCTCCTTAGAGAGAATGGGAACCCCGCTACCGATGGTAGGAGGGGTTGGGGGACGTATATTGACATAAAGATTGTGAATGCCCCGCACGCCTTTATTCTGACCAAGGCAGAAGACGTTGACGTCAAGAACGCATTTGAGGAGCTTAGTGCAAAGATTAGGGATCTGCTGGGCTCTGCAGATGTGGAGATTGGGTTCGACTTTTTTGCATATTATCACCCCGCCGTCTACAACGCGGAAAGGGGGAGATACGAGTTGGTAACGATCGACGAATATGAGATAATTGGCCTTGCCAAGATGGATGTTGATAGATTTGGCGACGTAAGGCTTATGTATGCATTCTCTCCGTCTAGGTTGGTTACCCTGTCGGACTACGTCAACATGGTATTGATGGGCAAGGGGTACCTCACCGTTGTCGATGAAGTGAAGAGGCGTAACGAAAACGCGAAGAGATTTAGGCTCCTCGACGTGATTCCCCTGTACGCAGGGGGGGACGACTTGAGCTTGTATGGCAAGTGGAGCCATCTGCTCTACTACCTTGCCAAGCTACACCGCTCTCTTAGGGCCGCTCTCTACCCACTTACGCTTTCCCTATCTGCCGCTATAGACCGCGACCACGTGCCTCTCCTATATCTATACAGAAGGGCAGTAGAGGGCTTGGAGCTACATGCGAAAAGGTATAGAGCAGCTGGCGCTATAGAATCAGACGTCGTCGCGCTTGAGCCTCCTGAGTGCGGAGGCGCACAGGTTGATCTCAAGAACCTATATAGCGCTTGGAACTTCCAAATCTTTGAGAAGGTGTTGGATCCATTTACGATGCCCTACGTGAAACTTGAGGAGTGGACTAGGGAGCTCTATATTCTGTCCTCGCTGGCGGCTAGATATGAGACGCTTGAGATCAAGCAACATAGGGCACCGGCGACCAGGCTACGTGAGCGAAGTCTACAGCTCAAGGTTTATTACGCCTACGTGTGTGTAAGGAGAAAAGACGAGCTGGAAAAGCTGATAGATACAATGAAGCGGCTCGGCATCGGTGAAGACCCCATCTTGCTGTACCCCAGTTCTAGAGAGCTGGATAAGGCACTGAAACTGCTCAGTGTAGCCAAGCCGTACCTAGACTTAGTTCTGCTTGCAATAAGGCGTAAAGATACGGTTCAGCCACTGGAGACAGAAACGCCTTAGCTGGGAGATAGGCAAGGACGGACGAGTCGTCGCCCACCGCGGGCCATCTCAAGAACTCCTTCCTGACGCCAGGCACAGCATAGATGTCCCACCGCCCTATGTTGTCCCTTAAGAGATCCCCAACCCTTCCGACGTAGAACCGAGCCTCCTTTTCCACCTCGGAGGACAGCCCCTCCTCTTTCTCCCCAGCCGCAGCCACCACCCCCGCGCACGCGCACTCCCAACACAGGAGCGCCGCGTCGCGGATGTCGTCCTTCACCTCCACGAGCTCCAGCCCCCCGTAGACGCCGACCACCCTCCCCCCCAGCCTGCGCGCCCAGCGCCGGTTGGCCACGGCGAAGAGGAGGGCCTTCTTGTTAGCCTTCTCCCCCAGCAACCTAGCCGCATAGCAGGGGAAATCCAGCACCTTCACGTCGGAAAACAGCTCAGGCCTCCAGTCAACACAGCCGCCGGCCCCCTGCCGCAGAGAGAACATACGCCACCCTCCGCCGGCGAGCCGTCAAACGGCACGCCCGGCTCCAGCCTCGCGGGATATATGAGGTACGACACAGCCCTGAGGAGCTCCCCCGGCGGCTCCCGCCCACAGTCAACATGAACGTGGGCCCGGCCGCCACAAGCCGCGGCCACAAGCCACCTAGCCACATTAAGCAAGACGTTCCTCCCCCTCAGATCCCGAAAATGAAGCGAAGAATCCAGCAGCCTATGCACCCCCCTAAACCAAACCCGCATATACAAACAAAGAAACACATATAAAAACAATACACCCAACCCCACAACACAAAAACGCCCAACACCCCCAACGCACAACCACACACCACCCCGCGCTAAACCACCACCAATTGAGAAACTGCCACCGCACAGTTCTACTATTCTGACAACAAAGACAAACTTAAGGTGGATTATGCACATGATGTTTCTACTATCTTTTGATTTCTGGAGGAGGGGGATAGTTGGGTACTCTGACAAGCACGTCTTTTTTGAGTTTCTACTATCTTTTGATTTCTGGTTGGGAACTGGAGGACATCATGATATTCCCAGACGTGTTCTGGTTTCTACTATCTTTTGATTTCTGGGGCTTGTGTCTATGGATCTTTTGGGTTTTTAAGTTTTTTCGTGGTTTTTTGTTCCCTCGGGGGTCGCTTTCAAACGCCCCTTTACATTCACACATTCTCCTGTCTGGGTTCCGGCGTGCGCCATTCTTCGCCTTTACCATCATACACACGCCTTAGAGACTGCGTAACCCAGCGCCATTCTTCGCGTTTGGCTGTCTAGCCCCTTGTCTAAAGTATATTACATCCTTTACTGACATATATGGGAATGTTTTAATGGGGTGGTTTCGTGGCTGGTGTGTATCTCTACTTCGGCCGTGTGAGGGTTGGGCCTCTCGTGGGGTACCTGTGGCTTTTGGGCAGGCGGCTTTATCTGAAGCGTAGTTGGCGCCCTCGGGACACTGTCTACCTCGGCTCTGTGGACGATCTTCTTGGCGTCGCCGTGAGGGTTAGGCGGCTCGTCCCGAGGCCCCTCCCCGTTAGGCAACTCGTGGCTGCGTTGGTGGACGCCCTCAGGAAGGCCTACTACGTCGCCAGCCGCTGCCGGGACTCGCCGCGTTGGAAGATACGCGCCTGGGAGGCGGCAATAGCCATTGAGTACGCCGCCACCGCCCTCGCAATGTACTGGCCAAGCGCCGCCAAAAAGATACTAGACGGCGGCTAGGGAGTTTTTCTTGGTGTGTAATTAGAGTTTCTTGTTTTTGTGTCAGTGTTTTTGCTGTGTTTTTTGGGTTGTTTTGTCTGTGTTGTGTCTGTTTTTCCTTGTCGTTGTTTTGTGTTTTTTGTGTATTATTGGTTTTTGGGTTTTTGTGGGTTGTGTGTTGTGTTGTTGTGGGATGTGTTTTTTGTGGTTTTTTATTTGTCTGGGGGTGTTTTTGTGTTTGTAGAGCGTGTTAGCTCGTGCCAGCTAACACCGCGGGAATCCCCGGCGTGTGTTGAAATGCGACGTTAACAGAGAATATTTCAACTGTCCTGTGGAGCGCTAATGCGGGAGAGTAGAAACATCGGCGTGAACCTGCCGTGTGTTAAAACCGTAACTACGGCGCCGCCGGAAGGCCCCTGGCCATCAACACTGGCAACTTTTGAGGTTAGTTCATATGTAGAGGCGATGTTGGTATTCAGCTCTCAGTTGGTTGCTAATCAGCCTCTACGTAGACGTCCAGAACACGGCGCTGGCGAGTTTCAACGCTATAGGCACGGCGACTGTTATACAGCTGTGCCTCGCGCAGTAGCACCTAACAGTGCCTCTTTCAGAAAACGGCGAGTGGTTCGATAGAGTTGGAGAATACTATGTAGTAAAATAAAACTGCAGTGTAGTAAATTAAAACTGCAGGTATGTTGGCGATAGTTAAAGCTATATAGGCGTATCGCTTGGCTTTCTCCACACATTTGCTGGCGTATATCCAGCTGGCGATAGAAATTGCCGACTGCAGAAGCGCGAGAGACGGCGGAACGAGATATACCATGATGTAGGTGATGGAATCCTCTGGGGAGAGCGGCATGTAGAGCAGTATGCCAGTAGACATAAGTATAAGAACGAACTCGTAGTTTACCACTAGGGTGAGAACGCCAAAGAGGAGGTGCCCCCTGACCAAGCCGCCTCGTCCACCGCAGATCCGCCACGCAAACAACACATTGTCCAAAGCAATAAGGGAAAAAAATAAAACTAATAAAAAAAGCAGGATCATCTCTCCTCAGTTCTAAACGGCATGGCGAAGATGTATGTCCCCTCCAGTGTCTCGAACTTCGGGACGGCGCCGTCGCCCGGCTCTGTGGGGCTTTGGAAAAAGGCGTAGTGAAGCCCGGCGTGGTCTGGCCTGACGTAGTGCATGGGCTCGCCGGCGGCTCTCGCCTCCCTCAGCCTGCTAGGCGTGTACCAGGCCGGTTGCTGGGGCTCGCCGAGCCTCTTCGCAATGGAGCTGGCACAGCTCTCAGTCACCAACATTGTGAGGATGTTCCTCTCGTCGTACGTCAAAAACTCCATGTCAGCTACCCGTGTCGGTGTTTTAAATAGTTTCCAGGGCGGCTGGGGGCATCACCGCGGAATAGAATATTGACCAGGTGATTTAGCGTATGGCGCTTGCCTCTCGGCGGTGTGTCTAGCCTCTTCTATGTTGGTATCGTCAGGGCTTAGTCCAATGCCAGGTGAGTGTGGTTCGTCAGAGGCGGTATAAAGCGGTAGTAGATGCGGACGCAGTTGGCGCGTATGCGGCTCACAGTTTTGCCCCTGTGGATCTCTACGCGGCTCTCCTCCACGGCTTCGCATACCCCCGCCTGGGGGCTAGAGAAAAACACAGGCAAACGCCGATCTTGCCGCCAGACGGCTGTAGGACAGACGTAGCCTGCCGCACATCTCGGCCGACTACGCGGGCTATGGCGGCCCCTCCACCACGAAGCCGCCGGTTAGACGACTTCGTCCGCGTGAGCGCGCAGGCGTTACAGCGACGCGGATGCGTTGTAGCTGCCAAGCGCAGACGGCGGCTCGAGGGCGCAGACCAAAGTCTGGGGTTGGAAGCGCGGTGAGGGTAGACCAAAAAGGTTATAAATAGGTATGCCTCTTAAGCCGTGGCCGTCGTGAGTTTCGAAGTTGGGCGCGAGTTGAAAGAGAAGATGGAGAAGTATAAAGACAAGGTGAATTGGGGAGAGGAGTTGAGAAAATTTGTAGAGGAGAAGATTAGAGAGCTAGAAGCCGAGGAGAATATGGAGAAAGTTGTCAAGGAGTTGGAGAGCCTCGACGTAGAAGTCCCAGCGGGGTTTTCCCAGACCTCCATCAGGGAGGATCGTGATCGCGATTGACGCCTCCGTCCTCGCGGCGTTTTTACTAAAAGAGCCAAGCTGGGAAAAACTAGCCGCGTACATACGGCAATCTGTCTCGATAGATTTGGCCGCGAAAGAGGCGGCCAACACAATATGGAAAGCCTATAGAAGGGGACTAATCTCTAGAGAGACGGCTTATAAGCTATTTCAAATCTTGTTGAGCCTGCTAGAGAAGAACATTAAGCTAGAGCCGGAGTTGGCGTATCTCGGCTACGCCTTCGATATCGCCTTGACGCACGGCATCGCTATATACGATGCGCTCTACATATCCCTCGCCATGCGGAAGGGCGTGCCGCTCCTCACGTTAGACAAAACACAAGCAGAAATCGCCTCAAAAATCGGCGTAAAGGTAGTCACCCCCTTTGAGAACCGTAGTTGAAGGGGTTCAGAGAGGCCGCTGGAAAACGCCAGACGAGGCTAGCCAATTCGCGTCGGAGACATATGGAGCACGCCCTCCTCGCCGCCTCCAAGCCTGCCCCCGACGCAGTGGGGGTCACGTACGCCGCCAAGAGGTCCGGCGGGCCGGCGAATTCACACAACCACCGGCTCGGTGCGGACACACAGGCGAGCTCGGCAGGGACCTATGTGGCGTCCGGCTTACTCTGAGGAAACATAGTGGATGAGCTAGGGGCGGATTAATCAAGAGTGGGGCGTCGGGGCTGAATCTGTCTGTGCGCGTCCTCACTGTCTCGCGAGTCTTCGCTGTGCGGCGCGCCAAGCCTCGCCGACGTCCAGAAGCTCTACGTGCCTCCGCGCCAAGTCCTCTCTTGCCCTCTCCTCGTTGTACACAGGGATTCCCTCTAGGATAGATAGGAGGATGCCGGGGGGCGCCGCGTCTACGTCCACCACGTCCACTTGTCCGTAGTCGAGGTCCAGTGCTTCAGCCACGTCGGCCACGAAGCCCGTAAGATCCCACAGACCTATCGACCTCGCGAACTTGACGGCTAGGTCCAGATCGCGGCCGCACCCCCTCTTGGCGACGGAGCCGAAGACGACGGCGTACACCACGCCGTGCCTCTCGAACACCTCTCTCAGCCTCTTGACGTCGTCTATACAGGTATCGCCGGCAACTTCGCCTCAAGGACCTTCACTATCTGCGGCATCGTGGAGACGATCTCGTGGAAGGCCTCCAGCTCGCTAGCCTCGTCCAGCTGGTGGTATCCGTGCACGATTATGTTCCTAAAAGAGGCGAGGCGCCTCAGGAACTCCCCATAGCCCCCGATCCTCCGGGCCAAGAACGCCGCCAGATCCCTATAGGTAGCCGGCTTCTCGCCCCCTTCAGCCGCCGCCCACATAGCCGCCAGGTCAAGAACAGACTGGGCCACGAGCTCCGCGAGTCGCTCGAGGGCAAACAAGTCCCCGCCTCCTCCAACCTCTCCCTCAGCAGATCCAGATACCTCTTCACCCTATCAAGCTGTTCCAACAGACGCATATGGAAGCTCCTCTCCCGGTTTAAATAGAAGCCTAGGCGAGGCGGGAGGACATCTGCGCCTCCCACTTCTCTACGGGAAGCACTGCGCAACACCCAAGCTATCCGGGCACGGATCGCCAAGTCGACCTGGGCAAAACCGGCATTTGTTTGGGGCCTTCAGAGGGCTGTTTTTCTCTGTGGCTGGCTTTTTCGGCGCTTCTTGAGGAGAAGGGCTGTGGCTAGTACCGCGGAGGCGGCTGGTAGTGGTAGTTCAGCCGCGCCGCCGCCGTCAAGCGCCGCGGTTGTGTACCTCACGGCTTTCTGTCCCGCTACGTAGATGCGGCCCCCCTCTACGGCTGGGCTGTATACCGCGTCTAGCGGCGCCTCGAGCGTGTAGAGGAGTCTCAGGTTTTGTCGGATTTCTATATGTCTCTGAGTTTGTTTACGTGGGAGAGTTGGACCAGCGCTGTTTTCCGACGTGTATTAACGGCAGGTTGGTTTATAAGGTGGGAAATGTTGGTTTATGTGGAGATCTTGGTGGGGAGGTGCTATAGGGTGTCGCTGGATAGGCTTAAGGCGTTTCCGTGGGGGCGTTACGTCAAGTTTGCCTTTTTGTTTGGATCGGCGGCGTCTGGGGGGCCGGCGGGGGATTTGGACATAGCCATCCCGAGGCTTGACCTGGAGAGGTATTCGGAGTTGCTGGGGGACCTGGCGGTTTGGCTCGACGTCAATGAGGACTTCCTCGACCTTGTGGAGATTTGGGAGGAGACGCCCTGTCCCATTGTGCTTGAGGCGCTCCGGGGAGTCCCCCTCTACGTGGAGGATTGGGATCTGGTGTTTAGGTTTTTCAACGTCTGCCAGGACTGGGAAATCGACGCGAGGAAGCTCCAGATCCACGAGATTCTGTTGGGGAGATGGCGCGGCTGAGGACGCTTGCTGAGTATATCGCCAAGTTGGCGGAGTATCTAGACCAGGAGGTCTCCAGAGGATTTGACCTTAGCGACTTTTCCCAACTTCTTAAGTTTCTACATGTTCTGCAGATGCAGTCAAAGGCTCTTATCGACATGGCGCAGAGGGCTGCGGCTCTCCTTGGGGAGCCCACCAATAGCTACGTGTTGGCTGGCGTAGTGTTGGCGCGGCGGGGTGTATTTTCGCAGGAAGATCTTAAGTTCTATAGAGCTGTAGTTGGGTTTAGGAACGTGGTGGTGCATGGCTATCTGGAGGTGGACGTAGGCCGCGTCGCCGGGATTTTGGCCAGGAGGGAGTATAGGAGACTTGTGGATCTCGCTATGAAGATTTTGGGGGCTGTGGGCGATCCGTAGTGCGTTTCAGATGCTGCCTCTCGACGTAGGCCTTGGCGAGGGGGTAGAGGTGTCTTGCGAATGTGGCTACGATTTTGTAGGCTAGGCCGGGGACGACGTCGCCGTTGTACCTGGGATTGTCTATGGCCTTTGCCACCTCTCTGGCGACGGCGCGGGCAACATACAACTTGTCATAGGCCGGCTCCTCGCCCCTCCGCCTTTCTATGCCTAGGAGTGCCAACTTCAATTTAGCGCCCTCCTGTAGTCTCTCCCTTATCCAAGTGACGTTGCTCTTTTTCAGCTTGACGGCGAAAGGCGGTATGCCGGTCTTCCGCACTCTGACGACACCGCTCTTTAAGTCGACGAAGACGGCTCTGCTCATGTCTCTCTCGTTTTCAACCCTAAGTTGGGTGCTCAACGGAATTGCCTGTTGGAACACTGTATCGTGCCAGAGGAACTTGGCATATCTCACAAGAGCTCTCCCAAGACCGTACTTGGGGAACACCTCCTCGATAATCCTGTGTGGCAACTCCCGCCTGTCCGGTGCGAGGAGACGGTCAAGCTCCTCCGGCGCGAGTCTGGACTCCTCCTGTCCTGTGACTTCCTTCAATAACGTTTTAACGTACTCCTCAACGGCCAAGTGCATCCTCGTGACGAGATCAAGGACGTCGGGGCGTTCCTCGACCAACCGCCATGGGATTCTGATCTTCAACGTCCTGTATGCTTGGTTCATGTGTATGCCTGGCGTGGGGGAGAAAAAATTTTGAAACATTCTTTCAGCTCTCCCGACTCACCTGCCTGACAGCAACGACGTCAGGCAGGTGAGCCAAGGGAGTTGAAAGTGGTGTGTGGTTGCATTGTTTAGAGGTGTGGATGGGTTAAAAACGAGTTTACGGCGGTTTTCACCATAAGCGCCGCCAACATTGCAATTATCGGCACTGGTATGAACAACGCGAGGGGTGGCAACGGCGGCGTATGACGCCGGCGGGTATCAATACATTGCTTATGGCAACAGTTGTTCTTGTGGCGGCGAAGATTAGCAACATGGCCGGCACGCGTCTCTCAACGACGACGCGTGGGTTTGTCTTGTAAAACTTTTGGCCTGCCCCCATGCGCCTTCCATAACCAACAGATATTTCAGCCCATCCACATACAAGGCCATGTACGCATACAGAACGCTGAGGGTGGAGATACCTTGGCGCCTCGTCGAAGAACGGCCAGACGTCCTAGACCTAGTGACGCGTATGCACCTAGCGGTGGAGGAGTACGTCAGAAGGCTACTGAAGGAATTGACGGGACAGGAGGAGCCCAAGCTGACGCCAGAGGATCTGGACAGACTCCTCACGCCAGACAGACAGGAGTTGGCTGTCAAGATAATAGATGAGGTATTCCCCAAGTACAGCCTCAAGAAGTACTTCGTGGATAAAGCCAGGGTGTTTTGGCGCGACGTGGCGTTCCACCGGGCGGTTCCGCTTGACGCCCAGCTTAGAGTTGAAAGCGAAAAAGACGTGAGCAGAGCCGTCTTCGTCGACTTAAAGAGCGGTGTCGTCAGAGTGCGGAAGACCGGCATACCGCCTTTCGCCGTCAAGCTGAAAAAGAGCAACGTCACTTGGATTAAAAAGCGGTTGGAAGAGGGCGCCAGACTCAAGTTGGCATTCGTCGGCATTGACGTGAGGAGGGGCAAGGATCCCACTTACGGCGGCCTGTATATCGCCCTGGTGTTCGCTAGGGAGGTGACGCCGGTGGAGCCCAGGGCTATTGTCGTTGTCGACGTTAACCGTCTTGACCACGGCGTCGTGGTGGGGCTCGTTGTAGACGGCAAGATTGTCAGGCGGATGAGGCTTCCCGACGAGTGCGCGGTCAAAAAGTTGAGGAGACTCCACGAGAGGATAAGCGACCTTGAAAGGCGGGCCGCCAAAGAGGCGGATCCCGCTAGAAGGGGTCAGCTTGAGGACAAAGTTAATCGTCTCAAGTCCAAACGGTATAGGAAGATCCGCGACATCGCGACGCGAGTCGCAAAGGAGATAATCGAGCTCGCCAGACAGAACAACGCCACCGTCGTAGTTGACGCAATGGAAGAGAAGACGTATTCGGCGAGAAAGCAGAGCGGCGAAAGCGGCGACAGGAAACATCTCTACGATGGATTAGGCCAACTGAGGAGGAGGTTGAAAGACCTCGCCCAGTGGTACGGATTGCCGTATATGGAGGTGCGGCTGTATTCAACCATCTGCCCCCGTTGCGGAGCAAAAATGGTTAAGGATAAGAAACGCATAATGCGCTGTCCCTCTTGCGGATTCAGCGATACACGCGACAACATCCCGTTGTTGTGGGCCAAGAGGAGGTACTGGGAAATCCTCCAGAAACAACCCGCTTTTTCGGCAATCACACTTTTAACCTCGTAAGTTTCATGTGTTTATGAACCACATCCCCCGGCCCTGGGGGCACGGCCGATCAGCCGTGCCCGTACGCCCGGGCACGGCCGTGCCCCTCTCGCCTCCGCCCCGCCCGCCGAGGGCGTCTGGCGGAGACGGGCCCCGAGCCCCCGGGAGAGGGCCGGGCGCCGCTCTTTGAAAGGGGGCGTGGGGGTCGAGTGCTGGGCCTTTTGGGGTGTTTACCTTGGTTGCGCTGGGGGTGGTCTTTAGCCTTTTGTGGAATTCTGTCTGGACGTAGCCTGGGTATACGCCTATGACCCTAATCCCGTGGGGCTTCAGCTCTATTCTGAGGGCGTCTGTGAAGTTGGCTATGGCTGCTTTTGTCGATGTGTATATGCCGAGCCATGGGATTGGGATGTATGCAGCTAAGCTCGACACGTTTACCACACACCCTCCCCTGACTAGCCTGGGGAGTAGCTTCTTGGTGAGTAACACTGGGGCTATTAGGTTGAGGGCGATTGTGGAGACTATGTCTCTGTCGTCTAGCTCGTGGAGGGGGCCGTATACCCCCGCCCCCGCGTTGTTCACTAGGGCGTAGAGCTCTTGTCTTACGTCGCGCGCCAGGGCGTCTATCTCCTCCAGCTGGGAGAGGTCTTTTACGTAATACACGGCCTGTACCCCGTATCTCGCCGTGAGGCCGCGGGCGAGGCTCTCTAGGGCGTCTGCCCTCCTAGCCACTAGTATGAGGTTGTATCTCCTCGCGGCGAGCTCCTCGGCGAGTGCTCTGCCTATGCCAGAGGAGGCGCCTGTAATTAGCGCTGTTTTTGTCATATGGGCTGGGGGCGTGGGGGTATATAGAACTATCGGCCCGCCGGGATTTGAACCCGGGACCGCCCGTTATAGGCCTGGGGGGTTTTCTGTGGCTGTCCCCCCAGGGGCTGTCTACAGCCGGGCGCTCTCGACCGCTGAGCTACGGGCCGTCATTTCTTTTCAATGCTTGGGTTTATATGTTTTTCTCTTCAATATTTTTGTTTCTATGTTTTTCGTAGGCTTATGAGGGCTGTGGCTCTGGCTGTCTTGGCGGCGGTGTTGGCCCTCTTGGCGGTGGGGGTTTTGTTTTTCCCGCCGAAGTGTCTGGCGGCGTCTGGCGGTGGCGGCGGGGTGGCGCTGGGGGTTAGGGGTTCTCTAGTGGGGGGCGGCTCGTCTTTTATAGCTCCACAGATGTTTGTCTGGTCTAGGGAGTTCTATAGGCTAAGCGGCGGGGCGGCGGTGGTTAACTACCAGTCTGTGGGGTCTGGGGCTGGGGTTGCGCAACTTTTGGAGAGGAGGCTTGACTTCGCCGCCTCCGACGTGCCTCTGCCGCGGGATAGGTACGCCGCCGTCGGCGGGCGGGTTTTCCAGTTCCCCGTGGCTGTGGGCTCTATCGTGGTTGTCTACAACGTCCCCGAGGTGGCGTATGGGGTGACGGGGAGGTATCTAAACCTGACGGCGGAGGTGCTGGCGTTGATCTACATGGGGGTTGTTAGACAGTGGTGCGACGTTAGGATTAGGGAGCTTAACCCGGGGCTTGCGGATAGGCTGCCGTGTAGAGACATCGTGGCGGTGCACAGGAGCGACGGGTCTGGGACAACTGCGGCGTTTACCCTCTTCCTCTCCAGGGCCTACCCGCCGTGGAATAACACGGTGGGGTGGGGGCTCGTGGTTAGGTGGCCTGTGGACGCAGTGGGGAGGGGGGTGGGGGCGAAGGGGAACGAGGGGGTTGCCCAAGCCGTCTTGCAGAACGCCTACTCTATCGGCTATGTGGAGTACGCCTACTGGGTGAAGAACCGGGGGAAGTTCGACGAAGTGGGGGGCGTGGCGTATGTGCGGAATGACAACGACGGGAGGTTCTACTTCCCCACGGCCGAGTCTGTGTCGGAGGCGGTGTCGGCCGGCCTTGAGAGGTATTTGGCGAAATACGGCGCGCCTCCTGGCCCTGGCGACGACTGGAACCCCGTGTCTATGGAGTTTTCTAACCCGCCGCGGGGCTATCCCATTGTGTCTTTTACATATATAATCCTCTGGCGGGACTATGTAGCGGAGGGATACGGCAACGCTGGTGTTAAAGCCAAGATCCTTAGGGAGTTCTTTAGGTGGGTTCTTACTGAGGGTCAGAGGAGGCTTGTGGATGGCTACATCGCCCTCCCCCGAGAGGTAGCTGAGGTGGGTCTTAGAGCTGTGGAGGTGGTGAAGCCGTAGGTCGGCTATCTGTCAGAGAGCCGTTGTTTGATAACCGTCAGATGCGCGGGGGAAAACCATAAAAATTGTAGGTATTGTAGCCTATGCTAGGGTTTATCCTCGCGGTTCTCGTCCTGCCCTATCTAGCGGCGGCTCTTGCCCTTCTGTTTATCAAGATGAGGTGGGGGCTTAGGATGTTTGGCATTTCTGCGCTAGTCGCCGTGGCCCTCCTCATCGCCATGTTTCTCGTCTACGCATATCCCATCTTAGAGCGGGAGGGCCTCGCCGTGTTTACTTCAACAGTTTGGGACCCTGCGCGGGAGGAATACGGCGTGTTGCCCGCCTTGGTGGGAACTCTCATTACGTCGGCTATAGCCATCTCGCTTGCCTTCCCCATGGCGGTTGGGGTGGCCGTGACAATTAACGAGGTTCTGCCGCCTAGGCTGAGGCCCCTCTTCGCCTCTCTTGTAGATCTCACGGCGACTATGCCCACCGTTCTCTACGGCCTCTGGGGGATCTTCGCCCTGGGGCCTCTCCTCCAGTCGGCTGTAAACGCCGTCTTTGGGCCCGGCGCTATGCCGTCGCAGTATTCTCTCCTCACTGCGGGGATCCTCCTGGCCGTCATGGTGACGCCCTACGCCGCGGCTGTGATTAGGGAGGGCTACGCCGCGGTGCCTAAGGCCGTGGAGGAGGCCGTCTACGCCCTGGGAGCCACCAGGCTGGAGACAGTTCTCGTCAAGCTTAGGCACATACGGAACTACGTGGTGGGAGGCGTCTTCCTGGCGCTTGGACGAGCGATGGGCGAGACCGTGGCGGTGGCCATGGTGGTGGGGGGCAAGCTCGGCTCTCTCCCCGCCAGCCTTTTCGACGGGGGGATTACCATCTCTTCGCTAATCGCCCTCCAGTTCCCCAACGCCGCCGCCTATAAGTATATGACGGCGGCGCTCTTCGCCGGGGCGCTCGCGCTGGCGGTGTTAGGCATAGCGATAAACGCCGCTGCCCTATACCTCATCAGGAGGTGGCAATGAGGCTGAGGAGGGCTCTGGACAAACTGGGGATGGCCCTCTTCGTGGCCCTAGCCGCGCTGGCGGTGGCCCCCCTCTTCTGGCTTATCGCAGACGTCTACATTAAGGGCGCCGCCGCCATCGCCAAACTGGGGGGCCTCTGGACCTTCCTCCTGTGCCCCCCGCCGACACCCTTCGACAAAGAGGGCGGGGTTGGGCCTATGCTCGTGGGCACGCTATATATGACGGCGCTTGGGGCTCTCGCCGGCTTTGCCGTGGGGTTTCCCCTAGGCGTATACATAGGCGAGATGGGGAGGGAGCGCCTAGCCCAAATTGCGAGAGCTGGCGTAAACATCCTGGTGGAGTTCCCCACAGTGGCCATCGGCCTCTTTGTCTACGCCGTTATGAGCCTGGCGGTAGACGACTTAAATAGATATATCCTTAGTAAATTGCCCGGGGGCTGGTTTTTGGGGCCGCTGGAGGGGTTCAATGCATACGCAGGCGCGGTTGCTTTAGCCATAGTCATGATTCCCTATGTGGCTCTCGCCACCGCGAGTGCCTACGCCTCAATAGAGCGGCCTCTGCGGGAGGCGGCATATGGAGTGGGCGGCCGGGAGTTCAACGCCGTGTTTATCGTGTTGAGAAAGGTGGTCTCCAGGGCTGTGCTTACGGCAGCTCTCATCGGCACGGCGAAGGTGGCGGGAGAGACAGCGCCGCTTCTCTTCACGGCTTTTGGAAACGCCTACTACAGCCCCTTCACCGGCCCCACCGGCGCTGTGTCGCTCTGGATTTGGTACGCCGCCCAAAGCCCCTACGAGGTGCAGATATTGTCTGCCTATGGGGCAGCCGCCGTGTTGCTCACCATAGTTCTCGTTATATTTATATTGGCGAGGGTCTTGAGGTGATACCATGTCGAAGATAGAGACGAGGGGGCTGAGGGTGTCTTTCGGTCAGACGCAAGTAATTGTGGGAGTCGACCTCTCCATACCAGACAAGAGCATCACGGCGCTTATGGGCCCGTCGGGGAGCGGCAAGTCGACTCTCCTGAGGGTGTTCAACAGGCTGATCGAGCTGTACCCCGAGGCGAAGGTGTCGGGGGAGGTGTATCTAGACGGGAGGGACATATTCAAGATGGATGTGGTGGAACTCAGGCGGAGAGTCCAGATGGTCTTCCAGATCCCCAACCCCATCCCCAATCTCTCTATCTTTGAAAACGTCGCCCTCGGCCTTAAGCTAAACCGGCTGGCGAAGAGCAAGAGGGAGCTCCAGGAGAGGGTTAGGTGGGCCCTTGAGAAAGCCCAGCTGTGGGACGAGGTGAGGGACAGGCTGGGCGCCCCCGCGGGCAAGCTGTCGGGCGGCCAGCAACAGAGACTCTGCATAGCGCGGGCGCTGGCGTTCCAGCCTGAGGTCCTCCTCGCCGACGAGCCAACCGCGAATCTAGACCCGGAGAACACGGCGAAGATAGAGGCGCTCTTTCTAGAGCTGAAGAAGGACATGGCCATCGTTATGGTGACTCACTTCCCGCAGCAGGCGGCGAGAATTAGCGACTACGTCGCCTTCTTGTACAAGGGGCAGATCGTGGAGTGGGGTGCTACAAGAGATATATTTACAAAGCCCAGACACCAGCTTACAGAAAAATATGTAACAGGCAGACTATATTGACGTTGTCATATCATAGACAGCGGGCGTATTAGTATCTTGGATATATTCGTCGGTTTTTGTGTTTAGAGATCTACAATTATATATAATTAATGATTATGTTTAAATAATGTTCTCATCTAAAGCCATATGGTAGGCTCTAAGGCCCTCTGGGCTATTGTTGTTGTCGCGGTAGTGGCTGTCCTAGGCGCTCTAGCTTGGATTTCTACCCAGCCTTCGGCGCCCCCCACTACTTCTCCAGCTAAACAATCTCCAACTACGTCTTCTCCCGTAACTTCTCCAACGCCATCGCCTACCACCTCTACGCCACCTCAAACAACTACCCAGCCCCCCTCTGTGGCTAAATGTCCCGACGAAATTGTCATAGGCACCGCGATGCCGATCTCAGGCAGATACGCCGCCGAGGGTCAGTACTCTCTTTGGGGCGCGCTGGCCGTCGTAAACTGGATCAACGACAGAGGCGGCGTTGACTGCGGCGGCAAGAAGGTAAAGGTGCGGCTTATATATAGAGATAGTGAGTCTAAGCTAGAGCTGGCCCAGAGCATAACCGAGTCTCTCGTGACGCAAGACAAGGTCAACTTCTTGCTCAGCCCATACGGCTCCGACCTAGCCCTTGGCGTTTCGCCAATTGCAGAGAAATACGGCGTGTTGATGGCGGTGGTCGGCGCCTCTTCAGACCGTATCTTCCAGCAGGGCTTTAAGTACGTCGTGGGCGTGGCCGCGCCGGCGAGTCAATATATGGTCCCCGTGTTGGACATGGTAGTGAAGCGGGACCCCACGGCGAAGAAGGTGGCCATCTTATACAGAGACAGCGAGTTTAACAGACAGGTGGCGGAGGGGGCGAAGGCCTATGCGGAGAAGCTAGGCCTCCAGGTGGTGGTCTACGAGGTATACCCTGCCTCTCCCAAGGATCTAACGCCACAAATTCTGAAGGTTAAGCAGGCGGCGCCAGACGTCATAATAGTTGCCTCTCACTTCGCCGACGGCCAGCTTGTGGTTAGGCAGTTGGCTGAGCAGAAGGTCGACGCCAAACTCATCGCTCTGTCTGTGGCGCCTCTGGTGCCGGACTTCTACAAGGCGCTGGAGACAAAGGCCGAGTGCGTCGTCGGCCCGTCGCACTGGGAGCCCGGCGTCACCTACAGCCCGCAGCTCGCCAAGCAGAGAGGCGAGGATTGGTTTGGCCCCACGAAGGAGGAGTTCATAACATATTTCAAGAAGGTGGCTAAGGAGATGGGCGGCAAGGAGGTGGAGCCGGGCTACCACGCCGCTTGGGCCGCCGAGGGGGTCTTGGCCATACTATACGGGGTGCAGAAGGCCGCCTCGGCGGATTCAGACAAGGTGCTCAACGCGTTGAGGAACTCCAGGTTTATGACCTTCTTCGGCGAGTTTAAGCTCGACCCGGCTACGAATTTAAACGTGGCACATACAATGGTCGTCATCCAGTGGCAGGGCGGCCAGAGGGTCGTCGTCTGGCCTGCCGACGTCGCCGAGGGGAAGCTGGTCTACCCCTCTCTGACGTGGGATCAGAAAGCCGCCGGCCAACTCTGTAGATAATGGATATAATCCCCTTTTTTATAACTGGTGTTATAATTGGGTCTATATATGGTCTTACTACTCTGGGACTTAGTCTTATCTTTGGCGTGTTGAGAGTGGCAAACGTCGCTCACGGCTCTTTTATTATGATTGGGGCGTACATGGCGTTCTTCGCCTTTACGCTCTGGAAGTGGCCTCCCCTCGCCACTGCGGTGTTGGCTATGGCGGTGGGCATGGCGCTTGGGTATCTAGTCTATCTCGTTGCAATTAAGCCGCTTAAGAAGGCGGGAGAGCTCCATATGTTAGTCGCCTTGTTTGCCCTTGGGATAGCCGTGGCAGAGGTGGCGAGGTTGCTCTGGGGGCCCGATTTCGTCGGCTACACGTGGCGTCTTGGCTCAATACCGCTGTTTGGGCTTGAGGTAGAGGTCAGCAAATTACTAGGCGCTATCTTGGCGTTGGCCATAGCGGTGGCCCTGGAGTTTCTATTTCGCAAGACTTTTTTTGGCAGAGCCGTCAGGGCGGTGGTGCAAGAGCCTTTGGGGGCGCAACTCGTCGGGGTAAAGGTCGAAAATGTATACGCCTTCAGCGCCGCCTTGGGGATAGGGATCACGACATTGGGCGGCGTCTTACTCACTCTCTTTATCCCAGTAGGCATAAATCCCTACATGGGCGGGCCCTACACCTTGATCGGCTTCGTAATTGCTGTAATGGGGGGCTTGGGCTCGATTATGGGCGCCTACGTGGCCGGGTTGATATTCGGCGTCATTGAGTCGGTGGGTTACTACCTCTTCTCCCTCGCCGGCTTCGCCGAGCCCTCGCAAATGGCCTTGTTCACAGCCTTCGTGGTATTGCTGTTGCTCCTCCTCTTTAGGCCCACCGGCCTCTTTAGGTTATGAAGCCCTACCTACCCCTCGGGATATACGCCCTGTTGGCTGCGGCGGCGCTTCTAAACCCAGAGTATGCTAAGACTATCGCCTCAGTGGCGTTTTTCATGGCGCTGGGGCAGGCGGTAAACGTCTTCGTGGGGCTGACGGGATATGTAGACTTCGGCTACGTGGCTTTTCTAGCCATGGGGGCCTACGGCCTAGGCGTCACGATCTACTATTGGCCGCAGCTGGGCCTCCTGGCGTTGCCGGTCGGCCTCGCCCTGGGGGTGGCGATGGCAGCTCTACTGGCGGCCGTCGTGGGGGCCATTGCGTTGAGGCTGAGGGGGGCCTACTTCGCCATAGCGACTATAGGCGTCAACGAGGGGGTTAAACACCTTATAATTGGGGCCAACATCTGGGGCGGCGGCGCCGGCTTGATCTTGGGCACGAAGATGTTCAGCGCCTTCGGCCGAGACCTAGCTCTAACGTTGGCCAACGTGGGGTCGCCCCTCCTCATAATAGCCACGGGGTTTTTAGCCGTCGTAGCTATGTACCTCATTCAGGCTGGGAAATCTGGATATGCCCTCGCGGCGATTAGACAAGACGAAGACGCCGCAAAGGCCATGGGCATAAACCCGACGAAGTACAAGCTCTTGGCGTTTACCACAAGCGCATCGCTGTCGGGTCTGCTAGGCGCCGCGTACTACCCCCTGGGTAATATGCAAGTATTTCCAGAGAATGTGTTCTTCATAGAATATATCCTAGACGGCCTTGCGGTGATGTTTTTAGGTGGAGCTGGCACAGTTACAGGGCCTATAGTGGGCGGCTTGATCTATTTCTACCTCAGGAGCATAATAGGCGTATATCTACCAGGCTATCAAGCCTTAGTCACTGCTCTCTTAGTCTTTCTGGTAGTTGTGGCTATGCCACGCGGTATTATAGGCACATTGAGAATATACATGCCGCCTAGATTGAGAGAGTGGTTGCCATGACGTTGTTAAAGTTAGAAAACGTAGTAAAGAGGTTCGGGGGGCTTCGGGCTGTAGACGGCGTCTCGCTGTCTTTAGAAAAGGGCGAGTTCCTCGCCGTGGTTGGGCCCAACGGGTCTGGGAAGACCACCCTCCTCAATTTAATCAACGGGGTCTACAAGCCAGACGGGGGCAGGATATATTTCGAAGGTAGAGACATAACAAATATGCCCCCCTATAAGAGGGCTAGGCTGGGCATCGCCAGGGCGTTTCAAGTGCCTAGGCCATTTCCAGAGCTGACAGTTCTTGACAACGTTGTCGTAGGCGCTATATTCAACGGGGGCTACGACAAGGCGAAGGCCAGGGAGGTGGCTGAAGAGGTTTTGAAGTATGTAGGTCTCTACGAGAAGAGGGATGTATTAGCCGGCAGGCTTACGTTTAACGAGCTGAGGCTTTTAGAGCTAGCTAGGGCGCTTGCCGCCAACCCAAAGCTTTTACTTCTCGACGAAGTTATGGCCGGCTTAAACCCCGGCGAGATAGACGCCATGACGCACTTACTCAAGAGACTGGCGGAGGAGAGGGGGATAGCGGCTATATCACTAGTGGAGCACAGGATGCGGGCAGTTGCTAAACTTGCCCATAGAGTCGTCGTAATGCACCAGGGCAAGATAATAGCCGAAGGGCCGCCTGAAAAAGCCCTAAGCGATCCGAAGGTAGTTGAAATATATCTGGGGAGGCCATGGCGTTGACAGTTTCCCAACTGGCGTCTGGATACGGGAGGCTACAAGTGTTGTTTGGCATAAGTCTCGAGGTGCCCGAGAGGTCTATTGTCTCTCTCATAGGTCCCAACGGCGCTGGCAAAACTACAACTCTTTTGTCAATAATGGGGGTTGTAAAGCCTTGGGGCGGTAGTGTAGTTTTTAACGGCAGAGATATAACTAAGGCGCCGCCATACGAAAAGGTGGAGATGGGGCTGGCGCTTGTGCCTGAGGGGCGGCGCTTGTTTATAGAGATGACAGTAGAGGAGAATTTACTAATGGGGGCCTACACGAGGAGGGCTAGAGAGAAGATGTACGACACGTTGGAGTTTGTATATACGCTCTTCCCAAGGCTAAAAGAGCGTAGACGTCAAAAGGCGGGCACAATGAGCGGAGGCGAACAACAGATGTTGGCCCTCGCCCGCGCGTTGATGTCTAGACCGAAGGTCCTACTTATTGACGAGCCAAGCGCCGGACTTGCGCCAAAGGTCGTAAACGACTTATTCCAAACTATAAGACAGCTGAGGGAAGATATGGCCATATTGTTAGTTGAGCAAAACGTGGCGGCATCACTAGAGATAAGCGACTATGTATATGTGCTTGAAAATGGCAGAATAGTACTCCAGGGAGACCCCAGAGAAGTTGTAGAAAATGAACATATAAAAAAGGCCTACCTAGGAGTTTAAAAATATCTGGCTTATATATCTCATGCGGAGACTTCTAGATCTGGCAGAAGAGGAGATTTCTAAGAGACTTAGAGAAGGCGCTAAGCTTGCCGTAGAGGCTTTATCTACGGCGTTGTCAGGAGGTGTAAGTGCAGAAAAAATTAGAGAGGTCGCCTCTAGATTACACAACATACATGACGAAGTCTCCGACCTAGTTATGGAGACAGTCGCCCGTTACAACCCCGTGGCTATAGACTTACGTTTTTTAAAAAGCGCGCTTTTTATTTCCTACGACTTATATAGAATAGCGCGCTACGCCTACGACATAGCTATAGTAGTTGAAAAACTCGGCGGCGGATGTCAGTCTAAAAAAGTCCAAGAGGTGGGCAACGTGGTTATACATATGGTCACCACAGCGGTAGATATGTTCCTCAACCGCGACATTTCAAAACTAGAAGAGGTAGTGAAATTAGACGACGAGGTAGTAGATAAAAGCTACGAAGAGGCACTTATGGAGGTGCTAAAAGGCGCAGATAGGTGTAAAGTTATGGAGACGGTAATCCTCAGACTACTTGAAAGAGCGTCAGACCACGCCGTCTATATAACCAACCACGTGTATTATTTAATCACAGGGAAGGCCCGCCCCCACGCCCCTGGTAGAGGAGCACCGCAATGACAACAGGAAGGCAGTTATAAAAAAGCGGCTTAGCCCCCCTTGTTTCGCCACCCCCAGCTCGGGACACGCACGCGGATTTGGCGACCGCCGTGTCCACGCTGCGGGCGGCAGTAGGGAAGGGATGTTGCCGCGGTGGTAAACATCGAAAGGCGTGTACTCAAGGAGGGCCGCGTGCCGCCCGGCCCCATGCCCAATGACCCCACGCCCGAGGTATCTTGGATACCCATGAAGGCGTGGGCTAGGAGAAAGTCCCTAGCGTGATTAGTCAAGAACTGTCAATAATGATCGCCTAGGGACAAACGGCACGCTCAGCCACGGCTTGAGACTCACGGGCTGGCGACACGCCATTAAGCACTCCAACAAGGGCCGGCGCCATCTGAACGCCCAGTTTTGAACTTCAGAGAACTTCTGCATGGCCGGTTATAGAATCGTTGCAATATAGTATTCGTAGCTGTGCGCCACTTGGCTTGTATCTAAACCGCTCTCTACGCACGAGCGTAGCGACCTTCTGGAATACCTCCATCGGGATCGCTATTACGCAGTTCTTGACAACCTCCACCCCCCTCCTACTAGGCGAGTTAAACTTGTTTACCACCTCCTCGGCCCACTTGAGACATCTCTGGCACTTCTGCCTAAGCGTATCGGGGTTCAGCGCATCATCGGCTTTATACTTACCAAGATCCTGCGCGTCATCTGCTTTACTCTCACCGACAGCTATTCTTTTGAGCTCAACTGAGTAAATCTCCACATAGTTGTCTCTTCTAAGGACAACGATGCAGTCGCAACGCGGCCCCTCAGCTACTGCCTCCTCGCCGTCGGCAAACAGAATCGTGAAGCCCCTATCCGACAACGCCACAAAGCATTCGTTTTCCCCACAGATACAACAGCGCCTCCCCACGTTGGGCGTCTGAAGACATTCAGGCCGCAGACCCGGCATATTTGTTCACTCCCGGCGGCTCGCAAGGCGGAAGGCCCAATCGGTGAGCTCGTCGATTACCCTGCTTATCCCAGGCACCTCCTTGCCGAGCACGTCCTCCGGCCTCACAGGCGCCACCTTGCCCTCTCTGGTGAATTCGTAAATCCTCAAGTCTACGGCGGCCTCTGCCACGGCCCCAGCCAACACGTCAACGCCCTCCTTCACATGGGGCAGAACCCTCGCCAGCAACTCCACAACCCACTGCCTGTCCGGCCTCTGCACCGCCAGCTGGCTCATGGTGATGGCCAGCAAGTCGCTGTGTGTGGTAGCCACGACCCTACACCCGCATAGAGCCGGCAGCGAGGCCAAGAAGAGCGCCATCGCTATCTGCGCCCCGGGGTGCAACTGGGCCTCGGGCTCCTCGACAAGCACCAGAGATCTACCGCCCGCGCTCAGCAGGGGGAAGAGAAGGCCGGAGACCTCGCCTACAAGAGCAGAAGAGAGTCGAAACTCGACAAGCGACCCCCGCCAGTCCCTATATAGCACGTTCCCGGCGGCGCCCGGCACCAACCTGCCCTCTAGCAAAGGCGTGGCGGCGTCGAGAACCCTCGCCCCCGCCTCGTCGAGCCCCTCCAACAGACGTCTCCGCCCCTCGCTCGCCCAGTAGACATAGCTCGCCAACACGCTTGGATAGAACCCCCCAACAAACCTACGCAGGTACACAGGCCTGGCATACGGCTCCCTAGAAGCGCTCTCCAGCGCCAAGACGAGCACACTTCTGCCAAAAGGAACAAAACGCAGCCCCTCAAAACCAAGGCGGCTTCTCAAAGCGTCGCGGACGCCCTCCACCACAGCACTAGAAAGATAGGTAGCCGACCAGTGCACAACCTCAGACACCAACTCCTCCACATACTTGTCCAACGCCTTGGACAAACCCCCATCGGTTTTCTCCACGTGGCCAGCGCCCCCCGGCGAGAAAGCCCGCGTATCTATGCGGAACTCAAGCCATACACTCGACCTCCCACCCACCCAAACATCAAAGTGAAGACTCACCGAGGACGAGAACAGCAGACGCTCCAACTCATCACCCCCACAACCCAACCTCCTAAGTACTTCACCTGCCTGCCCAAACCACCTCAACGGATACCGGCGCTCCGCCTCAACACTGCGCCTCAGCGCACCCACAACATCAAGCGGCTCGAGCGGCTCAAGCCGCACCGCGTCCACCCCCCTCACAGGCACAAGCTCGGCCATAAAGCCGTAAAACGCGTCCGCAGCCATCTTCCTCAAGACACCCACGTCCACCGCCCACTCCATCGGCGGACCTCTAACGACAACAGAGCCCCCGGCCTCAGCCACTTGAAGACCCACCTCGCCCATCCGCCCCAAAACGGTACGAGCTTCTTCACGTCCACCCGACCTCAAAGTCGCAACCAGCTCAACCACCCCAGAAACCAACCTGCGGACGCTTGCCGACATCTCCGCCCGGAACCCCCGCTTTAGATACTCCGCAATCCTAGTCGACAGCCTCCCCTCCACACGCCCAGCGGCGTATCTGTCAAGAGGCGACAACTTCGCATAGATAGCCCGCAGAGCGTAGCTCTTCCCCGTGTTGGGCGGGCCCATAAACAACGTGACATCCCCAAGCTCCACCTCCCCCTCCCTCACCGGGCCCAAATCCCTCATCAACACCCTCATAGCCACACCCAATCCCAATTGCTCTCCCGAACTAAAAAACACCACATAGGAGCTATAGCACTACAACACTATATATGTATTCTCCACTGCCATTTGCCGCCTAACGCTATGCCTGCGCCTTCATTGGCATCTGTGAAACCTCTGACGTGGGCCGGGCGGCACGCGGCCCTCCTCGAGTGCCCTCCTTTCGATGTTTCGCCACGTCTCTACCCCCTCCCACCCGCAATGCCGGCACAAGATGTGCCTCAGGCACATCGCCTCTCATTAGTTTCTTCTCGCACTGGAGAGGAGGAGCGTCTCGGATCCACCTTCACAACCGGAATGCCGCGTAACCTCCGGCCTCCGGAGCTTGCCGCCAGGCCATATGCCGATTCTCCTCACCTCCGGCCCCGCGCCTCAGCGCAGGAATGCTCTCTATACAGATGCCGTGTAGTCCCCGCCCTAAAGAACGAAGCCTTTATAATGGGCCTGGGCTCCGCTGTCCGTGAGCCGGCGAATCGCCCTCAGAAAACTGCAAAGATATTAATATGTGTAGCGTGGGGAAGTCTGATGTCAGCCCTGACCCTCCCGCGCAGCATCGCCGAGCGCGTCAGGGAGGAGGCTTGGGATGAGCGTTGAGGAGTACCTCGTCGACTTGCTCACCCAGGGCCTCGACCCCAGGTCCCGCGCTGAGGAGTACATCAACGCGGCGAGGAACCTCCTAGAGCAGGCCAGGGAGGAGCTGGAGAGAGGCGATGTGAGACAGGCCGCTGAGAAGCTGTGGGGCGCCGCCGCCCTAGCCGTGAAGGCCTACACGGCGTGGAGAGAGAGGGGAGGAGGCTCGCCAGCCACGGCGAGCTGTGGGAATACGGCACAGTCCTCCGCAGAGACCTCGGCAGATGTGCCACCGACGCGTGGAACGCCGGAAACGCCATGCACACGTGCCTCTACGAGGGCTGGTGCAGGAAGGAGCACGTGGAGGACGCCATGGAGGAGGTGGGGAAGCTGGTAAGAGAAGTAGAAACCAGAATCAAGACCGGCCAGACGCAGTAGCGCCAGGCACCCCCGCCCCTCACCCGAAGGCAGACCCCAGCCACCGGCGGCGGCCGCCACAAACAACAAACCCAGCTACAGAAACGGCGGAGCCCCCCAGAGGCCCCCCTCAGCCACCGCAACCGCCGCCCAGACCCCCAACCGCCGAGATACAGAAGCCACCGAGACGACAAGGCCACCGCCCTACAGAACCCCAACACGCAACCACCCGGAGCTACCCAACGCCACCCCCCGAAGGCCCTACCCCCCAAGAACCCCCCTCACCTCAGCCAAAGCCCTCTCTAGCTCCCCCGTCCACTTCACCCTCGCCCTCACAGCCTCCACACGTCTGGCTAGCTCGCGCAACAGCGCCACAACGTCTCTCGCCGCCTCCTCCCTAGACGTGTATTTTGAGAGGGCGGCGTCCGGGTCCGGCCCGTGGTACTGGTAGTCGTGGAGATCGAGGGCTACAGCCGTATAAGGCAAAACGCCAGCGTGCCCCACCTCTTCAAGCATCTGTGAGAGTCTTTTCATCTTGGTTGTGGGGAGGCGGGGGACGGCTGTGGACTCCAGCCAGCGCCTCTCCTCTTCGCTCTTGGCGGCGGCCTTGAGCTTCTCGAGCTCTAGCCTCATGAGAGCCGCCATGTATGCCCTCCAAGCCTGGAAGGCCTTCCCCGCCGCATTCCTCACAAGACCGCGCCGTAGGAACTCCAGCGCAAGCCCAGTCTCCACAAGAGCCTCCAGAAGACGCGCCGTAATGTACCCCTCGCCGGTGGGCTTAGGCAGAGGCCTCTCTAAAAACTCGGTGGACACCACAAAAAGATACACAGTTTTTAAAAAACTTTAGAGCTCGGCCATCTACCTCATCCACGCACAAGTCGGGAACTGAAAGCCCCGCCCTAGGACGAGACTAGCCTATCTAAACCACCCACTTCTGACTAAGCCCGCCCCGCCTTCAACAACTCCACCAAGAGGCGCTGTATCTCCAGCAGAGTCTTCTGCACGTCGTCTATACGGGCGCTGAGTGCGTCAATCCGCTTGTTTGTCTCATCAATTCTCCTGCTTAGGCTGTCTGCCAGCGCGTCAATCCTCTGGCTTATCTGGTCTATCCTCTGCTCTAGCCGCGCGATCTCGCCTCTTATCCCCCCCAGCTCGTTTACTATGGCGCCGAGGTATAGGAGGAAGATGTCCTCCGTGGAGAGCTTTTTGCCCTCCCTAAGCTTCTCCACCACCCTATCCACAGCTATTCTAAGAGCCTCCTGCGCCACAGTATCCACAGCCCACACAAAAATATAAACATAACGCCGAGGTGGCCGGCGAAGAGGAGGAAGAGGCGGGAGGCCGCCTTTATAAGCCGCTGTAGGACCGGGCTAGCGCGGAAGCCGGAAGAGCCAAGCGCGAGGCCCAGGAAGGGGCGAGCGGCCGACGCGGGCGCCAGGAGACTGGCCCAGGAGCACGCATGTGGCACAGAGCCGACAACCTCGCCTGCACGATTTGTAGGCCCCGGGCGACGCCCTTGACGCCGTCTTCGCGGTAGTCAGCGACTGTAACGCCTCGCTCCCTTTGTCTCAAAGTCTCTAGCTGAGACGTGGCGTAGTACATAGACGTCGCCTTACGGCGGCGGGAGATAGTCGCTTTCCCGCGAGGCGGCCTCCTTCACCTCTTCGATGCGTCTAAAAACCTCGGCTAGGGCCTCCGCAGGCGAACCTCTTGCAACCAAAGCCTCAAACAGCGCCCTTTTGAAAGCCACGGGGAGATCCTCCAGGTAGCCTCTGGCGTCTACCCTCGCCGATGGAAACTCGGCGAGAATCCTCTTGGCAACCTCCTCGTCGACTTCTAGCTCCAAGATTTTAAGCTCTCCGCCAAATAGAGATCTCAGCTTTTCTGCAAGCGGCAGGCCCTTAACAGCCTCATACCGCCTCTCGTCCAGTAGAAGCCCAATTTTATACCTCATACCACCTCCAGCTGCTCCTCCTTCAGCCTCAGATACCTCTCGTTTACAAACGGATAGCCGTAGACACGCCACCACTTGACTATCACGTCGTATACCTCAAGCCTCATCACCACCCTGGGCGGCCGCAGACCCTCTAGCACGACCCCCCTTAGGAGGCTCCCCGACAGCCGCTCCACCTCGTGGCCACAAAGCGGAAGCTCCCCCGGTCCCCCAAGGTAAGTATAGCCGCCGCAGGTAGGACAGTAGGCAAACTCCCCAAGCACCACCGGCCTAATCCTAAGCCCCTTATCTGTCAAATGGGGCGGCTCGTTTAAGCCGTAGCTCGGGAGGCCGTGCGTCCAGAGGTACTGGGTGGCGTAGGGGTCGTAGTAGTCCCCCACCGATGCGTGGTCGCGGCCAAACATGTGGTGGGTCGCCCCCATGTTCTGCCTAATAATGCCGTGGAGGATAGACTCAAGCGGGCCCCCATACCTCATATCCCAGAGAGTCATGGTCACCACGTGGCGGCTGGGGTGGAAGTAGCCGGCTTTGTTTAAAGCCTCGTGACCCTCCAAGATGGCCTCGTCTACATAATCGCCGGGTCTCTTAGCGCCAATAATGGCGTTAACCAACACGGCGTCGCCAGGCCTCCCACAGCCCGCGGAGAACAACGCCGCCTTCATCAACATCTCGTGGCCCACGTGGGGGACATTCCTCGTCTGGTGGGCAACCACGATCTTCCACCCCCTCTCCTCTATGTATTTGCGGGAGGCGGCGGGCGGCATCCAGAAGCGGGAGTAGGGCTCTCTAAACTTAGGCTGGCCCAGTAGCCAGACCTTCCCCGCGAGCGCCACTTGCCTTAGGGAGCGGTATATCAGCCAGCCGGGGTGCTTCTCGTCAAACCTCCTCTTCACCACCTCCCCGTTTTTCTCCGGCGTGCCGAAGACCGCGTCGGCCAGCTCCTTCCTATCGCCTAGCTTATACACCTCCTCCACCTGTAGAATGGCGAAAGGCCTGCCCTTCAACGTAAGCGCCACTGCATCCCCCTCTTTTATGCCGGCTTTTTTCAGATCCTCCTCATCTACGTCAAATATGAGGGGGAAGGGAAAGAGCCAGCCGCTGAGAAGTCTCCTCTCCCTAAGAACGCTATCCACCTCGTTCCTAGTCATAAAGCCCTCCACCGGGCTGAAGAAGCCCATAGCTATAGACACAACCTCGCGGTAGGGATTTCTAATAGGGGCGCCGTCAGGCCCCAAAGTCGGCTTAATCTCAAGCCCCGGCAGACCAGCCCCCCTCTCCGGCTCAACCACGTTATAGACAAGCCTCCCCCCATGTGGTTCAACCACAGCCCATCGACTAATTAACCTTTATTAATCTGACGCCCGCAACAAATATAAAGGGAGGAGTATGCCGCCTAGTGGATAAGCTGTTCATACTAGCCCTAGACGGAGTGCCCTACGAGGCCTTTATAAAACTGAGAGACCAACTACCAAACCTCGCAGAAATTGCAGACAGAGGTAGCTGGGGCGTAATGAGGGCAGTCGACCCGCCAATCACAGTGCCGGCGTGGGCCTCCATGTTCACGGGAAAAGACCCCGGGGAACTCGGCATATACGGCTTTAGACACATGAGACGCCACTCCTACGACACGTACATAGTAACGTCGGTCGACCTAAGAGAGAAATATGTATGGGAAAGGAGGGGGCTTAGGTCAGTTGTGATAGGCCTGCCGCCGGGCTACCCGCCGAGACAATACGGCATTTGGATAAGCGACTTCCTAACCCCAAAGGGCCGCCCCTGGACACATCCACCGCAACTAGCCGAAGAAATCGGCCACTACATCTTCGACATAGAATACCGCACAGATAGAAAAGAGGAGGCCTACAGACAGCTAGCCGAGATGACCCACGCCAGGTTCAGAGTAGCCCAAAAGCTACTGGAAAAGGAGTGGGACGTCTTCGTCCTCCACGAAATAGGCACAGACAGAGCCCACCACCTCTTCCAGAAGTACTGGGACCCCCAACACCCCAAATACGCCCCAGACAGCCCCCACGCCGACAAAATACCCACGTACTACCAGCTCGTAGACCAGCTAGCCGGCCAGCTAATAAAGAGGCTACCCCCAGACACCCAGATACTAGCCATATCAGACCACGGAAACCAAGCACAACGCGGAGTCCTAGCGATAAACCAGCTACTGAGGGAGTGGGGCCTCGTAGAATACGAAGAGAAGCCAGGAGAAGACATAGAGAAGGTAGTCAACTGGCGGAGGACAAAAGCCGTGGCGTGGGGCGGCTACTACGCCAGGATATACATAAACACCAGAGACAGACCCCAGGGGACGGTGGATCCAGAAGAGGCAGAAGACATAAAGAAAGAACTAAAAAAGAAGCTAAGGACTCTCAAGGCCCCCTGGGGCTACATAGAAAACCAGATATATGAGCCGCGTCAGCTATACCGAAAAGCCACAGGCGACTACCCAGACCTGGTGGTGTACCTCGACGAGGTGCGCGTCCGGCCAGTCCAGACCATCGGACACCCAGACCCCTGGCTCCCAGAAAACGACAGGGGCCCAGACGACTCCCTACACAGCTTCAACGGCTTCTACGCAGCCACCTGGGGAGACGCCAAGAAAAAAGACATCCACGCCCTAGACGTAGCGCAATACATAGAAGCCCTATGGAGTGCCTAGACAAAGGCCTCGTCGCTTGGTTCACAGGGCTACCGGCGTCGGGAAAAACCACCATAGCCAAACTGACAGCCCAAATCCTAAGAGGACAAGGCATTAAGGCCGAGGTCCTCGACGGCGACCAACTACGCCAGACCATAAACACAGACCTAGGCTACACCCGCCAAGACAGAATCAGACACCTCACCAGGGCGGCCTGGATAGCCAGGCTACTCGCAAGAAACGGCATAGTGGTACTCGCCGCCTTCATAACCCCCTACGAAGAAGCAAGGCAGACAGTCCGGAGGATAGTAGAGGAGGAGGCCCCCCTCCTCCTGGTATACACCAAAGCCCCCCTAGACCTGCTAATAAAGAGAGACCCAAAAGGCCTCTACGCCAAAGCCCTCAGAGGAGAGATAAAAAACTTCACCGGGATAGACGACCCCTTCGAAGAACCCCAAAACCCAGACATCGTCCTCGACACCGCGGCACAACCCCCCGAGAAAAACGCCCAAGAGCTAGCCCACCTAATACTCACAACACTGTCCTCACAAGGCCAACCCCCGCCAAAACCACGTCGAAACCCAACACAGCCCTCCTAAACCCCTCCACCCCAACCCCATCCACAAGACGCCTCCCAAGCCACACCCCAGGCACCACAGGCGCCAACAGAAAGAGAAGATTCAGATCAAAGAGATGCGGCCCCGACAGCCCAAGCCACCAGTACCACACAGCCGCAAGCCAAGACTCCACAGTCCTCACAACCCCCAAAGCCGCCCTAAACTCCCCCCTCGCCAAGCCCTGGTTAACAAAAAACAAGGCGAGAAGAGGCCCAGAAATCGTAGTAAGGCCATAAAGAACCCCAACCACAAAACCCACAAAAGAGAGCCACGCCCCCCGGACAGGCCACCTAAAACCCAAAAGCTGCGCAACCCCAAGCGGAATCAAAACCCCATACACAACCCCCCTCACGACACGCCCATCCAAAACCCCCAAGAGGAGGCCCCCCACCAACACCCCCGGCACAAGCCCCACCAACATACGCCACGCCACCCCCCACACCCCACCCGGCAAAAACCCCCTATTAGACCACAAGACGTAGGGGTTAAGAAAACACTCCACAAGATTCACATAGGGAACCACAGACGCCGCAGGCACAACAAGAAGAAGCAGAGGAACCAACACAGAGCTATACCCATACCCCAGCCCCCCATTCACCACCGAAGCCACAAAAGACCCCACCAGAAACCACACACCCCCCAAAAAACAACCACTAATTAAACGTTATTAGGCGTACCCAAGCGCCCTAAGCCTCTCCCTAAGCTCAGCCTCCTCCCCAGGCGAAAGCGGCCGCCCACCACCCCCAACCACACGCTCCAAAACAACCTCTACAAACTCCTCCACAGACAAGCCAAGTCTCTTGGCGTACTCAGCAACCCTCGCATACAAGTCGTCTCTAATGTTTATTTGCATAAGACTTAAAAAAGAGACCAATATAAATGTGTGGGCAGATACACCACAGTCTCCATCCCAACCACCCTATACCGCCGCCTACAGGAGATGATAAAAGACACAGGATTCACCTCAGTCTCCGAATACGTCACCTACATACTCAGAGAAGTCGTAGCCCTAAAACAAGACACAAAAAACCCCCACCTAACCCCAGAAGAGCTAGAGGCCCTCAGGAGAAAACTGGAGGCCCTCGGCTACCTTTAAAAACCCAAACACCTCCCTCAGAAGATCCCCAGCCACATCCCCATCCGGCCGCCCCCCGTACCCCCTCACCTCCTCCACAACCCCATCAGTCACGTTATACACAAGCTTAAAATCCCCCTTATACACCGCCACCCTACGCTTAGGCAGAAGCCTACAGCCCCCGTCTCTACACACCCGAGGCCACGACGTGAAGCCAAGCCCAAAAGTCTCAGAAAACACCACATCCGAATAGAGAACCCCCTCATCAAACCTCCTCACGCCACGCGCCACCTCCAACACAAGCCGCTTGACAGCCGTGTTAGAAACCCAGCCAGACCCACCACCCCCAACCACCTCCACCCCCGACGGAAACCTAACCGCAAGCGGAACCCGCACAAGCTCATCAGAAAGAAGAGCCAGATGCCCCACCAGCCCAAACTCGCCAAGAAGCTGCCCATGGTCACTAGCCACAACCACAAGACTATCGTCCAAGAGCCCCCCATCCTCCAACACATCCAAAAGCTCAAAAACCCGACGAGACGCCAGCCCAACCGCCCGCGGATACCACCTCCTCCACAAATCCACCAACTCACGCGGCGCACGACCCTCCCTAAACATCTCCACAAAGTCGTAGGTAGGTAAATACGGGGTGCCTAACTCTGTATAAGTATAAGGCTCATGCGCCTCCATAAAATTCACCACCACAAAGGCCGGTGTCTTTATCTTCGTCACATCCCTAATAATACACCGAGAACACCTATCCACCGGTCCACGCCTCAGCGCCACAGCCCTGTAAGCCAAATAGTTAACAAAGAGCTTAGAAAGCAAACCAAGACGGCCCTGCCTCAGTAAACTCAGACCAGCCCTAACCGCGTTATTGCCGTTCCTAACAAACTCGCCAATCGCTCTTCCATACTCCTCACGGCTCAACTTAAACACAAAAAACCACCAGTTGAAATACTCCCACACCTCAAAACACTTAAAGCCATATGCCGGCGAGAGAAGCAGGTTTTCAGTAAGCACAACCGGGTGAAACCCAAGCTCACCCAACCTACAAGACACCATATCCCCCCACCTCACGGGAAAAACCCTATCGCCCTCCTCATGCCCCCCGTGGAGAGAGGGGTAAAGCCCCGTAAGCATCGACCCAAAAGACGGAATGGTCCAGTTAGAAGCCGCCACAGCCCTCTCATACACCCTAAACCCACGCCGCTTCAAACCCGACAAAAGCTCCCCCGCAAAATCCAGCCGAAGCGAATCCACCACAATCAGAAAAACATTCACACGACGAAAAAAAAAGAGTATAAAAAAGTTAATGACCCATGCTCTACACAATCAAAACTAAGCCCACGCCACGCCTTCGTATATCTTTGCCTCTCTGGCCTTCTTTACGTATCTGCCGTCTACCACCACCTTGCCCCGGTAGTCGAGGCCCTCGTACTGCGGCCAGGCTGTGGCGATTATCACCCCCTCCACTTGGTCGAGGAGGGCCTGGGGGTCCTCCACATACGTCACCGAGTCCCCCAAGACGGCCCGCGCCTTCTCCATAGCCATCGGGTCGTGGACGTAGACCCTCGCCCCCCTCTCCAGGAGGAGCCTCGCCACCTCCACCCCCCTAGACTCCCGCACGTCGTCTGTATTGGGCTTAAACGCGAGGCCCAGAACCCCCACGTGCCTCCCCCTCAGCCCCCCGAGTCTCTCCTCGAGGAGCTGCACGGCGTACCTCGGCATATACTCGTTAACCCTAAGGACGGCCTTGGAGATAGCCATCTCAAGGCCGAGAGACTCCCCAAAGCGGATGAAGGCCAGGGTGTCCTTAGGGAAGCAGGACCCCCCGAAGCCCAGCCCCGCCCCGAAGTAGTGTCTCCCAATCCTCTTGTCGAGGCCCACGGCCTCGAACACCCTATATGTGTCGACCCCCAGCCTCTTCGCCAAAAGCCCCACCTCATTGGCAAAGCTTATCTTCAACGCCAGAAAGACGTTGGAGGCGTACTTAACCAACTCGGCCTCCCTCGGCTTCATCACGAGCTTAGGCGCATCCACCGCCTTGTAGACGTCAAGCAGGAAGGAGGCCGCCCTCTCGTCGCCGGCGCCGATGACGATCCTATCCGGCTTGAAGAAGTCCTCCAGGGCCGACCCCTCCCTAAGAAACTCCGGATTCGACGCCACCGAGAACTTCACGCCCCCCGCCTCCTCAGCCACAGCCCTAGCCACAAGCCCCTCCGTCGTCCCAGGCGGCACAGTCGACTTAACCACCACGAGGTGCCAACGGCCCTTCGCCCTGATCCCCCTCCCCACGGCCCTAGCGGCGGCTTCCACATACCGCAAGTCGGCCGAGCCGTCGGGGGCGGGCGGAGTCCCCACGGCGATAAACGTCGCATCAGTCGCGGCCACGGCCTCCTCCGCCGACTCCGCAAAAGACAGCCTCCCGCTGGAGAGAGCCCTCCCAAGCGCCTCCTCCAGCCCCGGCTCGTATATGTGGGGCCTCCCCGCCCTCAGCCTCTCCACGATAGAGGGATTCACGTCGTACCCCACCACCCTGTGGCCAAGCAGGGCGAAGCCCACCGCGTGGACAACCCCCACGTAGCCCAGCCCTAGAACAGAGAGCGAAGCCATAGCAGAGTCAGGGAAAGACCCTCTTTAAGCTTTACCACAGGCTCCCACCCCAGAGCCCTCAGCTTAGACAAATCCGGCCTCCTCCTCCTGGGGTCGTCGGGCCGCGGCGGCGTGTGTACAATGGGGGAGGCCGAGCCCGCCACCTCCTTGACTAGCTTGGCGAGCTCGAGGATAGTCACCTCCTCGTCGCTACCCACGTTGTACACCTCCCCGGCGCACCTCTCGCAGTGGGCGATGGTAATCAAGCCGTTTACCACGTCGCTCACATAGGCAAAACTCCTAGTCTGGAGGCCGTCGCCATGTACAGTAATAGGCTCGCCCCTCAGCGCCTGGACGAGAAACTTAGTCACAACCCGGGCGTAGGAGCTGTCGGGGTCGAGGCGGGGGCCGTAGGTGTTGAAGATCCTGGCGACCCTCACATCAACGCCGTACTCCCTACGGAAGGCCATACACAACGCCTCGCCAAACCTCTTCGACTCGTCGTATGGGCTCCTAACCCCCACCGGGTTCACCCTACCCCAGTAGGACTCAGGCGTAGGCACCACCTCGGGGTCTCCATAGACCTCCGAGCTACTGAGAAACACCACCCGCCCCCCCGACTCCGCCGCCCTCCTAAGAACCCTAAGGAGGCCCAGGCTATCCGGCAACATAGCCTCCACAGGCCTCTTGACGTAGAAATCAGGCGCCGGAAGCGCAGCCCCGTGGAAAGCCAAGTCGAACCTCGGCAGCTCCACCTCCTCCACGTTCCCCCTAAGGAGGCGGACGGGGAGGTGGGAGATGTTCTCCATACGCCCAGTCGAGAAGTTGTCCACGCAGTACACCTCCCACCCAGCCCCCGAGTAGGCCTCGGCCAGCCAACTCCCGATAAACCCCGCGCAGCCCGTGATGAGGACCCGCCCCGACCCCCCAGGCCTCTTAATCAACTCTAGAGTTTTTTCTCGCCACATGTAGAGCCAGCTCGAGGGCTTTTAAATAGGTTTGCGGAGTGCCCACGTCGACGTACTCACCCCCGTAGAAGACCGGCCTAGCCTCGACCCCCTCCTCAATAGCCAATTGTATTGCGTCCGTCAGCTGGATCTCTCCACCGACCCCCGGCCTAACCCTCCTAAGATATCTAAAGAAGTCGCTGGGGAGCTTGTAGAAGGGGAGTATAGCCAGGCGGGAGGGCGGATCCCTAGGCTTCTCCACCACTCTCACGACCCTCCCCCCCTCCACCACGGCCACCCCATACTGCCTCGGGTCCTCCACCTCCTTAACCATAATGGCCATGGGGGGAGAGGAGACTAGGGCGGCGAGAGGCGCCCCGTCCATGAGGAACGTGTCGCCAGCCGCCACCACGAAATCGCCGTGTATAAACGGCTCAGCCGTAAGGACGGCGTGGCCAAACCCAAGAGGCTTGGGCTGGTTGACGTAGAAAATAGCGGAGGCCTCAACCCTCTCGTAGAAGCGGGCCAGCGCCCCCGCCGCCTCGGCCTTGCCAGCCCTCTCCAGATACTCCACCAGCCCCCAGTCGGGCGTGAAGTAGTCCTCCACAGCCCTCTTACCCCTACCCACCACAAAACAAAACTCCCTCACGCCGGCGTCAAAAAGCTGCTCAAAAACCACCTGCAACACAGGCTTAACCAACAGAGAACCCCCCTCCCACACAAAAACAGGAAACATCTCCTTAGGCACCTCCTTACTAGCCGGCAGAAGACGCGTACCAAGACCAGCCGCCGCCACAACAGCCTGCATACTCCGCAAAACACCAAAGTTTAAATGTATGATAGGAGGGGGGAGCCGTCCCTGCTGGCATCACCACTTGCCACAGTAGTACGGAGAGCACCAGCCAACCTAAATCAGCCAGACGGTCGATCACCTAACACCCTAATTACGTCTCGTATACTGCTACATCATCCGTCTTAGGAATATTTCAGGTCAAGATGACTCCCATCAGCTCCTCCGCCCTGTGGAGGTAGGTATGTCTCGCCAGAGCCTCCTCCCGCATACGCGCCGCCACCTCCTCGCGCTCGGCGTCGTTTGAGAGGTAGTACTCCACCTTCTCGTTCAGGTCGTCGATTCCTCTATACGTTGCCACTCTGCTAAACAGCGACCTGAGGCTCGGCATGTCCTCCGTAAGCAGAAAGCCGCCCATACACGCAACCTCGAAAGTGCGCATGTTGGGCGCATCAGCCACAAGATCCCTCGGGTGGTGAATGTTGAGGTTAACCCTCGTAGCCGATACCACCTTGGCATAGTCCTCACCATACACAGGCGGGTGGTGCACCCCAGCCTTCAGAATCCAGAAGCCGCCAAAGACGTGAGGGCGCCTCCTGAGATGCCGCAACACACGCCACCTATGCCAGTAAAAGGTGCCAACAAAAGAGACGTCATACACCTTCTCGGCCGGCACAGGCCTATGCACCTCCGGATCGCACGCCCACCTGACCGTGACAACCCTCCGCGCCCCCAGCCGGAAAAAGAAGTCGTGGCGGTCAGTGGCCACGAACACCCCCCTGAAGAACTGGAGACGCCCCCTTAGAAGCGGCAGATACCTAAGCGTGTCCGGCCAAAAAAGCCAGACATTATACTCAGACAAAAGCTCAAGCACGCGCCTATCCAGAAACTCCCCCTTGAAGACAACCACCGCATCGTACTCGCCCAAACGGAGGCCTCTGACGAGGCGATTAACCGGCAGGCGGCGCCTGAAAAGCTCGCCCCCCACGCCAACTCTCGAAAGGACAATACGCGCCAAATCGCCCCTCCTCAGACCCACGTACTGATCAACGACGTCCACAGAGGCGCCCAACTCGGCGAAGGCTCTAGCGTAGAAGTATTCGGCGTTGAAACGCCTTTTCGCGCCGATCAGCAGAAGCTTGACGGCTTCTCGGCCATCCTTCACGGGAGAAACAGAAGCTATCCAAAAGCTTTAAACTTTCCTCCTTGCGTAGACGATCTTGACCTCATCGCTCTCTAGGGCGGGCACCGAGTACTTCCCCCTCAAAGTATCAATGGCGATGTGCGTACGCAGTTCCGCCTTGAGGAAACCCAGCGGGTGGGCTAGGATATTTCTGGCGGTGTTCAAGAGGAGGTCCCTCCTCCCTATAAACCTCACGGAGAACCCGCGGGCCGTCAGAACCGCGTCGATGTTGTCCCTCCCATGTAGCTCTACGCCGATCTCCCGCACGTGGCCGAGCCACTCCCCACCCACGACCCTCCCCTCGGCGCCCTCGATGTCCATCTTCACCACATCAAAACGGCCCAGAGAATCGACTGTGACAGTATCCACCTCGACATCGCCCTCCCCAACAGCCGAGGCGGTTCCCCTGTCCATCAACTTGAGTCGCACCCCGTCGACATCCCACAGCGCCTTGTTCACCAACACCACGTTCTTGAGCTCGTTAAGCTCCACGTTCCTCCTCAAGATCTCGAAGGCCCAGGGGAGCGGTTAACAGCCACCACCTCCCCGGCCCTCCTCGCCAACTTAAGCGTGTAGTCGCCGATAAAAGCCCCCGCGTCGAGAACTCTATCGCCCCTACGCACCTTGAGATAATCCCACTCACCAGCTACGAATGTGGCGTAGTAGACGAACTCGTAGCCCCGAGGAACCTCGATCCTTAGCCTTCCGTGTGTGAAAATGGGCATGTAGCTATCTACCCTTACCTAATATAATTTTTTGAAACTGCCTTGCAACAGCCAGCGGGTTAAACCTGTTCTTCACGATAGACAAGCTGTTGGCCTTCAACTTAATGAGAAGATCGCTGTGCTCCACCAGCTCCGCCAAAACTCTCGAAAGAGGCTTGGGGTCTACGGGGTCAACGAGAAAGCCGTTGATACCCTCAGCAACAAAGTCGTCAAACGGCGGCACGTTAGACGCCACAACGGCAAGACCCGCCGCCATAGCCTCGAGCACGGCATAACCCAACTCCTCGTAAAACGAGGGATACAGCAAAACGTCGGAAGAGCAGAGCACCCGCCGAGTCTCCGACCTGCTAAGCCTCCCCGTCAGCCTCACCTCGAGACCGCGCCCCCTCAACCTGCTGACCAGGTCGGCGAGGCGCCCTCCGCCTTCCCCCACCAGAGTCAAAGACATCTTCTTCAGATAAGGCCCCAAGCCAGAAAGAGCCCTCACAACAAGCGCAAGGTTCTTCCTAGGCAAACCGAGATCCCTAGAAACGAAGACCAGCCGCAACCTATCCCCAGGAGAGCTACAGGGAGCCGGCTCGACAGGCGGAGGGATCCACACCACCCTATCCCCATAACGCCTGCTGTAATGCCGAAAAGACCAGCTTGTCAAAGCCACTATAGTCTCCGCCCTCCGAAAAACCCAGTTATCAAGAAGCCAATACGCCGACGTATTTGGCACACCAACAAACTTAAACAGATGAGGAAGCCACTTAGCCCCCACCCCCAGAAGCTGCCAGAACCCCAGATGCCCCCACGCAACCACAATCCCCGGTCTACGCTCTCCCAACGCAAACCCAGGAATCGTATAAACAGCGTAGCCGCCCTCCCCCAAAGCCCTACGAACCCGACGCCGAAGAAGCCCATAAGCCAGAAAAGGCCCACCCACGTCAAACCTCCACCCCGGATCAGGCCCCAAATCCAACACCGACACCCCCTTCGAGACAAGCTCAGACTTCAAGCTCCTATCTATACCAAACGCCACAAGAACAACCCTATCAACACGAGCCAAGGCCTTCGCCAGCTCGGCAGTATATGTGGCAATACCAGAAGAACTCGCCCTAAACCCTACAATGCGCATAGGAAATTATTAAACCCATAAGAATATGAATTTTCGTACACACTACTTTCAACCCTAGATAGATTCTATATCTGCAGAACGGTTGAGATTGTCAAGAGAGGAACCGGCGTAGTACACTGCGTAAAGAGGCGTTAGATCCCCTGAAAAACGCAAGGTATGCCAAGGCCGCAAGGGTCGAAAAGGTCACTAGGAAGCCGGCCGTCTGGTATATTTGCAGGCCGTAGACGAAGTCCACTGTTACAACGCCATTGCGGCCGTTGGGGTTTATCAGGTAGCAGTTGGCCATGTAGCACTGGAAGTGGCTCGCCGTGTATCCCGGCGGAAGCTCGATCTCCCACAGCCTGTCAAAGGGCTGCGTGAAGACGAGGAGGAACGGCCCGCTTGCGTTCACCACAGCGCGCCAGTGGATCGGATCCAACTGCACAACACTGAGGACTTCGGCGGAGCCGTTGGCGACGAAGACCGGGCCTCTGTACCCAGTGTTCTCGAAGACCTCTATGCCTATCGGGACGCTGTCCGGCTCTACTCTAAACCTTCCTAAATAATAAGAGGGCGTTAACGGCTTGAAACAACAGCCGTAGAAAT
The DNA here is from genome assembly GCF_000015205.1 of Pyrobaculum islandicum DSM 4184. Classification (NCBI taxonomy): domain Archaea; kingdom Thermoproteati; phylum Thermoproteota; class Thermoprotei; order Thermoproteales; family Thermoproteaceae; genus Pyrobaculum; species Pyrobaculum islandicum. Next base: position 1,367,942 of record NC_008701.1, on the reverse strand, counting down.
TTGCATAGATATCTACGGCGTTATATGGGCAATTGGTAAGGTTAACATTGAATATTATATAGCCAGAAGTGTCGTTTATTAAGATCTGTTTCTTGAGGCCGCCATTATCTAAAATCGCTATAACTAATCTATCGTTTAGATCTAGGGAACCCGCTTTATACACGTTGAGGGCAACGCTGAATCCAGGCCAGAATCTACCCTTGTAACCTTGATTCACTACGAATGACGGGATTCTGTAATACACTACGATGGTGTTTTCACCACGGACCAATGTGTCATTTGACCGTATAATTTTTAGGGGAACATCCACTGTTTGAACAGGTAGACCCAGAATCCACGTTCCGTTCTTAGGCGGTGGACTATTAGAAACATCTATAGCCTTAACGGTCTGGGCAAAAGACGCCACAGGTCTTAGGCAGAAGCTAGACCTCAGACCTTTTAAAATACGACCGCTCTGCTGTACATCTAGTGAATCATTGTGATATAACACATATTTAACACCTAAATAAGTCAATATATTACACAATTCGGTAGCATTATCTATTATTTTATTATTGATAAGAGGTGAAACCGATGAGGCGGGGGCCGAAGAAAGAGGTAGTGGAAACGCCGAAATTACATACGGTTTCCATACGTAGGCTCCGCCTACAGGTAACCAAACAACAGTGAAATTGCCTCCTTGATCTAGAAGCCACTTATTGGCGTTTATATATACGTTCGGGATATATGTGGGAGAATATACCTTCCAGGTGTAGTGGGAGAGATATGTTAGCGTCACGGTAAAAATGCTGTAGAAGACTAGTACTAGAGCACCGACCAATCCTATACGCGCAAAAATTTTCCGATATCTACTAAACAGCTCTACGATAGAATACGATATTAAAAATGAGTATGAGTATACGACTAAAGGTATAAACTTTGTAGGATTTCTTAAGATAGCTCCCAATCCGTATGGTAAGTTTTTAGCTAACTCGTAGTAGACGTAGCCGGCAGGTTCGTGGACTCCCTTCGTAAGAAATATACCCAACACTAACATGAGACTAAAGTAAAGGACTAGTCTGTTCCGTCTCCCAAGTAGTATAGCAACGGCCGCTACGATGGGAATAACTACATTCTCAGGCCGTATTGTCTGCGGATGAAGCCAGATGAAATAATATTGTCTCTCCCCCATCAGCATAATATCGAGAACTCTCCAGAAAGAAAGGAACTTGAGGTTATCGTACGTGATTAGCTCGGACGTTGTATAACTTGAAAATATCCAGGAGGCGCCTTTTAAGTATCCCATTAATGTTGACCATATCCAAAAGGAGTTGGCCAAAATGAGCGTGCCCCCTAGTATAAAGAGCCGCTTAATCACCGATCTATTTAACCCCAGTAGCAGAAAAGACAAGACGAGAGATATTCCTAGCAGGTAGATCCAGAAAGGCTGTGCGCTCGCTATCATCGACAACAGCGATAAAAAGAATAGATCTGATATATTGCCCCTTTTGAGAAATCTGATCGAAAGCGCCGACATTAGCGGAAACGTGCCATAAACTACGCCAATAGTTGTACCAAGACCTGTTAGATCTCCACTATAAAACGAATATGAGTATATCAGAGATCCAATTAGAGAGAATACAATACTTTTCTTTTCACTTAAAGGCTTAAATTCTTTTAAAAGAATATACAGTGAAATAAAGGAAAAAATACCGGGAATTGATGCTAGAATTAGCTGAAAAGCTTTAACTCCAAGTTCTTGACCAAATAGAGTAATTAAGATATAGAGAGGTAGCGTATGAGAAAAATAGAGAAGCGGGGGATCAGGTCCTCCGGAATTTTTCCATATATAGAAGTCTAGTACAGGATTTTTCGAAACATATACCCCAAAATAGGAAATATTATTAAGCGGGTAGAACACCTCATCACCGTAAAATGGGATCCCTTGAGGCATTAGCACTGGCGCTAATATTAACAATGTTAAAATAAAATAAAAAATTATAACTATAAAATATAAAACAAATTTTGAATTTATTAATATTTTATTATTATATATTCGGCCTATGCTCATAGCCAGAATTCTCCTGAGTTTCCGTGCAGCACAGCACATGTCTAAACATATTATCCAGTTTATTAATTACCTTATTCCAATCAAATGCCGAGGCAGTATCCAAAGCATTTTTGATGTATTTAAAATATAATTCTCTATTTTTATACCAAATATTTTTGAAAAATTCTATAGCATATTTTATGTATTCTTTGTCAAGTGGGACTCTGAGCCCATTATAGAAGTTTCTTACGTATTCTCTGGGTCCCGGGATGTCTGTGGTGACTGCAGGTGTGCCGCAAGCCATTGACTCAAGCGGCACTAATAGGAATTCTTCGTACCCATACCTAGACGGGGCTACAGTTATATGCGATGTGCTATACATTTCTATGAGCTCTTTCTCTTCGCACCATTTTTTCCAGTGGACGTTGTCGTATCTTGACGTTAGGAGCTCTGCTACGGTTGCGAGGGAGCCGTCGCCGCAGATTAAAAACCGTATTTTCTCTCTGTCTCTTATATTAAGTACATGGATAGCCTCAGCAAGCATGTCGAACCCCTTCTGGTATTCTAGCCGCCCTACGAACAGTACGGTGAAGGTCTCCGCCTTTTCGCGGATAGGTCTAAATTTGTTTAGGTCAACGCCAGGCGGAATGTAGTATATGTTTTTGTAGCCTAGCGACTTTAGCCAGTTAAGCCGTTCTTTGTTGAGCACATGATGTGCGTCGAAATGCCTGCTTACTGTTAAGTTGATTGATGTGTGGTAAGCCATGCGGGCGAATCCGCCGACGTTGTGAAAGGTGCCAAGATAACCGCTTATAACCCTCAGACCTTTGAACTTTCTCGCTAGATACGCCAAGAGCTCGTTTGCAGCGAATGCGTTATTGAAATACAGGAGTTCGGCGTCGCTTAATGTTTTGAAGAACTTTCTAAGGTCCGTCGGGATTGTGAACGGCTTGTCCGCGTTGTTCAGTTCGACGAGGTTCACGTTCGGCAGACTTAGAAAACGACTCTTTGCTTTCGCATCTCTAACTCTCCCGGCCTTTGTAGTGATTACCGTAATTTTGTATCCTCTGGCGCTGAATCTGCTGACCGTCTCGTATAGCCACCTCTCAAATCCGCCCCCATAGCCAACATTGAGCACGCTGTATATGGCCAAGCTAATGCCCATGTTCAACCAAGCGGCTATAGACCTCTATTGTTTCAAGCGCAGTTTTCTCCCACGAAAATCTGAGGCTTCTCTGGTATCCCCTCTGTGATAGCTCTTCTCTAAGACCGCGGTTTGTGAGGACGCGCAGAACCTCTCCTGCGATTCCCTCTACGTCGAAGGGATCTGTGAGGATGGCGGCGTCCCCCGCAATCTCCGGCACTGAGGCGGCTTTGCCCGCCACCACTGGCGTCCCGGAGGCCATCGCCTCTAGCACCGGTAGCCCGAATCCCTCTAGGTAGGCGGTGTGGACGTAGACGTCGGCCGCATTGTAGAGCAACGCGAACTTCCGGTCGTCTACCCTGGTGTAGAGTACATTGTCTGAAAGGCCGAGCCTCTTTATTAGCCTTGCCGTGGGTCTCTCCATGGGGCCCACCCTTATGAGCTTCGCCTTGGGCATCTTCTTCACAACTTCTCTGAAGGCCCTCAGCAGTGTTGGTATGTTTTTTCTCGGCTCCTCGGTGCCTACGTTGAGCAGTATTGGCGTGGTGGACGGTAGGCCGAGCTCCTGCCGTGCCCAGGCCTTATCCCGCGGCTTGAAGAGGTCGTGGTCGACTCCAAGCGGAATTACCTTTCTTGGAATGTGCGACAGGTAGCTGGGCAGGCTCATCTCTGTGAACTTTGAGTCTATGATAATAAAGTCGGCATATCTTATATTACTGAATGCTCTGATTGCCAGGAGAATGTCGCCTAGCTCTCTCCGGTAGAAGGGGATTGTGTCGAATACCGTGACTACAACTTTGGCGTTGGAAGCTTGTTTTATCTTGGGAATTAACTTAGTAAGATAGCCGTTGTTTGTAATATGATAAATTTTACCAGAGTTGAAAACTATGTTGCTTATACGTAAATAATTCATATATAAAACCAAGCCGCCTAGGTGTATCTTCCTGGCCACATTATAGTTTTTGTCAAACAGATAACTCTCTAGCGATATCATGGCTATCTTGTAGCCCAGCTTTCTGGAGTAGCGGTAGAGCGAGTAGGCGTATCGCCCGACGCCGCTGTGCGGCGGGTTGTTGTTGACCAAGACTACCGGTAGCTCGACCACTCTCTCAGCAGTTGAGCCATGGTCTTTGCGCTGGCGTCCCAACTGTATCGTTGGGCTACTCTGTACGCGTTTTTGCCCAACTTCTCTCTTACCTGCGAGTCTATGAGTAGCAGAGTTATGGCTTGGGCTAGGGCTTTGACGTCCCCCGGTCTCACAAGGAGACCGGTCTCGCCGTGTATAACGGAGTCCCTTAGCCCCGGCACGTCGTAGGCGACTGCCGGCGTTCCGCAGGCGGCGGCTTCGGTGATTGTGAGCCCCCAGCCCTCCTTTGTGCTGGTGGAGGCGATGAGCCAGGCGCTCTGCATCCACTTTATCTTCTCCTCCTCGGTTGCTCTGCCTAGGAACTCTACGCCGTCTGTGCCCAGCGATCTGGCGAACCGTTTTACCTCCGGCTCGTGGTCTCCCGTGCCGATTATCACAAGCCTGGCGTCTCTGACCTCTCTTTTGACCTCTCTGAAGGCGAGGAGGAGGTGCTCCAGGTTCTTGTACCGCTTTATCCTCCCCACCCAGAGCACCGTGGGGATGGGCGACTTGGGGCCCGGCCTGTATTTCTCTAGGTCGACGCCTGGTGGTACGATGTGTATTTTGTCGTGTTTTACTATTCTCTTCAGCTCCTCTCTTGTCGATTGGGATATTGTGATAAAGTGTTTGTATAATTTTAATGTCTTTTCTAGCTGTTTTACCACGTATGCTAGTGGTTTTGTTAATTCCATATCTACCACATCTTGGTGTATATGATAGACCAAAGCGATGACTGGCGTTTTTGTAACTAGGGGGGAGTACCAGGGTACTGCATGAGCTACGCTGTCTATTATTAGATCATATTTACTGCCATATTTTTTTACGTAGAGGGGTGCTTTGATGTGTATAGTTGCTTTATCGCCCATTCTTAAAATCTTTATACCGTCTAGTTCTTCTTTTTTTGGTAACCCATCTATTTCTTCGCTTATTAGGGTTACCTCATGGCTCATTTTAACTAGTCGTTTTGATATTTCGTGTATATAGGTCTCTGCGCCGCCGGCCTGTGGGTGTCTGGGGTCTCTGTGGTTTATCCAGAGTATCCTCATCCCCTCCTCAGCAGGTGTACTAGGATGAGCTCCACGGCGGCGCCCGCGAGCCAGGCGGTGGGCATGAGTGCTATGGCGTCTTTGACGATGGTGGCGGCGGCCTCCGAGGCGGCTATCTGGGGGAGGCCTAGGTACCTCCGGAGAAGGGCCCATCTGCCTAATATGCTTATCCCAAGCGCGAATATCCCGAGCGCCGGCGAGGCGAGCTTCGCCGCAAGCGCAACGACGAGGGAGACGGCTATGTACCTCGGGGTGAACCAGCCCGTCTCGTCTAGCACCTGGTGTAGGTACTGGAGTATCCATTTGGGCTTGAACTTGCTCTCGCCGACCGTCCTGTACCTCTGGGTGACCTCCACTTGCTCGTAGCTGGCGATTCTGCACTTCGTCAGTATCTCCAGGACGGGCTTGATCCTCGGCTTTATGTCGCCTAGGCACCCCGCGATCGCCTCCCTCCTCACGACGTACATCTCCGTGGTGGGGTCCTTTAGGCGGCGCCACCTGGGGAACAGAAGCTTGGCCAAGAGGCGGGCGCCCCAGCTTATGGCTCTGCGGTGGAGGGGCCTCGCGTCTCTTCTGTAGCCCAGCACTATGTCCACGCCCCCGGCCCTCTCCAGCATCTTGGCTAGGTCCTGGGGGCTGAACTCCATGTCGGCGTCCAACACGGCGATCCAGCGCCCGGACGCCTCGCGGAAGCCGTCTATTAGGGCGCCGGGCTTGCCCCCTGGGGTCCTCTGCGCCACCACCTTAAGCCTCAGCCCCAGCCTCCTGGCCGCCTCCGACGCCTCCTCCACCGTGCAGTCGGTCGAACCTCCGTCGACAAGCACGACCTCTGCCTCAGGCAGCCACCTCTTCACCTCCTCCAGGACTCTGCCTACGTTTCCACACTCGTTTAACGTCGGCACTACTATGGACACTAGGGGAGCGGCCACGCCGCGATCCTCGGCCTCCACCTCCCGGGGGTGTTCAATATCTGTAGCCCCAGCGCGAGCGCCCTCTCCTCGTCTACCTCGACCCCCCTCTCCCTGGCCGCGGCCCTCCCCAGGGCTATTGCCTTTAGGCGGAGAGGGGTCACGAGCTGCATGACCTCGTCCATGGCCCTCTGGAGGGCGGCGAGGAGGGTCTGCGACTTTATCCTCCCGCCCCTCCTCAGGAAGAGGATGGCGGCCTCTATCAGCGCCCTGGCGGTGGGGCTCACGAGGCGCCAGACGCCTAGGCGCAGCGCTCTTGCCCTCAACGCGACTAGCCTCAGCCCCACCGCCAGCGGCATACCGTATTGAAGGTGGGGGTTTTTTAAGTTTGACTGTATATAGATGTATAGGCATTTTATCATTTGTTAACTGCGTAGGTTGCTTACCTCCGTGTAGACTTTTAGTGTTTCTTGCGCGGCTTTTTCCCAGCTGAATTTTTGTGCCTGTTCTATTCCTCTTTTTGAAAGCTCTTTTCTGACCCCCTCGTCACTTATAATGAGGTGGATTGCTTGGACTAGTTGGTCGATGTTGTATGGGTCTACCGTAAGCGCAGCGTTTCCTACTACTTCAGGTAAAGAGGATGTGTTCGAGGTTACTACAGGTGTGCCGCAGGCCATAGCTTCGAGCGGCGGTATTCCAAATCCCTCGTATAAGCTTGGATATACAAATACGTCGGCTAAGTTGTAAAAGAGCGGTAGGTCTTCTCTATCAACGTAGCCTATATATACGACTTGGTTTGAAAGTCCTAGTTTGCTTATAAGATTGAATATAGTATTATACATCCACACCTTTTTGCCGACGAGGATAAGCCTATGTTTTATGCCCATCTTTTTCTTAAGGATGTAGTATGATGCTATAAGTCTTTCAACGTTCTTCCTAGGCTCTAGTGTTCCAACGTAGAGAATAAAGGGAGGCTCCACGCCATATTTTGTCTTGATGACCTCTTTTGCTTTTTCTTTTCGGGTAAGTGGCTTAAAGATATTATCAACTCCAGGGTAAATAACTCTTATCTTTTCAGAAGGACACTGTAAATACTTTACGCAATCGTTTAATGTATTTTTTGAAACTGTAATTATCATATCTACCTTTTTTACCACACGCTTAAGTAATAGCCGCCACTTTAGTATATAATCCGTTGGAAGATATCTAAAAAGCGATGGTATTAAATCGTATATTGTGAGAATTTTACGTACAGAGGATATGTAGAAAGACGGTGTAAGTGATGGAAGAAATTCGGTAAAGTGGATAACATCTAATTTGGTTTTCATCAACATCCGAGGCATAAACAATAGAGATAAATCGTATTGGAGAAATCTGATCTTGGGCAACTGTAGAGGAACTACTGTAGCGGCAGTTTCTGTTAATAACTGTTCTATATTTTTTATATTATTTTCTTGAAGAATTAGGTAAAATATATATTTATCATTAGCAGTTTTTAATATTCTTGAAATAATATTAGTTGTAACTATGTCTATACCTCTTTTATCAGGCTTAGTTAAAGACCAAGCAGTTATACCAATTATCATACATTTATGTTTGTTGGACTTTGACACATTTAATCAAACCTTCATGAGGATAATTAGTAGAATACTTTTTAAACCATTCTTCATTTAATAATGAACAACTGTAATCAGCTTTTAGTTTATCTAAAAGCATCGTCACTGGCTTGTTTACCTTATATTCATGGTACTCAAAAATTATCTCATTAAACATTTTAATATCTCTATAGTTGTTAAGTATTATATCATATTCACATCCTTCACAATCCATACGAAGTACAAAAACTTCATTATTAACATTATTTTCAGTTATTTTTACTAAATAATTATCGATAATATCACGTAAAGTTAATACATGAATATTCCCATAATTTTCTGGTTTGTAATACAATGTAGAAACTGAATCGATGTCTTGATTATTGATAATCATCGATTCTGTAAACCCTTTTTTGCTTCCTATTGCTGCGTTTATTGGTATAATTTTATCATTTAAATTATTTAATTCAATATTTATTAACATTTCTTTGAATGCACTTGGATTTGGTTCAATTGCTATTACTTTTTTAGCTCCTTTATGTATAAATAAAATTGGAGTGTCTCCAATAAACGCACCTATGTCAATTACTATCTTATTATTTAATTCGATATCTTTATAAAGATTATAAACAAAATTTTGTACAATAGATGCTCTTATATGCTTGAATTTTATATTATCTTTATACCAATAACCTTCTTTAGAATATCTCCATCCGTGTATAATTGCATCTAGGACCCAGTGTCCTATTGCAATTTCTTCTGCCGGCACTTCGCTTCCATCGCTAAGTATAACTGAACCATTGTCGCAGGAGAAGTCTTTGAAAAGCTTATTGCAATAACCAAGTATTATTCTTCCATATGCGCTTAATGGAATCTCTATCTTATTTCCGTTTTTGCATATAATTTGAATTTTGTCCGCTTTTACTATATTTAATTTATAAAGGTAGAATTTTATTCCAGCTGATATCCAGTTCTTGAATAATTGATTTGAACAAATATAGAGTTTAAATGTATTAAACATAGCAAATTCTGTTTTCCTGTTTGAGGTAGTAGTTGAGCTGGTCTCTCGCTATGTCTCTCAGCGTCTTGGTTATGCGGAAGCCGAGCTCCTGTATCTTCCTGGTGTCCGCCAACAAGATGGGGACTTCGGCGGGTCTGAAGCGGGCTTGGTCGAACTCGACTGTTATCCTGCCCTTGTCTGTCTCCACTACGATGCCTTTGTCCTGCGGCTCGTATTCGAGCTGCTCGTCTAGCATGAGCCTGTCCACCTTGGTTTTCCAGAATCTGACTCCGAAGGCCGGCGATTCGTCGGGCTGGGTGGGGTCGTCCACCCTCTTCCCGCCTGCCAGCGCCTCTATCCTTCTGACCTTCCAGCCGGCCTCCTCCAGGGCGATTAGGATGTACGTCAGCACGGAGTTCGTCCTCATGGAGCCTTGGTTGTAGACCTCGCCGGGGGTTCCCCTCTCCGCCAGTAGCATGTAGCCGGCGACGATGTCCTCCACGTGGGACCAGTCTCTGAAGGCGTTGACGTTGCCTATCTTTATCCTGTCCGCCTCGCCCATCTTGAGCTTCATGACTTGGCACGCCACCTGGGCTGTGACGAACATTATGCCCCTCCCCGCCCCCTCGTGGTTGAAGGCTCTGCTGACGATTGTCCTCAGGCCGTATACGGCGTGGTAGGTCCTCATGAGGTAGTCGCCGTGTACCTTGGAGGCGGCGTAGGGGGACATGGGCCTGAGGGGGTTGGTCTCGGCTATGGGGAGCTCTGGTATCTTGGCGGGGGGTGGGTGGACTGCGCCGTATTTCTCCAGGGCTCTTTTGTACTGCCTCTCGCTGGATATGACGAGGCCGTACTCCTCGCTGGACCCCGCGAATACTATGACTGGGTTTGTCTTGTCCCTCATCCTGACGGCCTCCAGGAGGTTCGCCGTGCCCATTGTGTTTATCTCAAGGGTCTCCAGTGGGTGTGTGAAGGAGCGGGGTACGAAGGACTGGGCGGCGAGGTGGAATATGACGTCTGGCTGGGCTTTGTCTATGGCCATGGCGAGGCTTGTGATGTCTCTCAGGTCCCCCTCTATCAGCTTGACGCCGCCTGCGACTCCTCTGTCGACGAGGTTTTTGGGGAGCGTGCCGTCTGCCCTCCTCTTGACTAGGCCGTATACTTCGGCGCCTGCGTCTATCAGGGCTTTTGCTAGGTAGGAGCCTGCGAACCCCCCGACTCCCGTGATCAACACCCTCTTTCCCTGCCAGGTCATGGCCCGCCTCCCGGCCTGGTTTTTAACATTTTTTCTACCTCCTCTAGGTCTTTGTGTGTGTCTATGGAGCGCCAGAAGGCGTCTTTGTAGACCACGGCCCTCAGCCTGCCCTGTTGGGCTAGCTTGGGGAAGAGGGTCTCCTCTATGTTGCCTCTGTCGGGGAGGTCCCTTAGCGCCTCCTTCCTGATGGCGTAGACGCCGGCGTTGATGTAGTGCTCCAGCACGGGCTTCTCTCTGAAGGCCAGCACGCGGCCTTCGCCGTCTACCTCCACTACGCCGTAGGGGCTTCTGAGGGGGACGAGGGCTATGGCGGCGTCTGCCTTCTCTAGGGCGGCGGTCAGCGGCCTTATGTCTATGTCTGTGATTATGTCGCCGTTTAGCGCGATGAATATGTCGTCTGTGAGGTAGGGGGCGGCGTTTTTTATGGCACCCCCGGTGCCGAGGGGCTCCTCCTCGACGCTGTAGAAGAGGCGGACGCCGTATTTCCGGCCGTCGCCCAGCGCCTCGAAGATCTTGTGGCGTAGGTAGCCCACGGCGAGGACTATGTCTGTGACGCCCTGCCTCTTCAGCCACTCGATCTGCCACACGAGGATGGGCTTCCCGGCCACGGGCACGAGGGGCTTGGGCACCTCGTTGGTGAGGGGGGCGAGCCTCCTGCCGAATCCGCCCGCCAGAATCACCGCCCTCATGTCGTTAAAAACTCTCCGGTTTTTATCTCTTCCTCCGGCACAAGCCCCGGCTCAGAACACCGGGAGTGCCCCTCGGCGCTTCCCCTTGCGTGGCTTGTCGCGCGGCCTCCTTTGTTGACGGTGATAGAGGGGGTTCCCCCGGCCCGCGGTGGGGGGCCGCTGGGTGTGCGTGTTTCTGCGGCTTGGGGGTTTCGGCGGTGGTCTTGGGGGTCTTCTGCCTAATCGAAAAGCGTAGCACATCGTCAGCCAGGCCAAAAGCGCCAAACAGACCTTCGATAAGTCTATGGCGATGAGAATCAACGCCAGCGCTATGCTGATCACTAGCATAATATCGACATTGACGCTTATGTTGATAATGAGCATCGTGCTTTTGTATCTTCTGCTGTAGGTGTCTTGCATATTGGACCTTTTAATTTAAAAACCTGGAGAGTTGAGTCTCGCCGTTCTTTTGAGCTGTCCTGGCGGGGCGGGAGCTGGTGGTGGGTCGGCCAAAGTGGACTCCTCCCGCCGATTCCTCGCCGAGAGAAAACGATGGAGAAAAATAGCGAATTTCTCCATCGTTTTCTCTCGGCGTTCAATTGTTCTGTGGGAGAACTATGTCGAATTTGGGTGGTTTGTCGGGTCATTTCGCTTTGGCCTGCGCAGTTGTGGATTTCTGGGGGGTTGGTTGTTGGGGGTGCGTTCTGGTCGTTGGGGCGCTTTTGCAACTGTGTGGACGTGTGTCTATGGCGGTGGCCGTGGTCGGGGGCTGTTGAGCCCCGTGGGCTGGGGCGCAGGGAAATAGAAAGCTTTCTACTGTTCTGTATTAGAGACTCTAATACAGGATAGTGGAAAGCTGTTTGACGTTGGGAGTTTGTCGTTTGTGTGGTGCTGTTTGTGTTTTTGGGCGTCGCTTGCCGTGGTGGAGAGTGCCGTCTCTCGGCGCCGGGTGGTGGTTGCAGGTGGGCGGCCGTGGGCTTAGGATTTTCCGTGTGTGGGGCTTGTGTTGTGGGGGCTTGGGGTTAGGCGGGTTGGTGGGGGTTTGCCTAGCGGGATCGTTGAGTCTAGGAGGGCTTGGCCAATACCCTTTGTGTCTCAATTTTCGTGCTGGTTACACTTATGTCTTGAAATTAACCCAACTGTCGGATTCAGCGACTCTGTGTTGATAAACGGCTAGGAGGTTACCTGCTGACTACGGTATTTGTCTCTTTCGCTGTCAGTAGGGGTGTTAGGCTGGTGTATCCGTGTTCGTGGAGAATTGCTGAGGGTTACAAGAAGATGATAGCGCCGCATAGGTTCGACAGACACCGAAGATATTAAAATATATCGATTGCGACAGGAGAAGGTTTAATTATCTAGAGGAGATTTAATGAGTGTATTAAGTAGTGGTTATACAGCCTTGGGGACGGGGATGTGGGGGTTGGCCTGGGGTTGTGGGAGTGGCATATGCTTGTCTGTGTGGTGGTTTGCGTCGCGTCTGCGTCGAAACGCGCGAGGCCGCTGGTTTGTGGCCGGCGTGTGCCGGGTGTCGTGGATGAGGAAGGCGTAGCGTGCCGGCCCGTCTGGCGGTGGGGGGTGCGGCGGCCGTCGAGGTGTGTCGGATGTGGGGGAGGCTGTCGGGGGCCGCCGGCTTTCATGAGTCTCTGTCCTGACCGGCTTGTTCTACTATGTTGAGCAACTCCCGTGGGGTTATGGCCTTGATCTCTTGTGCTACTTTTTCTGCGGCGTGTAGCAGGCGTGTGTCTGCTGTCACCAGGTATATGTGACGTGTACAGTGGGTTGCCAAGGCGGCGATTGCCAGTACTTCTTTGTCATCGTCGTCGTCCACTAGGCTGTCTATCTTGCCCCAGAGCTGTGGGTGGCTTTGTTTGATGCGTTCCGCGGCTGTTCGTGCGATTACATGCAACTTTATCTTTACCCCTTCCAGCGGCTTCTGTTTGCAGTGCCGCGCTTTGGTGTCGGCCACTTGTAGTAGTTCTTTTGCCGCTCTTTTTATGGAGGATTGTAGTTTTGGTAGCGGCTCGTGTAGTGATCTTCCGAGGACAGTGTAGGCTGTCTTTATGTACTTTCTTGACATGTACCACACGACGTCGAGGTGTGGGAGAGTCTCTCCGAGTTTCCGTATTGCGTTTTTCTCTTCTTCAGGCTTGTCGCCGCATGGTATGAGTGCAGAGTGGTCTAGCACCAAGTGTATCATTAGAACAGCATCGAGACTACTCGTTCGACGTCTGGTAGCTCCTCTATTGTCCCGTCTTCGTAGACGCGCAGCTCTCTGACTCTCGTCCATGGGTTTTCGGCGCTTCTCTCAAAGTAGTACACTGCCACGTGTTGCGTCTCGAGGCTTTTGTCCTCTACGGCCTTGAGGAGGGCTTTTATGGCGATGTCGCTGTGTGTGGTCATCACAACTGTTAACTTCTTCTCCACCGCTCTGGCCGCGATGTGTTTAACTAGGTTTATGGTGGTGATGGGGTTCTTGTGTATCTCGGGCTCTTCGATGACTAGGAGGCTGTCCTCGCGTGCCGCGTCGACGAACTGTTCGATTATGGCGGAGTCTGCAAAGCCGTCTGGCGCCAGGTCGAGGGGTAGCTGGAGCTTCGTGATGAAGGGATCCACGTAGCTGTAGGCGATGAGGCTGAGCAGGGGCATCACCTCCTCGACTAAGGTGCCTATGCCCATCTCGCGGCGCCTTACGAAGCCTCTGCCGAGGTAGAGCTTTGTCAAGTCTTCGAGGAAGAAGTACAGCGGCGGCATTACGGGGATTGTCTTCAAAGTCTCGAAGAGGCTTGACGCGAGTGCGAGAAACGGCCGAGTCTCCGGGTGTTTGCTCATAGCTTCTCGTATCTTGGGGATTAGTTGCGACAGTCTTAAGAAGCTGAGTCTCTGCGAGGGTAGTAGATAGTGGTCTCTCCACGGCTTGGTGTTTGGCGTCGCCGCGTTGTCTGGGCTCTGCGCCTCGAAGCGCGCTCCACCGGCCTCGACTATGACCGGGTAGAATCTCCTCGCTCCGTCGCTTCTAACAACGCCGTCTAAGCTAACGCCGTATAGCTGGGCCAGAACCTTGTTGACGTCTCTCCACTCCGGTTCTGAGATCTTTGCCAGGAAGTAAGCTGCGTAGGCTAGGCTGGACTTCCCGGTGGAGTTCCCCCCGATGAAAACCGTCACCGGCCTCAGGGAGACTCTGGCCTCCTCTATACAGCGCCAGTTTTTGACGTACAGCTCCACATCCATGAATACGCCTTATTATAAATCTTTATATGGGCTCGCCGCCGTCTGCGCTCCTATCCAAGCCCGTCGATGTGGCGTTGTCGGCGCGGTGGGCGTAGTAGGCGCCGGAGGCGGCGCCTTAAACATGCCGCCGCTGGTTGCTGGGCGTAGCAGTTGAGGCATGTAGATCTGCGGAGGACCTATTGCGTCGGCAACCCCCCGGCCTTAGCGTTGGGCTGTGGCGGGGCGTGCGCATGGGAGGCGGGTGGGGGTGTGGAGACCGCCTTGGAGGGCTTTGGGTATAAGCTTAAAAACGGCGGAGTGGCGTCGGTTGTGGCTTTGATTGTTGAAAGCCCTGTGAGAAGGGGCTATGTGATGAGGGGCGGTCTTTCGCAGATGTTTCTAGAGGTTGACAGAGTGGTGAAGAGGGCAGAGAAGGGCTTAAATAGCAGTGCGCTCCATACGGCGGGTCGGCCTGCGTGTAAGATGGCCCTGGCGGGGGGACACCCCGCCACGATACCCGCCCCAGCCGCGGTCCACTAACCCCGGGCAACGGCCGAGACCCCGGGAATCCCGCCCTTCAGGGCGGGGAGGGGGTCATACCCCTCTCCCTAAATGAGGGGCTCTGCCCCGATCGGGCCTGTCCCGAGCGCTCGCGGAGGGGGCCGTGCCGTTGCCCCCATGCCCGATGACTCCACGCCAGAGACAGCTGGACTGTCGGTGAAGGCGCGGGCGAGGAGGAAGTCCCTAGGCGCGATTAATCAAATTGCCAACAGTGACCGCCTAGGGACAAGCGGTTAGGCTTATTTATTTTCGCAAAAATGGACATATGGGAGGGCATGCGGCCGCTGTTGGGGGCCTTGGGCTTGTGGAGAAGATGGTGCTCTATGTGGTTCACAGGTTGGGCGGGGCGTCGCTTGAGGAGATAAACGCCGCTGTGGCCTATGCCGTGTTGGTTGACGGTGGGAAGCTTAGGCCGGTGGAGGACAGGGCTCTGCTCAAGAGCCTCGTCATCACCAGCGCCGGCTGGATCATAAGGGGGGTCAAAAAGAGACTGCGCTTGCTGTCGTCTCTCGGCCTGGTGGCGCTGGAGGGGAGATACGTGAGGCCCCGTGCCGCTGTGGAGGGGCTTGAGGCAGACCTGGCCGGCGTGCTTGACCGACTCAACGGGGCGCTTGAGGTGCTGAGGGCCGGCGGGGTTGGGCGGCTTGTGGAGGCGCTGGACGGGGCGACCGGCACCGCCATCGCTAAGTGCGCCCTGGTTGGCTGGAGTGCCGCCAGGTACGTGAAGGCGCTTAGGGTGCTCGACGAAATAGCGAAGGAGTATGGAGATAGGTTTGCGTCGGTGCCGACCAGCCACGAGTTCGAGAAGCTGAGGCGCAGGATTAAGGAGCCCTCCATCTCCTAGGCGTGTCTCTGCCGTCTCCGGTAGTGAGGAGGTTTTAGGGAGCTAGACCATCGACGATGTAGACTCTGCCGCAAAAGGCTGTTGGATGCAGATAGGTTAGCGCTGTTTGATACAGCCGGGTGGCGTGGGTCAGGGCTCTGCGGAGGGCTGCGCAGCCAGACGTCTTGTCCGTTGACTCCGCACCGGAGAGTCGGCGAGGGGGTGGGCTGGGAGAGGCCCCGCCTTAGGCGGGTCGTGTGTGGTGGGTTAAGTCAAATTAATCGATATTAGCTGTCTGATCTGATCCCAAATCTCGGCCAATATGAGTTTGGCCTCGCCCTCCCACTTGGCCTTGTCTTTGAGTGCCCCCATCCTGGCCCACACCGGTATGTTTCTGACGAACTGTGTGAGTTTTCCGTGTCTGGCCATCCTATCCACTGCGCCGCTTCTAATCACTATCGTGCCCTCCTTGTCTGGGTTGGCGAGGTCTAGGGGCTTGGTCGCTACGACGAGGGCTGGGAGGGCGTCTATGCCGAGCGCCGCCATTAGGTCGCGCACGACATTGGGGAACCTGCTTGAGTCTAGAATTACGACGTACACGTCGCTGTTGTACCTGGCCAGTCTGTAGAGCTCCAGCTCGACCTCCTTATAGGTCTCGGGCAGGGCGTCGAAGGGCGCGTTAATGAGCCACAGTATGTAGCTCGAGTATTCCGCCTCCCCAACCGCTTCTCTGAACTTCCTGAGCCTCTCCGGGTCGGTCTCTACACTGTATGAAAACGCCACGAGCTGGCTGAGCTCAGCTCTTTTTGCCGCCCTTTTCAGCCCTCCTACGATGTCTTCCAGCTTTTTCACAGATTCTGTGAAAATTGCGAAGGGTGCCGTAGCTATGTCGTAGTCCGACGCCGCTTCCGTGATTTTATACAGTCTCGAGTCGGCTCTATCGAATTGCGCCGCCGCCTCTCTGGATATGGGCTGGGTAGGGGGTGGCGTCCATCGGACGTAAACGGAGCTTCTGGGTTTTTCCATGAAGTAGCTCGTTGCGGCAGATTCGTAGAGCACCGTCATTGCCTGGGGGCGCTCGGCCATGGTCACTCGCCGCCGGCCGTGGGTCTCCACTTTACCTTGTTGGCCCAATTGACGACGTATATGGGTTCGCCGGATTCCGATCTGTATTTTAGATTGCGGACGACCATCAACGCCTCGGCCTCGACCCTAACGATAAATTTTGAGCTGTCTATCGACGCCTCAGCCTCCTCGAACGCAGGTTCTTGACTCTTTATTTCTACATACTCCCATCCATCCGTGGGAAGTATATCTGGCGAGATCACGGGCTTATCAGCTACGGCCTTCCTCAATTCTTGGGGGACCTCCGCGATGCCCACGCCTCCGATGACCTTAACAGCTAAGTTGGCGCCGAAGGGCGAAAAGCCGCCTATCTTTTTGACATCCACTATTGCTATACGTAGAATCACGACGGTGCCGTCAGACAGCACAATTCTACCAATGCCGTGCTTAACGACTTTTACAGGTGTGCTCATCACATTACATTGGCAATATTTTTAAAAATGTTGCAGGCTCTGCTGAAGGCGATTCTGCAAGTCGCCGCGGCTGGGAACGAGCTCCTCTGCGGCGCCGGCCCCCGTGCGGGCGCCTCCTCGTCCTAGGGAGGCGCTCCTCCTGTGAAAACCACGCGGGCTCTCAACGCAGCACGGGGCGGTTTTCTACAGTATCTTATCCCAGGTCTGCGGTTGAGGAGTGCGAGGTAGAGCAGTTTGTTGTCCAGCGCCCCGTGGGCCTCCTCCAGCCTAGCCGCGGCGTGTGTAAGGTCTGGGTGGACGAGTTCGACGAGCTTGAGTAGCTCGTCTTCTATCTGGCCGGTGGCTGTGTCTTCTTGGCCTCCCTGCTCTATCACGTGGATTGGCAACCCAAGCGGGGGTATGACAGTAGTGCCGCCGCTCTCGGCGGGGGTATAGCCCAGCGATTGCAACATGTCCTTAATGGCCTGTGTGGGCCTCTTGTCTCTGTCGGCGGCGATTACAATATGTGTAGCGGTGTCTCTGAGCGCCTCGGCTAGTTCGCGTCTCTTGAGTAGGAGCTTTAGCGTTTCTTTGATGTTTTCTACGCCGCTACAGTTGCACATCGCTACCTGCCTCACCTTCAGGCATTTCTTAGAGGTGCAAGCAAGTCTCTAAGCTTCTCTGGGGCCTCGCCGCAGTTTGCCTCCTGTGCCATGTATACCCTCTTCAGTAGGGTGTAGTAGAGGATCTCCTCTGTCTGTCCCTCTAGCAGAGGCCTCAATTTCTTAGGTCCCACCCCAATTTCTCCAGCGCCCTCCATGTCTCGTCGAGTGTGTACTCTTCGGCGTGGAGTGCCCCGTTGTCTAGGGCGAGTCTGAAGACCTTGAGACTTTTCACTCCCTTCTCCCTCGCTTCCTCTGTTATCATCTTGATGAGCTCTAGGCTGTGTGTTGTGACGAAGATCTGGTTGCCGCGGTCGATGTGGGATCTCAAGATGGCGTTTGCGACGATCTTCATGAGGCTGGGGTGGGTGTGGAGCTCAGGCTCTTCCAACAACACGGCGGCTCCGCTTGGCGTTAAGGCCTGGATCAGGAGCATGAGCGCGTATCTTACGCCGTCGCCTACGGCGTAGAAGGGCACTGAGATGTTTTCAAAGACCAGGTGGAGCACCCACCTGCCGTGGATGTAGAGTGGCGTCACCTACCCCGCCCTTAATGGCGGGGCTTGGGCCGTCCCCGCCCCGAGCCGTCCTCCCCGTGCGGCGGGTCGGTTCCCCCCGCCCATGCGGAAGTCGCCCCCACCCCCGCCGCGCGGATCACCGCAAGCGAGTCGGGTCGGGGACAGCCTCGGGCCGGGCGACGCGGCCCCCGGCGCCGGCTTCATTAGGGTACTCCCTTGCGGTTTCCCCCTCCCACCGAGCGCCGTACCCCCGGTCGCCCAGGGGCTGTCTGAATTAGCAAGATGACTTATAAACTTTTGCTTCTTTTTTATGGCATGGGAAGCAAAATCCTCACGTTCAAGGGGAAACTGAGGAGGGTTGGGAAATACGGCGCATCGATATACATCTATGCAGAACATGGAGGCAGAGAGTTGGAGAAGTACATAGGGAAGGAGGTCGAGGGCATCGTGATCGTCCATGAGGACTCTTAAGTTCAAGCTGAAGGTGGTTGAGACGGAGAAGCTCGACTACCTCTACGCCGAGTTCAACAGGCTTGTGCGGATACACCTAAATACCATCAGACAATCGCGCCTATATCTAAACCCCAACAAGAATGTACTACATAAGCTTACATACCACTGGGTTAGGTCGCTCACAGATCTCCACAGCAACTACGTGACTGCGGCTAGGGATCTAGCTCTCGAAATGGTGAAGGCGTCGGCTAAACACAGAGTGTTTCCACAGCCCGGCGAAGTTCCCGTCAGGTTGTTTAGGAACAAGACGTATAAGATCGAGGGGCGCAGAGTGCAGATTGTCACGAGACCAAGCGAATACGTAGTAGCCGAGCTCCTCGGTGCTGAGGAGTGGTTCAGCCAGTGGGACAAGGCCGAGGGGGCCCTCTTGATTAGGAGAGATGGCGAGTGGTATCTACACGTGGCAGTCGAGGATGGGGCTGAGCCAGCTGGAGAGCCGAAGTACTACGTGGGCATCGACTTCGGCATCGATAGGGTGGCGGTGGCTGTAGTCGACAGAGAGCGGCACATCGTTGAGAGCAAGCTCTTCCCGCTGAACGTCAGCGGATTGAGACTCTACCTCAGAAATGCCAGGAGAGAAATGCAGAGACGCGGCAGAAGCTTCAGAAGAGAAAGGGCCGTATTGAAGCTACTGTTGGAGGAGACCACTAGAGCCCTGGCGGACTACATAGCTCAGTTTGCGCCGGCGGAAGTGAGGATCGAATATCTCAAGGGGCTTAGGAGACGCATGTTGAGGGAGTACGGCGGCGACTGGAGATACGTCGCATCTACGGCGTTCTACAGATCTCTCTACCGCAGGTTGGCAGAAAAGCTGTCCCGCTACGGCATAAGGCTCGTCGAGGTGTCTCCTAAAGACACGTCGACGGTATGTCACATATGTGGCAAAAGGGGTATTAGAGACGGAAGACTCTTCCACTGTCTACACTGCAATCTAACCACAGACGCCGACATAAATGCCGCAATAAATATCGCCAGAAGAGACCCCGCCCTAAAGGGCGAGGTTTCAAGCCCAAATAATCGGGATTGGTTATGACGTCGCTGAGGTCCTTGTACTGGGAGCGCAGTGCTTTGACCACCGACTCCTTGGCCGCCGCGCCCGCTTTGGCCACCATCCTGGAGTAGGCCTCCTCGGGCGAGCCATATTGATAGACGCTGTTCCAGTCGACAAATACCGCCTCATAAATCGGCCTAGGCCATTCTTCAGGGAAGATGTAGTGAAGCTTGCCGTCCTTGTCCATATAGAGTTGTGCCGCCTTTACGCCTCCTACGGTCTCCAGGTCAAGGGCGATGAGTTTTTCCACGTGTAGCCCTCTTTCTCTGAGCACTGGGATTGCACCGGCGCTAGGCATTCCTGGCTTGATTTTGAGCTCTGTCTTCTTTCCCTCTTTTAGCGTTGCAGATATGTGTATCTCTTTCTGCCCGTGGTAAAACAGCGTCTCTGCCGAGGCCAAGCCGAACCAGCCGCGCCTCTTCACGACGTAGGCCAGCCCCCTATGCTCGAGGGCCATGTAGAGCGCCTCTAAAATCGAGGATTTTCCAGTGCCGTTTCTGCCGACGAAGATGTTGACTGCGGCGAAGTCCCTTATACTGCCCCCCTAACGCCGCGGAAGTTCTTCACCTCCAGCTCTCTCACAACGCCAAAGGCTGACTTGCCCATGATACTACACGGCCCGGCCTTTATTATTGGGGCCCTTAACGACCTTACCACTCTCGTCTCTGTGGAGCAACCCCGGGATAGCCGGCGCCGCGAAGGGGGCCTAGGCCTGCTCTATGTCCCTCTCCTGGTCTTTAATACTGGTCTTTTGTGCGTGTAGTAATGCGGTGGCTTAAAGCAGATGACGATGTAGTTGGCTGTAGGCTTGGCTATGTTTTGGGGCGGTCTGGTTAGGGTGGAGACAAGGGGGAGACTATCTCTATGCCTAGTGCTTGTTTAATGTGATTTTTTATCTTTCCAAAGTCTTCTACATCGAAAGTCAAAAAGTATTTTATATCTATATTGCAGATTTTTGATAACATATAGACATATGCTAAATGTATTAAGTCTTTAAATCTTATAGTTAGCTTAGGTGTTAATTCTTCCAATAGTACTTTAAATATTTGGGGAACATATAGTGCATGTTTCCCTATCTCAAATTTCTCAAATTCGTAGAGATCTTTACAGTCAACGAACTTTATGCCCAGTCTTTCTTTTAACAATTCATATATTATTGCTATGACTAATTTACATCTATTTTCAGAGTTTGTAATTTTTTCAAGGTATTTTTGGATAGGGTCGATAAATTTCCATCTTCCCCCTCTAATCTTTCTACATATAGTATTGTACATTTCAACAAAGGTTATAGTTGAGCCATACAATGTATGTCTTTGATTTGCTATATTCTCCAGTATTTTCTGTGAGATAATGTGATTATGCTCTGAGACGAATAGATAGGAAATTAAGACGTTGGTGTCTATGTAGTACGTCATGTCTCCCATTCCTCTCTGACCGCCTCTACGGCGTCTATGGGCTCTTGCATGATTAGGAGTAGGTCCATTTTCGCCAGCGCCTTTCCTAGGTATGTGCCGAGCTCCTCGGGGGTTACGTCCATCTGGCCTGTCCAGTCGACGAATATGGGGATGTTTATTCCGTATTCCCCCAGCCGGTCTAATATATCCAGCCAGCTTTTCAGAGCCTCTCGTGCGTTGTACTCTAGGACTACGGCGATGTATATGCCTATTTTGTCGTCGAGGACGCTTCTGATACTGCTGACGGGGATTCTCATGGCCGTTAACACACGCCTTACTACCTCTACTACGGTGATTTCTGAGGCCGTCGGCGTCTCTGTCTTTGTTTCATAGCTAGATGGCGCTAGAGACGGTAAGGGCGTGGTTAGTACGTACGTCTGCGTACCAGCTGGGAGCAGATATGTAGGCGCCGGTTGCATAGCGGTTTTATGTATTGATCTCTAGAGAGCTGTATATTCTTTGGATGATTTCTCTCAGTATTTTGTCGATATTTTTTAGTGCATCTATTAGTCTCTCCTTTTTCTCTCTGTATATCACTACTACTTCGTAGTATGTTTTTTCATCTGACCAACTAGTCCACACGGGTCTTAGCTCTAGGTGGAACCAACGAGTAGAGTTTGGATCTCCGTCAGCGGAGACAAAGGCCATGGGCACAGCTAATAGGTCTATCCCTATGATGTCGCTTGTCTTTACCACTTCTGTAGGTCTGTTTCCACGGGCTAAAGCCTTGACTTGAAGCTCATATAGTAGAACGCCTTTCTTTGGGTCGCTCCCCACGTCCCTTAATATTTCTTCAACTTCGTGAAATACGGCAAGAACTTCATTATTGCTAAATCCTTCGACAACTAGACTTCGTCTACTGGGGTCGTACATTACGTATGTAGATCCTCTATAGGCGATAACATTAGGCGGCTCTATAAACGTTATATCATAACCGCCCAAAGCCCTCGGCCTAACCCTAGCGGTGATATAGCCTCTTCCACTAAGCCTAGCTAAAAGCTCAGCTATGCGTGGCTCAAGTAGCCACAAAGACTGCAGACCAACTCTCTCGATTGTCTCAACCTGCACTGTTAAGACTAGATTTTAAAATATAAACATGCTCCCTCGTTAGTGCATCATGGAGAGATTCGGCGTGTTGAAGCTGTATGCGGGTAGCCGTTATTTGATTTCTGGCTCTATGAAGTTTAGGATTTGGCTGAGGTCTGGCCTTTTTTGAGGCTGTCTAGTTTGAGCCCTGCCGTGTGGTAGAGGTCGTGGATGCATGTCCAGTAGTCGCCTTCGTGTGTGAGCTCTTGCCTGTGTTTCCATGCTAGGCACATGGCGAGGTAGGCCTTTGCTCTGCTGTATGTTGCCGTGCCAGCTGGCGTTAGGCGGTGGTGAGGCTGGTGCTTTTGAGGAGCTCGCTGTGGCGTCTATTTCTCGTCAGACCTCGGCCAGCTCGTTGGGTGGGATGAACCTTCTGTACCACCTCTGGAACTGCTGGGGGTCGCCACGTGCACCTCCACCGGCGCTTCCGTCCTTCTGTAGGCCTCCGTCATGATGTCGTATTTTCTCTCGACGGCGTTGATGACCCCCTCCCCGCCCTTAAGGGCAGGGTTTCCACTGTGGGGGTCTCGCCCGTTGCCCCTCGCCGGGGTTAGTGGGCCGCGTCGGTGCGGGTATCGTGGCGGGGTGTCCCCCCGCCAGGGCCATCTTACACGCAGGCCGACCCGCCGTATGGAGCGCACTGCTATTTAAGCCATTCTCTGCCCTCTTCACCACTCTGCCATGAAAAATAGATGGCTTAAACCCCGCCCTAAAGGGCGAGACTTGTTGTTTGCGTTGGTCACGACGAGGATGTCTATGTCGCTGTCTGGCGTCCAGTCGCCTCTTACGGCGCCGCCGAACACCACGACTCGGGCGTCGTCTAGGTGTTTACGCGCCTCTCTACATATCTCCGTGGCGTATGTCCTCCAGTTCTCTAGATACCTCCTCCGCATGGCCGCCTCTAGCCGCATGCCCTCTTCACTAGCTCTTTCGCAACTTCTAGAAGTCCCTCGGCGACGTCTCTGGCGTATCTACGTGGTAGATATCTGGCGCCTATGTAGACGTCTTCCACCACCTCGAAGGCGTATCTGTGCTCCACGTAGAGCTCCCACAGATCCGGCCTCGCCTCTTTAACCTCTCCAAAGAGCCTCCTCAGCAAGTGCGTATGTGGGAAGTAGCCCGCCTCCTTCGCCAGCATGTACCCGAGGTCCGCAGTGGGTGGCGGCGATGTCCACCCCAAGGTCGTCTTCGGCGGCTTCTAAAAAGGCGAAGGCCCTCTCTGGGGATCTCCACCTCTTCTCTACCCTCGTCTCGGCCGGGGGCCAGCTATTTATAGCTACAGCCGCGGCAGCCTTGGACGGCGTGCGGCCCGCACGCCGTCTATGCGCAACGGGAGGCATCGTGGCGTTTGACGGCTCGGAGCCCGGGCCCTTGGGGGGCGCCGGGCGGGCCGCGACTAAACCGCGGGGGTTTGTACAAGGCCTCCCCCGGCCGCCGGCGGGTCTCGCGGCCGTTTGGCTTTACGTCGAGTGTTGGGTGCCTTAGGCGGTGAGCTGTCTTTTCACCTCGCCTAGCGCCTTTTCCAGCTCTTCTGTCCACTTGACCCTTGTCTTTATGGCGTCGACCCGCCCGACCAGCTCGCGTATTAACGTGATGATGTCTCTCACCGCCTCCTCCCTAGAAGAGTACTTGGAGTACTCGCCGGCGGGGTCCGGCCCGTGGTACTGGTAGTCGTGGAGGTGAAGCGCTCTGTCCGTCCAGAGAGAAAGACCCACGTGGCCTACCTCCTCCAGCATTTGCGAAAGCCCCTTCATCCTCCCCGTCGGCACCCTGGGCACAGCCCTCGACACAAGCCAGCGTCTCTCCTCTTCGCTCTTTGCGGCGGCCTTGAGTCTCTCAAGCTCAAGTCTAAGCAACGCGGCGAGTAGAGCCCTCCACGCTTGGAAGGCCTTCCCAGCCGCATTCCTCACCAGGCCGCGCCGTAGAAACTCCAACGCAAGCCCAGCCTCCACAAGAGCCTCAAGAAGACGCGCCGTGATGTACCCCTTGTCGGTAGGCTTAGGAAGAGGCCTCTCCAGAACCTCCCCAGACACCACAAAAAGATACACAGTTTTTAAAAAACTTTAGAGCTCGATGTCTGGCTTTTGATCTGGGTATGGATGTGCTGTTATTATAACTAGGCATTCTTGTGTCTTTGCTGTGACTATACGAAGTGTTTTTCTCGGTATTTTATTATGGTCACGCGGCGTTCTTTTTCTACGTTCCTCCACCTCTCTGGGACTTCTATTGTTTTGCCGCTGTTGTAGATGTGAATCGCCTTTTCTTGGAGTAGGGTTAGAAACTCGGTTCCGACGTATTTCGCGATGTGATCCCAGTGTTTTGCGAGCAGGTGTTCTGTGGCTTCTATATTGCAATCCATCCGGTTATTGTAGATATTGAGACGCAGGGCTCGCCAAACGGCGTGATATAGCCCTCTGCCAGAGCGACTGCTATAGGTTCTACGTAGATCTGTATTGTAACTTCTCCAGCTTTCACGGTGGCTTTTGCCATCTTTTCGACTTTGAAGCCGGCGGGTTTATATGGCACATTGGGGGCGTTAGGCACATTAGGGGCGCATATGCCGAAGACAAAGCTCATCGGCTTGACCAACTTGGCTTTGAAACTGAGGTCAACGGCTACTACAAAGCCCTTCCCGACTTTTGCTATTTTGACGCCAGTAATGTCGTAGGTCAACAACACTCTGTCCTCTATTGTGATGGTGCCGGGCTCTTTCTCAACAATTGTTGCTTCTACGAGCTCAACCATAGATCCTGACGCCTGACTCCGCCAGTGCTCTGTCTACCTCGGCGGGGTCTCTGTCCCACCTCTCTACCTCTATGTCTATCCCCCATACGCCGTGGTCGTCGGCGTATATGACGAAGGTGCCGCGGCCTACGAGGACTCGCCGCGGCTCGCCGCTCCTAAGCCTCAGCCCCAGCGCCTCCGCCCGCCTGTCGTACCACACGTCAGCTACACCGGCGAAAGTTTGTCCCCCTACAAGCTCCATGGGGAACGGCGAGGCGTTCGATACAATGTTGTACGACATGGTGTCATATCTCCCCGGCTCGTACTTGACCACAGTGATCATGCCTATGGCTACGTTGTAATTTATAAATCTATCGACTGACTGTTGCTACTGAGGGCGGCCGGTGGTCGAGCAGAGCTCAGCTGTCGGAGTGGTGTCTTGCCGTCGAGCGCGTTGGTTTTTTGGAGCTTTGTCCGTGACGAAGTAGTCGATGAGTAGCTAAGAGGTGCGCCTTAAGAGGTTCCCGACGGGCTTTTTCTTCGCCAAACCCCACCTTTGGAGAGGATAAATTACGCCTATGCAACGCTGCGCCGTAGAGGGCCAAGGGGAGTATTTAATCCTGGAGGTGCTTCTCTACTGCTCTTGCCGCCGTCTTGACAGCTTTGCAGACTTTGTCGTCGCCGCATTTAGTCTCTACCTTCTTTAACACTTCGGAGCTCTTGAGGCGGTCGCGTCTACGTCTTAGTATGCATTCTGGCCCGCCGTTAAACCGACCCGCCGCACGTGGAGAACGGCTTGGGGACGGGGACTGCCCAAGCCCCGCCCTTCAGGGCGGGGTAGGTGACCTTATGGCCACGCTCTAAGGGGCGAGGCTTCCGGTTGTTGTGGCGTGGAGCACGCCGGCTTTTATAAGCTCTTCTTCTTTGACTTTGTGGGCGTAGACGAGGTCGTCTAGGGTGGTGTATTTCTCGAAGGCCTTTTCTAGGTCTACTCTGTAGGCGGTGGTCTCCAGCCCTCTCCTGGTTATGTAGTACACCTCTGCGCCGGCTTTCTCCACCAGCGTCTCGGCGAGGGGGCCGCTGTGCGTGGCGACGAGGACGTGGGCTTTCTCCGAGGCTTCCTTTATCAAGTCGGGGAGGTAGACGAAGGCTCTTGGGTAGACGTGGGCTTCGGGGTCGTCTAGCATTATTACGTCGCCCTCCCCCGCGGTGAGCAGCGCGGCGGCTAGGTACAGCATCCTCAGGACGGTGTCGCTGACGGAGGACGGCCCCACCTCCCTCCCGCCGTCGAAGAAGGCGAGCCTCCCGTTGTGGAGAGGCCTCACCTCTACGCCCGCCAGGTCGGACAGCATTGTGTTTATCCGCTCGGCGAGCTTCCCCTCTCTATAGAGGAGCCGGCCTAGGTTCCTCCCCCACTCGTCTAGGTAGTGCGGCGCCGTCGCGTCGGTGAGGCCGAGGGCTATGTTGGCGGCGACGCCCAGGCGGTCAAAGCTGTAGAGCCGCGGCATCACGTCAGCTGGGCCTCCCCTGACCACCTCGTAGGGAGGCTCCTGTTGTGCGAAGGCGTACAACATGGAGAGCAGTAGCTGGAGCTCCCTAGGCGCGTTGGGAAACACCGCGGGAGACTCACGAGGGACGTAGAAGTTGGCATTTACCTCTCCCTCGCGGTCTTTATGCTTTATCTTTTTAAGCTCGCCATTGTATGCTTTAATCTCAACTTTATAACTTACGACTGTTATCTTCGCCTTTGTAGGACTTTGGCATTCGGCGACAAGCTGGAGAGACTTCGGCGAGGCCGCGGAGCTCTCTTGCTCGCCCGCTAGCTCTACTGTGGTTGGGTTGGGGTTTCCGTAGTGGTGGATGTCGTGGCACTGTACGGCTACTCTGGCCCCTAGCTCGATCTGTAGCTCTTTTATGCTTTTGAAGTTCGTAATGTGGATCTTCACGTTGTTATTCTCGCTGCGCATTTTATGGTTTTAGTGCCTTGATTATTGTGTATATCCCTACTGCGGCTAGGACTGCGGCGTAGGCTATTGCGATTTTTTCGCGGGGGGCTTTGGCGGCTATTGCCACGCCTGCTGCTCCCCCTGCCACTCCTCCCGCGAGGTAGGCTAGGGAGATGAGGGGGTCTAGGTAGCCGCTTGTGGCGTATTCGGCGGCGGTGGTTAAGCCGAAGGCGGCAACAGCGGCTAGGGAGGTGCCGACTGCCCTCTTGACGTCTAGGCCTGCCCACATGAGCGCCGGCGCCACTAGGAAGCCTCCGCCGATTCCGAGGAAGCCGGAGAGGAAGCCGACGGCCGCGCCTCCTGCCCCGGCCTTCGCGAGGTTTAGCTGCCGGCCTCCGGCGGCTCTGCGTTTTAAGACCCAGATGGAGAGGGCTACCATGGCGGCGCCGAGGGCGGCGAGGAGGACCTCGCCGCGGGTGGCTTTGCCTAGCCACGCGCCTGCCCAGGCGGCTGGAACGCCGGCGGCGGAGAAGACGGCGGCTCCCCTCGGCGATACGTTGCCCCTGCGCCAGTGCATGAGGAAGTTGGCTAGGGCGTTGGCGCCCACCGCCAGGGCCGTGGAGCCGACGGCAAGGTGGACGGCTGTGTTGAGGTCAGTCAACGTGGCCAGCCCCGCGAAGTAGAGGAGAAGGGGTATGGCTAAGATGGAGCCGCCCCCTCCGATGACCCCCAGGACGAAGCCCACTGCCGCCCCCGAGATCGCCGAGGCGGCGTATAGCCAGGCCGGCCACATGGGGGGCGTCTCCTCCCCTACATAAATATTTTTAATGGCGGCCTCGGCCTTTGCTATGTTCCGCGGGTTGTCCGCCACTGCCAGGGCGATGGGGCTGGGCGCCGTGTTTAGGGAGGCGGCCCGGAGGGCCTTGGGCGTGTCCTACACGTGGCGCGGGGTTAGGGTGGACTCTACAGCCCTATTCCGGCTGTTGAGGCGGCTGGCCTCGGCTGGCCACGTGGTGTGGGGGGAGGGGGCTATGTCTACGTGCGGCCTAGGTGGACGAGGTACGTCCTGAGGGTGCCGCGGGGGGACGCCGGCTTGCTGTCGGTCCTCCTCGAGGATCTGGAGGGGATGTACCAAGCGTCGGCGAGACGTGTGCTCGACGTGGGGGCTTACATCGGCGAGACGGCCCTCCTCTTCGCGGAGAGGGGGGCCGAAAGGGTCTACGCCTACGAGCCCGTGCCCAAGTTCTTCTCGGTTCTCAGAGACGTGGTGGAGTACAACGGCCTCGGGGGCGTCGTCGAGACGTACAACCTGGGCGTGGGAGGGGGCGGGCGCCTACGAGTGGGGCTGGAGGGGCCTGGCACGGGGCTCCACGAGGGGGATCTGGAGATCGCCACCATGCCCTGGGGCGAGGTGCTGAGGTCCGTCCCCCAGTGGCTTGTGGAGATCCACGGCCCGGCGGCGCCACTCCTCGAGAAGTTCTCGAGTTGCGGGTTTAAATACAGCTTCTTGTTCCAGGTCGGAGAGTTGGTGTCGTTGTATCGTTTCGTTATAGATATATAGTTGTGATCTTATGGGGCTATGGTTGTGCTTTCAATGATAACTAAGGACAGCTTGACTAAGGTTGGAGATAAGTTGGGGGAGGTTCTCGACTCGACTAGGCAGATACCTTATAAGCTCTTTGTGCTTGTTGACGACTCGAAGGACGACACGGCTAAGTTCGTACGGGAGCGTCTTAGCGACAAGGAGGTTGTGGTGCTCCGCACTAAGGCGGCGCGGCCTTCGAGAGGCGCTGCGCGGCAGACGGCGATTGACTACTTCCTCCAACATACCAGCGACGAGTGGCTCATGTTTATTGACGACGACGTTATTCTGCGCAACGGGTGGTGGGAGGAGGCGCAGAGGTATATGGCTGAGCCTAGG
Source organism: Pyrobaculum islandicum DSM 4184 (assembly GCF_000015205.1). Taxonomy (NCBI): domain Archaea; kingdom Thermoproteati; phylum Thermoproteota; class Thermoprotei; order Thermoproteales; family Thermoproteaceae; genus Pyrobaculum; species Pyrobaculum islandicum. Next base: position 1,339,189 of record NC_008701.1, on the reverse strand, counting down.
GTGGGGCTGATATGGGGCGTCGAGCTGACGGAGTTCTGGGAGGACCGCTTGCGCTACATAAGGGCGAGGGGCATAGACCCAATACAGTACTCTATACTCAACTTCAAGATCCGCGGGGGGACGCACGACACTTTGCTTAGGAGGGGGGCCATAGAGGGCGTGAAGATACCTGAGTGGAACAACTTCTATGACGATGCTTGGATTAAGAGGTATGTCGAATGTCGGGGCTACGAGTATAGAATCGTCATGGCCGGGGCAGTGCATCTACGGCGCGAGGGAGCTTCGGGCTACTCCCGGCGTGATTTCGAGCTAATGCCGTATGTAGACGCCTTGCTAAGGCTACAGAACGTGGGCGTCTCCTCCTTTCTCAAGGCGCTTTTTGGCCTGCCTGGGTATCTATATTACGGCTGGAAAAGCGGAAGTAATGGGTTTGAGATGTGGAAGACTAGGGTGGTGTACCGGTGGAAGATCTTGAGGACGGCGGCCAAATGTAGGTTGAAGCCTTGTGACGTGGTTTTGAGATATGAACAGGTGAAGAGAGATATTGCAACTTGTGTGCCTAAGAAATACCGGCATATCTTCGAATAGTTATATTGTACGCAAGCTGTAGAAAATCGACGAAAGTAGGTACCTAACGGCGGGTACTAAGTAGCCCATTTCCTTGAATAGGCGCCATAGCGCTTTTGCTCTTAATTCCCTGTAGAGGAGGTAGGAGTGGGATTTTGGGTCGCTTCTGTGTCTATCGTGCTTCGCCGCCACTACGAAGGGGACCTCCCGGATGCCGGCTTTGTCGTAGACTATGCCTAGGGTTGTCTCGTCTGCTAGGGGGGCGGCGTAGAGGGGGTCCATGGCCTCTATGGTCTTGAGGATCGGCTCCACGTCTAGGTTGAGCCTTTCTCTATATCTAATGGCTTGTTTTGGGCCGGCGAATACCTGCATGGTCCTCGCCCAGAGGGCTCTTACCCTCCAGTAGCAGACCTCTAGCTGGCCTCTCTTTTCGCACCGGACGCGGGGGCCGGCCCAGGGCCCCTCGGCGATGTGGTAGAAGGGGAGGTCGAGGGCCTTGTCCAGCTGGTGGAAGTTGGGTATGTAGACGTCTGAGTCGACTATTAGGCCGTCTCCGCCTCTCCTCTGGATGTAGTCCACTAGGCGGAGTAGGCACGATGTTCTGTTTCTCCAGTTTCCTAGGATGAGGTGTGGGCTGTAGCGCGAGGTGTACATCTCGACGATGGGCATCTGCCTCTCGGTGTAGTAATAATCTATGCATATCGCCACTTCGTCTGGCTTTATCTCTCGGTAGTTTCTGTCGAATATCTCCAGCTCGTGTATCCTGAAGAGGGGGAGGTATGTGGCCAGTATCATATGTACTTCCGGAGGGCGCTGGCGAAGTTTTGGAAGACCAGCTCCCGGGCCCTCTCCTGGGGGGCGTAGTTGGCCTTTTGGGTGAGGAGCTTCGCCAGCGCCTCTACGGCCTCTTCGGCGGTTGTGTAGCCTAGGCCGTATCTGCCCTCCATGACGAGGTCTGTCCAGGCGCCTCCGGACTTGTGTACCACCGGCGTGAGGCCTCGGGCCATGGCCTCCGCCACCGCTATGCCCCAGTGTTCGTTTATAGTGGCGTGGAGGAAGGCCCTGGCTTTGTCCATGGCGTCGTTTATGACGCGGCGGGGGGCGTTGGCTATTAGATAGATGTGGGCGTGGGCGTCTAGCGTCTCTGCCGTCTTTAGGCCGGCCTCCTCCGCCATCTTCCTCACCCTGTCTCTGTAGGCCTGTAGGGTGGGGGTGGCGGCGCCGCCGAAGATTATGATCTTGGCGCCGGGGACCTCCTTCAACAGCCTGGGCGCGACCTCTGTGACGACCCAGTGGTAGCGCTTCTCCTGGGAGAAGCGGCCTAGCATCACGACTGTGGGCTCCCTCTCCTCGAAGGGCCTCGGCTTCTCGACCACCTCTACGTTTGGGGGGAGGGGCGGGTTGAGGACCTGGGGCTCTTGGCCGTATACCATCTTGGCCACTTGGGCGGTCCAGCGGGAGTTGACCAACACGGCGTCGGCGTAGTGGAAGGGGTTTTCTCTGGCGTATCTCTTGAGTCCCCAGACGAAGGCCCTCCAGTAGAGGCTCATGGGGAATCTGCCGTAACGCTCCATGATGTATGGGTCTTCCCCATAGGCGAGGCCAGTCCCCCTGTACCTGGGGTCGACAACAACCTCGAAGGGGAAGTGGATGTACTCCACGAGCCTGAACCTCCTCCCCCTGGCGAGGGGCTTGTAGGTGACTTCGTCGATGAAGAGGAGCTCTGGCTTGTACTTTTTGACGGCTTTCTTGGCGGGGAGCCAGACGTAGAGCCTGCTCCAGAGGCCGAAGGCCCTGGGGGCTATGGGGAGGGTTTCGACGGGGTACCTAGATATGTCTATGCCGTACCACTCGACGTACCTCCGGGGGTCGAATTTAAAGGTGCCGGCTAGGGCCGGCCTGTAGCCCGCCTCCTCCAGCGCCTTGGCGGCGGCTGCGCAGACGAGCTGGCCCCCGCCTGGGGTGCCCCAGTAGTGGTGGGCGACGACGGCGTAGCGCTCCATGGCGTAGCTCACCTACTGGCATATATCTTTTAATAGGGGGGCGCCCCGCCATTTGTGTCGTCTAGACTTCTGGCCGTCGGCTCCGGCGTCTTTTCTCTAGTTGCATCGCTAGTCTTCATGGTGGCCGTCACCCGGCGTCTGCCCGAGGGGGAGCTGGCACAGTTGGCTAGATTCAACGCGGCCTTTGCCATAGCCTCGGCGGCGCTTGGCTATATAACGACGTGGTACCCCCGGATTCTGGCTAGGGATAGGGGGGCCCTCCCGGACCTCCTGGGTCTGGGCCTGCTCTTCTCCATGGCCGCGGCGTCGGCGGCGGCTCTCTACCTCGCCCTATCGGGGGTGTGGGACCCCGCCCTCTACCTCTTCCTCTTCGTCCTCACCACGCTGGCGGGCCTCCCCACGGGGGCCTACCTCTCGGTGTACCGGCAGACTCTCCTGGCGTCGCTGAGCTATCTCTCGCAGGCGGCGAAGGTCGTGGGGGCTTTTGTAGTTAGGCTCTTCCCAACTGCCGACACGGCGCTGGCGGTAAACGTCTTTATGTCGCTCCCCACGGCAGCCGCCTCGCTGAGGAGGCCGAGGCTTAGGCGGGCGGCGGAGCTTCTGAGAGAGGCGGCGCGGGGGGCGTCCTACCAGACGCTGGCCCTCGCGGCGGCTTACGCGGGGGGTCTCTACGTCTACGTCTACGGGGCGGTGGGGGGAGACAAGCTCCTGTCGTATAGCTACGTCCTCTTCCAGGCGAGCAAGGCGGTCTACCCCGCGCTGGCTATTGTGCCGCTTATGTACGGCTCCCTCCTTAGGGCGGGGGACAAGACGAAGAGGGCTCTGCTCGACGGCGCCGCCGTGCTCTACTTTTACCTCGCCGTGGCGGCGGTGATGGCCTCCGCCCCCGACTGGCTGGTGGCCTTTCTGAGGCCTGGGGAGCTCTCGGGCGAGCTTGTGGAGGCTATGCGGGCGAACGCCGTCGCCCTCCTCCTCTCGGGCTTCTACCTCCACCTCAGCAACTTCCTCCTGGGGGTTGAGGAGAAGGCTGTGTTTACGGCGCGGGATAAGCCGGGGCTGGCTCTGTTGGGGGACCTGGCCTTGACGCCGGCTGGGCTGGCGCTGGCCTACTACGCCGCCTCGGCCTTTGGGGCGGTGGGGATGGTGGCGGCGTCTGCCGTCACGACGGCGGCGGCCGTGGCGGTGAGGGCGCTTCTGCTGGGCTCGGCGGCGCGTCCGCTGGTGGCGAGGCTTTACCTCCCGGCGCTGGGGGCCCTGGCGCTGTTTTACCTACTGCCCATGCCCCGTTGGTATAAATTCGGCGACGTCGTCACGACGCTGCTCTCTTTTATACCCAACGGCCTTTTAATCGCCGCCTTGGCGCTCGCCGTCTTCGCTGCGCTTTCGCCAGCTGTACGCGAGGCGCTTGTCCTCCTCTACAGACGCCTTAGGTAGAGCCCGCGGGGGCCACCGAAATAGATATGTAAAAGATCTATATGGTCTCTGTGGTTTTTAAAGAGTTTTTTGAGGCGCTTGGGGGCCAAGCTAAATTAGCTTTGAAGTGGAGCGCGTGGTATGCGGCAAAGTGGTGGCGGGAGGCGCGGGAGGCCGCGAGGGGGACTTGGCTCTGGCGTATCCTCTATCTCTCCCTGAGGTTGAGGGGCGCCATAGACGAAAGAGGCGACTTCGTGCCTGTTTATAAAATAAGGGGGATAATGGGGGAGGAGTTGCCTGTGTTTGAAGAAAGGCCTGAATACCCCACCAACTTCTACGCGGCGGAGTTTGTCGATTTTCACGACTCTTTCGATAGGCTAAACATAGTAAACGTGGCGCAGAACAACGTCGATGAAAACACTGTGGCTATACTCTACTCGGCTCTCCAGATCTCAGGCTGGTATAGACTCGTCAGAAGGGAGTTTGTCAAACTCGTGGGGAGGGGCGGCGTGGTGCTGGAGGCTTTCGTGAAAGAGGGGCACACGGCATTTGCGCTTCTAGAGGAGGCCGCCCCCCGCCTATACATAGGCTTTGACTCAAGGCGAGACCACCTCGAGCTCGCCTCCTCTCTCCTCGGGGCTGAGGTCGGCGGGTGTAGAGGGGGCGTCTGTCTCTACCCGGCGTACTCCCCCTGCGACGTCTTAGACGTGGTTAAGTCGCTCGCGCCGCAAGGAGTAGACGCGGTGTTGCTTTTTGACGCAGTGAGCTGGATGGTTGACCCCGTGAGAGATCTGTCGTGTGTTGGCAAGATGCTGGCGGCCGGCGGGAAGATCTACGTGGCGCAACACGTGGCTGACACGGCGCCGGGCCTAGCCGTCATCTCCGCGGCGGCCGGCGCAAAACATGTCTTCAACTGGCGGGGGGTGGAACAGATGCTGAAGACAGCCGGCCTAAGCCTAATGAGGCGGTACGCCAAGGACGCCCCCCTCTACACAGCCGTGTGGGGGCGCGGCGGGCTGCTGCTGGAGCGGCTGGAGCCCTGGTAGCCGCCGGGCGGTGGGAAGACGACGACTGGGACGTCCGCCGGCCCCCCTCCGTCGTGCCGAGCCGTTTTGATATATCTAGAGGCCCGCCTGTGGGCCTCCTCCACCTCCTCTGGGGCCGGCCTCCTCCAGGGCGTGCCGGGGATGGGGATCAGTGGGTCGATTATCAACACGGCGTCGGGGCCGGCCACCTCGCCTATATACTTCGCGATCTCCTCCACGTCTTCTACGTCGTTTAGCCCGGGGATCAGCACCGTCTCGAACTTCACGGCGACGCCGGCCTCGATTAGCCTCTTGATGTTGGCCAACACAGGCCCGAGGGGCTTCCCCGTGTACGCGAGGTGGCGCGCCGGGTCGAGGGTCTTCACGCTGACCACCACCTCGCAGGCGGGGCAGCTCCTCAATACCCCGAGGAGCTCTTCCGAAATACTGAAGCCGTTGGTCAAAATCCTCACCCGGAGCCCGGCGAGCGTCTTCACCACCTGGGAGAGCTCCGGGTCTACCGTCGGCTCGCCGCCGCCTAGGACGGCCTCCACAGCGCCGCGCTCTCTCAAGCCAGAGACCACCTCCACCAGCTCGCCCAGCGTTAGATGCCGCCTCGTCTTGAGCCCACCGGCGTCAGGCAGGTGGTGGTCCCAGGGCGTAAGTCTCCTAATACACCAGGGGCAGACGTAGTTGCAACCGTCGAACTGGATGTACGCAGACCTCAGCCGCGGGTAGTACGTGATGTGGTAGATCAACGTCATAGCTCCCCTTCACAACGCCGGCCTTCCCCGGGGGGCTCGGGGCGCACGCCCGAGTCGCGCTGGGCAACCCAGGCGCGCGGGGGCCCGGCCGTGCCCGGGCGTACGGGCTCGCCAGATGTAGCAATCGGCCGGTGCCCCAAGGCCGGTGGGTTCATGTAGGAGAATTAGTTACGAGGTTAAAAGTGTGACGGTCGTCGGAGTGGAGGAAAAAGCGGGTTGTTTTGTCTTTTGGAGTAGTTCCCAATACCTCCTCTTTGCCCACAACAACGGGACTCTATCTCTGTGGTCCGTAAAGCCGCAGGCGGGGCAACGCATTATACGCTTCTTTTCCTCCACCATCCTTGCGCCACAGCGGGGACAGATGGTCGAGTACAGTCTTTCCTCGAGGTACGGCAACCCATACCACTGTGCCAGCGTCTGTAGACGTCTCTTCAACTGTCCGAGACCGTCGTAGAGGTGTTTCCTGTCGCCGCTTTCGCCGCTCTGCTTTCTCGCCGAATACGTCTCGTAGTCCATCGCATCTACCACGACGGCGGCTTGGTGCTTTCTCGCCAGCTTTACGATTTCGCCTGCTGTCTGCTCCGCAACGCCCCTTATCTTTCTATAACGCTTGGACTTGAGGTAACGCGCTCTACTCTCGAGAAAACTCCTTCTGGCGGGATCAGTCTCCCTCGCGGCCCGCTCCTCAAGACGGCTTATCTCCTCGTGAAGTCTCCTCAATGTCTTAATCACGTCTCTGTCTATAAGTCTCAACGTCTGTCTCAGTTTTCCGTCCACGAGGAGACCGACGGCGACGCCGTGGTCGAGACGGTTCACGTCTACGACGACAAGCGCCCTGGGCTCCACAGGCGTCACCTCCCTAGCGAACACCAGGGCGACATATAGCTTGCCGTAGGTTGGCCCCTTCTTACCCTTCTGTCTCTCTATGCCGAGAAAGGCAAGTCTCAGTCTGGCGTCCTCCTCTATCCTCTCTCTTATCCACTCGACGGTCTGTCTCCTTAGGCGGATGATAAACGGCTGTACGCCGAGTTTGCGCACTTTGAGGATCTCGTTTCTGAGGTCGACGAAGACCGCCCTGCTCACGTCCTTCTCGTTCTCAACTCTAAGCTGGGCGTTCAACGGTATTGCTCGCCAAAACGCCGTCTCGCGCCAGAACGTTTTAGCTTGCTTTACGAAGCACCTCCCCAACCCGTACTTGGAGAACACCTCCTCGATAATCCGGCGCGCCAACTCACGCCTGTCGGGAGTGAGGAGTCTGTCAAGCTCCTCCGTCGTCAGCTTCGGCTCCTCTTGCCCCGTAATCTCCTTCAACAGCCTTCTGACGTATTCCTCCGCCGCTAGACGCATCCTTACGGCGAGGTCTAGGACGTCCGGCCGCTCCTCGACGAGACGCCAGGGGATTCTGATCTTTAGTACTCTGTAGGTTTGGCCCATATGCGTAAAGGGCGTAGGGGAGAAAAACCTTGAAGCGTTCTTTCAGCTCTCCCGACTCACCTGCCTGACGTCGTCGCTGTGAGGCAGGTGAGCCGAGGGAGTAGAAAGTGGCAAAGAGGTTGGCGGGAGACCGCGTTAGAGACATGGGCGGGTTGAAAAACGGGTGTTATCACGGCCAACGTCGCGATGTGTATCGCCAATGTGAATTGGACTTGGGGCGACAACAGCGGCGTGTGTATAACGCCGGCAAGTATCAACACATTACTTACGACGACAGTTGTTCTTGTGGCGGCGAAGGTCAACAACATGGCCAATACGTATCTTTCGACGTTGAACATTTTCACCGCCCTCGCGACAATGTTACTAAAAGCGAGCACGGCGGCGGCCATCATGACGTTGACCCACACGGCGGCCCGTGGATTGCCGGCGGCGCCCGCGGCCACAGCTCGGCGGCTTTCCCCTCTAGACGCCCTTCTCCCCAACCACACAACCCATAGTCTCCGTTGCAAACCCAACACCACATCCCCTAATACGTCCATTTCACTTGCCCGATGTCATGCGTCTCAAGAACGGCCGGTGCCGGTCTTCAGCAGCTCCATCAAGAGGCGCTGTATCTCCAGCAGAGTCTTCTGCACGTCGTCTATACGAGCGCTGAGTGCGTCAATCCGCTTGTTTGTCTCATCAATTCTTTTACCTAGGCTGTCTGCCACTGCGTCGATTCTCCTGTTTAGGCTCTCCGCCACCGTGTCTATCCTCTTGTTTAGGCTGTCTGCCAGCGCGTCAATCCTCTGGTTTGTGGCGTCAATCCTCTGGCTTATCTGGTCTATCCTCTGCTCTAGCCGCGCGATCTCGCCTCTTATGCCGCCTAGCTCGTTTACTATGGTGCCGAGGTATAGGAGGAAGATGTCCTCCGTGGTGAGCTTTTTGCCCTCCCTAAGCTTCTCCACCACCTTGTCCACGGCAATTCTGAGAGCCTCCTGCGCCACAGTATCCACACCCCACACAAAAATATAAACATAACGCCGAGGAGGCGGGAGGCTGCCTCTGTAGGGTGTCGCCGGGGGTAGAGGCGGTTGTTGATGTTAGACATAATGTATTTAACCTGGCTTGGGTGGGGGTGTTGGGTGAGGGTTTTGTTGGTGTCGCCTGGTGGGCCGGGGAGGGTGGGGGGTGTGGAGTATGTGGTGTATAGTCTAGCTAGGGCTTTGGCTGGGGTTGGCCATCGGGTGGTGGTGTTGGCGGGGGAGCCCGGCGTAGGGGGGCTTAGGGTGTTGGATTTGGGCGGCGTGGAGGTGCACCTCTGGCCGGTGTGGTCGCCTGGGGGGGCCTACCACATTCCTAGGCGTCTGGGGGAGCTTAGGAGGTACGTGGCGCGTCTGGCGGCTGAGACTGACGTTGTCCATGTCCACAGCGTCCACGCGGTCTTTTCCGTAGAGGCCGGAGTCGCCGCGAGTGAGGCGGGGGCTCCTGTGGTGTTGTCCCCGCACTATCACGGGGGCGGCCACACGCCTCTGAGGGAGGCTCTGTGGACTGTCTGGAGGCGGAGGGTTGCTGGGCTTGCGGGTGCCGTGGGGGCTGTGGTGGCGGCCAGCAGGCCCGAGGCGGAGAGGTGGGAGGAGGACTTCGGGGTTGGGGCTGTGGTGGTGCCGCATGGCGTGGGGGACGACGTCTTTTTGTACAGGTGGCGGGGCGCGTCTAGCAACTACGCCATATATGCGGGCCGGCTGGAGAAGTACAAGAGGGTTGACAAGGCGTATGAGGTGGCGGCGGCGCGGGGGCTTAGGCTGGTGGTTGTGGGAGACGGGCCGCACCTCCGGGCGCTGAGGAGGAGGCTGAGAGGCGCGCTCTTCCTCCCGCCGCAACCCAGGGAGAGGTATCTCGACCTCCTGTCGGGGGCTAGATACGCCATAAACATGAGCACTAGGGAGGTCTACTCCATCTTTGTGGCTGAGGCTCTGGCGATGGGCGTGCCGGCCCTCCTCTCTAGGGAGGTGGCTGAGATATATACGCCGGGCGCCTCCGGCGAGGTAAACGAGGTGACTAAGGCCGAGGTGAGGCCGTGGAGCCAGGTGGTTCCAGAGGTGCTGGCGGTCTACCGCGGCATTGAGAAACCTTGAAAACAACCCCTCTCTAACCCCGGCGATCATCCTGTGGTACTTCGCCCATGGGCTAACCGGCCTTGGGGGATCCGGCAGGCTGTTGTATCTGCCGAGCTCATCTGCCCGGAGGCGGCCGGGCCACCGCGCTCCGCATCCGCGGGCGCGCTTGGGGGGCCGGCAAGGGGGGTTTGGCCCTAGTCGAAGAGCTCGTCGAAGAACTCGAAGAACCTCCTCTTCTTCTCTCTCCTCACCTCGACGTCTTCGTACTCCGAGTAGTCGCCGAGCTCTTTCACGGCGGCTATGAGCTTGTTGAGTTCGCCTCCGTCGAGCCACACCCCGCCGCACTTGGGGCACTGGTCGATTTCAATGCCGTAGACGACCCTGGGCTTGAGCTCAACTCCACAGACCGGGCAGAACTTCATGTAGGCGAGAAAGTCTGTATATAAAAAGTAGTCCTTATACACACGGCGACTGAGGGGTGGGCATAGGGGGCGTGTACTGCCGGGGTTTGTGTGGGTAGTGTTTTGTAGTCTAAGCGGCGTTTACGGCAGCGGCTTTTCTTGTTTTTGCCATATGAGTTCCTTGTTCCATATGTTTCTCAGGGCGGCTGCCATTAGGTATATCTGGCCCGCCACCCAGGCTCTGTAGGGTTTGTATAGCAACGCGGCGGCGCCTGCGGCGAGGAGGGCCAGGCCGGGGGGTCCGGAGGCGGCGGCTAGGGCGGCGGCGGCTGGGAGGAGCCATGGGTTAAACAGGTGTAGGTAGGCCTCGGCGGCGAGGATTGCTCTGTAGGGCGGCGGGGCCTTGGCAACTTTTGGAAGCGCCCGCGCGAAGGTTTGTATCAAGTGTTGTGCCCGCCTTAGGCGCCACCTGGCGTAGCCCCTCTGGGGCACCGCCTCTATGCACCACACGTCTGGTGGCGTGACGGCGCGGCCCCCCTCTATGGCTATCCTAATGGCGGCGTAGCTGTCGTCTGCGCCGACGTCTTCCGGGAATCCCCCGGCGATGGCCTCCCGTCTAAAGGCGGCGAGTTCGCCGTGGAAGACCGGGGTGGAGTGGACCAAGCTCTCGGCGAGTCTCAGCCGGTTGTACCACGTGCGGTAGGCCTCCTCCGTGGGGCCTCCCCCCGCCGGCTTCTTTAGGCAGGAGACCGCGTCGGCGGCGGCGAGGTAGGCCACGGCCTTCCTCAGCGTGTCTCGGTCTAGCCAGCGGGAGTCGGCGTCTGTAACCACGACAACTTCCTCGTCGGCGAGGTGGGCAAGGGCTGTGTTTAAGGCGTGGGCCTTCCCCCGTCTCTCGGGCTCCCTCAGCACTACAACCTTGGCGTCTTTTCTGCCGGCGGCCCACCGCTCCGCCGCCTCGGCTGTGCCGTCGGTGGAGGCCGAGTCGACGACGTATATAGACATCCTATCTCTGGGGTAGCTCTGGCTGTATATATCCTCGAGCTTAGCCTCTATGTTTGGGGCTTCGTTGTACGTTGGCACGACGACCGCCACCTTGGGGTATATAGCCGCCGGCTGGAGCGGCTTCTTTGGGGCGGCACGTAGATAGAGTAGATAGAGGGCTGGCGCGCCGAAATGTAACGCCGCCAGTGCAGTAGCTAGCTCTAGCACGTCTTAGAGTGGTGGCCCGTTTATATATGGCACTCGGCGGGGGCTGGCAAATATTTTTTCTAGGTGTTATAACAACTTTGTATATGTGGAAAAAAATCTTTAGATAGGTAGGAATTGTGAAAGTTTAGCGGCACGTGAATTCTTTATATCGCATATGGCGTGTCTAATGGGCTTTTATCCCGTATATACGTGGGACCTCTAGTACTATGTCTCTTGCCGTCCGGCGTATCTTGGTATTTTTTCCCAGAAAGTGAATTAGTCTAGACTCTTCGGGGGGCTATGCAGGTGGATCTGGCAGCTACGGTCTGGACGGCTCTGGGTGGAATACTTGTTTTTCTAATGATCCCCGCCGTGGGCTTCCTCGAGGCGGGGCTCGTCAGGAGGTCTAACGTAATTAACGCAATGATGAAGGGTCTTCTGGCGGTTATGGTGTTCTTCCCCATATGGTTCGTGGTGTTTCCCTACTACTACGGCGGCGTTTTACAAGACGGGTTCTACCCAACGTCGCAAGACGCAGGCGTCCCAGCCTACGTCTACGGCTTCTTCATGGGGGCGTTCGGGTCGGTGACTCTGGCTATACTCTTCTCCGGCGCTCCCGAGAGGCTTAAATTCGGCGGCTGGCTGGCGTTCGCTGTGTTTTTCTCTGCCGTGCAGTGGCCTCTCGTTTCGTCCTGGGTCTGGGCCAACGGCTTTTTGGCGAACTTGGGCAACTACTTCGGCCTCGAGGGGCTGGGCGTTAGAGATTTCGCAGGCGGGACTGTGGTACACGCCTACGCGGCTCTGGCGGGGGCCGTGGCCACCGCCCTCCTCGGGCCTACGGCGCTGAGGGCGGTTAGGAAAAATGGGGGAGACAGCGTGGTGGCTTATAAGGAGGCGGTTGAGTATAAAAGAGCCGAGCTTCCATATGCCATCGTGGGCACCACCCTTCTCTTCTTCGGCTGGTTCGGCTTCAACGGCGGGTCGACTATCGTGGTCAGCCCCCAGACCGGCTACGCGATAGCGAACACCGCAGTGTCCGGCTCGCTCGGTGGGCTCATCGCGGTGCTTCTGGCGAGGCTGAGGGAGGGCGTGTGGAGCCCGGTTATGGCCATCAGCGGCGTCTTGGCGGGGCTTGTGGCGATTACGCCTCTCGCCGGCTATGTGGAGCTGTGGGCGGCGCTTCTCGTCGGCGCGTTGTCGGGCGCAGTGGCTTTCTATGGGACTAAGCTGGTGGAGAGGTACATGCCGGTGGACGACCCCGTCGGCAGTCTGCCGGTGCACGGCTTCAACGGCGTTTTGGGCAGCGCGCTTGTGCCTGTGTTGGCGTCGCCGGACGTGTCGGGCGGGCTCAAGGGGCTGGTCTACGGCGGACCGGCGGGGTGGGTGCTTGTGCAGTGGCTTGGTATGGCCATCGCGCTTGTGTTCGTGGTGGCCACTACGGCGGCGTTCTTCTACGTCTTGATCAAGCTAGGCTTTAGGGTGAAGCCGGAGGAGGAGCTGGTGGGCCTAGACATAGTTGACCACGGGGTGGCGAGGGTATGAAGTTGGTTAGAGCCGTAATTAGAGAGGACAAGCTGGTGGATGTGCTAGATGCGCTTGTGAGAGCCGGCTACACCGGCGCGACGGTGTTTAGAGACGTCGGCGGGATGGGCGGCGAAAGCGGCGTGGTGAAGATCAGGGGGAGGACCTACGAGGCGCTTCTGCCGAGGGCGGTGGTAGAGGTGGCCGTGGAGGACGGGGAGGTGGAGAAGGTGGTGAAGACAATCATGGAGGCGGCGAAGACGGGACACGTTGGCGACGGCAGAATCTTCGTGCTGGGGGTGGAGGGGGCATGGCGTATAAGAAGCGGCGAAAAATTGGGCTGATCACAATCCAAGACGTCGTCGAGGCGGTGGACTACAGCTCGGCAAAGTCTGAAATCACAGCCTTTATCCACGACTATGTGTCTTCCTCGGGGGCTAAGGGCGTTGTCGTCGGCCTCAGCGGTGGGGTCGACTCCTCAACTGCCTTGGCCCTCGCCGTGGAGGCGCTAGGGGCGGATAGAGTGGTTGCGCTTGTCCTCCCCAGCAGATATACGCCTCAGCAAGACGTAGAAGACGCCGTATCTCTGGCGAAGCAACTCGGCGTGAGACATTTCGTCGTTCAGATCGACCAGATCGTGTCGGCCTACTCCTCTCTGCCCTTCTACGACGAGGGGGATCAGGTGGCTAGGGGGAACCTCATGGCGAGGGTGCGCATGTCTATACTCTACTACTACGCCAACAGGTACGACATGTTGGTGCTCGGGACGGGGGACAAGAGCGAGCTTATGCTCGGCTACTTCACTAAATATGGCGACGGCGGCGTAGACCTCCTCCCCATCGGCGACCTCTACAAGACCCAGGTGAGGCGTATGGCCAAACACCTGGGCGTGCCGGACCGCATTGCCGAGAAGCCGTCGGCCCCCCGCCTCTGGGCTGGCCACACGGCCGAGGGGGAGCTGGGCATCAGCTACAGGGAGGTAGACCTCGTCCTCTACGCCCACGAGCTAGGCCTCTCCAAAGATGTAATCCCAGACGCCACCGGCGTGTCTAGGCCAAAGGTGGAGAAGGTGCTGGCCCTGGTAGCTGAAAACGCCCACAAGAGGGCGCCGCCGCCTGTGGCGAAGCTGACGAAAAGCAAGAGATATACGACAAGAATTTAATTTTGTTTATTTAACAGACTATGGAGGTTGTCACTCTAGAGAGTCCTGAGGTAGATCGTTGTCTAGACGCCCTCCTAGACCTCGTGTGTACTTGCAACTTGAAGACCCTCCTCGTGGCTAGAGACGGAGTTGTAGTTCTGCCAGAGGCCTACAGAGGGCTTAGGCTTGAGGAGGCGGTGGAAAAAGTTTGTGACGTATGTCTAATCTTGAGGGGGGCTGGGAGGACCTACGTCTTTTCCTTCTTTACTATTAAGATGGGGGTGGGCAACTTGGCCAAGCTTGTGGCGGAGGTCTGCGGCGGTTCTGTTCAACCGCCGCCGTAGTAGCCGCACATTTTGCAGTACCTCTTGTCGTCTAACTCGGCGCCGCATCTTGGGCAGGGGTTCCTCCGCGCCTTTGGGTAGGAGAGGCCGGCCTTCCTGTAGATGTGGTAAAGATAGCGGGCTGGGCCGTCGAGGGGGAGGTCTACCTCCACCTTTCTGCCTAGCTCCTCCAGCGTCTTGTAGAGGGCGTGGAAGCCAGAGCCCACCTCGGCGGGATCCTTCCGCCTTTGTCCAAGGTCGCCTAGCTCCTGCCTCAGCAAGCATTTGCCGAGGCCGCATTTTATCTTCTCCTCTATTGGTATGGCGAGGAGGTGTTGGGCCGCCTCTAGGAATGGTGCTTTAACCTCTACGCCCAGCGCCTTGGCTAGGTCGAAGGAGCAGAAGTACCACCGGGAGGGGTCCATATATCTCGCGAGCTCCTCCCTAGGCTTCGTCAGCATGAAGCTGTAGCCTACGCAGATCTCGTCTCCTGCGTCTCCTGTGCAGACGGTCCTCGCGCCGAGGTCTCTGGCGAGCTTGAGGGCGATGTATTGGACGGAGCAGTTCACCACCTCCATGGGGTTGAAGAGCTTTATCGCCTTCACTACCTCCTCCACGGCGGCAAGGGCCTCCCACATCGGGACGTATCTAACGACGAGGGGGAGGCCGAGCCTCCTCGCGGCCTCGACGGCGTGTGGGGCGTCTGTGCCGGGGGACTCGGCCAGCTGGACGTTCACCAGGAGGGGTCTGTGCCCGAGTTTGACGTGGGCGAGGGCCACCGCGGTGGAGTCCAGCCCTCCTGAGAAGGCGATGGCGTCGCAGGGCCTCCTCGCGACGGACTCGGCCAGCCTTTCCACAATCATACCAGCCGGGCTATGTAGTAGTCGCCGTGTTTCTCCACGGCGCCGCACTGCACATCCAGCGCGACGGCGCCTACCCTGGTGACCAAGGTGTGGTATTCCCCCCTCTCGCCTATTGGATCCACGCCGAGCCTTTTGAGGTCGGCGAGGAAGTCGGCGACGTTTTCTTTCCCAACCCGCCTACAGACTATAGATCTGTCTAGCCCCCCGATGACTATGAACTCCATCTTCTCCGCCTCCTCGTAGAGGATCTGCGTGGGGTCTCTGCCCCACAGGGGCTCCCTCAGCTCGGCGCCTGTCTCCCTGGCGAGTTGCTCCATGTAGCGGAGGTGCTCCTCCACCGCCTGGTCTCCCGCCACTAACACCCTTGCGCCGAGCCGCCGGAGTAGATCCGCCTTTGTCCTCCGCTCTGCGCCCTTGGGCAGATTTACCACCAGCGTCGGCACCCCCAGCTTCACCGCAAGCTCCACTGTCTTGTGTAGGTTCACGAGGTGGGGGGAGGGGCGGGGGAAGCTGTAGACCGAGATGAAGAACATGTCCACGGGCCACTCCAGCAACGCCGCGTAGACGGAGTCTTTACCGCCGGAGAAGAAAGCTATTTTCATAAGCCCCAGATTCTACATATTTATATTGGTTTCTGCTCCTATATAAATTGAGGATGTGTAAAATCTTTTTATATAGAATCCATTAGCTACTTATGGCGAAGACGTTAATCCAACAGGCGAGAGAGGGGAGGACGCCTCCTGAGCTTGAGAAGGTGGCTAAGGCAGAGGGCGTCAACGCGGTTAAGCTCCGCGACCGTCTGGCGCGGGGGCAGGCCGTGGTTTTGACCAACGCCAAGTCGCCGCCTAAGAGACTGACCGGCGTGGGGAAGGGGCTGTTTACAAAGGTGAACGTAAACATAGGCACCTCCTCAGAGGTGGTGGACCTAGGGGCGGAGCTGAAGAAGGTGGAGGTGGCGAATAGGTGGGGCGACACGTTGATGGATCTAAGCGTCGGCGGCGATCTAGACGCGGTGAGGAGGGCTGTGTTGAGCAAGGCGGAGATCCCCGTGGGCACCGTACCCATATACCAAGCCTTTATCGAGGCCTTTGAAAAGAGGGGCGGCGGGGCTTACATGACGGAGGACCACCTGTTCGAGGTGGTGGAGAGGCAGTTGAAAGACGGCGTGTCGTTTATGACAATACACGCCGCGGTCACGAGAGACCTCGCCTTGAAGGTGCTGAAGAGCGATAGGGTGATCCCCGTCGTGTCGCGCGGCGGCGACATGGTCATCGGCTGGATGCTCTACAACGAGTCCGAGAACCCCTACCTCAAGAACTGGGACTACCTCCTGGAGCTCTTCGCCGAGTACGACGCCACTATCTCCATAGGCGACGCCCTAAGGCCAGGCGCCATCGCCGACGCCCACGACGAGTTTCAGATAGCCGAGCTCGTCGAGGCGGCTAGGCTGGCCAAGAGGGCTATCAAAGCGGGGGTCCAGGTGATGCTTGAGGGGCCGGGGCACGTGCCGCTGAACGAGATCGTCTGGTCTATAAAGCTGGAGAAGAAGCTCACGGGGGGCGTCCCCTACTACGTCCTGGGGCCTCTGCCGACTGACGTGGCCGCGCCCTACGACCACATCGCCTCTGCGGTAGGCGCCGCCCTCGCCGCCGCCGCGGGGGCCGACCTCCTGTGCTACATCACGCCGGCGGAGCACCTCTCCCTGCCCACCGTCAAGCAAGTGGAGGAGGGGGTGAAGGCCTACAGAGTGGCTGCACACATAGGAGACATCGTGAAGCTTGGGCCAAAGGCCTCGAGGTGGGATAGGGAGGTGAGTGTGTACAGGGGTAGGCTCGACTGGGCCAATATGATAAACAAGCTCCTCGACCCGGAGGCCGCGTGGGCGGTGTATAGGCAGTTCGGAGAGCCCAGGGTGAAGGGCTGCACCATGTGCGGCAAGTACTGCCCCATGATGTGGGTGAGGGAGCAGGCGAGAAAAGCCTCTTGACATACATCTATACAATTTTTTCCTAGTCCCCCCACTTTTCTCCATTGTCAAGTGGAAAAATTTACCATAGTAAAGCTGATAAAGGGAGGTGGGGACGCCGCCGTGGACTACGCGGCGGAGGTGAGGAGGCTTAAGTCGGAGAAGAACGCAGTGGTGCTGGCCCATAACTACCAGCGGCCGGAGGTCCAAGAGGTGGCGGACTTCGTCTTCGAGATGCCTCTTTCTGACGGGGTCCGCCTCCTTCGCGGCCCGCTCGTCAAGACGGCTTATCTCCTCGTGGAGTCTCCTCAACTCCCTTATCGTGCCCCGTGGGGAAGTCTCATCTGCTTGACAATCTTGCCGTCTTTTACAACACCCACCGTGATGCCGTGGTCGAGACGATTCACGTCGACAACGACAAGCGCCCTGGGCTCCACCGGCGTCACCTCTCTGGCAAAGACAAGGGCGACATATAGCTTGCCATAAGTCGGCTCCTTCTTGCCCCTCCGTCTTTCTACGCCTAGGAGTGCCAACTTCAATTTGGCGCCCTCCTCCAACCGCCTTTTGATCCAAATGATGTTGCTCTTCTTCAACTCGACGGCGAAAGGCGGTACGCCGATCCTCCGCACTCTGACTACGCCGCTCTTTAGGTCGACAAAGACGGCTCTGCCCACGCCTTTCTCGTTTTCTATTCTCAGTTGGACGTCGAGGGGGATTGCCCGGTAGAACGCCACGTCGCGCCAGAAGAACTTAGCCCACTCTGAGAAATACTTCTTGAGACCATACTTGGGGAACGTCTCCTCGATTATCCGGTGTGCCAACTCACGCCTGTCTGGCGTGAGGAGTCTGTCCAACTCCTCCGCCGTGAGTCTGGGCTCCTCTTGCCCCGTCAACTCTTTCAACAGCCTTCTGGCGTACTCCTCAACGGCCAAGTGCATCCTCGTCGCTAGGTCTAGGACGTCTGGACGCTCCTCAACGACGCGCCATGGGATTCTGATCTTCAGCGTCCTGTAGACTTGGCTCATATGCGTAAAGGGCGTGGGGGAGAAAAGCTAGGTGTTGAGATCCCTCGTTGTTGAGCAAGTAGGACGTCGGCCTTGGAAAAAAGGCTATTGTTGGATATAGGGGGAAATTGCGGTTAGTATCCGCCCGGCGGCGTTTGCGATGTATGCGACAACTTCATACCTCCCCCGCCACATGCACAAAAAGTCTGAAACGTCCTTTCAACTCCTTTCACACACTTGCCTGACGTCGTCGCTGTCAGGCAGGTGAACCGAGGTAGTAGAAAGTGGTGGGGGACTGCGTTAGAGGTGTGGGTGGGTTGAAAAACGGGTTTACGGCGGTTATCGTCGTGAGTGTCGCCAACGCCGCGGTGGGTATCGCCAGTATGAACAACGCGAGGGGCGGCATGTGTATGACGCCGGCGGGTATCAATAGCTCACGACGGCAACAGCCCTAGTGGCGGCGAAGGTCAACAACATGGCCGACACGCGTCTCTCAACGCCGCCTTCACGACGGCGCCAGGGGAGAGGGGCGGGTTTCACCAGCTCTGAGGCGGGGCACAACGCCGAGGCCGCTGTGGGTTTGTCTTGTGAAACTTTTGGCCTGCCCCCATGTGCCCTCCATAACCAACAGATATTTCAGCCCATCCACATACAAGGCCATGTACGTATACAGAACGTTAAAGATAGAAATCCCCTGGCAGTTGGTAGAAGAGAGGCCGGACGTCCTCGGCCTCGCCGTAAGGATGCACCTAGCGGTGGAGGAGTACGTCAGAAGGTTGTTAAAGGAGTTGACGGGGCAAGAGGAGCCGAAGCTGACTACGGAGGAGTTGGACAGACACCTCACGCCAGACAGGCGTGAGTTGGCACACCGGATAATCGAGGAGACGTTCCCCAAGTACGGTCTTAGGAAGTATTTCGCAAATCAAGCCAAAGTGTTTTGGCGCGATGTCGTGTTCCACAGGGCGGTTCCGTTAAACGCCCAGCTTAGAGTTGAGGACGAGAGAGACGTCGGCAGGGCAGTCTTCGTCGACCTAAAGAGCGGCGTTCTCAGAGTGCGGAAGTTGGGCATACCGCCGTTTGTTGTAAAATTGAAGAAGGGCAGCATCTCTTGGATAAGAGAGAGACTACAGGAGGGCGCCGAGCTTAAGTTGGCGTTCCTCGGCGTTGACGTAAGGAGGGGCAAGGATCCTACTTACGGCGGTTTATATGTCGCTCTCGTCTTCGCTAGAGAGGTGACGCAGATAGAGCCTAGGGCGCTTGTCGTTGTTGACGTCAACCGGTTGGACCACTACATAAAAGTTGGTCTCGTGGTCGACGGTCGTGTCGTGGAGCTATTGAAGTTCCCCAAGAGGGGGCGGGTTCAGAAACTGGAGAGGATCCACGTCCACATAAGACAGCTGAGTAGAGCTTTGGCTAAGGTAGACGAGGACAGAGACCCGCGTAGAGCGTTAGACCTCCAGAGACAGCTGTGGAAGCTTAAGACGAAGCGCTATGGCATAATCCGAGACATCGTTATAAACGCTACGCGTGAGATTATAAAGCTGGCCAGAGAACACCAAGCCGCGATCGCGTTGGACACGATGGAAGACGACACCTACCGGGAGCTGAAGGAGAGGAACGGAGACGGAGTGAAGAAGCACCTCCTAGACGGTTTGGGACAACTAAGGAAGCGCCTACAGGCGCTCGCGCAGTGGTACGGACTGCCGTATTTGGAGGAGCGACTGTATTCGACCATCTGCCCCAAATGCAACGCTAAGATGGTTGAGGAAAACGGCCGCTTCATGCGCTGTCCCGCCTGCGGCTTCAAGGCACATAGAGACAACGTGCCGGTGATATGGGCAGAAAAACGCTACTGGGAAATCCTCCAGAAAACAAAACAACCCACTTTTTCGGCGGCCGTCACATTTTTAACCTCGTAAGTTTTCTTATTTCATGAACGGCGTTTGGCCCCTGGGGCGGCAGACGGGGGCGCCAAACTGTTGTAAAAACAAGCGACTCGCGGCCGGCCCCCGCATGACCCGCCCTCTCGCCCCGGTGTACCCGAGGCGGGCCCTTAAGTCCCCCGGGGAGGGGCCAAGAGAGATAGGGGGACGTCCATCTACACAACGCTGAAAGGCGCCGTTAGGCTACTTAAAGGCCGGGGGGCCGTGGTGGTTGGGACCTTCAAGGTGCTTTAGGCCATCATCCTGTATATATCTCCTAGGTCGTAGGCGACCGCCCCCTCTCTCCTCTTGAAGCTCCTGGCTACCACCACGGGCACTACGCGGCCAGGGAGGCCCAGCTCCTCGACCTTCTCCCTGAGCTCCTGGGCCACCTCCGCCGCGTCTACCCCGTCTCTCCACCTCGCCTCCACGGCCACCACGACGCCGTCGCCGACGCCGAGGAGATCTATCTCTCTCGCCTCCCCCCTCCTGGTCCACCACTGGGGGCCCAGCTTCCTCACCCTGGGTAGGCGGCCGGCGGCGATCTCCCTAACTACGACCTCTCTGGCGATTTCTTCAAAGGTCTTGCCGAGGTACTGGCTGTACTCTCTCCGTATGTCCTCCACGCCGTAGAGGCCCTGCTCTATTAGCCAGAGGTTTGGGCTTATGAAGCGGAGCCAGAAGCGGAGAAAACCGTCGGCCAGCTCGTATCTATACCTCCCCCTGCCCAACACTGGCTTCACCTTTCTCACGATGCCCACGATCTCCAGGTTGCGGAGGTATGGCGTTATGTCTGTGGACCTAAGCCCCGCGTGGTCTCTTATCTCGCCTAGGGTGTTTTTCCCCGCTGCGATCGCCTCAAGTATCTGCCTGTAGGTGGAGACGTCTTCGAACTCGTAGCGGAGGAGGAAGTCTCCCTCGTCTAGGAGGAAGGTCCTCTCCCTCAGCTCCCGCTCCAAGAAGTCCCAGAAGGGCTCCTTCACCTTTACCATATAGTAGGGTATCCCGCCTGCAAAGCCGTGGATTTCCACCAGCTCATGCGGGGGCCTGTCGGGAAAGAACTGTTTGTATTTGAGGAAGGGTATGGGGTCTACCCTCAGCGACGCCGTCCTCCGCCCGTAGAGAGGGCTCTTGTAGGAGAGGACTTTTGAGGTCATGGTGGAGATGGAGGAGCCTGTCAACACGAGCTTTAGGTTTGAGTGGACGAGGACTTCGTCCACCACCGCCTGGAGGGTCGACAAGATGGCCTTGTCTTCCTCTATTAGGTTTGGGAATTCGTCTATGATGACGACGTCGACTCTATCTCTCAAGTATGTGAAGACGGCCTCCCAATCGTCGGCGGTTGTCAACACGCCGGGGTCGACTCGTGCCGCCGCCTGTTTAAACCTCCTCAAGTTGCCCCTCCCGACTGCGAGGTAGTAGACCCTCCGCATGTCCTCCGTGGCCTTTAGGACGAGGGTGGTCTTTCCAATCCGCCTCCTGCCGTATACCACCACTAGCCTGAAGCCCTCTCCCCGGAGGGCTTCTCGCAGTCTCTCTAGTTCCTCTTCCCTGTCTAAAAATATAACCACGGTTATATAATCAAGGTTATATTTAAAACATAACTTGGCGCCGTGGGCTCTGTCTTAAAGATATTGGCCGCTGCGTTCCTCTGGTCTACAATTGGTGTTGCCGCGTCGCTGGGGAGAGAATACCTCTGGATAGCCTTCATCCGGTCGCTTACTGCAGCCTTGACGGCGCTTGCGGCTGGGGCTAGGCCGGGAAGGGGGGCGCTTCTGCCAGGCCTCCTCCTGGGCGGCCTCTTCTCGGCGTATCCAGTGGCGGCTATATACGCGGGGGTTGGGAACGCCGCGTACCTCCTCTACACAGCCCCCCTGTGGACAACCCTGGCCCTCGCCCTTTGGGGCGAGAGGCCATCCAGACGTGACGTCAGTGGCGTAGCCCTTGTCCTTGTGGCAGTGGTGCTTATGGCCTCTTCCGGCAGAATTTCGACTGTCGGCTTCGCCGCGGGCCTTGCCTCGGGTTTCTTCTACGGCTTGTACATCGCTGTTGCCAGGAGGCTGGCGTCGGGAGGCCGCGTGGTGGACGCGTCGCTTGGGGCTATGCCCTATACGCTGGCGGTGACCGCCCCCGCACTTCTGCTGAAGCCCGGCCCGCCTACGCCAGAGGCGGTCGCCGCGGGGGTATACCTCGGCGTGTTTGGGACGGTGTTGCCATACAGACTCTTCGCCTCTGCCGTCTCTACAGTCGGGGGGGCCAGGGCGTCTGTGTTAGCCTCTCTAGAGCCTGTACTTGCAGCCCTCTGGGGGGTTCTACTTTTTAGCCAAGTGCCTACCTCTCTTGAGGCAGTGGCATATGTCTTAATCACCGCGGCCGCCGTAGTGGCGTCGCGTAAGTGATAAAAATGGGCTTGTGGTCGTCTACATGATCAAAGTGGCTCATTCTCCAGATGCAGACGACGCCTATATGTTTTACGGCATAGCGTCAGGCGCTGTAAAACTGCCGGTTCCCCACGTGGAGTTTCTAGCAGATATAGAGACTTTGAATAAACTCGCTGTCGAAGAGTTACTTGACGTATCTGCTATTAGTGTACACGCCTATGCCTATATCTGCAATAGGTACTACATAATGCGAGTAGGCGCCTCCATGGGCGAGGGGTATGGGCCTGTGGTAGTGGCGAGGCCGGGGGTAGATAGGCCTAGGCATGTGGCTGTGCCAGGGCGTTGTACAACCGCCGCCCTACTCCTCAAGTTAGCAATGCCGGAGGTTAAAGCCGTGGAAATGCCCTTTGATAAAATATTAGACGCTGTTATAGCCGGCGTAGTTGACGCAGGAGTTTTAATCCACGAGGGGCAAATCACCTACAGTAGATTTGGCTTGAAAAAACTGACAGACCTCGGCGAGTGGTGGCTGAGAGAGACCGGCTTACCGACGCCTCTTGGAGTAGACGTAGTTAAAAAGAGCTTGGGTAGAGAACTTGCAGAGGCTTTAACACAAGCTCTCCGCGAGTCTATTAGATACGCCGATACACATAGAGAAGAGGCACTTAAGTACGCCCAGAGGTTTTCAAGAGGACTCACCCTAGAGGAGACAGCCCGTTTTGTAGACATGTACGTCAACGCCTATACGAGGGACCTCGGCGCGAGGGGAGAGAAGGCAATAAACGAACTTTTAACACGGGCTTCTGAAAGAGGCTTAACGCCAAGTTGTACGCCCGAGTATATATAAATCTTGTCCCCCTACCTCTCTCTAGACCCCTCTCCGGGAGACTCAGGGGCCCGCCTCGGGTGTGCCGGGGCGAGGGGGCGGCTCACCTGGGGGTCGGCCGCTGGTCGTTTATATTACAACAGTTTGGCGCCCCCGTCTGCCGCCCCAGGGGCCGAGTAGACGCCGTTCATGTGAAGAGTGTAGTTACGAGGTTAAAAACACGACTGTCGCCGGAGTGGGGAAAGTGGGTTGTTTTATCTTCTGGAGTAGTTCCCAATACCTCCTCTCAGCCCATATCATGGGCATGTTGTCGCGGTGCGCTCCGAAGCCGCAGGCGGGGCAACTCTCCACCGCTATCTTGGCTCCACAACGGGGGCAGATCACCGCTGCGACGGCAGAAAACGTTTCTCCGCCTGAATCCCAGGCTGAACCGACGTAATACGCTTGGGTATGTCCTAGAGTCTCAGAGAGGGGTCTCTTCTATTGAGAAATTTGTTTTGTGTTTTCGTGGATGTGGGCGAAAGGCTTGAATACGTGTGTATCTACAGCTGTGAGGGGCCGAGCTCTTGAGGAGGGCCGCGTGCCGCCCGGCCCCGCGCCTGAGGTAGCCTGGCTACCCATGAAGGCGTGGGCGGGGAGAAAGTCCCTAGGCGTAGGGACAGGCGGCAGACGGCCAGGAATGTATAGACGTTTATCTCTTTCGATTTTTAATTTATTTAGCCTTTGTATATCTAGTCGTGCTTTTTGACATTGCAAAGGCAGAGGTAGAAAAGGCTAGGGCGGCTAGACATAGGAGACTTTTCGTACTTGTGGGTACAGATGATAAAAAACTGGCCGAAGCTGCTGCTGAGGTACTTAGGGGATTTGAGGCCGCGGGAGGCGGCGGCTCTGGGCTCTATATGTTTCAGCCGGAGTTTGCCGACGCTAACAAGAGGATGAACTACTTTAGAGACGCGGTGGCGGGCTCTTCGTTGGAGGTGGACTTCAGGCCGTATAAAGATACGCCGAAGATCCTTGGGACAACACAAGACTTCGCCGTGTTAGATCTCGTCAACGACCTCAAGCCAAATGACGTGGGGCGTCTCGGCGGCGTGGTGAGGGGGGGCGGCGTCTATATTTTCCTCGTGCCGCCGCTAGATGTGTGGAAGAGGTATATAACAAAGTTCCAATCTACACTTCTCGTCCCCCAGTTTACTCCTAACGATATTAGACATAGGCTTAAGGAGAGGTTTTGGAGAAGTCTCTACAGCCACAGTGGCGTTGTAATCTTCGACGTTGACCGCGGTATCTTACTTAAATCTTCAGGCATAGAGACTGTGGAGACTTACGAGCTTAAGAAGCCAGAGCCTCCAGAAAAGGCCGTACTGCCTCTTAAGATATACCGCCTGGCGGCTACACAAGACCAGGTGGAGGTGTTGAAACTTTTTGAAACTCTGTATCAAAAGCCAAAGCGGAAACAAGCTCTTGTAATTATTGCAGACAGAGGGAGGGGGAAGAGCGCAGCGCTGGGGCTTGGCCTAGCTGGCATAGGGCATAAACTTCGGAAGGCCAAGTCCCGTGTACAAATTGTCGTCAGTGCGATGGAGTATACAAATTTAGAGACTCTTCTAGAGTTTGCAATAAAGGGGCTTGAGGCTCTGGGCTACAAGCCAGGTGTAGAGAGGGAGGGGGGAGAGATCAGGGCTATCAAAGCCAAGGGCATTTTTATAGATGTGGTGACGCCGTATATGCTATTGAAGCGAGAAAACGCAGATATTGTCGCAGTAGATGAGGCAGCCGCCGTCCCCCTCCCCGTTCTCTACGCCGTACACAAGAAGTTTGACAGACTGGTCTTCGCCACTACAATACACGGGTATGAGGGGGCCGGCCGCGGCTTTTCAATACGTTTTCTAAAATATCTAAAAGAGTCTAAAGACACCGATGTTTATCTCTACGAGATGGAGGAGCCTATTAGATATGGCAGGGGGGATCCAGTGGAGCAGTGGCTTTTTGACGCCTTCCTTCTAAACGCCGAGCCGGCCAAGGTGGAGCCGCAGGATCTCGACTACGTGAGGAGGAGGGAGGTGGTGTACCTCAGAGAGGAAGACGTCATGAAAGACGAAGAGGTATTTAGACAGTTCTTTGGCATCTACGTACAGGCGCACTACAGAAACGAGCCGGACGACTTAGGCATGCTTCTCGACGCGCCACATCACACTGCGCGTGCCCTCGCCCTTCCAAACGCGAAGGTGGTCGTCTCGGTGGAGCTGGCTTTCGAAGGCGCGCTCGACGACCTCTCCATAGACCAAGCGCTTAGAGGCCTTAAGCTCCCCGGCAACATAATCCCAGACCGCTTCCTCAAGTACTGGCGGTTGCCCGAGTTCGCCAAGCTCAAGGGCTGGCGTATCGTGAGGATAGCGACCCACCCAGAGCTACAAGACATGGGCCTCGGCACGCTTATGCTCCAAAAGCTTGAGGAAGAGGCGAGACAACTCGGCATGGATTGGATCGGCGTGGGCTTCGGCGTATACGACAAGCTGCTTAAGTTCTGGGTGAGAAACGGCTACGTCCCAATCCACCTCTCTCCCGAGAGAAACCCCTCCTCTGGCGAATACAGCGTCCTCTTGGTAAAGCCTCTTAACGAAAAGGCTGAGGCCTATGTGAAATATGCAAACGTGGAGTTCAGGAGGAGACTAATTCATTCCCTCATGGGACCCTACGGCGATCTATTACCCACAGAGGTTCTCCTCCTGCTGGAAGACTGGGGCTGGGAAATCGACGGCGCCTTCGCCCTGTCTAAAAACCAATTAGACAGAGCTATTGCCTATGCCTACGGCCCCATGACCTACGAAAATGTCACAGACGCCGTATATATGCTCGCCACCCAGTATTTCTACAGCCCCAAGGCGAGGAGGCCGACGCTTCCCGAGCCAGCTCTGAAGATTCTCGTCAGCAAGGTACTACAAGCGAAGCCGTGGAAAGAAGCCGCCGAGGTAGCCGGAGTGAGGAGGGGGGACCTCATGCTCATACTGCGGGAAGTGGTGAAGATACTCCTCTTCTACTACTACGGAGGTGAGTTCGAAGTCCCCCTCTTTGTAGTAGGCACAGTCCGAGGCAAAGACTAACGGCCGGCTCTATGCGCCTCTGAGTCTCAGGGCGTTTAGTGTAACAGAGATACTACTAAACGCCATGGCGAGCCCCGCCAGTTCTGGCCTAAGTGTAACTGGGTAGAAGACGCCGGCCGCCAGCGGTATAAGAGCTATGTTGTATACAAACGCCCAGAAGAGGTTAAATTTCACATTTCTCATTATTTTTTCAGATATCTTAAACACTTCAACGACCTTTGTTATATCTCCCCTAAGGAGTATTGTATCGCCTGCCTCTTTCGCCACGTCGGTTCCCGTACCCACCGCAATTCCCACGTCGGCTGTGGCCAACGCCGCAGCGTCGTTTACGCCATCTCCGACGAAAACCACAAGCCCTCTTGATTTCAAAGCTTCAACGATCTTGGCCTTCTCCTCGGGGTCTACTCCGGAGTAGACCACAGATATGCCTAGCTTCTTTGCCACAGCTCTAGCCGATTTCTCGTGATCTCCTGTAACGATGACAGGCTCTACCCCCCGCGTTTTTAGCCAGTGGACGGCCTCCCAGGCCCCCTCGCGTATCTGGTCACCCACAGCTATAGCCCCAAGTGTCTTTCCCTCAGTCGCCACGTAGACCACAGTATATCCCTGCTCTCTCATCTCCTCCGCCCATTTAGCAACCTCTGGCGGAAGCTCTGCGCCCATCCCCCTGAGGATCTTCTCGTTGCCCACGGCTACGGCTACGCCGTTTATTCTGCCATACACGCCGGCGCCAGGAATGGAGTCAAAAAATTCGGGCTCGGACAGCTTCAGATTTCTCTCCCTCGCGTATTCCACCACAGCGGCCGCAAGCGGATGCTCAGACTTCTGCTCTAGAGACGCGGCGAGATTTAGAACTTCATCTCCGCCCCACACAGCAACTACCCTAGGCCTCCCGAGGGTCAACGTGCCGGTTTTGTCAAAAGCGACATATCTAGCCTCTCTCAGCTTTTGGAGAGCCTCCGGCCTTTTTATCAAAACGCCTTTTTCAGCCGCCCTCCCCACTCCCACCACCACCGACAGAGGCGTGGCGAGCCCCAAGGCGCAGGGACATGCCACAACAAGGACCGAGGCGGTGAAGATCAAAGCCCTGTTTATATCCCCCGTTGTTAAATACCACAGAACGAAAACTGCGGAGGCCACCGCTATCACCGCCCAGGTGAAGACGCCGGAGATCTTATCCACAAGCTGTTGGACGGGGAGCCTAGCCCCCTGGGCTTGTCTCACCAGCTTGACCATCTGGGCTAGTAGGGTGTGCCGCCCGCTCCTCGTGGCTCTAACAACTAAATAACCCCTTACCAGTATAGAGCCGGCCAAGATGAGATCGCCTTTTTTCTTCTCCACGGGCATCGGCTCCCCCGTGAAGGCCGACTCGTCCACATAGCCAAAGCCCTCCTCAACTACCCCGTCTACGGGCGCTCTCTCCCCCTGTTTAACAGCCACGAGCTGTCCGGGCTTTACCTGGGCGGCGGGGACTTCGACC
Organism: Pyrobaculum islandicum DSM 4184; assembly: GCF_000015205.1. NCBI lineage: Archaea > Thermoproteati > Thermoproteota > Thermoprotei > Thermoproteales > Thermoproteaceae > Pyrobaculum > Pyrobaculum islandicum. The sequence goes on along the minus strand of NC_008701.1, from coordinate 1,311,761 downwards.
TCCGCGCCATTTTCTAAAACTCTAGCCTTCTCCGGCTGAAGAGTCAAAAGCCTTCTCACGGCCTCCCCGGTCTTAATCCTCATGCCGGCCTCGATGTATCTGCCCAAGAGCACCAGCGTTATAACTGCCGCCGATGCCTCAAAGTAGACTAGGCCGCCTGTTAGAAGGGAGTAGACGCTGTAGAAATACGTAGAGAGAGTGCCCAGTGTTACAAGCGTGTCCATATTTGCCGTCTTATTCCTAAAAGCCCTGTAGGCCCCCTTTATGAACCTCCAGCCGGAGTAGAACTGGACAGGGGTGGCCAAGGCCCACTGGAGCCAATATACGGCGGCGTGGAGACCTGCCATAGACGCTACCATAAGAGCCACCAGAGCCGCGGTGGGCCCGGCAGCGACGGCGAGCCTCCGCCTAAGGTCTGCTCGGTCTAATTCTACCACCCGTCTATCTACGTCTATATCCACCTCGCCGGTTTTAACCTCCGCCACCTCATAGCCCGCCTCCTCCAGCTTCCTCGCCAACTCCCCCGGCGTGACCTCCAGCGGGTTGTACTCCACTGTCACTACACCTGCGGCTGGGTTTGGTCTTACGTCAAACACCCCCCAGCCCGAGAGAAGCTCAGCTATGCGGGAGACCTCCTCGGGTCTGACAGCCTTAAGCACTATATGGGCCTCCTCTCTATATATGTCATAGCCGGCCTTCCTCACCGCCCTAAGCAAATCGCCATATCTAAGCCTAGTAGGGTCGGCCACGACCTTGGCCTCGTCGCCGGCGAGGGAGGCCTCGGCATGGAGGACCCCCGGCACCGAGAGTAGAGCTTTTTGAACAGCCAGCGTACAAGTGGCGCAGTGCATCCCAATGATTTTAAGCGTGGTCTGGCGGCCTCTCTCAAATCTAATTCTAATCACAAAAGGAAGGAGGTACAGATATATATACGTGGTTTACCAGAGCTATGCCGGAGGTGGATCCGGTCTGCGGGATGCATGTGGACCCCGCCACGGCAAAGTACAAAACGCTGTATAAGGGCAAGATGTACTACTTCTGCTCCCACATGTGCAAGGTGGAGTTCGAGAAGAACCCCGATTACTACTTAACTCACGGGCCGAAGGGGATGCCGCATTAACAACAGGTCAATTTTTCCATATCCAAATCGCCGCGGGTCTACACTGGGGGAATATCCACAACTTGGCGTGCCTAGTTGGCGTCTCGTTTATGGCACCGTCCAGCGCCGTGTAGAGCGCCGTCTCTTCGGCGCTTGGTCTAACCTCTGAGCGCTAGATATATGGCGAGGAAGATGGAGAGGGCTCCCGCCGTTTGTCTAGGGCCGATCCTCTCGGCGCCTGTGGCTCTCGCGTAGATTTGGACTATTAAGGGGGATGTCGAGACGAGTATTGTAGTTGTGGCGAGGCCTATCTTGTCGACTGAGTAAGCAAATAGGGCGGAGCCGAGGCCTAGGTCTAAGAGGGAGGCGATGGCAAAGAGAGGAGATTTTACAAGAGATAGGCGGCGTCTCGCGACTAGGTATATCCCCAGGGCGGCGCAGGCAGAGAGAGCTCTGAGGTATGCTATTACCGCAGGGTGTACCTGGCCCATGGTCGCTAGCTTCACGGCGGCCATACCTAGAGACCACATGAGAGCTGCGGCTAGGGCTGCCGCTATGCCGAGGGGTTCCAGCCGGGCTACACCACCTCTGGCTAAGAGAGCGACGCCGGCTACAGTGAGGATTGCCGAGGCGGCAAGCCAGTGGGAGACTGTCTCCCCCAACAGGAGGGCGAAATATTGAGCAATTACAACATAGGTGTAGACCAGCGGCGCTGCGACAGACCCTCCGACTCTATGTATTGCATAGAAGTAGAGACTGTCTCCCACCACCAGGGTGATGAGGCCGCTGGCTACGGCGGCCCAAAGGCCGGGGGTTGGCTCGGCGAGGAGGAGGACAGGCCACATAAAAGCCGACACATATACAAGCCTAGAGAAGTTGACCACGGTTGCCTCCGCCGTCTCCATCTTCTGTTTGTATAGAAATATGACGAGAGCCCAAATTACGGCGGCTGTAAACGCCGCAATAACGCCGAGAGGATCCATTAGAGCGGTCTAACTGGCGTAGACGCTCCACAAGCTAGACATTTCATTACATATATCCTCCCCTCTCTCTTCAACTCTGTATCTATAGAGTTACAGACTGGACACACTACGTAGTATCTGATAAATCTCTCATATACCGCCTCTACGACCTTTGGCGACTTCTCCCCATGTAGAGTAAACACATCTCCCTCGATAGTGCCAGGCACAGCCAGCTCCTTTTGGAAAAACTTAGCCATGAAATACACATCTCTGTTTAACCTCTTGGCTATCTGCCCGAAGTTGGGTATAATGGTTTTACGCGGCATATTTTGAACCTCTATCTTTGGGATTTCAGCCCTTCTCTGCGCCTTTGGAGCCACTAGCTTATATGCCCTCTCTAAAAGCGCCAGATATTCCTCATCCATAGGGTGCGGTAAGATATATACTATATAAACGTTCCTCTTAGAAAACACAGGCTGAAAATCTCGCCAACAACTCAGCGCTACCCCACCGGCACCGGCCACAACTCCGTGGCCAAGGCGGTTATAGCTCTGGGCTCTAGTGGCGTTACTTCTCTAGAGAAGACAGGCACGATGTACGCGTCTCCCATTTTTTGACTCCTCCCTGGGGGACTTGGGGGCCCGCCCCGGGTACACCGGGGCAGGGTCAAGAAAAAGTTAGGAGGACGTAAACCAGTAGGTTATGTAGTTCTCCCCTGGTCTTCTATCGACGACGAGTTTCATCTTCATACCTGGCTTTAATGTCTTTGGATCGGCGTCTATCCACGCAGTTATGTTGAATCCATCTGGCATTTTTACTATTCCCACAACATAGTCTTTGTGGTGTGAGAAACTCGCCGGCTTTACATTAATCACAGTCCATGTAATTAACTCGCCTTCTGTACTAGTCTCACGCCACTCCATATCAGACGTCTTACATTTTGGACAATCTACTTGAGGTGGGAAGTACTTAGTGCCGCATCTCTTACATTGAGTATACATAAGTTTGCCTTTTTGAAGACCCTCTACAAACTTCTCAAGTCTATTTACAGACAGAGTAAACCTAAGCCTAAGTTCGCGTACGTCTACCCATAACAATGCGCCGCTCCTAGGGTCTTTATACACTGGAAGACCTGTAACCGTGATTAACGACTCCAGCTGTTTCAAAGGTTCTCCATAGAGCTTTTCTAACGTCTCTGTTACAGCAGAAATTACAGACTTGGCATATTTATAAAAGCCCTCTCCCGACTTTCTCCCAACTCTACCCTCTTTTACCATCTGTACAAGCAGTGGGTCCGGCGCCAGCTCTTTAAACCCCATTTTAACCCACTCTTCTAGCGTTTTGACTATTGTGTCTATTCCTATTTCGTCTGCATATTCTAGAGGCCCTTTAGGCCAGTTTAAGCCAAGTCTCACAGCCTTGTCAATATCCTCTCTCGTAGCAATACCCTCTCTAAGAAGATAAGCAGCCTCATTTATGGCGGGAGCGAGTATATATGCTATATCTATTCTATCGCCTGCTGATTTCGGCACCTCGGGCCATTGGAACTTGCCTGGGGCTGGATATTTATAAAAGCCCTCTCCCGACTTAACGCCATACTTCTTCTGTTGACACTTCTCAAGAATAAGTGGACATGGATGAGATTTGAAACCACGTTTTTTCATAGCCTCTGCTACAAAACATACGACGTCTAGCCCAACGAAATCCATTAGGAGAAAGACTCCCATAGGCAGACCCACTTTATATATAGCCACGGCATCTATCACTTCAGGCGTCGACAACCCCCTAGCCACAAGCCAACACGCCGCCTCGTTTACTCTCGCTAGTATTCTATTTACTATAAAACCAGGGACGTCTCTATTTACAACCACAGGCTCTTTACCCAATTTTTTCACATAGTCTACAACTCTCTTTACAGTTTCGTCACTGGTGTATTGCCCTTTGATCACTTCTACCAGCGGCATTAGTACTGGTGGGTTGAAGAAGTGCATTCCTACTACTTTTGTTCTTCTCTCTGGTTTTACTGCTTCTGCGATTTCTGTTATTGGTAGTGAAGATGTGTTTGTGGCTAGTATTGCCTCTGGCGGCGCGCAACGGTCAGCTTCGGCAAAAACTCTCTTCTTAACTTCAATATCCTCTACCACAGCCTCAACCATAAGCTCAACACCAACAACCGCACTACACACATCACCAACAACAGGCCTAATACGAGATAAAACAGTTGCCACATCTTCTTTTAGTCGGCCTCGTTCTTTTACCTTCTTAAGCGAGTCTTCTATATTTCTTAGCGCTTTGTTTAATATATCTTGTGAAATATCTACTAGGTTTACTTCATAGCCTGCTAGTGCAAAAAGTTCAGCGATGCCGTGGCCCATTGTGCCAGCCCCGATTACAGCTACGCGCGGCATAGTCACGGGCTTAGGCTAAGAATTGTTACAAAGGCGTAGTGGCCTGTGCCGCCTATGTTATGTGCAAGCGCCATGCCCTTTCTAATAGGCGCTTGGCGTCCTTTATCTGCCTGTTGTCTCAACTGTTTAGTAAGTTCGGCAATCATAGACACGCCAGTTGCGCCTATTGGATGCCCCTTGGCTTTTAACCCGCCGTCTACATTTACTGGAATTAAACCGCCTATATATGTCTGCCCCTCGCGTATTAATTTGTAGCCCTCTCCTCTCTTTGCAAAACCTAGGTCTTCATAAGCCATAATTTCGGCTATTGTAAAACAGTCGTGTACCTCAGCAACGTCGAGATACTTCACCGGGTTTTCTGGATCTATGCCGGCTTTTTTATAAGCCATTTGAGCCGCCACTTGCGCCGCCTCTAGACCTATAAAGTCAAGTCTCTTGCTTAAATTCGCAGTGCCGTTGGCATAGCCTATTGCCTTTATCCACACTGGGGTGTCGGTGATTTTTCTAGCCACTTCTTCACTTGCTAAAATAACGGCAGATGAGCCGTCTGTGATGGGGCTACTGTCGTATAGTTTAAGCGGCCATGCGACATAGCGAGAGTTGAGACATTCCTCTACTGTAATAGCTCTCTGAAACTGAGCCTTTGGATTTAACGACCCGTAGTAGTGGTTCTTCACAGCGACTTTACAGAGGTCTTCCTCTGTTGCGCCATATCTATGCATATAAGCTGTGGCATATAGCGCGTAATACCCCGGGAAGGTTAAGCCAAAGTTTTCAAATTCCCAGAAGTAGCTCCCGGCTCTGCCGATGAATTCAACTACAGTCGGCGTCGGCGATTCGTTCATCTTCTCTACTCCAATAGCCATTACAATATCAGCCTCGCCGCTTGCCACCATGTGGTATGCAGTTCTAACAGCCGCAGAGCCTGTGGCACAAGCGGCTTCTACTCTTATGCCGCTTTTAGGCACCAGGCCGCAGTATTCGCCAATTACAACGGCAGGCAAAGCTTCAGAGGACCAGCCGCCGACGTTGCCTACTACAAACGCTTGTATATCCTCGGCGCCCAGCCGCGCGTCGTCTAAAGCCTCTTTGACAGATTCCCAGGCTAGCTCTGGCAGAGATACGTCTGCTCTATTGCCAAACTTACTAACGCCAACTCCTACAACGGCCACTCTCCTCATGTTAGGTTACCAACTTGGCCACTTCCTCTGGTATCTGGCCCTTCTCTCTTAATATCCTTATCAACTGACGATACGCCACTAGTTTCTGTATGTTATTTGCGCCTTCGTATATCTGTGTAATTTTTACATCTCTAAGGAAGCGCTCGACGCCTGTCTCTCTAATAACTCCCACGCCGCCGTGTAGATTTATAGCCTCTGAAATCACCTCCTCTGCCACCTCGGTGGCGTAGAATTTCGCAAGAGAGGCGACGAAGGTAAACTCTTTTCTATTCTCGTCGGCTAGTTTTGCAGCTAAATACGTCAGAAGCCGAGCTGTAAAGATCTTAGCCATCATCTCCACTAGGCTAAACTGTATCGCCTGGAAGTAGGCAATTGGCACGCCAAACGCCTGTCTCTGGTGGACATATTGAAAAGCTTTTTCAAAAGCGCCCTGCGCCATGCCGACCGCCTGCGCTGCAACGCCTATTCTCGTCCTGTCAAAAGTCTCCATCGCATAGAGAAAGCCCATGCCCTCCTCCCCCACTCTATTTTCGTCTGGCACCTCCACATTTTCAAACACAAGCTCACAGGCGTGGTCGCCGTGGAGGCCCATCTTATGGTAACACTGCTCTACTTTAAAGCCCGGCGTATCTCTCTCCACAATGAAAAACGTCAAACCTAGATACCTAAGTTTTTTATCAGGCGGCGGATAGGTACGCGCCAACACAATAAAGTAGTCGGCTATGTCTGAGCTACTTATAAACGCCTTTCTGCCGTTTATAACCCATTTATTGCCGACTTTCTCAGCTCTCGTCTGTATGCCAGCTACGTCAGAGCCACAACAAGGCTCTGTCACCGCAAATGCGCCAAATTTCTCTCCCTTTGCAATCGGCGGGATGTATTTCTGTCTCTGCTCCTCAGACCCAAACAACATTATAGGCGTTATAAACAGCTCGTTAGTGCCAAAGTATACGCTGAGGCCGGGCAACACCCGGCAGAATTCTTCAGACATAATAGCGGCCATCCTATGGTCTCCCCCTTGGCCTCCATATTTCTCGGGAATTCCAATTCCAAAGAACCCCTGCTCGGCTATCTTTTTCAAGAGATCGCGGGGCACCTCGTCCTTCTCCTCTATCTCCATAGCCCTAGGCGCAACCTCTCTCTCTACAAACTCTCTCACTGCTTTTCTAAACATCTCGTGTTCTGGAGTTAACACAACAGAGAAGTCTTGTATCGAATCTAGTGGGAACACCATGGAACTCAAACAGCACCAACTATTTAAATATTAACTTTGTCATGTAACTAACTAGGTAATCTAGATATGGCTGAGTCATCTTTTTAAATAGAAAATAAAACTAACATATGTCAGATACATATGAGGTATTTGAGAAATATGTTAAAAACAAACCATGGGTAAAAAACTACGACGAGGGGGTGCCGGCTGATGTTGAAATTAAGCCATCTCCCCTCTTTACATACCTAGATAAACAAGTAACTGAAAACGGGCAGGTAGTCGCATATATATACTTCGGCAACAAAGTGCCTTATAAGACCGTAGGCGAGCACAGCGATAGAGTAGCCGCGGCTTTAAAAGAGTGGGGCATTGGCAAAGGCGATGTAGTAGCGCTTTATATGCCGAACACCCCCGTCTTTCCCATAGTCTACTACGGAGCGTTAAAACTCGGCGCAGTAGTGACGCCGATGAATCCAATGTATACGCCGCGGGAGGTCGCTTGGCAAGCTAAAGACGCAGGCGCCAGAGTTCTATTTACTGTAGATGTGTTATACAAAAACGTTGAAGAGGCAGTTAAGATGTATCAACTTGAGAAAGTCGTTGTAGCCGAAATCACAGAGTATATGCCCAGCTTAATAAAGCCCCTAGCCAAGATGAAGCTTAAGCCGCCGAAGATTCAATACTCCAGCCGGGTTGTGCCATATAGAGAAGTCTTAAGCCACAGCCCGACGTCTTACCGCGCCAACATAAACCCGCTGGAGGATCTCGCGGCGTTGATGTATACCGGCGGCACAACTGGCCTGCCCAAGGGGGCGGAGATCACCCATGGCAATATATCGTCAAATTTACAACAGCTAAAGCCGCTATATGACGTAGTTAGACGAAAGAGGGGAGTCAACAGGCTGGTGATTATGGGTCTTCTGCCGTGGTACCACATATATGGACAAGTCACTGTGATGCATTACGGTATTTTCGACGGCGCGACTGTAGTGGTGATGCCTAGACCTGATATTGATCAACTCATGAAGCTAATACAAAAGTACAACGTCCATGTGTTACACGGCGTGCCGACGCTCTACAACATGATTAACAACCATCCAAAGGTCGGTAAATACAACTTGAAAAGCCTTGCCTTTTGTATATCTGGCGCGGCGCCTTTACCCGTAGAGGTTGCCAAGCGGTTTGAACAAATAACTGGCGCCGTGTTGAGAGAGGGGTATGGCCTAACGGAGACGGCCGTGGTGACACATCTCAACCCGCTCTATGGCAAGGCGAAGGTAGGCTCCATAGGCCTCCCCATACCAAGCACCTACGCCGCTATTGCAGACCCCGACAAACCAGAGCTTCTCCCGCCTAATCAAGTCGGCGAAATTGTAATATCGGGGCCGCAAGTCTTTAAAGGCTATCACAATAGGCCTGAGGAAAACGCCCAGGCATTCTTCCAGTGTTGTGGACTACGTTGGTTTAGGACGGGAGATATGGGGTATATGGATGAGGAGGGGTACTTCTATGTAGTCGATAGAAAAAAAGACATGATTAAGTACAAGGGCTACTCGGTATTTAGCAGAGAAATTGAAGAAGTGTTGTATCAACACCCCTGTGTGAAAGAGGCGGCGGTCATAGGCGTGCCACATCCAGAAGCTGGAGAGATACCAAAGGCCTTCATAGTGTTGAAAGAGGAGTGTAAAGGCAAGGTCACTCCCGAAGATATCATTAAGTGGACTGAAGATAAGTTAGCCCATTATAAAAGACCGCGTGTTGTTGAGTTTAGAGACGAGTTGCCTAAGTCTGCAGTGGGCAAGATCTTAAAACGCGAACTTAAAGCTGAAGAATTGAAAAAATTGCAAAAAGTCTCCACCTAATACACTAAGCCTTTTATAAAATCTTAGAATTTTATATGAACTTAGGTTTCAACTATAAACGTATGTATGTTTAAATAAATTCATAATCTACACCATATGCCCAAAGTTGCAGTAATCGGGGCTGGCACAATGGGCCACGGCATTGCTGAACTTTTTGCTATGGCGGGTTACGAAGTGGCGCTTGTAGATGTTGCTGACGAATACCTAAAGCGCGCGCTCCAAAATATAGAGTGGTCTCTTAAGAAGCTAGCAGAGAAGGGCCAGTTGAAGGAAGACCCCTCGGCTGTGCTCTCTCGTATTAGGCCTGTTGTTGGTGATGTGTGTAGTGCGGTTGTTGGTGTTGAGCTTATGGTTGAGGCTGTGGTAGAGGATATTGAAGTTAAGAAGAGAGTTTTTGCCGAAGCTGACCGTTGCGCGCCGCCAGAGGCAATACTAGCCACAAACACATCTTCACTACCAATAACAGAAATCGCAGAAGCAGTAAAACCAGAGAGAAAAACAAAAGTCGTAGGAATGCACTTCTTCAACCCACCAGTACTAATGCCGCTAGTAGAAGTGATCAAAGGGCAATACACCAGTGACGAAACTGTAAAGAAGGTGGCAGAATACGCGCAGAAGCTTGGTAAACAAACTGTAGTGGTAAATAGAGACGTCCCTGGTTTTATAGTAAATAGAATACTAGCGAGAGTAAACGAGGCGGCGTGTTGGATGGTTGCCCGTGGCGAGGCTACAATACAGGAGGTGGACTCTGCGTTGATATATAAGGCTGGGCTTCCCATGGGCGCCTTTATTCTTATGGATTACACAGGGATTGATGTAATCTGTTTCATAGGCGACGCCATGTTAAAACGTGGTTTCAAATCTCATCCATGTCCACTTATTCTTGAGAAGTGTCAACAGAAGAAGTATGGCGTTAAGTCGGGAGAGGGCTTTTATAAATATCCAGCCCCAGGCAAGTTCCAATGGCCCGAGGTGCCGAAATCAGCAGGCGATAGAATAGATATAGTATATATACTCGCTCCCGCCATAAATGAGGCTGCTTATCTTCTTAGAGAGGGTATTGCTACGAGAGAGGATATTGACAAGGCTGTGAGACTTGGCTTAAACTGGCCTAAAGGGCCTCTAGAATATGCAGACGAAATAGGAATAGACACAATAGTCAAGACGCTAGAAGAGTGGAGACAGAAGACGGGATTTGAGGAGTACGAGCCAGACCCGTTGTTGAAAGAAATGGCCGCCAAGGGTAAGCTTGGTAAGAAGACTGGGGAGGGCTTCTATACATATGTGAAGGCTGAAGAGAAGAAATTAGAGACTCTCATCGTGAGATACGAGCCCGGCATCGCCTGGATTATTCTCAATAGGCCTGAACGCCTCAACGCCATAAACCCAAAAATGATCGAAGAGCTGTGGAAAGTTCTTGACGAAATTGAACAGATGGATTACGACAAGGTGAGAGTTGTAATTATCACAGGCGCTGGGAGGGCCTTCTCCGCCGGCGCAGACGTCACAAGTTTTATGGGCGCCACGCCTATAACAATATTCAAAATATCTCGGAAGTTACAAATGCTCTTTGAGAGAATAGAGCTTTTAGACAGGCCGGTAATATGTGGCTTAAATGGGTATACCCTAGGCGGAGGTCTAGAGCTTGCTATGTCTTGTGATTTTAGAATAGCGGCTGAAACAGCAGAGTTAGGCCAGCCAGAGATAAACCTTGGGTTTATCCCAGGCGCCGGGGGAACGCAGAGATTGCCCAGGCTAATTGGGAGAGATAGAGCTAAGGAGCTTATATTCACCGGCGATAGAATTCCGGCGAGAGAGGCAGAGAGACTAGGCCTTGTAAATAAAGTGGTGCCGCCGGACAAACTAGAACAAGAACTCAGGGCGTTTGCCAACAAGCTTGCTGAAAAACCGCCTCTCGCCCTCGCCATGGCGAAATATGCAATAAACTTCGGCATCGAAGTCCCAATATGGGCCGCGACGTTGCTAGAGGCTACACAATTTGGCATACTATTCAGCACAGAAGACGTCATAGAAGGCGTTTCTTCATTTCTACAGAAGAAAAAGCCACAGTTTAAAGGCCGGTAGTTTTTCAAACACCAACCCTACAACAACTCCCCCGAGAGCTTGAGTCCGCCCTCTGGGAGGGGGTGACTGGGGGTTGGGGTCTTTGACAACTTTTTCCTGGTTTTTACAGCATGGCCGGGAGGTTGTTTATCGGCGGTGTTCAGCTTGTGCCTGTGGCATATCTCGAGCTCCCAAGCGGCTCTCTGTTGGAAATCTACAGTTCACGTGTGTTTGGGCGGGGAGATCTCAACCTCTCGTCTCACATCACCTCTTTTTTCAGACCTGGCGATCAATGCGACTGTCGTCGTTGTTGAGATGCCAGACGTAGATGCGCAAAGAGTTGCCGTGTGGAGAGCAATTGATGGCGATACTGTGGAAACGTCCGTGGGCAGAGTTAGGCTTGTGGGTTACGACGCTTGGGAGTGGGACGAGCCGCACGGCCCAGAGGCCAGATATTTCCTCATCGGTTTGTGCGGTGGCACAGATTACTTAGACGTAGACGACCTAGAGCCGAGAGATAGATATGGGCGTATACTTGGCTACCTCTGGTGTGGCCGCGTCTTTGAGGTCGGCGGCATCTACTACACGGCGTATGCCTCTGTACAGAAGGCTTTTCTACTCGTAAGACCTGACCTCGTGAAGAGACCGCTCTACATCCCGCCAGATGAGCACCCATATTGGCGCTGGCTCAAGCACTTTACCGTCGCCTTTGATCGAGTTGATAGAGAAGACAAAACAACTCGTCCACCCCGAGCCATCAAACTTTTAACCCCCTAACTACTCCTCCCACATGAACGACATCTACTTGGCCCCTGGGGTAGCAGACGGGGGCGCCAAACTGTTACAATATAAACGACCGGCGGCCGACCTCCAAGTGAGTCGTCCTCTCGCCCCGGTGTATCCGAGACAGGTTCCTGAGTCTCCCGGAGAGGGGTCTAGAGAGAGGTAGGGGGACGTATGGAAGAGTTTATATCGTTGTTGAAAAAACTTTCGGAGGCGAGAGGCCCTTCGGGTTTTGAAGATGAAGTTCGAGAGCTCGTGATTAAAGAAATGGAGCCGTATGTAGATGAAGTAACAGTAGATAGATGGGGGAATGTAATAGGTGTCAAAAGGGGTTCTTCTAGCTACCGCGCTATGGTGGCGGCACATATGGACGAGATTGGGCTTGTCGTTGACCACATAGATAAGGAGGGCTTCCTAAGGTTTAGGCCTATCGGCGGTTGGAACGAGGTAACTCTCCTCGGCCAGCGGGTTTGGGTTAAAACTCTAGACGGTAGGTGGGTTAGGGGGGTTATCGGCGTTATGCCGCCGCACGTCACTCCGTCTGGTAAAGAGAGGGAGGCCCCCGAGATGAAAGATCTCTACATAGACGTGGGGGCTAGAAACAGAGAGGAGGTCGAAAAGATGGGACTTTCTGTAGGGTCTGTAGCAGTTTTAGACAGAGAGTTCGCCATTCTTAACGAAAGGGTTGTCACTGGAAAGGCTTTTGACGATAGAGTAGGCTTGGCTGTTATGCTCTATACTCTGAGACAACTCGGCGATCTCCCCGCGACTCTATACGCCGTGGCGACAGTACAAGAAGAGGTAGGGCTTCGCGGTGCGCAAATCGCCGCCGAGAGAATTAACCCTCATTACGCCATCGCCTTAGACACCACCATAGCGGCCGACGTGCCTGGCGTAGGCGAGAGACTACATGTGACAAAGGTGGGGGCGGGGCCCGCTATAAAGGTCATCGACGGCGGACGCGGGGGTCTCTTCATAGCTCACCCAGGTCTCAGAGACCACATTGTGAGAATCGCCAGAGAGGCCGGCATCCCGCACCAGCTAGAGGTTCTATATGGCGGCACTACAGACGCCATGGCTATAGCCTTTAGGCGCGAGGGCGTGCCCGCCGCCGCTATCTCTATCCCAACTCGCTATGTCCACTCGCCTGTAGAGCTAGTAGATCTGTCAGACGCGTTGAACGCCTCTAAACTGTTAAAAAACGTTCTAGAGAAAACGCCGCCTGACATAATAGACAAATTCCTAGATAGGAGAGTAAAGTGAGAAAAAATAAAATAGTCGTACTAGCTCTTTCTAAACTTATACTAATCGGCATAGTAGCGGTAAATATCTACTACGCCGCCAAGGTACTACTCCCTCTCTTTGGGATAGGACTGAGCCAAGAGCAGTTAGATCTCCTAAAGTCTGTTATAATTCTCTTCGCAGGAGCCACAGGAGTTAACGTAGCCGGCAATGCGGTAATTCTATACTTTAGAGAAACTCTGAGAGAAAAGGCGTTTGCAATTGGTAATGTTTTAAAAATCGTCGGCATAATAGCAGTAGTCCTTTACGTAGCATCTTTCTCCAAGCTGGGCGCAGAGTTGGCTCTACTCGGCGGCACAGTCACTGGTTTAGTTCTCGGCTTAGCGTTACAGCCGGTCTTGGGAAACCTCTTTGCGGGTATTATCATATTAACAACCCGGTTTGTAGAGGTAGGAGATACAGTGAGGATAGCTGCATCACAAATACCATATTACATTGCTTTTCTCCCGTCCTATAAGTATTTCTCTCCTGACTACGTGGTGCCCGGCTTTAAAGGCAGAGTGGCAGAAATAGGCTTGATGTATACCACATTGCTCCTAGACACAGGATATGAGCTACGGGTGCCAAATATGATTCTCCTAAGCTCCGGCATTGTGGACTACACGCCGAAGTGGAGCGAGCGGCAGGTTGTATTTGTGAGAGTTGAGCTACCTCTCTCGGTTATTGATATAGATAAGCTAGAGGAGGAGGTGAGAGAGGTTTTAAGAGGTTTCAATATAGTTGCGATAGATTTTACAGAACAAAGCGATAAAGACTACGTCATTATTAGAGTAAAGCTCGAGATACCCCAAGGCGAAAACTGGAGAAACGTCAAAAGCGAGGCTCTTAAACGTCTTTTAAAATACCGCAATGAGAAAATTACTGCAAACCTTGACAAATATCTATGTCTAACCAGGGGGATTCTCTGTGATAAGTACATAAATAAATTGGCTACCGACGTCTCGTCTTCTTAACATTCGTTGATGTGTAAGTCTTATCACTCTATGGTCTGGCTTAGAGAATTTAACATGCTTTAATGAAGTATTTACCAAGACCATGTTTCACTTCGTCAATTATCTTATATGCCAACAGCCGCCGTCGTGGTCAACACAATAGAAGACGAGAGCCATCTAGAGCTTAGAAGAGAGCAGGTGGAGAAAGAAACATCTCCTTAGATTGTTGTGGAGGAGACTAAAGGAGTTGGCGCAGTGGTACGGCAATATAGTCGCGTATGTCCCCGTTGTGAAGCCAAGATGGGAGAGGGATCGCGTAATGTATTGCCCCCACCTGTGGCTCTACCGACCTCAGAGACAACATACCGTTGATATTGGCTAAAACCGCCGCTTGAAAAATACCCAACGCTAGGGCAAACGTCTCGTCTGGCAGACACCCCCTGTATAGAAAGGCCATGAGAAAAACCTAGAACAGCCATAAGCCAATGTTAGCAATCACAGAAGACATACATCTCGCCTACAGAGAAGACACAAAACACTATAGAATCTTAGCGGATGTGTGAAAGTTATTTAAAAACTCGTGATTTTACATGGTGTCTACCGAGTTTTTAGAGAGGCCTCTGCCTAAGCCTACCGACGAGGGGTACATTACGGCGCGTCTTCTTGAGGCTCTTGTGGAGGCTGGGCTTGCGCTGGAGTTCCTACGGCGTGGTCTTGTGAGGAATGCGGCTGGGAAGGCCTTTCAGGCGTGGAGGGCGTATATGGCGGCCCTCATGAGGCTTGAGTTCGAGAAGCTAAAGGCCGTAGCCAAGAGCGAGGAGGAGAGGCGCTGGCTGAAGTCCACGGCAGTCCCCCGCCTCCCCACAACCAAGATGAAGAAGCTCTCACAGATGCTCGAAGACGTGGGGCATGTCGGCTTGTCTTTTGTTGTGGACAAGGCTCTTGATCTCCACGACTATCAGTACCACGGGCCGGACCCAGACGGCGCCCTCTCGAAGTACACGTCTAGGGAGGAGGCGGCGAGAGACGTTGTGGCGCTGTTGCGCGAGCTGGCCAGGCAGGTGGAAGCCCTGAAGACAAGGGTCAAGTGGGGAGAGGACTTGGAAAGGGCTTTGGAGGAGGTAAAGAGGGGTCTTAAATAGGCTATGGACGTCCCCCAGGGAGGGGCCAAGAAAAAGATAGGGGGACACTCCTTGAGTAGTTCTGTGAACGCGCGCCTTGCGATGTTTATCACAGCCGCAATGTCCCTGCCCCTTCTACCCGCAGTGGAGGCGCCGGAGTGCCCTCGGGTCGTTAGGTTTTGACAGTCTTTCACGCCCTATATCCACAAAAGTGCTAACCTCATTAAACTTTTTCAATGTAGAAAACCGTAGCCCCTCAGCTGTGTAGACTTCTACGTTACAACCGAAAGTCTTGCCCTTCAAGTAACTCATCAAAGCTTTTATAACGTTGCTGACGGTGTGCTATGGAGGAGGTGATCTATAGGGGGAGGAAGTTTGTGCTTGTGAAAAGGGCTAGGCGGGTCGGCGGCCGCATTGTATGGGGCGAGTACCTCGTCCACCCGGGGGCGGTCGCGGTGTTGGCTATCGACGGCGGCAAGGTGCTGTTAGTTAAACAGTTCCGGGGGGCGTTGGGCCAGTGGACGCTGGAGGTGCCCGCGGGGACGCTGGAGCTGGGGGAAGACCCGCTAGAGGCCGCCGTGAGAGAAATGATAGAGGAAACTGGCTACAGACCGCTGAAGTTAGAACACCTAATAGACTTCTACCCAACACCAGGCGTGTCTAACGAGCTGATAAAAATCTACTACACAAACGCCCTAGAGTACGTCGGCGTCGGCGCACGCGACCCAGGGGAGGTAGATATGGAAGTTGTAAAAGTGGAACCAATCGAGCTATTGCGTATGATAGACGGCGGAGAGATAAAAGACGGGAAGACAATAGTTGCGGCACTCACCGCCTGGAGAAGAGGGCTACTCCACTCTGACTCCCCTTTGTGACGCCGGCCTTCCCCGGGGGGCTCGGGACGCGTCCGCTGATACGGAGCGCGGGGGTCCAGCCGTGCCGGCGTGGTTGAACCGGCGCCATAGAGGGGCCTTTGTTGCCACCTCAAGCTGTCCTCCCACTGGCGATACCCATCATGGCGTTGGCGACGATAACCGCCGTAAACCCGTTTCTTAACCCGTCTACACCTCTAAACAACGCAATCTCCCATCAACCTCTTTAATACTTTCTACTCCCTCGGTTCACTTGTCTGACAGCGTCGCTGTCAAGCAGGTGAGTCGAAAGAGCAGAAAGAGTGTTTCAAAGCTTTTCTCCCTCACGCCTTGTACGCATATGAGCCAAGTCTACAGGACACTGAAGATCAGAATCCCTTGGCGGTTGGTCGAGGAGCGGCCGGACGTCCTAGACCTCGCCGTGAGGATACATCTGGCCGCAGAGAAGTACGTCAAAACATTGCTCAAAGAAATCACGGGACAAGAGGAGCCCAGACTCACGCTGAATGAGTTGGGCAGACTCCTCACGCCAGACAGGCGGGAGCTGGCACGGCGGATTATCGAAGAGGCGTTCCCCAAGTACGGTCTTAGGAAGTATTTCGCAAATTAAGCCAAAGTGTTTTGGCGCGATGTCGTGTTCCACAGATCGATTCCGTTAAACATTCAGTTGAGAATTGAGGACGAAAGAGATACGAATAAGGCGGTCTTTGTCGACCTAAAGAGTGGCGTCCTCAGAGTGCGGAAGTTGGGCATACTGCCGTTTGTTGTAAAATTGAAGAAGAGCGACATCGCCTGGATTAGGCGGAGGTTGGAGGAGGGCGCCAATCTTAAGCTGGCGTTTCTCGGCGTTGAGAAGAGAGACGATAAGGAGGATCCTACTTACGGCAACCTGTATATTGCCCTGATGTTTCATATAGCCCGCGGTGAGATAAAACAGAGACGCAGTTAGATGGCCTAGTGTGTAGTATCTGCAAGCGCTTGGTCAACAGTTGCGAGAACTTCTGCCAAATGTTGTATAGCGGGGTCGCGAGATAGTTTATAAAGCTTAATCCTACCAATGTATCTAACTTCGACAACGCCGTAGCGGACTAATTGCTCTAATTGTCCTACAGTAGCTCTCTGGGCAGACCCCATACGTCTTACAAGCTCTGATACATTCATCTCGCCATAGCGCCACAAGGTTAGAATTATCTTTATCTTTGTCGGAGAGCCTAAAACAATATCAATCACAGGAAAAAAGGGGGGTGTTTTGTTTTTATTTCTTTTTGCCGATTAGTCTGTAGACTTTTATTCCTGTGTATGGGGATTTTGCTACTGCAAATAACATCGGCCCGCGGGCAGTCTGCTTCTCAACAACCTCATACTGATCAGTCTCAAACGCCTGCTTCGCCTTAATATCGTAGAACTTCAACTTTTGCTTTGTCATGCCCATCTCTACCCACCGCTTTAAAAATCCGTCGGTTATTTTACAACAATTCCACTATTATACACATACTTAAAGCATAGTAGCAATTGCGCGGGGCTTCTCCTCGTCCACGCTTTCATCAGTAGCCAGGCCGCCCCGGGCGCGGGATCGTCAGACGTAGTTGTGAGACGAGAGATTCAAAAAGGTTCTCAGAGATAGGGATCTGTCTCTTTACAACCGAAAGCCTCGCCCTTTAGGGCGGGGAGGTGGGCTATGTATACTACGGCGATAGGATGTGTCTCCACCGATTCCAGTGCACACTGTTTCGGGATTTAAACGACGCGTTTTTTCTCGTCGAGGCGATTTCAGGAATTCGGCGATTCTCGGTATGACGGCTACTGGGTGGGGAAGCGCCTCTTTGAGAAGCTCCCAGCTCCACAAACCCGCCAGAGACACGCCGGCGGTACTCACGGCGATGAAAAACAGCTCAATGTTCCACCCTCTTCGAAACAAGCGGCGTCACCACAAGCACAATGGGAAACACTGTTTGGAGTAAGAACTGCTTAAACGCCGTAGAGGAGCCTCTGCGGATCCCTTTTAAAATTCCCCCACGTCCAGTCCGCCATCACGTATGAGACCTAAAGAGCCTCAAGCGGATGTGCCCCGTACCTACCCTAGTTGGTACGTCCAGCGTTAACCTATGCGGAACGCCTTTTATGCAGGCACAAGCCCTCCTCTACGTATCTCGGCAACAGCTTTAGATACTTCGAGCCGGGGCCGTGTGTTGCAATGTGTCTAACCGCCTCGTCGCACCGCTGTACATACAACCCACAGCGGAACTGCTCACCGGTGACGAATCCTTCAATTACCTCGGCCTCCTTGCCCAGCCTGGTGCCGAGGGAGACGCGCCTCCGCCCCCTCCAGACACGTAGCGAGGTTTTCATAGCCCTCTCAACAACTGCGTCGAGCGACGGGCATACGAACTGGAGATACGGGGGGTGAAATGGAAGGGGTAGCGCCGTACCTAAATGGGCGGCGAGGGCGGACCAGCCAGCCAGGGCACAGCCCTCCAGGACATATACGGCCTCGGCTGACAACCTCACAGCTCCGAAAAGCAGACACTCCCCTTCTCTAAAGGCGAGTACCATGCACCCTCTGCCAAATCTTCTGTAGCTCCTTATCCAGGCCCGCCTGGAGAGCCCTCTTTTTGAGGTAAGATAAGTCGAGCGGCAGTCTGAGAAGCCTCTTTAAGTCCTCTACGTCTTTTCGTTCGCCGCTGGCAAGCTTTAAGATAACTAGATCCTCTGGGGATGGGATAAAGACGCCCCCTACCTCTCTACACCTAGAAATAAAGTCGTTGTCTAGTATAAGGGGCGCGTAATTTATGTCTATATGGACGCCCGCTGCGTCGACGTACAGCCCCCACTTCCTCCACTGCACAGTGTAGCCAGCCCCCCTCAACGCTTCAGTGAGCCTATCCCTCACCTCTACAGTAAACGGTTGATCTATAGCCAAGTCCCAATCGGCTGTGTGCCTCACCACGCCGTAGAACTCCAAAGCCCGGGCCCCAATTAGAAATACCTTAAACCCCATGGAGCGGCATATCTCCACGACCCTCTTGACGCTGGGCGGCAATCTCAGCTCACTCATACAATGTGTTGAAGAGCGCTTTTATATGGTTTAAGCGCCGACGGCACTCTGAGATCTAGCCTCACCTCAGCGCCGAGCCGCGACACGTCGCCGTATTCAGCCTCCAGAGGCAGATGTTTCGAAATCCAAACGACCGTCCTGTATTTCATAGAAAATTGACGGCGCCGCTTAAACTGTAGATGAAGCGCCAGATCTCAGCCAACTCAGCAACACATGCGCTGAAAACGACAAGCCCCCGCCCTTTAGGGTGGCGGAGTGCGGTCGTGTTCACAAAGGGGATACAGCTATGTATCTTTCCCTCAGAATCGCCAGTAGCATGAAGCCGCCTCAGCCTAGAGGATACATACTACAGTGACGTGAGAGAATTGAAAATTGGCACGTTTTTCCGACGAACTTTTTTCAGGAAACCTCCTGAATGGAATGCTTTTCTATAGCGGGGGTTTTTCAGTAATTTTCGGCGGGTTCGGCGGACTCGCTGAAAATTCCTGTAAACACCTCGGTGAAGAAAAGCACGCCATACAGGAGTTATTCTGAAAAGCACAATGCGGTGGACTATATTTTATTATGGAAGCAGGGGATAGTATAGAGGGGAGCCGGAAGAAGCGTAGCCGGAGGCGCAACAAGAACAGTGCAGAGAGGAAAGACGAGAAAAAAGCACACATCATAACGCACGCCGTCGCCGTCCCCAGCCCGCGGTTGAGCTGGCGTAAGATAAACATCAAAGAGCTGGAGGAGAGGTATAGGGAGCTGGTCGTCCACCTCGTCGAATACGGCTTTAAACACGGCGTGACGGGGCACGTCACGCTCTGCAAAGCCCTCTACGGAGAGCTACGCAGAAGGCGCCCCGACCTCCCCTCCCACTACATCTACACGGCAGCGCAGGACGCAGCCACACGCGTAAAGAGCTTCCTCACGCTGAAGCGGGAGGGTAGGGCGAAGACGGAAAAGCCAGAAGTGAAAAGAATCAGCATCTGGCTCGACGACATCCTCTGGAAGCCAGAGGGCTATACGGCGGTAAGGGTGTCGACGCACAGGGGGTGGGTCACGATTCCGCTTTGGCCGACCAAGCAGTTCTGGAGACACATCAACGGCTGGTGGAGGCTGAGGTCGCAACCGCGCCTTAGGCTGGACGAAAAGAGGAGGGCGGTCTACGTCTACTTCGTCTTCGAGAAGGTTGTGGAGGAGAGGCCGGCGAAGGGCATCATCGCCGTCGACCTCAACGAGAACAACGTGGCTGTGAAGGCCGGGGACAGGGTGTACATTCTTGAGACTGGGATAGAGATATCACACTTGGCTACCATGCCCGAAGGGAGGTCATGCAGTCTCTGAAGGGGAATAGGTACGCGAGCCGTGCCGTTAAGAGGAACGAGCTGAACAAGAAGAACGACGTTAGGAGGAAGATTGCCAATTTCGTAGTCAGAGAGGCGGAGAGGCTAGGCGCCGCCATCGCCGTCGAAAATCTGCCAAAAAATGCACCAAGAAACATGATCAAAGACGTTGACGATCCAAAGCTCAGAGATAGAATCTACAAAGCTGGATTTAGAAGTATGTTGAGAGAGATTATACGTAAAGCTAGGGAGAGGGGAATTCCGGTTGTGAAAGTAAATCCGCGAGGAACCTCTTCCTCCTGCCCGCGGTGCGGGGCTTGTGAGGGGCTCTGCCCCGAGACACCTCCTCTGCCCCCACTGCGGGCG
This sequence comes from Pyrobaculum islandicum DSM 4184, assembly GCF_000015205.1. Taxonomy (NCBI): domain Archaea; kingdom Thermoproteati; phylum Thermoproteota; class Thermoprotei; order Thermoproteales; family Thermoproteaceae; genus Pyrobaculum; species Pyrobaculum islandicum. The sequence continues at coordinate 1,291,213 of NC_008701.1, read as the reverse complement.
GGAGTGGGGGAGGGACGTGGTAGCGGCGATAAACATCGAAAGGCGCGCACTGGAGAAGGGGGCCGTGCCGTTGCCCCCCATGCCCGATGACCCCACGCCCGAGGTAGCCTGGCTACCAATGGGGGCGTGGGCGAGGAGAAACCCCGCCCTTTAGGGCGGGGGAGCGCGGCGAAATCTGTTGTCAAGATGTTGTTTAAAGATAAGACTCCCAGAGGGTGCGTATTTAAAATATCCACAGGTTTTATATCTATAGACGTAGCGCATTATATGATTATTTTAACCCAACGGTATGACGCCATACCTCTACGCAATGGATGTATAAAACTAGTGGAGACAACGCCGTTGTTACTGGCAGAGAGATGTACAGGCCGGTATCTGGTTTTAAAAAGAGGAGATGGAATCTACACCTCTAACAGGCCAGTGAGTGAGACAAACCTCGTATTTTATATCGCCGCCGGGCTACCGCGGCGGGTTAGATATATAGATAGCGTGGTTAAGATAGAGGAGGGGTTTGACTTATTCCAAGGGCTTACAAAGAGAGGACTTTGGAGAGAGATCGCCCCATCGTTTTATGCCGCAGTCTCTGCGTACGCCGCTAGATGTACATACTGTACTGCGTATATAGAAGTGGAGTCTAAAAGACGGCCTCAACAGATTAAAGACAGTAGAGTTATCATAGAGGTGGCGGGGCTCGCCGGCAGATATAGAGCTGTCGTAGTATCTCCACCAGGCCGCTCTGACGTTTTTAAAGACGCTGTTATAAAACTATTTGACAACGCCGACGTTATACATATGGTAAAGCTAGGCGCGGCTGTAGACGTGCCGCTCGATCTCTACCTCCCAGCCCACGTAATTACGTATAGAGTAGCGCCCGCCCCCACTCTACTAACGGCTAGAAATGGCTAAAGACGTAAAACAGGCTATCAGAGAGCGCATATGGCGTCTCCTAGAGGAGAGAGACATCGCCGCGTTCCCCCGGCCTGTCTACGGCAGAATACCAAACTTCAGAGGGGCAGACATAGCTTGCCAAAACCTAACGCGCCTCAGCCAGTTTATCAACGCCGCCGTCGTGAAGATAAACCCAGACGCGCCGCAGAGGCCCTGCCGTGAGGCGGCCCTCTCCGCCGGCAAAACAGTAATAATGCCGACGCCAAGGATAAGAGAGGGCTTCTTACTCCTCGAACCACGTTCTATACCGCGGGAGGCGTATAGAGAGGCTTCGACAATCGCCGGCGCCTTTAAATGGGGGAAGTCTGTAAAGCCTTGGCATCTGCCAAGAGTAGACCTAGTCATAATTGGGTCTGTCGCAGTTAACCCAAAGACAGGCAGGAGACTAGGCAAATCTCACGGCTATGCAGAAATCGAGTGGGGGATATTGTCTACCTTTGGCAAAGTGGGCGAAGAGACTCCAGTCGTCACCACTGTACACGACGTACAATTGGTAGAAGACGACATACCTAAAGAGCCCTTTGACTTGCCTATAGATATTATAGCGACGCCTACAAAAATTATCTTCGTCAAGAGAGTCGACCCGAAGCCCCACGGCATCTATTGGGACTATGTTACAGAAGAGATGTTGAGAGAAATCTCACTGCTCTCTGAAATACGTAGAAAAAACGTTTTTATCTAGACTCGAAAAAATTGTTATGTCTTGGAAAGTCGCAATGACCATAGCAGGCCTAGACTCAGGAGGCGGCGCGGGGATACACGCAGACATAAAGACCTTCGCAGCGATGGGCGTCCACGGCACCACGGCGCTGACTTGTGTAACCGCCCAAAACACCTACGAGGTCAGGGAGGCCCAGTGCCTCCAGCCGCCGCTCGTGAGGGCGCAGATACTGGCGGTTTGGGACGACATGGGCATAGACGCGGGCAAGACCGGAATGCTAGGGACGAGAGAAATAATCGAGGAGGTGGCCGCCACGGTCTCCAAGCTGGGCTTCCCCCTGGTGGTGGACCCCGTAATGATCGCGAAGTCGGGCGCCCCGCTGATATCTGAAGACGCCGTAGACACCCTAAAGAAGAGGTTGCTCCCAGTGGCGAAGGTAGTCACGCCCAATAGACACGAGGCGGAGAAGCTAACTGGCATAAAGATAACCAGCGTCGCGGAGGCGAGGAGAGCCGCGGAGGTCATACACAGGGAGTTCGGCACAGAAGTGGTGGTGGTCAAGGGAGGCCACTTAGACGCCCCGGAGGCCGTCGACGTGGTGTACATAGGCGGCACCTTCCACGAGTTGGCGACCCCCCGCCTAGACTCGCGGGCGACCCACGGAACCGGCTGCTCCTACTCTGCCGCCATAGCCGCGGGGCTCGCCAAGGGCCTACCCCCCCTGGAGGCCATAAAGACCGCAAAGCGCTTCATCTACATGGCCATCAGATACGGGGTGGCCAGGGGAAAGGGCCACTGGCCTGTCAACCCAATGGCCTGGCTAGAGATACCGGCGGAGAGGTGGAAGACGTTGGAGGAGCTGAGGGAGGCTCTAGAGGCCGTGGAGAGAGAGGCCGAGGCTTTTGCAAAGGCCATACCCGAGGTGCAGACAAACATAGGATACGCCATAGACCCCCGCTACGCCACAACGAGAGAAGACGTCGCCGCAGTGCCCGGGAGGATAGTGAACTACATGGGCCGCGCCAAGCCCTCCGGCCCGCCCGCCTTCGGCGCAAGCGACCACATAGCCAGGAAGATACTGGCGGCGCTGGCGAAAGACCCCCAGGCCAGGTCGGCCATGAACATAAGGCTAGACGCGGCGTACATAGAGAAGGCGAAGAGCCTAGGCATGACAATAGCCTACATAGACAGGAGGAGGGAGCCGGACGACGTCAAGAAGAGAGAGGGAGCCACCATGCAGTGGATCATCGAAGAGGCCTATAGACAGACAGGGGGAAAAACGCCAGACCTAATAGTGGACTGGGGAGACTGGGGCAAAGAGCCCATCATAACCATATTGGGGAAAACCCCGAAGGAGGTGGTAGAGAAGGTCCTTCAACTCATACGCTAAATCTTTAACAGATGGGGGTCACGGCCATGTGCACGCCCCAAAGAAGGCAGAGGAGAAAAAGGAGCAACCTGAGAAATAGGCCTACCCCCTAAGCACAACAACACCCTCAGGTTTTTTAATCCTAACAGCAAGAGTCTCCCTCAGGAGGAAGCTGTGGCCCGCCTCGTCGGGGCCCAGATGGACAATCTCTGTGTCTACGCCCACTGCGATGTCTACCACGGCGGGGCTTGCGGAGAGCAGGAGGGCAACGCCGTCTTCCAGCTGCGGGATCACCGCCACCTCCCTCACCAGGGACTTCACCCTGGTGAGCTCCATGACGCCTGTCCTCTCCTCCACAGCCACAAGTCTGGCGTATCTCCCCGGGCTCACGAAGAGGACGTAGGGCTCTGGGACGTAGGCCCGGTACAGCTCAGCCACAGCCCTAGCCACCTCCGCGGTGGCGGACCCCGGCCTCTCCCAGCTAGACGCTTCGAGAGTTCTGCCGGCGCCCTTTAGCAACGCCTCAGCCACAGCCGCGTCTTCCATGTAGGCGAACCTAGCCGCGGCCTCCTCTCCGGGAAACGCGCCGCCTCTCGAAAGCCACTCCTCAAGCCCCCGGTAGGAGATAGAAAACCTAAGCCTGACCTCCCTCAGCGGTATGACAGCCCTCTCCAACGACCCCTGCGCCCCCACCACCTCGACGCCGACGGCATCTGCGTCCCTCCCCACGTAGAAAGTCTGGAGGTACCTCCTAAACCTCCTAGCCGACGCCACGGCCCCCCTCACCCCCTCGACGAATTTCACAACCCAATTGCCCTTGTCGGCCTCCTCCGCTCTATTCCCCCCGTCCCCCGGGGGGTCGCCACTTTTTATACCGGTGAGCTTCTCTACCTCCCCAGCGCCGGCCTTTAACTCGCCAGCCAACGTGGGGTCGTAGGCCTTCAGCAAGGCGAGAAACTCGCCGAAGTGTGTCTTCTCCTCGTTAGCAACATCTTCAAAAACCCTCCTCACCCTCTCGTCCTCTACGTATTTAGCCAGCTGTAGATATAGGCTGATGGCGTCAAGCTCCGCGATTATAGCCAGACGCAGGGCATCTGCAACCTCCAGAGAGTCGAACTTCTTCTCTCTAACGACGTCAATCGGGTTTTTTGCAAATACCATGAACAGTTTGGGCCGGGTATATAAATATGTGTAGCTGAGCAGTTTTCGTGATTTGGAAAAGTTTATGAGTCTTGAGACACATTTCATGATTTTGTAAAGAGGTGGGGGTTTAAGCATCTGCATCTCACGCCAGCAGGAGCACCGTCTCGAGCTCCACGTCTGCCACGTACCATGTGGCCCGACGGTCTACGCCGGAGACGCTTACATATTGTAGCGAGAGAGAACTAGGCGCACTAGTCTAGATACAGACGGAAAAATTTTTATCAACCGGTTGGGTATACCGAGATCTGAATCTTGACTTGTGCAGAGGGTTGATATGTTATGGGGCCGTCGATATAGCCGGCGTACTGCACTACGAGGTCGTAAGTGCCTGGGTAAAGCTCTAGCGTCAAAACGGCTGGCTTATGCCACGGGACTACGACACTCCCAGAAGCCACCAACTGGCTCGTGCCAGAGAAGTAAAGCCAATAGTTAACAGAACCACCCGGCACAAGTAGAGACGAAGAGCCAATATATGGGTAGATGTAGTAGGTGGCGGAGACCGGATAAGTAGATGCAGGTATATCGGCGGGCCCAGAAATCGCGAGGGTGGTGTTCACAGTACGGCTGGTGGAAGGCTCAATTATGACACCAACCATAAACGGCTGAAAGCTTCCGCCGTTTTGGTAGGGGATCGTCAAATAGCTGACAAGCACATCGCCATATGGAGGAGAGGAGTATATCACAGAGAATGTAACAGCTTGTACAGCAGTGGTAGTAGATGAAAAAGATGCCGACGCAATAAGGGCGGCGGCTATTGCCTCAGAGTACGCCTCCTCACGGCGTCGGCGGCGATGGCGGCGATGGGGATTGCGAATAGAAACGCGGTCTGCGGCGTCAGCAGGGGCGTGTCTGCGGCGCCGAGGAGGTGGAGCGCGTTGTTGACGGCGGCGAGGGCGCGCGCCGATGTGGCGATCAGCATAGTCGCGGCGAGGTGGCGCGAGTAGCGTTGCAGGAGACGGCCGCGTCTCTCCACGAGATAGAGCAGGGCGGCGACGGCGGCGTTGACAGGCGCCAGAAGCCACGGCGCGCCGGCGAGCAACGGGTTCAACTCGGCGAAGCCCGCGGACGGCCCAACCGCCGTAGTCAACACGTCGAGAACGGCCGACGCGGCGAGCGCATACGCCGCAACCCTAACCAGGCGCATGCGTCTCCAACCCCAGGGAACGAAGTGGGAGTGGGCTGAACCACGAAGGGGGAAAAAGGGGGTTAGATTGCGCCGGACGCGTAGGCGGCTCCCACTGCCGCGAGAGCCACGTTGATGAACTCCAGTGCGGATACCCCGGAAAGCGTCCTTACGACGTCGTCGGGGAGAATGAAGTAGCCGCCGTCGGCGCTCACGGCCTCAAACAGCGTGACGTTGTTTACTCTCACCTCAACGCTGAAAATCCGCCATCCTCTTTCTCCGTGGACGAGAACATAATACGGCGGTATGTTAATGTGGTGCGTAATCATATGGTCTCCCTCGGTTCTCCGGACACTATATTTGTCGCTTTTCAACTTACTCATAACTTCTTTCACGACGTCGTCCATAGACACGAATGATACAGAAGAGAAAAACTAAGAGCGTCGCTATGGTCTGGCGGATGTCTCCTCCACCAGAAGACTCGGTGGAGGAAAAAATGGGGATGTTAAAGGGGCCGGAGCTCTGCAACAGTCTTACCGTCTCTGATTATATACACTTTCTCTTCCTTTTTGCCGTTCATAGGCTCCTTTCCTTCTGGTGCAAAAAGCCAGAGACCTCTCTTTCTGCTCTCTCGACTCACCTGCCTAACAGCGACGCCGTCAGGCAGGTGAGTCGAAAGAGTTGAAAGAGTGTCTCTTTAACTAGTTTTTCTTCCCCGCGCCGGGCACACATATGAACCAAGTCTACAGGACGTTGAAGATCAGAATACCTTGGCGGTTGGTAGAGGAGCGGCCGGACGTCCTAGACCTCGCCGTAAGGATGCACCTAGCGGTGGAGGAGTACGTCAGAAGGCTGTTGAAAGAGTTGACGGGGCAAGAGGAGCCGAAGCTAACTACGGAGGAGTTGGACAGACTCCTCACGCCAGACAGGCGGGAGCTGGCTGTCAAGATAATAGATGAGGTGTTTCCCAAGTACGGGTTGGGGAGGTACTTCGTAAAGCAAGTTAAGATGTTCTGGCGCGACGTGGCGTTCTACCGGGCAATTCCGCTCGACGCCCAGCTTAGGGTTGAAAACGAGAAAGATATGGGTACGGCGATCTTCGTCAACCTTAGAGACGGCGTCCTCAGAGTGCGAAGATTGCAAAAAACGTTTGTCGTGTCGCTGAGGAGAAGCGACATCTCTTGGATAAGGGAGAGACTTCAAGAGGGCGCCAGACTCAAGTTGGCATATTTGGGCATAGAAAAGCGGAAAGGTAAGAAGGAGCCGACCTACGGCAAGCTCTACGTCGCCCTCGTCTTTGCCCGCGAGACAGCTCCTGTGGAGCCCAAGGCGATAGTCGCCGTTGACGTGAATCGTCTCGACCACGGCGTCACGGTGGGTCTCCTCGTGGACGGGAAGTTGAGACAGACGTTGAGACTTATAGACGAAGACGCGGTGAGAGAACTGAGGAGACTCCACGAGGAGATAAGCCGTCTCGACGAGCGAGCAGCGAGGGAGACGGATCCCGCCAGAAAGAGACGTCTTGAAGACAGAGCCCGCCACCTTGCATCAAGGCGGTATAGAAAGATAAGCGGCGTTGTCAAAGACGTCGTAAACGAGATAATTAAGTTGGCGAGGGAGCACAACGCCGCCATAGTCGTCGACACGATGGAGGATGTGACGTATCTAGAGCGGAAGCAGAGCGGCGAGAGCGGTGTGAAGAAGCACCTCTACGACGGTCTCGGCCAACTACGTCGCCGTTTGCAAGCGCTAGCGCAGTGGTACGGACTGCCGTACCTTGAGGAAAGACTGTACTCAACCATCTGCCCCCGTTGTGGCGCGAAAATGGAGGAGAGAAAGCGCATAATGCGTTGCCCCTCTTGCGGCTTCTCAGACCACAGAGACAACGTGCCACTGATATGGGCAAAGAGAAGGTACTGGGAAATCCTCCAGAAGACAAAACAACCCACTTTTTCGGTACCCCTCATACTTTTAACCTCGTAACATTTTTCTCACATGAACCCACCGGCCTTGGGGACCCGGCCGATTGCAAGAGCCAACGAGCCCGAACGCCCGGGCACGGCCGGGCCCCCGCGCGCCTGGGTTGCCCAACGCGGCTCGGGCGCGCGCCCCGAGCTCCCCCGGGGAAGGCCGGCGTTGCGAAGGGGAGCCACGGTAGCGTAATGCCAATACCTTCGAGTACATATATCAGTAGAGCACCCGCCGGAATCTCCCAAGAGAATCCCCAATTTGAATTCTGCTGAATGCTTATGAATGAATAAATGTATGGGTTACCGGGGCCTACTCGATAATGGTCAAAGGGGTAATAGCCTATATAGCCGTATTGGCTCAGAATATTTAGCATGTTCTCCACGGGCGTCATGCCGACGGCCGTAGACCTGTAGATTCGACTTAGATCAGCCGACTGGATGTACACCTCGACGGCATAGTAGTCGACCGGCGCCGTGTAACCCGTAATTGGGTCGTAGCAGTAGACTTGAAACTCCGCCGTGCCCAGAGTACCTCGTACATTCAATGCGACAGAAGTCGGGTTTTCAAATCCCATATATCCCCAGGGCGCGTTATTAAACGCAAAGGTGGTGTCTGAAAAGCTGGTGCCGGCGAATTCAAACTCGGCGTTGCTTATGCTGGAACTGCCCAACTGTGTATCGGGCGTGAGCGCGACGCTAGCAGCGAAGCTCATAGTTGTTGAAGAGGAGGCTATGCCCTCGATATATCCGCCGGCGTTGTATCCCATTTTGTCGTATAGCCAGATTATAGGTATGTACGTCGTTGGCGTCTGGTACTCCCACACCTCCATCCAGATCGGCATTAGTCCGCCGCATACCGATGCGGGCGGTGGCGGCGGCTGGGGGGCCGAGACGTCGTAGGGACTCGCGGTGCGGCTCCCGTCTCTCTGCGCCTTGATCTTGACTTGTTTCAGCTTTACCTCGACGGTTTTGCTGTAGTAGAGCCACCCGAGGGGGTTGTCCGCCTCTATGACGTCTTTCGGCTTGTATGTTACGAAGAGGAACCGCGTGAAGAAGGCGGTGGCGTTGCCGTATGTGGCTACTATCTGTAGCCCGACGTCGGAGCTTCCGAAGCCCTTCTCAGCCCACTTCCTAGCTATGGGGGCCAGCCTCCCCAGTGGTATGTATGCCCTCCCCTGCCCGTCGGTTGTGCCGTTCCACACGAGGGCCAGCGACTTGTTAATGCCGGGCGGCAACAAGGCGTAGACCTGGACGTAGGCCCGGGGCTGGGGAGAGCCGCTTGGGCTCTTCACCACGACGGTTATGTGCGGATAAAAAGGCGCCCTGTAGTACAGAGCACACAACACGGCCGCCACGGCTAGAACAGACGCCAGCGCCAGCCTCCCCACAGACAGCCGCCTTGAGGCCGCGGAGGCTTTTCCACGCGGGGGGTCCACACCCATATGTGGGACAATTCAGGTGTATTTTTTACTTCTTCTTTTGCTGAAACCTTTTTCAAATCGATGCGGACGTCGTGTGAGCGGCAAGCTGGGGGCTTCGGATGCCCTTCATTGGCCCGTAGGGGGCGTCTGCCCGTTTTCGGCGTATCCAGCGCCGGCTTCTGTCTCCAGCGGCACGGGCCGTAACGCCGGTGAGTCACGGCTCTGCTCACGCCTGTGGGAGAGCGGCGTGGTGTTGCACGCCGGTGTTCCCCGCGCCGTCGGCGTCTGCGGTTAGAGCTCTATACTCCTTCCGCCTCTGATGACCTCTATCCTGGGGGTTCTGCCCTGGACCAGCGCTTCGCCTATCAACAGGCGGAGTTCGAAGACGTTGGCCACCTCGCGGCTGTCGACCTTGGTTAAGATGTCGCCTCGGGCGATGCCCATCTCTTCGGCGGGCGAGTTAGGCATGACGTCGACAACGAGGAGCCCTCTGTCTGTGGGGAGGCCGTATAGGGCTTTCAGAGCTTTGTTCAACGCGACGACGTATACCCCGAGCGCCGGCCTTACGTATCTCCCGTATCTCTTCACCATCTGGTACATGATTCTGACTAGGTCTATAGGCACCGCGAAGCCCAGGCCCTGGGCCCCGGCGATTACGGCCGAGCAGACCCCCACCGCCTCTCCGGAGAGGTTCACGAGCGGGCCGCCCGAGTTGCCGGGGTTGATCGCCGCGTCTGTCTGGACGAGGTACTCGAAAAACCTATCGCCAGCCCTCAAGCTCCTCCCCACGGCGCTTACGATGCCGAAGGTCGCAGTGGGCTTGTCAAGGAGGGCTAGGGGGAAGCCCACGGCGACTACCCCCTGCCCGACCCTCAGCCTCAGCGCGCTCCCAAGGGCCAGCGGGACGGCGTAGAGGTCGGAGTAGAGTATGGCTAGATCCTCGGCGGGATCCGCCGCCGCCACCACGGCGTCGGCCACCTCCCCCTCGGGGGTGATCAACGCCACCTCCCCCGCCTGCGCCACGACGTGGTATGCCGTGGCGTAGACCCCCCGGTCTATGGCGAAGGCGGAGCCGAAGCCCTCGCCAAAGGCCCCAAACCCCCTCGTCACAACGCCGACGACAGAACGCGCCACCTTTTCAACTAAATTACTCAAATCCATATACAAAGGTGCGCCACTATTTTTAACATATCTGTCGGCAAAAACGCAGTGACTTACAACTGTTCGCCCTTTAGGGCGGGGACGCGGTTTTTCTCCGTCTGCGTCTTCACCGCGGCGAGCTCCCGCCAGGGCCATCCGACGTATCACCGCGTCCTTAGGCCATTGTTGTCGGTAATAGTTGACTCGCGCCTAGGGACTTTCTCCTCGCCCGCACTGCCACGGACATCCAAGGCGTCTCCGGCGTGAGACCAGCAGGTATGGGGCCCTCTCGGGCGGCGCCCCCATGCCTGCTGGGAGACAGACTTTAAGCCCTTTGCAACCAGCCCCTTGTTTTCAACATTGGAATATTCCCACGCCAACGACAAAACCTCAATAGTGAAAAAGAAAGCAGGAAGACGGGCCTTTAGCTATAGAGACTCTTTGGCTCTTTTAGAAATCAGCTGCGGATTTTTGTAGTAAGAAATCCAACCCCCAGGAGTATATATGCGACAAAAAGTAGAACGATCCCGACGGCTACGACTGCAAATACAGACCCCCACCAGTAGAGCTTGTCCGCGGTCTTAAAAACCTCCTCCCCGGTTCCCTTGGCTAGAGTATCTAAAACACGCCTAAATCTATATGCAGAAGCCACTTGAAAAACCCAGCCAACCACCCAAGCGACAGCAGCCACGACAAGCGCAACGCCGTGGAGACCAGGCCCCCAGAGCAAGTGCGAGATGGAGAAGCCGGCGACGCTATATGCATATAGTATATGCCACAGACGCCACAATAACATATACCAACCAACTCAACGCGTCTCCCTTGGCGTCTCCCAGCCTCCCCAAAAACTCCAAAACCCCCACATAAATCAAAACGGCCCCCACCAAGGTGGCAACCCAGCTCGACACAACCCCCGCCCCAGCCAAGAAGGCCCCCACAGCCGCAAACACCCTAGCGAGATCCAAATCCATAAGGCCACAAAACTGTAAGTTAATATAGTAATCCGCCCTTCAAGGCCGAACCCCTCCCTGCACCCTCGAGACGCCTGTGATCCAGCAGAGATGCAACCCACTGAGTCTCGCCAACAAAAGGCTACAACAGGCAACCCCCTTCGTTATGTCATCTGACCCTCGCCCGCGAGCTTTTTCACCGCCGCCTTCAGCTCCTTTACTACGTCTACAAGCTCGTCGAGGCGGTGGAAGGCGTTTAGCGTATTCCGCTGCTCTTCCTCCAGCTCCTCCAGCCGCCTCAAGATGAGGTAGAGGGCTAGGAAGATAAGCTCTCTCTCGCCTACCGCCTTCCCCTTCTCCAACTTCCCCAAAGCCTCAGAGGCAAAAGCCGCAACAATAGACCTAACCTTTCTCAACTCATCCACAAGACCCGTAACAGACGGAGATATATATATTTTAGTAACCGCGCGCCGGTAGGCCTACAACAGCGGCGGGTGTGGGAGGAGGGCCAGGGTGTAGAGCCCTGCGGCTGTAAACACGGGGATGCCGACGGGGAGGGCCAGCCTCAGCCACTCCCTAAAGCCGATCTTTAGGGCGCCCGCCAGCACGATGTTGGGCACGTTGCCGGGCACCGTGAAGCCGCCTGCGATGATGAGCGACGTTAGGAAGCTCCGGAGCGCCTCTGGGGCCATCTCGGGGCCCACCAGAGCTGCGACGAGGGTGGCATTGTCTGCCACGGCGGAGACCGCGCCGAAGAGGTAGAGGGCCTCTCTGCCGAGTCCAGAGACGGCGGCGGCGAGCGGCTTGAAAAACTCGCCCAGTATGGTCAAGGCGAAGATGAAGACGTACACCCTAGCCGCCCTGGCGAAGACCTCCCTAAGCTCCGGCTCATACGGCTCTACCTCCGCCCCGGCGCCCCTCCGCCTCGCCAGCGCGAAGTAGGTGTACAGGGCGAAGAAGATCACCAAGATGAGGACCACGTCGAGGAGGACATCTACGAGGTAGAAAAAGCCTTGTCTCAGCTTAGCCACTGCGATGGCTGACAGTGGCTCGCCTAGCGGCAGTAGAGCCGCGCCGGCGCCGATGGCGTATGCGCCGGACACAGCCGCAACCGCCTTGTAGCTGTGCGGCGCCCTTGCAAACGCCAGAAGCTCCGCCAGCACCGCCGCCGCCACAACCGCAGACACCACGCTACTAGAGAGCCCCAGCGCCAGGACCAAAGCAGCCAGCACCCCAGGCCTAGCCAGAGCGCCGGCCCAAGCCGCTAGTCTCCGCCTCAAGAGGTAGAAGGCCAGCCCGGCCAGAAGAACAACCTGCGTGATGCCCACCGGCACGTAGCCGACCCCCGGCTGGTAGACAGCCACGGGGTGGAGAAGAGCCTCCTCAAGAAGGTGCAGGCTCCAGACCCCCCCAACAGACGCCGCCACGACGCCAACCCCCAAGAAAAACAGCTCGAGGTTATGCTCCACCCGCCTAGAGGCCAGCGGAAGAGCCACAAGCAAGACGAGAAACACCACCTGTAAAACCAGCTCCATACCCCACGCAAAAACAACAGCTTTTAAAAAATACAACCGAAAGCCTCGCCCCTCAGGGCGGGGGATGGGTTCTGCGAGTATATTTTTCATGGCAGAGCGGTGAAGAGGGCAGAGAAAGGCTTAGACAGCGGCGCCTTCCACAGGGCGAGACGGGTCAACCTACGTGTAAGATGGCCCCGGCGGGGGACACCCCGCCGCAATGCCCGCCCCGTCGCGGCCCATAACCCCGGCGAGGGGCAACGGCCGAGACCCCCACAGTGGAAACCCCGCCTAAGGGGAGGGGGTCTTACCCACAGACAAGCCCCTTGTATAACTGCCTCTCCCTGGAAGGGCTCGGGGCGCCCCAGCCGCGGCGGGCAGGATCAAGCCGCCCCAGAAAGCCCCCAGGAGGGCCGCCAGGCCTAGTATGATCAACACGGCGCCCCGCCTCCTCTCCTCGACCTCCTCGGCTTGTTGCCTCCTCTCCTCGGCCTGCGCCGTCTTTTCTGCTCCCATGTTAGCCCAGCGCTGTTATGTTGTATATTTTGAGGGTGTTTGTGGTTTTGTACCCTATGTACTGCGGCGCCGCGGTGTAGGGGCAGCCGTATCTAGCTAGGATGTTTCCGTACTGGTCTCTCACGATTATGTCGCCTAGCCCCGAGAGAGGCCTAAGCTCAACCCACGCAGCCGACGGCAGAGAGCCGAGCGAGACGGCGGAGGAGCCGCATAGGGCTGAGAAGCCGCTACCGCTTATGGAGACGCCGAAAATCGGCGTGAGAGAGGAGTCAAAAACCGCGTAGGCCCCAACCCCCGTGAAGTTAGACACGTAGGTAAGCCCACCGGCGACGAGCCCCCTATACACAGCAACGCTCCCAGAGGCCAGGAGGTAGTTATACGACTGCCAGGCGTAGGCGCCCAAGACGCTCCAGCCGGCGGGGAGAGGACACGCGCTGTATTGAAGCTGCAGGTTATCCCAGTACACCCAGACGTCGCCGCTGTATCCTTCGCCGTAGTAGCTGCCGTCTGTGGCGGCTAGGGCTATGGCCACCACCGCGCCTTGGTCGTTTAGGGTGTAGCTCCAGGTGTAGCTGTTGCCGCTTGTCATAGCGCCGAGGTTTACGACGACGAAGCGGGGGTCTGTGGCGGCGCAGGCGCCGGTGGTGTCTACTGTACATACGTAGACTGGGTTTCCGGCTGCGTCTTTGAAGAAGGCCGACACTATGGCGCCGGGGCCTCCTCCCGTGTCGCTTCTGTAGAGGATGTACTCCTTATCCACCTGGCCATCTCCGTTGGCGTCGACGCCGACGGAGACATACGCCACGTTGTTAGAGAGGTCGTTGGCGTCCTTCTGGTAGAGCCCCCAGACGGAGACGGTGGTGCCGAGGGCTGGGACGGGCTGAGCCAGCTTGTAGACCGCGATGGCGGCTCCCCAATCCGTCTGGGGGTTGCCGGAGGCGCCGTAGGCATCCACCTCAGTAGCTAGAGAAGGCGCTGGGTTGCCGGTGTTGGGGTCGATGTATACCTGGGTGTAGCTATAGCCTCTGGTGTACACGGCGATGTTGTTTGGCAATACACAGAGTTTTATGTTGTCCCAGTACACCTTTGTGTTGCCGTTTGGAGAATACGTGGCGACTGCGAATCCGACTATTTTGCCGCTGGAGTACACCTGTGGAATTGTGAGAGTAAGCCAGGTGGTTTGTGTATTCTGGAAGTTGGTCAGTAATATAGATGTGGTGGGTATGGCGTAGCCGTAGAAGTTGTAAGCCAGCGCAGCCGGCGTCCTCCCGTTTACGGAGTAGTAGTATATAACCTCCTGGTCTGGCCTACCGTCTCCATTTACGTCGATGAAGAAGTTCACCTGTAGATAGTCTGTGCCAGACAGCGCAGCTTGGAGGTAGTACTGTATTGAAAAGCTACTCCCAGCCGAGACCGGGCCTACCCACTGCGTCACGTTTATAAACCCAGCGCCCCAGCCGTTGTTACCCTCTGTATATAACGACGGCACTGGATTCCCAACCCTATCGCTTATGTAAGCCGCTGAAAGGCGATTACTCGCCTTTAGAATTAGCCACGGCGGCGTCGTATCAAACCCAAAAAAACTACAGTAACCTCCAAAACCCTCAACATACGTCGTAGTGCCGCATGAGAAGGTCTGGCTGTAGAGCTTAGACATAGGCGTGGCTGTGAGGTTGAGAAGGGGGTAGCTACACAACGCCGCCACAGACGCGTTTGCAGTAACCCAATACGGCCCGGAGGCCTTCGTCACCCACCGCAGAGGGGCGGGCAGAGAGACGGGGTTGTTGAAACTGAGACTTTCATTGAACTGCAGGAGGCCGCCGAGGTACACCGAGTACTGTGCGGAGCCATACGAGGCGGCTTTTACAAGAGAGACCTGCTGGGGGGCAGTTGTGGGGGCCAGCGTGGCAACTGTGTAATCCTCTGGCCAACCTGGGTATATCTTCATCGACAGTGTCGTGACGTTATAGTTGCCTACCAGCCTCCAGCTGGCGGAGAGAAGCGGGGCTAGAGAGGTGTCTAGATATACGCGGGTGGCTGGACACACGGGCGGCGGGGGCGCGGCGGCGGGCGTCCACAGGAGGGAAACCAACCCCCTCCGGTAGACGAACTGAGCCACGCCGTACCCGGGGGTACCCGCCGCGGCTCCGCTCCCCCACACCACCCTCACCACAACCCAGTTGGGGGCCGCGGCGTAGCTCGCCACGCCGACCACGCCGCTGTATAACGTCTGGCTATAGCCCCCGCCGGTGTATACAGCGTCGATTTTCACCCCGACGTTTGTAACGTTGAACTTACCCAAGACTGTGCAGGCGACCGTGTCGGCATACACGGCGCGGGTATCCCCAGGCTGAAGCACGATGTTGTTTAATGAACCATTGGTGGGACTGCAACTGAGGAGGCTATTGTTGTATACGAGGCTGTAGGTGGCGTTGAATGGGGTGAAGCCAGTGTTTGGGTTTGTGAATCGGAGGTATAGGTCGAAGCGTATAGTCTGGTTTATGGAGTTGACGTAGGCCACTGTGATGTTGCTCTCGGCCCACGCCAGGATCCTCCCCACGGCCACCGGCACCTCGACGACAGAGCCCGAACTAGACACCACCCTATAGCGGAAGAGCCCCCCGGAGTTTGGACAGGGCACCACGGCGTATCCAGGGCTTTGCCACTGCGGCGTCCCGTTTAAAATTGGCGTGCTTCCGCTGAGGAGTACGTAGTAGACCGCCCCCTCTGGCATATAGCCAACTAGGCAGCGGCCCCCGCCCGCCGTGAAGTTGCCGCGGGTTGGCTGCGCTGTGTAGGCCGTGGCTACAGGCTGTGACGACGTGTAGAGGGTCAGGTTTTTGTACCGCGCCGAGATGTTTGCCACAACAGACGCCGGCCGGCCGCCTAGCACAAAGTCGTAGCTGGCGGCGCAGACTGCGGCGCCCAGCTGTACGGTCTTTGAGCCGCCGGGCGGCACCACCACCGGCTGGTTGTAGGCGGGGGGCCCGCTACAGTTAATCTGAGGCGCTCCTAGAGACGCCGTGATGTTTGTAACTACGGCGTAGCCGCCCGTCGGGTTGTATATAGTCACGTTTAAAGCCAGCGCGAAGGTCCTCCTGTAGTCGTTTAACACCACTACGCTGGCGTTAGACGCCGCAGAGAGCCAAACGCCGCCTATAGACACGACGGCGGTAGATACACCCCCGTCTCTCCTAACGGCTCTGTATAGATATAGGCCAGGCCTCCCCGGGGGACACGGCGGGGGAGAGGTGCCGTTGTACAACAAGCCGCCTCCCGAGTCTGTCACCACGTAGTAGAGGTAGGGCCCGCCGCCCACTCCGCAAGCGCCTCCCGACATGGAGATGTTCGCCGCGGTGTCGTATGTGATAGAGGAGTAGATAGCCGCCACCCCCTTCTGAGTAGCCTCCCGAAGCAAGCCGTAGAAGTAGAATATGGAAAACATCACCACTGTAAACGCGGCTAGAAACACTACGAAGGAGGCTACGGTAGAGAGACCCCTCATGGCCTCCCCTCCACAACCTCTCCCCTAGGCCCCGTCAGACGGTAGATAAAGCCGGGGCCGTATCTAAGCGTTGTGTTTATCCTGGCCACAGCCCCCGGGGGGACTGTATAGTTTATATTCGACGGCGGATAAACCACGCCGCCGTATATAGCGTAGGCCTTGTCAAAGACACAGAGGCCGCCCCCCACGTTGTAGACATAGACGACGGCCACGCCGCCGTCGTTAGCCACAGCCACAGCCCGCGCCACACACAACGGCTTGGCCGCCTCGACAGCCATGCCAGACTGCGACGGCGAATAGACCACGTTGAAGAAGACAGACACGACAAAGACAGACAGTACAAGAGACACCACAAGAAGAAGCACAGACACCACAACCTCAGAAACACCACGCATAGACCTTACACCACAGTAAAAGAAAAACTTTACTACGATCAAAACCCCGTGGGGACGACGATAACGCCGGAGGTGGCGCCGGCGGCTGTGTGGAACCCCTTCCCCATCAGGTACACATTCGCCGGATGGGCAATCAACGGCGTTGTGACCAAGAGCATAGCTGTGACAGGGCCCGTAGAGGCCGAAGCGGTTTGGACGCTAGATCCGACGCCTGCGGTAGCGCTTGCCGTCGGAGCTGTGGTTGCCGGCGTCGCCGTGGCGTATACAATACGCCGGGCGAAAAGAACGCGTTAATATGCTACACTGGTAGTACGGAACCCCCACCACAGAATATAAATAGTGGCACGTTTCTTATACCCATGAACAAGGTGAAAGGTCTAGAACCGATCGTCGCCGTCGTGTTGCTGATAGTGGTGGCGGTGATAGGCGCCGTGTTGGTATACCTCTGGTTTGCCGGCTACGTCACAAAAGCCACAAGCCAGGCCGAGCAGATGGCCACCTCAGAAAAACTAAAAATCGAAGCCGCTACACTACTCACGAATGGTACGGCAACACTCTACGTCCGTAACCTCGGCGGAGATAAAGCCACAATAGTCACTGCATACATAATGAAGCCAGGCACCCTAACCCCGATATGTACAGCTAGCCTAAGTACTACTATAGACCCGGGCACATTAACACAAGTTAAAGCTACATGTACTGCCACACTTACGGCAGGCAGTGACTACGTCATCAAGATAGTGACGTCGAAGGGCACCGAGTTCGCGGTTACGGTTACCGCGAGTTAGGCTTATATAAAGGCCGCCTTCTTTTTTACATGTCCGACTTTTTAGTTTTTGTCTTGGTTGGGTTGGTTCTGGCGGGGGTTGGGTTTGGCGGGTGGCGCAGGGCTGTGTACGTCTACAGGCTGGAGGGGCAGATCCCCCAAGTCCTGCGCGTGCTTTCTGACGCCGTGTCGGCGGGGCTGAGCCTGAGGGGGGCTGTGGAGTCTGCGGCGGCTCTGGCGCTTAGGCCTATGGCCGACGTGCTTAGGCGCGTCCTAACTCTGTCTGAAGTGGGCGGGCTTACGGTGGAGGAGGCTCTGTGGCGGGTGGCGGGGGAGGTCCCGTCCCCCAACTTTAGGAGGTTTGCCCTTATTGTGACTGAGGCGGCGCGTAGCGGCGCCAGGCTTCCCGAGGTGTTAGACGTGTCCGCTAGGAGCTTCGCCACGGTGGTGGAGTTCCGCCAGAGCGTCGCCTCACAGCTCAGGCCGTACGTGGCGCTGTATTACGCAATAGTCGTCGTGTTGGCCGTGTTGACAGACGTGTTGATCTACATGCTTCTGCCTCAGCTGGCCCAGATGATGGCAGCGGCCCCGGCCCAGGGCGGAATCAAGGCGGCTGTCTTAGACAAGTCTGCCGTCCTCCGGGCGTTGTATTTATCTGGGTTTGCGGGAGTCCTCGTGGGTGGGCTGGTGGTGGGGAGGGTTGTCTACAACAGCGCGAGGGCTGGCCTCCTCCACGCGGGGGTTGGGGCTGTGGTTCTGGCGGTGGGGCTATGGGCGCCGGCGTGGATGGGCTACTAGAGATTTTGGACGAGTACGAGATCTCCGAGCTGGTCCACGCCATTGTGTACGTGGATCGAGACGGCTTTAGGCGGTATAGGGCTGTGGAGCCGCCGTTGTCTAAGGAGGAGGCCGATACGCTTCAGAGGCTGAAGCGGGCTGTGCAAAACGTGGGCGAGGTTAGAGACGGCGTGTTGAAGCTGGCGCGGGAGAGGCGGGTGGAGTATCTAGAGGAGTTGGTTAGGCGGGCGGCCGCCGAGTTTAAGATAAAGGTAGACGAGAGGGCTTGGGGCAAGCTTCTGTACTACCTGCGGCGGGATCTCCTGGGCTACGGGGTGTTGGACCCCCTCATGAGGGACCCCTACATCGAGGACGTCCACGTCGACGGGCCCGGTGCTGTGTACATCTGGCACAGCAGGTGGGAGTCTCTGAAGACAGACATAGTCCTCACGGCGGAGGAGTTGGACAGCTATGTGCAGAAGTTCTCCGCCCTGGTGGGCAAGTCGGTCTCCTACGCCGACCCCATACTCGAGGGGATGCTCCCCGAGGGTTACAGACTTGAGCTGGCGACGCCGCCTGTATCGCCGCGGGGCCCCTCCTTCGTCATAAGGAAGTACTTCGTCTCGCCGATAACTCTGGTGGACATGGTGAAGACGGGCACAATCTCCGCCGACGCCGTGGCCTACCTATGGCTTATGCTCGACTACGGGAGGAACATAGTGATCGTGGGGCCCACCGGCGCCGGGAAGACGACGCTGTTGAACGCCCTCCTATACCTCATTAGGCCCGACGCCAAGATCCTCACTATCGAAGACACCAGGGAGATAAACATAGTTCACGAGCATTGGCAAGCCCTCCTCACGAGGCCCTCCAGGTGGGAGGGCGTGAGAGACGTCTCGGCCTTCGACCTACTAGCGGTCGCCATGAGGTCGCGGCCGGACTACGTGGTCGTCGGCGAGATCCGCGGCGAGGAGGCCTACGTCCTCTTCCAAGCCTTCGGCTCAGGCCACGCGGGGGCCACCACTATGCACGCCGAGACTATCGAAGACGCAGTGCGGCGCCTCCTCACTAGGCCGATGCACGTCCCCCCCATGTTGATAGGCCTCGCCCACGTGTTTGTCCGCATCATGAGGGTTAAGGTAGGCGGCCAGATTGTCAGAAGAGTGGTGGAGATCGCCGAAAACATGGGCGTGGCGAGGGGCGGGAGGCCCCGGCTACACTACGTCTTCCGGTGGAACCCGGAGAGAGACCTCCTGGAGCAGGTGGAGGAGAGTAGACACCTAGAGTCTATATCGAGGACGCGCTTCGTCCCCCTGGAGAAGCTGAGGGAGGAATACAGCAGGAGGAAGGAGCTCATCGCCCTCATGGTGGAGAAAGGCTACTCGACGCCCTACGTTGTGGCGAAGATCTTCACCCAGTACCACCTAAACCCCCAGAAGGCGCTAGAGGCGGTGAGAGCCGGCTCGATATGAGGGGCCTCCTCTACGAGCTCTATAGACAGAGCGGCCTCGCCTTCTCCTACCGCCGCTACCTAGCCACGCTGACAGCCGCTCCCGCCGGCGCCGCAGCCGCGGCCGGGGCCGCCGGCCTGCTCCTCCTGGGGCCAGCCGCGGGGGCCGCCTTCGCGGCGATAGCCGGCCTCCTCGCCTTCGCCGGCCTCCTCCTATACCCGGTACACCTCGTGTCTGCGAGACGTAGCCACTTCGAGAACAACTTCGTATACACCCTCTCGGTCCTCCTCCCGCTTCTCGCGGCGGGGGTGCCCCTGGGGAGGGCGGTGACGAGGCTGGCCGAGGTGGAGGACGATAGATACATAGCTAGAGAGCTCGCCCTGGCGGCGAGGGAGATGGTCGTCATGGGGTCAAGCCCCGAGGAGGCCCTGAGAAACAGCGCGGCGAGAGTCCCAAGCCCCACCTATAGAGAAACCGTGGAGGTCTTGACCAAGGCTGCTAGGATAACCCAGAGAGTCGACTTAGTGCTCCTAGCCAGGCTGGACTGGATGTTGAGGGCTAAACAAGTCAGAGCCCAGTCGCTGGTTAGGTCACTCTCCCTAATGTTCGAAGTCTTCGTCGTAGCCGTCATGCTCCTCCCCATAATGGTCTACATAGTGGCGCTTTCCTTCAGCCCACTCGGTGCACTGCAGGTGGGCGGCCTCGCCCTAGACCCCCTAACCCTTATGGTGCTCATAGGGCTGGTGTACACGCCCGTAATGGGCGTGGTCTTCTACCTAATATTCGATTCCATAACTAAGATATAGTGCAGAAAGGAGGCTATATCAAAAAATATTTTAGGAATGTGTTATAATCAGCTTTATGATGCTTAGGGGAGTCACGCTTATCTATGGGCCGCCTGGCGCTGGAAAGACTACCTTTGCCGCATGGTATACCTATAACAATTATGATAAAATTTTTTGGGTCTCTGCCTTTGAAGATGAGAGAACCTTTAGGAGGAATATGGCGGCTTTGGGCTACAACTTCGGCGAGAAGCTCGTCTACTGGGAGGCGGTGTTGGCCGGCGCGGAGGCGTTTTTCAACACCCTGTTAGACGCAGTAGTTCGCGAAAAGCCGCAGGCCCTGGTAATAGACTCCGTGACGGAGTTTCTCGCCATGGGAGGGGGGTTGGACATCCTCCACAATGTTATTTACAGAGCTATAAAACAGGGAGGGGTCGACGTCTTTCTGACGGCGGAGAGGGAGGTTGCGCCAAAGGTGGCTTATGTGGCGGACAACGTCATTGAGCTGGCCTACGAGGTCTACCCCTACGGCGCCGTGAGAGAGGCCGTCGTGAGGAAGATACGCGGGGGGAAGGCGGGTTACACGTTACCCTTTGTAATTAGAGAAGGCACTGGCATACTCTTTGTAACGCCGACAGAGGCAGCAGAGGCGCGTGTAATGCGGATAGAGACTGGGACGTGTCTCGACGTAGCTGTCGGCGGGCTTTACAAGGGGCTGTTACATGTCCTTGTGGGACCGCCTGGGGCTGGAAAAACTTGGCTTATGTTGAAGGCTGTTAAATCTCTACGAGAGCGGGGTGTAAAAGCAGAGTATATAAGCGTAACTGGGGGCGGCTTCGTGTATGTTCAACAATTTGGTGTAGAATCCATAGACGTAAATCTAGACTTAGGCGAGTTATACGCTGCGTTAGCTACAGTTAAGGCAGACGTCGTTTTTATCAGAGGCTTAGAAGCTCTTTTTAGATTATATGGCGAACAACTACTGTACTCCACCCTACAGACGTTACTGAGGGTAGCCAGGTCGGGCCCCGCCGTAGTTATATCACTTAGAGATTTACACGATCTCGACGTGCTTTTCGACGTGATTGTAAACGTAGAGAATAGGACAGTCACAGGCGTGAGGGCGCCGGGCGGGAAGATAGGGGAGAAGGTCAAGTGTTGATATGTGTCTGACGAGAGACCTCCTAGCCCGCTTCTACGGCTCTCTTGACATGTCGCTTCGTACTTTGACGCATTACCGTGTCTTGGCGGCGTTTGGCAAGCCTCTGGACTACTTCCTCCTGGAGGAGCCCTGGCGCGTCTACGAAGTGTTGGAAAAGGCGCTTGGCAGACACAACGCCGAGTTGATAATCAACATCTTGAGAAGCTGGCTCGAGAGAAATGGATGCAGGCTAACCCACGAACAGCTGGTGAAATATTTAACCACGAGAGAGATGTGGGGGGGGGGGGGGCTAGGTAGGCTGCTGCTTGCTGCTTATTTCTACTATCTTCCCGTCTCTCATCTTGGCATAGGCGTCGCAGTAGGGCAGTAGCTCTAAGTTGTGGGTGACCATCACTATTGTTATGCCGAGGGTTTTCTTCAGCTCTAGGAAGGTGTCCATCACCACCTTTGCGGTGGCGCTGTCTAGGTTGCCAGTGGGCTCGTCTGCCAGGAGTATCCTCGGCCTCGCCACTATTGCCCTCGCGATGGCCACGCGCTGTTGTTCTCCGCCGGATAACTGGGTGGGCCTCTTCCTGGGGTCTATGTGGCCGAGCCCCACAAGTCTCAACGCCTCTAGGGCGGCTCTCCTCCTCTCCTCTCTCGGCACTCTCCTGAGGATCAGCGGTAGCTCCACGTTTTCTAGGATAGACATACGGGGGATGAGGTAGAACATCTGGAAGACGAAGCCGACGTTTCTGTTCCTGAACTCGGCAAGCTCGTCATCGCCTAGGTCATTTAGCCTCACCCCGGCCACCGTCACCTCGCCGCTTGTGGGCTTGTCCACGCCCCCTATGATGTGGAGAAGCGTCGACTTGCCAGAGCCTGAGGGGCCGATGATGCATTGGAAGGCGCCTTTCGGCACCTCCAGAGTGACTCCTCTAAGCGCCGGGTAGTCGCCGTAGTACTTAACGACGTCTTTCACAACGATCTCCACGGCCGTGCCTATGAACGCGCTATAAATAGTTTACGCACTTAAAGGTGTTGTACGAGAGAGTCTCTTTCTCGACGGGCGCTCCCCTTTGCTTCACCGGCCTTTCCCGGGGGTTCGGCGCGCGCCCGCAGATACGCCTTTTGGGCATTCGTCGGGCAGTCTACAACGCTTTGAAATCTTGCCGTCTTTAACCAAAGCAAATGTAATGCCGCGGTCTAGACGGTTGATGTCACTCGCCCTTGGCTCTATCGGCTTGTCTCCACGGCGGTAGTATAAAAGTCAACAGCTGAAGCTAGCGATTTACTCTCTGTCGTTTGATACATGACGACGTTTGACGACTGTGTGTACAAGGGGGACCGACTGCGGGAGCTTCACGGCGCCCCCCGCGGGGCCCTCTGCCGCCGTATTTTATATAGTGGGTCATTATATAAATTTATGGGCCGTGTTTTGACGGTCTTTGCACATGGTGATGCCGACGGCGTTTGTTCAGCGGCTGTTGTTGTGGCGGCACTGGCGGGGGAGTACGACGAGGTTGAGGTCTATTTTACACATCCAGTGGACCTGCTGGAGGACTTTAGGGAGTTCGCCCGGGGCGACGTCTACATAGTGGACGTGGCGATAGACGAGAAGGCGGCGGAGGAGGCTGGGCGGGTTTTCGCCGGGTACGGGGGGAGGGTGGTCTACGTCGACCACCACCCCCTTTCCGCCGACTTGCCTCGTGTGGAGGTTGTGCACGAGGTGGGCTCCTCGGCCTCCGAGCTGGCGTATAGACTCCTCGGCGGGAGGCTCCCCAAGTCCTACAGTAGAGTTGCCCTCTACGGCGCCATCAGCGACTATATGGATCACACGCCGTGGGTTAGGGAGGCGCTGGAGGCTTGGGACCGCCGGATTATATACTTCGAGGCGGGGGTTCTGATGCAAGGCTTGGAGAGGGCTAGGAGGGACCACGACTTCAAGAGGGAGGTGGTTAGGCATCTGGCGAAGAACCTCCCGCCGTCTGCGATGGCTAGGCTTATGAAGATGGCTGAGGAGCAGGCGAGGGTCAACGAGGAGCTCGTCTGGTGGGTGGAGAAGAACGTCTCGCTCCGCGGCTCAGTCGCGTTGGTGGTCAACCCGCCGGGGCCGCTTGGCTTAGCCGCCAACTTGGCCAGGGGGCTGACGGGGGCTGAGGTAGGGGTGGCGGCTGAGGCTAGAGGCGACATGTATATTGTGAGCCTCCGCTCCAGGGGGCTTGACCTAAACGCCTTTCTGAGGGATTTCGCCAGGAGATACGGCGTTTCGGGCGGGGGCCATCCAAATGCGGCCGGGGCGAGGATTCCAAGAGACCTCCTCCCCGTCCTCGTGGAGGAGCTCAGCCGCCTACGTAGATGACGCCGGAGGCGTGGGGCGCCTTGGCGGCCTTTATCTGTCTGGGCTCCGTCAGCCACGCCACCACGTTGCTAAAGAACCTGCGGTTGTCGCCCAGGGTTATGAAGTAGGGCGTGAAGGATCTGACCGACCCCACGAAGAGGAAGTTGCCGGCCTGCGCAGCCACGGTGTAGTTCCCCTCTCCGTAGCCGAAGACGTAGCCCCTCACCGTCAGCCTATGGGGGGCGTTGGTCGCCACCGCCGAGGGGCTGAAGAGGACCAGCCTCCTCACGCCGCTCAAAAGGGTCCAGTTTCCGCTGGGCTCCACATAGACGAACTGCCAGTTCTGGAGGTAGGTCCTGCCCCCTGCTGTGAAGTTGTAGACTGCCCTTAGGCCGGACATGTTGAAGTACATAGGAAGGGGGTCGAAGACGGCGTAGGCGGAGTAGGGCGCCACGTAGGCCGCCCCTCCTGAAATAACGACGGCGCTTGCCCTCATGTCGTAGAAGTAGGCCGTCCTCACCCCCCTGGCCGTCGCGTTTAACACAGCCGCCAGGGCGTCTCTTGAAAACGGCGCAGTTGGGTTAACCACGACCAGCCCCGTGGCGTTGGCCAGGAGAGAGGTCAGTTGGTTCTCGCTCGCCGCCGCCACCAGCGCGAAGCCCCGGACGGCCAGCTCGGCCCTAAGCACTTCGATAAAGCCCCTTGGCACCATGTTGCCGTGGGACATGTCCAACACCACGTAGGGCTTCCCCAGCGGAGACGTGGGGAGAGTAACGTTTCTGGGGACGCCGGCTCTTACGTCGATCTGAAGCACGCCGGGGTAGATATAGAATATGGGGATGGGAGAGGCGTTGAGGAGCTGGGACAGAGGCACTCTCCAGGCCGAGGCGGCCGCCGCCGTCATGTTCATCAAATCGCCTAGGTAGACCAGGGAGTAGTTCCTAAGGCCCAGCTCCTCTGCCATATCTCTCGCGGCGTCGAGGACCCCTCCTATTTTATCCACGAGGCCTAGCTTCAATGCCTCCTCCGCCGTGAAGAGGCCTGCGGTTTCTAAAACCGCCGGGTCCGCCTTGATTCTTCCCGCCCTCCCCCTCAACACAGCCTCTACAAAGTTTTGTCTGATTTTCTCTACGTCGTCGTAATAGCCGTGGAGATCTTCGCCGTAGTACTTCAACGGCCCTGTGGTGTATATATAGTCAGCTGCGTCGTATAGGTATAGGTCAGGCCAGATGACGGCCACAACGCCGATGCTACCCACCCAGCTGGAGGGCGCCGCGTATATCCTCTCGGCCGCCACGGCGGTGTAGTAGGCGCCGGAGGCGCCGAGGCCGACAATCACGGCGTATTTCGTCTTGTTTAAACCGAGGAGAGTAGTGTAGAGTGTCTCTGTCCCAGAGACTGTGCCGCCTGGCGAGTTTATCACAAGCACTATGCCTGCCACGTCGTCTCTTTGTGAAAGTTCTGTAAGCGCCTTTACTAACTTATCTGTCTCGGGGCCGCCGATGACAAAATCCACAGAGACGAGGACTATTTTTGGCTTAACAGGCTGGGGGGCCGCCGGCTTTGGCTGACATATATAAAACACGGCGAAAAGGGCCGCCACGCCAATGGCAAGAGCTAGTGCAATTCCAACGGCAAGAGCTTTCTCAGCCATGGAAAAGAGGTGTGGGGGGTATATATCTTCTATCGCGCTAATGTCCTTAGTATTTGAACGAAAATGTGACAGTGAATGTCGGCGACAAGATCTACATCCTTGAGACAAATATTAAGAGACATAACGGTTGGATACCACAGCTACAGGGAGATCTTGCAATCTACCAAGGGCCCGTGGCACGCAAGCTGCACCGTCAAGAGGAGCGAACCGGGCAAAAGAACGACGTGAGGAGGAAAGTGACAAATCTCGTCGTAAGGGAGACAGAGAGGCTAAGCGCTGCCACCGCGGCCAAAAATTTGCCAAAGGAGACGTCGAAGGACATGATATCAGAGATAGCAATCCTAAGCCAAGGGACGGGATCTATAGGGCGGGCTTTAGAATTAGAGAGATCGTATAGAAGGCGAGGGAGGGGAAGTGATAAAAGTAAATCCGAGGAGGACCTCCTCTCTAAACGTCGAAAAACGTGCAGCCGCGTGCTGTCCGGCACCACGCCTGAGGTACCGTGGATGCCGATGATGGCATGGGCGGGGAGAAAGTCCCTAGGGACAGGCGATTGCCGTTGGCCCTATTTAGTAACCCAGTCTTTTCTAGGCGGTGAGAAGACGTCTATTACCACGGCGTCGGTTATTGCCACGGCCTCATGTTCTACGCCCGGCGGTACATATACCACATCTCCTGTAGATGCAGTAAATCTCATCCCACCTATGTCAAACTCTATAACACCCTCTAATACCACAGAGATCTGCTCGTTTGGGTGGCTGTGTCTCTGTGCGACGCAGCCGGCCTTTAATCGAAACTGCGCCACTGTGGCTCCCTCTCCAGATATATAGCGCCTCTCCATACATTCGTTTACTTTCTCCCAACGCCAGGTCATAGCCTCATAAGCTTTTCCCGCTCCTCTCTGGGAAGTGTAGAGATATCTACTGAGTCGAGTATCACCTCGGCGGCAGTCTGCGGGTCTCTATAATAAAACTTAACGCCAGCTATCACCACAGCCCTCAGCGCTCCCCCCTCTACCAATTTATCTAGCCTCCTCTCGACCTCCTCTAAAGAGATCCCAAGATACGACGCGGCTTGAGCTGCAGTAAAGGCGCCTAGTTTCCTCGCAAGTTCCAACGCCGACCTAAGAAACATGTCCTCTATTACACAGGGGTTGATATATATTTTGTGGTTTTACAACAATTTTTATACCTCCTGAAATTTGGCTTATGGACGTCGCCGCCTTACTTGAGGAAGTGCTCAAAATCTACAGCCCTCCCCACGGCGAGGGCGAGTTGGCCAGGTGGCTCCAGCGCTATCTGAGACAATACGTCCCAGACGTATGGATCGACGAGGCTGGTAACGTAATTGCTGTGAAAGGCCGCGGCGAGCCTGTCGTGTGGCTACACGCCCACATGGACACAGTGCCCGGCCCCCTGCCAGTGAGGAGGGAGGGGGACGTGCTGTGGGGCCGCGGGGCGGTAGACGACAAAGGCCCCTTGGCAGCTTACACAAAGGCCTTCCTCGAGGCAGAGCCCCGGGGGACTCTGGTGCTTGCCCTTGTCACTGCCGAAGAAGATGACAGCGCCGGCACGGAGGCCCTCCTGAAGGGGGGACCCCCCAGGCCCCGCTATATTTACGTGGGGGAGCCCACCTCTCTCCACGTGGCGTATGCCTACAGAGGCGGCGCCAAGGTGTACATAGAGCTGGAGTCTAGAGGCGGCCACGCCAGCTCCCCCATATACGGCAACATCGTGGAGGAGCTCTACGCCATATACCAAGAGATCAAGAGGGCCCTTGGACACGCCGAGAGATACGACGCCTTCACTGTCACGCCCACTGTGATTAACTGCGGCGACGCCCCAAACAAAATACCGACGAGATGCACTATGGTTCTAGACGTGAGGATACCCCCCGGTAGGACATGCCACGACCTCCTCTCGGCCCTCCCCCCGCAGGCAAGGGCGAGGAGCTGCGTAGAGCCGGCCGAGGTCTCGCCCATAAACCCAGCCGCCAGGGCGCTCATCAGAGGGCTGTTAAAACTCGGCCTAGAGCCCAAGCTCAGCAAGAAGTGGGGCACAGCCGACTTCAACCTCCTCGTCGACCTCACCAGAGACATCGCCGCCTTTGGCCCCGGCGACCCGCGGCTAGCTCACACGGAGGATGAACACATAGACGTCAAAGAGGTAGAGTTGGCGGCGGAGGTTCTGAAAAACGCTATCGCCGAACTAAAATAGCCGTCTGGGGACCTCCGTCTGTCAAGTCCAAGGCGGGATCAACGGCGGACAGACCCCCACAGGTTACAAATTGAACGCTTACAGAAGGCCGACCCGCCCCAACAGGCGTTGTGGTTAACAAAGGGGGTGAGCACCCCCCACATCTGGGATAGGCAAAACGGTAAATATACCCCGTGTTTTTCTAGTTGTGGAGGTTTTTAGGTCTAGGGCGGTGGACTACGATAGGTGGTACGCGGCGCATCCTGCGCTGTATAAGTCGGAGCTAGACGCCGTATCTAGGTTCGACTGCCGCGGGGGCGTGGAAGTGGGCGTCGGGACGGGGAGGTTCGCCGCGCCGCTTGGGTTAAGAGTGGGCGTAGACCCCGTGAGAGAGATGCTTAAGTTAGCTCCGCGGGAGTTGGAGCTGGTGGAGGCGGTGGGGGAGGCCCTCCCGCTGAGGGAAAAATCCCTCCCCTGCGCCCTCCTGGTCGTTACCCTCTGTTTCGTGGACAACCCGAGGGCGGTTTTGCGCGAAGCCGCGAGGGTGGCCGAGAGGGTTGTGGCGTGTATAGTGCCGAGAGAGTCGCCCTGGGGCAGACTGTACGTAGAGATGGGCGCGAGGGGCCACCCCTTCTACTCGAGGGCGAGGTTCTACACCGTCAGAGAGGTAGTAGAAATAGCCGAGGGGATGAGGCCTTTGCGTATAGTCGCCACTCTCTCTAGGCCGCCAGGCGAGAAGGAAGAGGTAGAGGAGGCTAGAGAGGTGTCTATAGAAAAGGCTGAGCGTATGGGCTTTGTCTGTATCGAGTTTAAAGTATGATTGTCGCCGTTGCGTCTAGAAATCCAAATAAGCTGAGGGCTGTTCAAGCGGCGTATAAGCTCTTTGGGATGAGGGCGCAAGTAGTCCCCGTCGAAAAGCCTGTGTCTCTCCCTCCGCAGCCCATTGGCGTTGAGACTGTGGTCGCGGGGGCCATAGAGAGGGCGAGGGCGGCGCTTTCCGTTGTGCAAAATGCAGAACATGGCGTTGGGATTGAGGCAGGCGTACTACAGGCGGGCGGGCGTTATTTAGACGTCACTGTGGCTGCAATAGCGGATAGAAACGGCGTTGTTACAATAGGCTTTGGCCCTGCCTTCCAAGTCCCCGACATATTTCTCAACGATGTGTTAAGGGGGGTTGAGTTGGGGGTTCTGGCAGAGAGGTACTTTGGAAGAGTTGCAATCGGCTATAAAGAGGGCATAATAGGCGTGCTTACCAAAGGGGTGGTGTCTCGCTTCGATTTAAACATGGCGGCGGTAGTTATGGCGCTTGTGCCTAGGCTCTCTACAAACGCCCCGCTCTACCGCTTCTGAAACACCGCGCCGTAGAAGGGCAGAGCTCTAATGAGGCGCTTCTCTAGGTGGAACCTAGATGACAACATATCTTCAACCTCTCTCCAAGTGAAGACGTGTTGTGCCCCCACCGCCGTGAGGATGGCGAGGTAGCCCGGCATAGACTCTGCTACGGGCTGGGCGACATATAGCCTTCCTCCTGGCTTTAAGACTCGGCTAATACACTCAAGCTCGCGGAGTGGGTCGGGCATCCACTGGAGCTTTTCTATGAGTAACACGGCGTCGTAATGACCTGAAATTTCGCATGCTGTCGAAACTGTCACAAAAGTCGCTGAGGGCGCCACAGCTTTTGCCATTTCAACAAAGACGGCGCTGGGGTCGTAGCCGAGGTAAGAGGCTGGCTTATAGTCCTCGTGGTAGAAGGCGGCTATGTGGCCCTCTCTGGAGTAGGGCTCTAGTACGGCTTGGCCGTCTGTAACCCCCGCTGCCTTTAGGAAGGTTTTTACCATAATTCTATGCCAGCCTTGTACTTGTATATCGCTGTAGAAGAGGTCTAAGGCGTTTCTATCGACTTCGTCTTGTGCTATTTTGATAGCTCCTATTTCGTCAAAACGCATATGCATCTCCACCCACTCTCTCGCATATAGCCCCTTTGGCATCTCGGGTTTCTTAACCTCTTTCTTGAACTCGCCTCTCTCGTCTATTATCCCCCTTTTGAGAAGCGATATGTAGAGAGCTTTAACAAAGGGCTTTTTTAGATCTTTCTCTTTTATCTCATTCCACCATTTTGTCCCCCTATCTCTTTCTTGGCCCCTCCCTGGGGGACTTGGGGGCCCGCCCCGGGTACACCGGGGCGAGAGGGCGGCTCACCCGGGGGACGTGACGCCAAGTCGTTAACTTTCCCCATCTTCGCGCCCCCGTCGGCCGCCCCGGGGGCCAGGCGTCGTTTGTGAAGCAAGAAAACTTACGAGGTTAAAAATGTGACGGTCGCCGGTGCGGAGGAAAAAGTGGGTTGTTTTGTCTTCTCTATCAGCTCTTGATACTTCTTCTCTGCCCATATCATGGGGACGTTGTCTCTATGTGCCCCGAAGCCGCAGGCGGGGCAATGCATTACGCGTCTCCCCTCTTCCGCCATCTTAGCGCCGCATCTAGGACAGATCGTACTGTATAGCCGCTCCTCCACATACGGAAGGCCGTACCATTGTGCGAGCGCTTGCAAGCGTCTCCTTAACTGCCCAAGCCCGTCTAGGAAGTGTTTCCTCACGCCGTTTCCGTTGCACTCCTTCAGCTCCCGGTAGGTGTCGTCCTCTATTGTATCCACTACGATCGCGGCTTGGTGCTCCCTCGCAAGCTTTATGATCTCGCGGGCGGCGTTTATAACGACGTCGCGGATTATGCCGTAGCGTTTCGTCTCAAGTTTCCACAACTGTCTCTGAAGGTCTAGCGCTCTACGCGGGTCTCTGTCCTCGTCTACACGTGCGAGGGCTTTCTCCAATTGGCTTATGTGAGCATGTATCCTCTCAAGCTTCCGTATCCGCTCTTTCTTGGGGAACTTCAATAGCTCCACGACACGACCGTCGGCCACGAGGCCAACCTTTATGTAGTGGTCCAACCGGTTGACATCTACGACGACAATAGCCCTGGGCTCCACCGGCTTGACCTCCCTAGCGAACACCAGGGCGATGTATAGGCCGCCGTAAGTAGGATCCTTGCCCCTCCTCACGTCAACGCCCAAATATGCCAACTTGAGTCTGGCGTCTTCCTGTAGTCTCTCCCTTATCCAAGCGATGTCGCTCTTCTTCAATTTTACGACAAAAGGCGGTATGCCCAACTTCCGCACTCTGACGACACCGCTCTTTAGGTCGACAAAGACCGCCTTACTCGTATCTCTTTCGTTTTCGGTTCTTAACTGGGTGTTCAACGGAACTGCCCGTTGAAACACTGTATCACGCCAGAGGAACTTGGCGTAATCCACAAAAGCCTTCCCAAGCCCGTACTTGGGAAACACTTCCTCGATTATCCGGCGCGCCAGCTCCCGCCTGTCTGGCGTGAGGAGACGGTCTAGCTCCTCCGGCGCGAGCTTTGGTTCATCTTGTCCCGTAATCTCCTTCAACAGCCTTCTGGCGTACTCCTCCGCCGCTAGGTGCATCCTCGTGACGAGGTCTAGGACGTCTGGACGCTCCTCGATGAGGCGCCAGGGGATTTCTATCTTTAGCGTTCTGTATGCGTACATGTGTGTATATGTGGTGGGGCTGAAATCTCTGTTAGTTATAGAAGATGCATGGGGGCAGGCCAAAAGTTTCACAAGACAAACCGCGTCTACAGCGGCCCCGACGTTGTGGAACAACCCCGTCCCTCTTGAAAAATGTGCCTCTCAACTAGCTTTTCTCCTCCGCGTCACATGTGTCCATGGACCAAATGCTCCAGTCGAGCGCCTTCTTAAGTTCTAAAATGCTGCCGGACGCCACTATATATTCCCGGAAGTATCTCCATACAGAGGGAAAGTCTATGTACATACCAAGGCTCCTATCTCTCTGAGCTTTAATAATATGGGGTACAACTCTTTAGGCGCCCTCCCAGACTCCAGCGCTTGTAGAACCATCTGTTGAACCGTGGGGCTTAAAGTAGCTACCCTATCCCAATCTCTAATTTCGCAATCTCCCAACTTGACGACACTATCTCTTTCACACTTATTAACATCCGCAGGCTGGCCGCAGTGGGGGCTACAGATGTAACACCCGGCGCCATCTCCAAGATGAAGGGTCTTCCGCATCTCGGACACAAACCCCTGAGGACAGTTATAATCTGCGTATATACTATAACGCCCTTATATTTTAGACTTACGGGTGGGCTCCCTACGTATACAAGAGGATAATTTGGTAGCGGGGCCCGGATTTGAACCGGGGACCTCGGGGTTATGAGCCCCGCGGCCTACCAGGCTGGCCTACCCCGCTTCTGGCGCCCACTGCGCTGTATGGTAATTTCATAACAGCTTTATAAGTTTTTCTCTATGTCCCCTTCGCGTCTCCCGCCTCTCCTCAGAGCCTGCGAAACACTGATCCCTCCCCCGGGACTGCGACATACGCGGCAGTGTTGACCATAGTCGCGCCTATGCCGAGAGCCAGCCAGAGGGGCTCTGCGTCTACTTCAGGGCTGATATAACTACGGCCATCGCCGCCATGCTTCTATACGCAAAAATAACGGGTGCTAAAAAATATAAGAACTAAGCCGCTGCACGTCCAAGAGCTCTACGGCCTTATCTGTGCTCCCACCATAGAGGATCTCGTCTCCTACCTAACCTAGTTTTTTGCATCTCCCTGTCATGTCTCCCGCCAACCTCTTTGCCACTTTCTACTTCCTCGATTCGCCTGCCTCACGTCGTCGCTGTAAGACAGGTGTGTGAAAGGAGTTGAAAGGTTGTATCTGACTTTTTTGCGTCTGTGGAAGGTGGGGCGTGAACCTACTGTCGTTTGTAGTTGGGCTCATCGCCGTGGCGACCAGCGATGTCTTGTTTTTGAGCGACTTCTCTTCTCCAATTGTATACGTCGTGGCGATCGATGCAATTGCACTCACTCTTGCCCTAATCGCTATTATAAATCGCGGAAAGGACTACGAATCTGACGCACTTGAATCGGTTGCGTTTAGTATGTTCATCACTACACCCGCCGTACTCGCCATCTTGTTCATGAACCTCGGATCCGTCACGCCGTTGGAAACCGCCGCATACATCACAAACGTTGCCAGGCGGCTACTAATTGCGGCTTTCGACTTACGATAGCCTTTCCCGCCCGTCCTACCTGCTCGCAACGATACGAGAGATCTCAACATCTAGCTCTTCTCCCCTACGCCCTGTATGCATATGAACCAAGTCTACAGGACACTGAAGATCAGAATCCCTTGAAAGCTCATCGAGGAACGGCCGAATGTCCTCGACCTCGTGACGCATATGTATTTAGCCGTCGGAGAATATGTAAAGAGACTGCTTAAGGAGTTAAGAGGAAGAGCCCAGACTCACGGCGGAGGAGCTAGACCGTCTCCTCACTCCCGACAGACGGGAGTTGACGCGCCGGATTATTGAGGTGGTGTTTCTCCAATATGGGCTTAAGAAGTATTTCGTAGACCGAGCCAGGGTGTTCTGGCGCGACGTGGTGTTCTACCGGGCGGTTCTGTTGTCCAGTTTGCAAGGCTTAGCAACCGCTAACTCGGCGTGGCAGATTTATACGAGATTTTTTCTATCGTCTCTTTTAATGCGACATACATCAGTATAGTCCCCACTAGCGACAGTATGCCTCCTACTCCAACGAAAGCCAGGGCTAGGTCCACTATGTAGAGGATGCCGGCTGCAATATATAGCGTGTTGTTATATCTGCCATATAGCTTAAAGGCGCCTACTATAAAGGCAAGTATTTCGCCTATGAGAATGACTATACCACCTATAAAAACTGCGCCCAGTATAACGAAGACGCCAGATAAGGCGCTGAACGGCATGGCGGCCGCGGCTCCTGCGCCTATCACCAACAGACCTGTTATCAATCCGAGAATTACAACTATTAAACCTACAAGCATAAGCGTAGTCCCCGTGTGGCATATGTCAAAACCCCTATCTATCTGAGACATTAGACGCATGCCCGGCCTAATTTTGCCAAAAATGGCGTATAGAGACACGGCGGCGCTTACTAATAACAGTATGAAAAATACAGCTAAAGCGCCCGCCGCAGAAGCTACATAGTGGAATGGATGTTCGAAAACTGCGCCAACTACAGCAAATATAGAAGCCAGGCCGACGAAAATACCTATAATAGCCAGAAGCGTTGCGACTAAAATGTACAAAAACCCTGTCTTAAGCATATTAAGGGCATCTAATTCCACGCCCCTCGTCTCCATAGATATTAGTCTTTTATAACTTAAATATGTAGATGTGGAGGGACGTCAAAATATCCTCTGGCAAAATCGTGGAAAAAATTCTATAATCTAAGCGTTGGGAGGAATAGGCTGAATAGTCCGTTAATTATCCATATCAATATGGCGAGGGCAAACGCCCCGAGCCATCCAACTCCCTGTAGCTTCCGAAGTGCATAAAGCCAGACGAAGAAAGCTATTATGCCGCTTATAAAGGGGATTCTAAATACGGCGTGGAAAAACCAATAGATCAACGCGCCTACTAATGCAGTAAGCGCCGCCCCAGCCAAATCCTCTCTCTTCTGCCTACCTGGGAAAATCTTAAGCGCAAGCCACACGGCGATAGTAGAGACCAACCACCCAACTATGAGTCCAATTACCTCTCCTGCCAGAGACATAGCAAGATGTAAATTAACGGTTTATATGTATTTAAGAGTGTGACTATGAAGCTCTATGGATATGGTTGAGGCCCCCGGCTGTCCAGAGGGCTCTCTCAAAGTCGTAGCATATATCCAGGAGAGACAGCCGGCCGAACTCGCGGTAAGGACGCCAGACGAAGACTGTATAAAAGTGCTGAGACTTGTCCTCCCCCTTTTCAACTACGTAATTGTAGACGTGTATAAGGAGGGCGACCTACATGTGGTTAAGGCTAGACGGGCGAAGACTTGAGACGGCACTCCTCGCAGAGGTATATATACTCGTAGGGGAGCCCCCTCTCTTTTAATCTTTCGGCCAGCTTCCGCGCCATAGTCTCCGTGTATGGCAGAGGTTTTCCGCAGGAAGAGCATCTGGCGGGGCTGTCGCGGAAGACGACCCTAGACTCGTAGGGCTTGTCTTCCCGGGTCTTCCCAATCTTTATCACTTTCTCTGGGCATTTCTCTACACAAACACCGCAGGCGATACATAACGCCGGCGTGAGACGGAGCTCAAAGCCCTTTATGGAGAGGGCGTCTGTAGGACAGACGTTGACACAGGCCCCGCAGAGGGTGCACCCCCCTGCCACCTCCACTCTGCCGACAGACATTCCCAGGGCCACGGCGAGCATCCTCGTCTGCCACCTGTCTCCAGGCTGTAGAGGAGCCTTCTCGGCCCTCACCACGAAGTCTCTGCCCTCGCGGACAAGCCCCGCGCCCCACTTCTCCACGGCTGGCCACAGGGGACACCTCTCGCCGCGGGAGCAGTGGGCTCTGGCTTCGCCATATTTCGCCGCCGCAATATAGAGATATTGCTTAGGTATGGCTGCGATACACTTGACCCTCACCCCCTCCTCGTCGCCATCTTGGAAGGCATAGTCACAGATAAATTTCAACGGCCCTGGAGCCGTCTTTATAAGCTCGGCGAGAAAGCCGTCAGGTAGAGACGGCATCTTCACAGCCTCGACGGGACACACGGCGTTGCATAGGCCGCAGTCTATACACCGGTCGTACCTCACTCTAATAGATTTCCTCTCAACATATTCAAAAGCCGTAGCTGGACAAGATCTGACACACATGCCGCACCAGATACACTTGGCTTGGTCTACCACCACTGTGTCCCTCAGCCTTATGAAGCCCCCTGTTATTAGCTCTCTCCTCGTCGCCGTCTTAACTTCAGCAGGTGGGAGAGAGGCCCAGTCTGTGTCTAAGTGTTTCTCGGCTACGCTTCTAAACCACTTCCCATGGGGCCCACGATATGCGAAATATAGCGGCGTCTGAGAGAGACGTTTAGAAAGGTCTTCTCTACCATCAACAATGATGATAGCGGGCTTATCGCTCATGCCCCCACCTTCTTGCGTAGCCTACGCCCAACACGGCCATAGAATGGCCAGTGTATAAATCCTTTAAAGCGCCAACGTCGGCTGAAACATCCCCCTACCTCTCTTGGCCCCTCCCTGGGGGACTCGGGGGCCTGTCTCGGGTACACCGGGGCGAGGGGGCGGGTCATACGGGGGTCGGCCACAAGCCGTTTGTGTTTCACCTTATGCGCGCCCCCGTCTGCCGCCCCGGGGCCGGCGTCGTTCATGAGTAAGAAGTAGTTAGGGGGTTAAAAGTTTGATGGCCGTCGGAGTGGAAAAACGGGTTGTTTTACCCTCCTCACTGCGTCAGCCACCAACACGGCGATGCCTGCGACGGCGGTTGCCATTATGACATACATCGCCGCTGGCGGCAGTGAAAAGTCTCTAACGCCGAGGACAGGTTGTTCAAGATGGCAACCGCCTTGGCGGCGACTATGGCCAACATCGCCGCGGCGTGGCCAGCGGCGCCGGCTCTTTCTATGTGGCTTCATCTCCCCGCGTAAAGGATCGTCATCGCGATTGCGGCGTTGGCCACCACGGCGAATCTCGCGCTCAAACAACGGATTTATCGACGAAGCCCCTAGACAGCCGCCGTAGTCAACGCATCGGCGGGCGCCGCGTATATCGCAGTCCCGGGGGAGGGGTCAGTGTTTCGCCAGCTCTGAGAAGAGGCGGGGCACGGCGCCGTGGGTTTGTCTTGTGAAACTTTTGGCCTGCCCCATGCGCCTCCCATAACCAACAGAGATTTCACCCTCCGCCACATATACGCCCATGTATGCATACAGAACGCTGAGGGTGGAGATACCGTGGCGCCTCATCGAGGAGCGTCCAGACGTCCTAGACCTAGTGACGCGTATGCACCTAGCGGTGGAGGAGTACGTCAGAAGGCTGTTGAAAGAGTTGACGGGGCAAGAGGAGCCGAAGCTAACTACGGAGGAGTTGGACAGACTCCTCACGCCAGACAGGCGGGAGCTGGCTGTCAAGATAATAGATGAGGTGTTTCCCAAGTACGGGTTGGGGAGGTACTTGGTACATAAAGCCAAGATGTTCTGGCGCGACGTGGTGTTCCACAAGGCAATTCCGCTGAATGCGCAACTTAGGGTTGAAAACGAGAAAGATATGAGTAGAGCGGTCTTCGTTGACCTAAAGAGCGGTGTCCTCAGAGTGCGGAGGTTGGGCATACCGCCTTTCGCCAT
Source organism: Pyrobaculum islandicum DSM 4184 (assembly GCF_000015205.1). NCBI lineage: Archaea > Thermoproteati > Thermoproteota > Thermoprotei > Thermoproteales > Thermoproteaceae > Pyrobaculum > Pyrobaculum islandicum. The sequence goes on along the minus strand of NC_008701.1, from coordinate 1,254,193 downwards.
CGAGCTGAAGAAAAGCGACGTCGCTTGGATTAAAAAGCGGTTGGAAGAAGGCGCCAGACTCAAGTTGGGATATTTGGGCATTGAGAAGAGAGACGATAAGGAGGAGCAGACATACTGTGGTTTATATGTCGCTCTCGTATTCGCTAGAGAGGTGACGCAGATAGAGCCCAGGGCGCTTGTCGTCGTCGATGTCAACCGCCTTGACCACTACATAAAGGTTGGTCTCGTGGCCGACGGCAGAGTCGTAAAGCTACTGAAGTTTCCTAGGAAAGAGCGGATACGGAAGCTTGAGAAGATCCACGCCCACATAAGTCAATTAAGCAGAGCTCTCGCGCGTGTGGACGAGGACAGGGATCCACGCAGAGCGTTGGATCTCCAGAGACAGCTGTGGAAGCTTGAGACAAAGCGCTACGGCGTAATCCTCGACGTTGTTATAAACGCCGCCCGCGAGATCATAAAGTTGGCAAGAGAGCACCAAGCCGCCATAGTCGTCGACACAATGGAAGACGAGAGCTACCGGGAGTTGAAGGAGAGGGGCGGAAACGGCGTGAGGAAACACCTCCTAGACGGTTTGGGACAACTAAGGAAGCGCCTACAGGCGCTCGCACAATGGTATGGATTGCCGTATCTAGAGGAGAGACTCTACAGCACAGTGTGTCCCCGTTGCGGCGCTAAGATGGCGGAGGAGAGGGGCCGCGTAATGCATTGCCCCACCTGCGGCTTCTCAGACAACAGAGACAACGCCCCCATGACATGGCGGAGAAGAGGTACTGGGGGCTAGAAACAACCCCCCGGCGACCACCACCTAACCCCCCAACTACACCTCCCACATGAACGACGCCTGGCCCCGGGGCGCCAAACTGTTACAACAAGCGACTCGCGGCCGACCCCCGGGTGAGCCGCCCCTCGCCCCGGCACGGCCCCTGAGCCCCCCGGAGGAGGGGCCGAAAAAAAGATAAGGAAGTCGTCTCCCGCGCCAAAGGTCCCCATGCCAATAGGCAAGACACACATACCGACTTTACTATTGAAATAGCTGGAAGGCTTGTATCAATACATGTCACTGAGAGAAATTTTCCTAACTTCTTTCAATTTATTACCTTCAAAAATTGCAATAGTTGCGATGTGGGAAGCTGGGTTAGCTACACATTCATACGCCGCAACAATAATCACATCGCCTACCTCTCCGAGTCTCGCTGCGGCGCCGTTTAGTACAACCTCCCCCGGCCTGCCCGGGATTACATATGTAGTAAATCGTGCCCCATTTGTGACGTTGTAGACTTCTACTTTTTCCAACGGGTAGAACCCCGCCGCTTCTATGATATCTCTTCCCAACGTCAGAGATCCCTCGTAGTGTAGATTTTTGCCAGTCACAACAAGTCCGTGTGCTTTAGCTCTCAGCAAAACCGGCATACACCCCCTAACAGTTTAGTTTATATATGTGATCGTGCCTAAGCGCATATAACGGGAGAACAGATATATCTCCACGGCAGAGTTACGAATAGCGATGTATCCTATTGAATTCTGTAGCTATCTGTAGAGAGGTGTACAGGTTGCTGTAAGACTGGGCAGACCTGTCAGCGACCAGAAACCCTCCCCACACATCGGCGCCCTGGACATCATCACCAACGCAGAATAGACCCAGAGATTTATACACTTCTCCGAGAGCCTCAGCCAGATGGGCAACATGACAAAAACCCCCTCTGTGGCGCCCGGCCCTCTCCGGGGGGCTCGGGGCCTGCCCGCGGAGACGCCTTTTGGGCGGCCGCGGGCGAGGGGGCTTGGGTCGTTGGGGGCTGGCTGTGCCCCCTTGGTCGCCGGGCCCCAGGGCCGGGGTAGTGGCTCATAGGAGCGACAGTTTACGAACTTAAAAGTGTGGTGGTCGCCGAAAAAGCGGGTTGCTTCTGGAGGAGCTCCCAGTACCTCCTCTTTGCCCAGAGCAACGGAATTCTATCCCTACGGTCCGAGAAGCCGCAGGCGGGGCAATGCATTACGCGGTTTCTCTCTTCGATCATCTTGGCTTCGCAATGGGGACAGGCGAGGCAAGGGCTCTCGCACTTGCCGACGTTAGAAGAGAGGTGCCCAGCCTCGCCGCCGTCCCAGAGGCGTTGGCGACATGGGCATGGGCGACGTAAAATTTGAAACTAGGTACTGCGAAAACGGGTGTACAGCATTCATAACCGGCAAGCCGACGCTGTTAGTCAACCTAGAGAGGGTAATCCAATGGGGAACACACACTGACCCCGCCTACCTAAACGATGCCCTATGTTGAAGACGGCTGAGAAGTCTTAAATTGTATATCTTAGATTATCTTATGGAGATCCCCAGCTACCTTTTGGAGATCCTTAGGGTGCACGGGCTTGGCCCGCTTGCCGTGTTGCACGACGCGGTAGCCCAGGGTCTAGATCCGCCGGAGCGCGTAGAGCTGTACCTAAAGGCGTCTGAATACTTTTGGGAGGAGGGGCTGAGGCTTATCAATGCCGGCGATCTTAGACAAGGCGGCGAGAAGATCTGGAACTCAGTAGTGCAACTAGTCAAGGCCGTGGCGGAGGCGCGGCGCTGGCCGCACGATACACATAGGCTTGTCTGGGCCGCCGTGAGGAGGATCTCCCAGGAGCTGGGAGATCGTGAAGTTGTGAAGCTCTTCGCGCAGGTGGAGCAACTACACGTGAACTTCTACGAGGGGCACTTGGAGAGGTGGGACGTAGACGTCTTCGTCGAGGCGGCGAAGACGCTTAGAGAGAAGCTAGGGGCAGCGCTGGGAGGCCGCTAGACCTCCCGCCACACGTCGATAAACCTCCTGCACCAGCTCTCGTACTCCTGGGGGGTAGCCACGTGGATCTCGAAGGGGTGGGGCCCTCTGCCGACGGTCTCCGCTGTCGCTGTCCAGCCTAGAGTCCCCCCCCCCCCCCTTACGAAGCTCCCGAAGGCCAGAACCCGGGCGTTTGGATCCACCTTCCTGACGACCTCCTTTATCGCCGACAGATACCGCCTCAGCCACGTATCTATCGCGCTCCCTCTTCAGATCAGCCAGCAACTCTACAAACATCCCAACTCCCCCAAGAGCTTCTCCACGTACTCCACGGCCCTCCCGGCGGCCTCCGGAGAAAAGGTAAATGGGAGGTATCTAGACGCCGTGTAGGCCAGCGTCAATAAGTCGAGAAAGAGGGGGTCGACGTCGACGCATTCAAACCTTGACAAGGCCGAAGCCAGAGTCTTAAGGTCGTTCTTCGGGGGGAAATCCCCCAAGCGGCTGTAGAGCTTGTACTCCAGACACAGCTGTAGCGCCTGCTCTGCGTGAAACATGGCGAGATTTCACACCATCCTCAAGATCCCTCCTAGCCACCCGCAGAGAAGCCCTCGAGTTCTCCAGAAGAAAACTCACATACATCACCACGCGAGATTATTTAAACTCCATACCCCTCAGCGATGTATCTCCACACCCCACAGCGATTCTACGACGAGGCTTCACGACGTCACCTTAGGCGACGTCGCCTAGGCTGGGGAATTAGGCGGGGCACTTGGCGCCAGTGGCTGGAGGAGCCCCGTCGTCGCCACCCGGCCGTCTAGGGCTTCCGCGTCACATGGCTGGCTGAGGCGCACGGAGTTCTCTTCTCTACACCTTCCGAGCCCCGGCTAGGCCCGGGACATGCAAATGCGGCTTCTCGCCAATGTTACAGATGTATGTCTGCCGTGTAGCCCGTTGGCAGTACGGCGTTCAGCTACCTTCTTATGTTGTCAGTTTTATGACAAATATTTTTAAGGTTATTGTCAGTATTTTGACAATGGACGTGGTGGATAGGGCAAACCCCTGGTGGTTTGAGACCAACTGGGCTGAGAGAGACCGCCATCTTCGGGCGTGGGAGGGGGAGAAGGTGCGCTGGGTCCCCAGTTGGATCTGGGCAGTCTCTCTGGATCCTCCGGCGTTGAACTTCGTCTATGGCCCTAGGCAGACGGGCAAGACCACGGGCTTGAAGCTCCTCATTAGGGAGCTACTGAGGCGGGTCCCGCCGGATGCTGTGGCCTACCTAGACCTAGACATCATCCTGTCGCCGGCTGAGCTGAGGAGAGCTCTGGAGTATGTGCTTGGGCGCGCCACCAGGCGGGGGGCAAAGACGCTCTACCTCTTTCTCGACGAGGTGACCTCGGTCAGGGGGTGGTGGCGCGTGCTCAAGTACTACATAGACGTGGGGGCCCTGGAGAGGGCCGTGGTGACGGCCACCGGCTCCTCCACCGTGGGCCTTGTCAAAACGCCGGAACGGTTCCCCGGCAGAAGGGGGAACGGCCGCGACGTGGTCGTCCTACCCCTCGACTTCCCCACCTACGCCGAGGTTACTGGGGCAGCCGGCGGCGACCCGGCGGCTCTGGCCGAGGCCTTCCACGAGTACCTAGAGACGGGCGGATTCCCCCGATCTGTAAACAGACACCCCGACGCGGCTGAGACCGTCGTAGACGCCGTGGTTTCGGAGGCCTATAGACACGGCAGAAGCCCCCACCTCCTCAAGGACATAGTGGCGGCTGTGCTGGACAGAGTGCCGAGTCCAACGTCCTACCACGCCTTGGCACAGGACGTGGGGGTCTCCCACAACACGGTGAGGGAGTATCTGGAGTTCCTCGCCGACATATACGCCGTCGGCATCGCCCTGCAGATATCCGGCGGGATGCCCCAGCCGAGGAAAGAGAAGAAGATATTCTTCAGAGACCCCCTGCTCTACCGGGCGCTGGCGCAGTGGACATCCAGAGCCGTCGACGAGGCAGCCCTCCTCGAACACGTGGTACAGGAACACCTCTACCGGAAGTTCGGCGAGATATACTACTGGAAAAACAAGGAGGAGGTAGACGCAGTAGCCGGCCCCTACAAAGTCGAGATAAAGAAGACACGGCCCCGGAAAACCTACCCAGCAGACGTGCAGATACTAACAAAAGAGGACATACCACACTTCCTAAAACAACTAAAAAGCTGAAAAGGGGCAAAAGTTTTACTCTCTAAAGGATCTCAGCCACACCTATATCAACACACTCTTATGTAACGCGTCAGATAATTAGAGCCAGCGGTACCCGTAGCATAGGACACCACATAGACCTCTTTTGGAAGTAGATCCCACGACGTCGATACAGACCCGATTTGGCCATAAACGCCACTACCACCTATGTTGATGCCGAAGTAAACACTCGTTGATTGGGCTATTTTTACCCGCGTCTTAGGCGGCGAGAACGACACCCAACCGGTTGAGATAGCGCTCCAACCGCTCCACTGCTGACCTTCCATGGTGATCTGGTTGTAGAAGGTGACGCCAAAAATGCCGGCAGTATTAATCCAGCCAAGTCCTCTATAGATACCTGATGAGCAGTCGGTGTCGTATGCCACGCCGTGTTGCACCCTAGCAACAGTCACTCCAACTACACTTTTGAATTCCCACTCTATCGGCGGCGGATAAACCGTAGTGATGGCAAGGCTCTGTGCATCTTTGATAAGTTGTACCTTCAGTAGTATCTCATGTGGTATGTACTCTAGCGCCTTTGGCTCTATGTTCTCGATTACTGACTTCGTCTCAGTCCAGTTGAACAGGTTGAATTTTTTGAGGATCCACGACCCATTTACTGTCGGGGGCCCTCGGGGAAGTATAATAGGGTCAGCCTGACGGCCTTGTTGCCCTTCTCTATCTTGACCCATCCCTTGATCACCCCTCCGCCGATAGGTAGCACCTTCTCTTTTTTGCTTTCTATGAAGTAGTAGGGCGCCGCCTTGTACAGCCTCATGAACTCCTCGGGCCGGCTTAGGTCAAACTCCAGCATACTCCCATTGGGGTACGTAAGGATGACCCTAGCTTCTTTCTCGTTGCCCACATAGTGTATACCCGGTATGACGGTGCCGTTAGGTAACACGGAGTATGTAATCGGTATTTTAGGTACCACCTTGACAGGTAGATACAGCGAGTTGGTTGCCAAGATCAGCGCTATTGCTACTGCGGCTGGTATTGTGGCTAATCCCGCTATCTTTTTTCTATCCATGTACGGTATTGAATTTGCCAGTATTTTTTTCGTTTGATATCTGTAAAAGACAGCTACAATATATACATCAATACTAATAAATTTTAAGATATACTAGTTTAATTTAAACTACATCTCATAGGATATGTATAACCAGTGAAGTCCCCTCTACCTTTGCTACATGACTAGAGCCGAGGAATAACATATCCCGACGCTGTGTCTTGGGCCGGGTTTTGTCATGGGTTTGGCTGTTTTCTTCTTGGGGGTATGGGAAAAATTCTGCGTTTGGCGCAGGCGGAGGAATTAAATGCGTGTCTATCTGCGGCGGTGAGGGGCAGTTCCATGAGCTGTCTCGACCGGGCCTGTCCCGAACGCTGGCGGAGGGGGCCGCGTGCCCCCATAGGTGCAAGTCAAGAATTGCCAGCGGTGACCGCCTAGGGACATACGGTTTATGTTCTGCACCGGAGTTTTTTGGCGGCTGGCCTCGCCTTGGCGGCTGGGATTTGGGATATGTGTCTGCCGCGGTAGGTGTGCCAAGTGGTTTTGGGCGGGTAGAGCCTGCCTTCTAGGGCTCTCTGGACCACCTCCTCCTTGGGGATATTCACTTCTACCACCCGGTAGTCAAATAGGAGGACTGGGGCCGACCCATATTTAAGCAACGCCTTGAGCCTGTGATGTCCGTCGAGAACGACGCCGGTTCTGTAGTCCACGGCGATGGGCGGTATCTCCCCTTGGGGCTCGGGGGCGGCGTCTAGGGTCTCCTCGTGGGGCTTTAGGCAGGCCACGTCGACGTAGAGGGGGTAGGCGGTTGGGCACCTCCTCTCTGCCTCCTCGAGGTCCTCTGGGGTGTCTACGTCTAGGAGGGGGCCCACGTCTACCTCCACCCATCTGTCCATGTCGGCGCTGGGGAGGTAGGACAGCCCCACGTAGCCCCTCGGCGTCACCGCCGTGGCGAAGACCTCTTGCGCTGTGAGAAGCTGTATGTGCCGGGGCTCTAGGTCGGCTATGTCGCACGCCGCCACCACCGCCGGGGCTAGGCGGGCAGCTATGGGAAAGTCTTGGGGGTAGCTCTGGCCGCTTCCGTAGACAACCTTTAGGCCCCACCTCTCCGCCGCCTGGACGAGTTCAGTGTGGCTAGGCGTCGTCACGACGTAGATCTCGTCAGCCAGCTGGTGGAGGACGCCCGCTACTCTAAACAAAAGCGGAATGCCGCAGACTGGCCTTAGGCACTTCTGGGGGTCGCCGAGCCTACTCCCCTTGCCCCCCGCCATTATTACGGCTCTCACGTAAGAAACAACTTAAATATAAATAATGCCCCAGGAACTGTGATCTTAGCATACGTCGGCGGTGGGAAAGGCAAAACCACAGCCGCCCTCGGAACAGCCTTAAGAGCTTGGGGCCACGGCATGAGGGTGCTGGCGGCCTTCGTAATGAAGACGCCATTTTACATGGGAGAGGAGGTTGGCGAGTACAAAGCGCTAAGGAGGCTGGGAATAGACGTGCTCACCCTGTGGGACCTCAGAAGACCTGAAGAAGTGCTCAAGGAGGCGCTGGCAAGGGCAAATGACTACGACTTAGTTATCCTTGACGAGGTAAATTACGCCGTGAGACAGGGCTTCATAGATCCCAAGGCCCTCCTTAGCTTGAGCCGGGAGAGACCCCACTTCATACTCACTGGCGATTTTGAATACCCAGAGCTATATCAGGTGGCTGACTTGATATCCAGGGTGGAGGCGGTTAGACACTACTACTCTAAGAGAGTGGGGGTAAAAGGGCTGGACTGGTGAGGAGGATAAAAACTGCCGCCGCCTTGGAAATAATCGAGAGGCCGCGTGCCACGTCAAAAAGCGTGGGGAGGCCGCCCACTCCCACTGCGTAGCTCCCCGACTTTTCTAAGACAACTCCAAGCGCTGAGGCAAGCGCTGCAATAGGCCACCCGGCGTTTCTACTGACAACTCTTCTTCTGTGGGAGAGGACCTCGGGACTCCACCAACCGGCTACTGCAATTATGCATAAGGCGGCTAATCTCGCCGGGATATAGTTAAGAGCTGTGTCTAGATAGGCGGCGGGAGCCCCCGCTCTGCCGAAGTAGGGAAATCCCACCAACCCATCTAACGTATTGACGGCTCTCTGAAGCCACGCCCCGGGCAGGCCGAGGAAAGCGTACCACATCAACGGAGAAATGTAAGAGTCGACGAGAGACTCAGCAGCTGCCTCTAAACATGCAGATCTCACATGTCCATCAGAAGCCGTTGAGAGATCTCTCCTCACAAATTGTTGCGCTACCCATCGCAGATCATTACTACGGCTACAGGGATATATGATGTGGGCGACGCCAAAGGCAAGCTTGAGGAGATAGCCCTCTAGTAACGAGCCGAGAATACCTAAATGTGGCTTAGCCAAGACTGCTAAAAGAGCAGGCGCCAGCCCCACGGCGAGACCTACAGCAAGTACAGCGAGGCCGCGCGTGTACCCACCTGGTCTCGCAAGGGGAGAGGCAGCCTTATATATAATAGCCACCGGGTGGAGTACCGGGTGGATAAGCCTCGTGACTAGGTAACCGCGCCACCTCGCGGGCACGTCTAAAGTCTCAAGAGCGAGGGCGAGGGCCAACGCTATGGGATCCACACTCTGAGAGAAGAGACTGTTAAAAACATGTTACGTCGTTGCGGCAAATGTCATATTCCGCTAACGGTATATATTATCCAGTTCCATACTTACTACGACAATAGGTTCGTATCCTAGGCGGCTGGAGCAAAACTCCTCACGCCGTTTCTACTAGCTACACATAGTGTAACCACGGTCGTCACTGCTTGAGAACGCCAGTCTAACCTAGCCTGGACAACCAAAAGCCACTACGATGTGTCTTGTCAACCCTAGACATGACCACGGCCACCTCCATAGCATTAGAAGAGCCCATTTATAAGGGATGTGCTAAGGTCAACTGTTGCCAGATAGAGCGCCCTTGTGACCTCCAGCAGAGCGCCTAGAAGGTCGCCGTTTGCACCACCCAAATGTTTGTAAGCGGCTACATAGAAGAATAGCGAAAGTACTGTTGCGGCAAGAAAGGCCGCTGGGTGGAGCCAAGCAGCAACAGCGAGAGCTGGTAGGGCGGCTGGCCATTGGCGTTTTGCAGAGACGATGAAAAGAGAACCGAGCCCCTCCTTAAACGGCTTTGAGTAGGCAGCTACGACGAGGGCCAACGCTTTTGAATAGAGGTCAGTTACTATGTAGTCAAGCCAGCTCTCTGGTCTCGCGCTGGCCGCAAGCACAAAGAGGGCTACCACGGCGAATATCCCGCCAACGCCCCTCCTAGGATCCTCCAACACCCGCCGCGCCCTCTCTCTATCCCTCACCATCAGCGCATCTCCCACGTCAGCAAGGCCGTCCAGGTGGTGGAGACCGGTGGCCAAGAGGAGAGCGGCGTAGGCGGCCGCAGGGCTGTGGGTGAGGAAGTAGACGGCTCCCCCGGCGCCCCCCACCATTAGCCCCGCCAGATAGGGGGTGGCCCAAATACAGGAGAAGTCCAGCTCGGCCCCGCCGACTGGGAGGGCGGTAAAGAAGGCCACTACCGCCTTGAGACACCGCATACCGCCTCTATCAACACGTCGTTCTCGGGAGGCCTCCTCAGCGAGTACCTAAATCCCGCTATCCCCTTGTCCCAGAGAGGCCTCACCTTCACGCCGGGGGGAGGCGGCCCAAACACCACTTGGAAGTGAACCGAGGTGGGGAGAGTCTTTACACACCTGGAGATGGCCGCTTGAACTCTAGCCCCCTCCTCCCTCACGTAGGCTACCGTCTTTTCTCTGTGGGCGCGTAGAAACTCGGCACCTGTGTGGTATATTGCGTAGTCAGCTATGCTGTTTATCCTCCAGGGCGGGGGGTCTCTGTGTTTATACAAGAGAGCGCCGATTCTCAAGCCAGGGGTGGCTAGAAACTTGCCGTAGGACTTCACCACGGGCAGATCCGGAGCCGCCGACTTGCCTCCCGCGAATTCCATGAAGGACTCGTCTACGAGGAGAAACGCCCCCCTCCTCCTCAGCCTCCCGGCGAGGTCGAGGACGGCGTCTCTTGGCATGTAGAAGCCAGTTGGGTTGTTGGGGTTGCAGAGGATAGCGACATCACCAGGCCGCGCCTCCCTCTCCAGGAGGGGAGGGGGCACCCTCACGGCCGGGACGCCCAGGAGGCGGGCAATTCGCTCGTAGTCGCCGTAGCTGGGCCACGCCACCAACAGCCTACGGGGTCTTAGGTCGAGTAGGGCATAGAGCAGGGCCTCCGTCGCCCCATTGAAGAGAGTCACCTCAACCCCCTCGTACTCTCGGAGCACCTCCTCGGCGAGGTGTGCAGGGAACCTCCTGTGGACCCCCCGCGCCGCCGCTTGGACAAGGGCCTCCTCAAGCCCGGGGGGCGGTCCTATGGGGTTGGAATTGTCCGAAAAGTCATAGCGGACCTCCTCGGCCCAGGTAGAGCCGCCGTGGACATCTAGGCGAAACATGAGCCTAACCTCTCTAGCTCGGCTTCAACATGGGGCAGGGGGTCCACGCCTTTTGTTTCGGCATGCCACAGGGCGTAGCCCATGGCCACGCCCTCTTTGACATAGCCTCTCTCATAGGCCCTAAGCCCTCTGCATCTAGAAGTAGCGAAAGACGTCTTTGAGATATATATCCTCCTCACTCCCACCTCCCTCATTAACCCTAGGAAGTCAGCTGACTTGTCCTCCACAATCCAGCGGGTTGTAGCTACCGCAAGCCGCTCCATGTCGCCGCCAAGCGCTTTGTACAACGCCGCCGCTGCCGCCATCTGTGTACCGCCGGCGAGGATAACCTCTCCGCCGCCTTCCACTACCCCCAGCGCGATAGAGGCCACAGCCAAGTGGACAGGGTCTCCTACCTCGGCCACCGCTGTAATAGCGTCAAGTGGAGGACTAATACGCGCCAGCGCATCTCTAACTACTTTAATTTTAAGCTCCTTGGGATTATCTGGCGATGAGCTGCTTGTCCTCCCCCACGCATTGTAGCCCAGGGCTAGGAGGATTGCCATGGCTGTGGTCGTTCCGCCAGGTATAGATTCGCCAATTACCACCCTCCCCAGCGGGGCCAGCTGCCTACCCAGTAGCCGCCCACCGGCCGCTATCTCCTCGGCGGCTTCTCTAGGCATGGCGCCCTGCCTGATGTCGCCCCCCGGGACTCCGCCCAAGACTACACGGGGCACCCTTGGCGGAATTCTGCTACCGGCGTCGACGACGAGCTTGGGCAAATCCCTCGTCAGCGCTCTCGTCACCACGGCCGGGGTCGGTATGCCGTCTGGAGTGACCGGCACCGCGTCCAGCGTCTTGGGGCGACCCGTGAGTAGATACTCTACATCAAGAGCAGGCGTGTAGTGGGTGGCTTCTGGAGATGGGCCGGCTATAGAGATGCCGGGGATCAACGATACATCTGTCGTCCCTATGACAATCACAAGGACATCGCCCATGCCCGCCCACTTCCAAATATTTATAAACTTGAATGAATTCCAACATATAAATATTAGAGTCTTTCTAAAAGCCATGCGTATAGAGACCAAGCTAGTAGATGGAGCGCTTTGGGTCGAGGCGCCTGGCGTAGCGTTGTCTAGCACAGTGGACGGAGGGGTGAGGAAGGTCAAAGGGGCGGTCTTTAGGCAGGTGACGACGCACATGACCTGTAGAGAGATGGAGGAGGCCGCTGTCCCCGGCTACCTCAACTTTTACACCGCGGTAGACGTGGCAAAGCACCACTGGGCCGCCCGGGGGAGATACGCCGCGGCAGTGGCAACGGCCGGCTTCGGAAACACCATAAACGTCCTCGTGGTTGTGCAGGCAGAGCCCGACCTCAGAGCTCTCGCCGACGTCTACAGGCTGGCCGTCGAGGCAAAGGCCGTGGCGGCGGTGGACATGGGCCTTAGGAGGGGCTTGGCGAGACTAGGCGGCGACGTGTCAGACGCCGTCGCCGTGATAGCGACGGGCGGCGTCAAGGCCAGATACATGGGCCTGGGGACCGAGGTGGGCGAGGAGGTCTACGCCCTAGTCCAAGAGGCAGTGAAAAAAGCCGCAGGACCCCCCGACCTGGACCAAGAGCTCCGGAGGTACCTCGGGGTGGGCGTCGGCGACCTCCTGAGGCTTGTGCTGGAGACCTACCGCCAGGCGCCGGTCCCCGGCGCCCAAGGCGTGGAGGAGTCCGCGGCAGATATGTTGAGCCGCCTCCTACAGGACCCAAACGTCTGGGCCTTCATCTACGCCGCGGGGGAGCTAGATGTAAAGGCCGCCTCGGGCACCCACCGCGGGCTAAGCCCACAGGAGCACGCCCAAGACAGCAAGAAGATAGTGGCAGACGAGGCAATAGGCGCGGCGCTAGCCCAGTACATAAACGGCTTCAAAGCACTACAAGCCATGTACTGGCTCGACAGAAGAAAGCCCCCGCCCCTAGATAGACTGCCCATGTACACCGACGACGTAGCCGCAGCCCTAGCCGGAGGCTTACTTTCGAGACTCTACGACAAGCTACTACACGGGATTTAGCCGAGGCGGGGCTCTTCATCGGCGTTGCTGAATAGAGGCGTTTTTGTCGATGCGCGGATGCAACAGGAGAGGTAAATAAAAAGTTAAGCTTTATGATCTTCTGGACAGCGGCGAGTAGCTCCAGGGAACGACTATCTTTGTGGATGGGGAGGAGGCGATGGTCTTCAACGCCTCGATGTACAGGGGAAGGGCGTTTTGACTTAGCTTGGAAGCGGCCTCGTTTATGTAGTCCAGAGCCTTGGCCTGCCCCTCAGCCCTTATATTGCGGCTTGGCGCTAGCCCTCCGCCTGCAGTATCGCTGCCTGCTTCTGGCCCTCGGCCTTCAATATGGCGGCTTGCTTCTCGCCGTCTGCCTGGGCTATTAGGGGCGCCGCTGAAGTCTCTCCTCGAGGAGACGAAGCCCTACGGCCAGTACGCCCTCGCGTGGGGGGCAGACGGCTACTCCGCCTCGCTCCCCCTCGATGCCTTGATGGAGGAGGCCACGATAGTCGCCTGGGCGCTCAACGGAGAGCCCCTCCCCAAGAAACAGGGCGCCCCGGCTCGCCTCGTGGTGCCCACGCGCTACGCTTGGAAATCCGTGAGGTACTTCGCCGCGGTGGAGGTCTTGACTGAGCCCGTGCCGGGCTACTGGGAGATGCAGGGCTACTCCCTCAACGCAGACCCCTGGCGGGAGGAGAGGTTCGACTTCGGCAGGCCGGTCATGCGGGGGAGGAGAGTCTCAATCAGCTAGGGCTAAGTCTCTTCACCCTCCGCTCCTGCCGAAGTCATCATAGGCGATATTTTTTACGCGTTTAAAACCTTGACTATGTCGTATGTATCTCCTCCATTACGGCCCTAAGATTTATATAGCCAGTGCTATAGTGTATATGTGATCGAGCTTGTGGTTTTGGGGCTTTTGCTCATCTTCCTCGGCTTTATACTGTTTATACTGGCAACACTGAGAGTTGCTAAAGACGAGGCCAAGAGAGCTGAGGCCGGCGGAGTCCTCATCGTGGGCCCCGTCCCCATCGTCTTTGGTACAAGCCAGCGCATTGCCACTATAACAATGGTTCTCGCCGTAGTTCTCACTCTCCTGTCTCTCCTCCTCTTCTTGCTAGCTCTCTGGCGGTAAGCCACATAATCAACGCCGCGATTACCGCAAGGACAGCTGACATGACAACAGCAATAGAAAGGAGTTGTGGCGAGCCAGCGCCGAAGCAAAATGGTATAAAAAACAAGACGATACAACCGCCGCCAGCCACTTCTACACGCCCCGCTAATGAGAGAAACGGCGCTACGAACAAAATCAGAAATCCTGTAAAAATCATCGTAAGCGCTAGGATAAACAGTCTCACATATCTATATATCTCCCAATATAAAAGCTTAATCTTACAACATGTCAAGTGTTGCCATGACACAAAACTAATAGACATCAGCTCTTCCCATCTTCGCCACAACTCCGCCTGCAGCCGCTTCACATCACCAAGCAATCTATACGCTAAGCGTAAAAACTTAGCGACCTATGTTCATACTATACCACAGCTTCTCTTTGGACAAATGCTAAATGTGCATATCTCCCCATCTCTTTCCTGGCACATCCCCGGAGGACTTCCGCCTTGGATGTACTAAGGCAAGGGACGGCCTACCTAAGACAGACGTCAGAATATAACAACTTGGCGCCGTCCCTGGATCGAGCGAGCCGTTTCGAAATAGGAGAGGTTGCGGATTCCCTGAGTCTCAGAACTCAGGAAGGCAATACATCTCACTTGAGGTGTGACTTGACAAACTCCAGTCTAGTAGCTCCAGGATAGGTATACAGCCCGCCACTTTAACTCCGCTATATGTACAGCGCCGTATCTCCTCAACGTCTCCGCCACGTCTGTAACGTGGTCTCTCTCTGCCACCACTACTAGGACTCCCTTTTTCACGTAGAAGCCTGACACCCCGGCCAGCCTCCTAAGCTCTTCCTCAAGCTGGGGTGTCAAAAAGCCGACTGCCCGAGAAAACCTCCTAGCAAGCTCTAGAAAAGTCTGGAAGTCCCCATCTATCATCGCCTCCACAGCCCGCCTCCCCTCTATTTCCAACTGCAGACGGAGACTTTTCAACATCGTAGCTGTCTCCGCCCTACGTAAATCTACTGTCGCTACAAATAGGCGGGGGCAGTCATATCCATATGCCTTTCCCACGCCGGGCGCCCCAGGCGAGGTTCTGACTACAAGACACCCGCCTGTGTATATCGCAAGGACGTCGCCCAACCCAGTCCCAGCCTCTACCTCGGCAATATGCGCTCTTTGAAACGCCTCAAGGCCGAGACCAAGAACGGCGACGTGTTTTGCGATGTTCACCACCGCCGACCCAGCGTAACCATAGCCAAGAGGATAGGGCGATTTAATATCCACCCCCGGGCCGGCCTCGAGGAGCTCGCCGTTGTATCTAACGCCGGCGCCAGAGAGATACACCTCTGCATAGTCCAAGAGGAGGCCGGCTCCCACCGACCCCGTCTCCAACGGGCTCCCACCGTAGTGGGGGAGCCAAAAGCCCGTCACGTGGTGCGGAATCTTAAGCCGCATCTCTCCTCCAGCGCCTTGACCAAGGTGTATACGACATAGTTATGAGGGGTCGCCACCCCCCGCGCCGCCCCGTACTTCATCACGGCGCCGTTTATGAAGTCTACCTCCGTAGGCCTACACCTGGCCAAGTCTTGCGCCATAGACGAGATGTTACTTGCAGTTGCCCTAGCCACGGTAAAAACGGTATCCACAGCCCCCTCCACTGGATACCCCACGGCCGCCGCCACAGCCGCTGCCTCTAGTGCCAACTTCTCGGCGAGGGCGCGAGCCCAGGGATTTTCCAACAGTACCCCATTGGGAGCTTGCAAAATAGCTGTGACTGGGTTTATCGCGGCGTTGACAACAAGCTTCGCCCAGCGGTACGGCTCAACGTCGTCTACAAGTCGCACAGCCGCGCCGCCTCTCGCAAGCGCCTCCCCCACCTCCGCAGCCTCTTTCGGGAGGATTATCTCCCCCCTGCCCCTCAGCTCGGCCCTACAGCCCTCCCGGTATACGCCGTAGGTCACTACGGCTGCCATGGCGTTTGGAAACACCTCCCGAGCCAACTCAAGCCCCCCGATGCCGTTCTGGAAGAGTACAGGCACGCCTGAAGCCACCCTAAGTGCTCCAGTTGTGTCCGGCCCCTTCACAGCAACAAGGCTATACTTCACGTCGGGGGGCGCCCTATCGATCATCTTGACTCTAAGCTTGTGGCAACTGTCGCCATTGCAGAAGATATATTCATCACACCTCGACCTAGAGACCGCATATGGCTCAAGCCCCGCCTCGTTTAGAAAATACGCCAAGAGACTCCCCACCGCCCCCAGACCAACAACGACGAACACAAATTTATAGAGGGGGGAAAATAAATCTATGCGTAGAAAGACCGTCTTAGACTTTGCCAAAGGCCGCGGGCCTTACGTCTGGATTACAGCCTACGACTACCCTACGGCTAAGGCGGTAGACGAGGCGGGGGTAGACGGCATATTAGTCGGCGACAGCCTCGGGATGGTCCTCCTAGGCCTCCCCAACACCCTCGGCGTCACCATGGAGGACATGGTTAGACACACCGAGGCGGTGGCCAGAGCAAAGCCGCGGGCCCTCGTCGTAGCCGACATGCCCTTCATGTCCTACGAGACCGGGCCAGAGGACGCGCTGAAAAACGCGGCGCGCCTCATTAGGGCGGGGGCAGACGCAGTAAAGTTAGAGGGAGGTGCCGAATATGCCCATATAGTGGAAAGGTTAGTCAAGGCAGGCATACCAGTGATGGGCCACATAGGCCTAACCCCCCAGAGGGTTCTCACAATAGGGGGCTTCAGGATGGTGGGCAAGACAGAGGAGCAGAGGCGGAAGGTGCTAGAGGACGCCAAAGCCCTTAGAGACGCAGGCGCCTTCTCCATAGTCCTCGAGTTCGTGCCTGCGTCCCTCGCCAGGGAGGTGACACAGGCCGTAGACATACCCACCATCTGCATAGGTTCCGGCCCCCACTGCGACGGCCAGATCCTCGTCCTCCACGACGTGATAGGCCTCTCGGAGAGGCCTCCCAGCTTCGCCAAGAGATACGCCGACGTTGCCGCAGCGATAAGAGAGGCCGTGTCTAAATACGCGGAGGAGGTGAGGAAAGGCCTCTTCCCAGCGAGGGAGCACTACAGGGAATGATCCCCCCAACCCACCCCCGGTACAGATCCCTCCTGGAGAGGGAGAAGATCGTGGAGGGGGCCAGGGAGGGCTACGTCGCCCTCCAGGGGCTGATCGCACAGGGCAGGGGGGAGTGCTTTGACTACCTAATCGGCGAGGAGACCCAGCCCTTCGCCCAGAAGGCAATAGAGGCGGCCGCCGCTGCCCTCCTCGCCGCGAGACATCCGGTGATTAGCGTAAACGGAAACGTGGCCGCCCTAGCTCCCGGCGACGTGGTGCGACTAGCCAAGGCCGTCCCGGCGCTAATAGAGGTCAACCTCTTCTACCGGACGCGGGAGCGGGAGGAGAAAATAGCCGAGATACTGAGGAGACACGGCGCCGAGGAGGTCCTCGGCGTGGGGGAAGACGCCTCCTGCACAATACCGGAGCTCTTCAGCGAGAGGAGGAGGGTAAGCTGCCGAGGCATATACACCGCCGACGTGGTCCTCGTCCCCCTAGAAGACGGCGATAGGACAGAGGCGCTTAGGAAGATGGGCAAGACCGTAATCGCCATAGACCTCAACCCCCTAAGCAGAACAGCCCGCGCCGCCACCATCACCATAGTAGACAACCTCACCAGAGCCCTCCCCCGCCTCGTAGAAGCGGTAGAAAACCTCAAAAAAGACCGCAACCGGATACAGGACATCCTCGCCAAATACAACAACAACGCCGTGCTGGCAGAAGCCCTACTCCACATAAAAACACGGCTAGAAAAAATAGCCGCAGAGATGCTATAGAACAACCACCCTCAGCCGTCTGCCCCCAAGCCATCACCGCCAGCAGTCGCTGATTCACGCAAGGGGGCCTTCTCCCCGTCCACGCCTTCGCCGACGTCAACGATAAGGCGTGGAGGTCATCGGCCTTCCTCAACCCGGGTGGTTGCGCCACGCGTTAGAAGCCGCGCAGTGGTCAGCCGTAAGGGCGACGGGTCTCCCAGAGGCGTCAACCCCAAGACCCGAGAGAGCAAGACATAGAGACACCAACCTCGTCGCTGTAGCTTTTGGTTCCCGTACCGCTGTAAATTGGTAGTGCAGCCAGCACGGCTCCGGGGAATTTCTCTAGGATTACGGCGTCTTTCTGGATTCCCAACTCGTCAAGAGCCTTGGCTACTGATGACGGCCCGGCTTATGCAGCTGGGTTTATGCCCACGACGATCTGGTTAGTTGCTTGGTCTACTCCAACCCCGGTGACAACTATCTTTCCACACATCTGTTTCAGTCTCTCCTGTTGCCCGCCACCTAGTAGCTTCTCTATCAGCGCCTCCATCCATTCTATCAGCTGTTTGTATGTATTTGCCTTTGAGGAAGATCAGCTCGGCGCCGTATTGTCTCGTGAGGTCTTCCACAGCCCTCATTATCTTCTCTCCGCAGGCTCTATCTGTCACCACGATGTATATCCTCGCCGCGTCTACAAAAATCCCCCAAGACACCTCTCGTAAACCTCCCCACCCGCCGCGTCGCTGTGAAACCACTGTCTCTCGTCAATCTGAAATTCGCCTCTCGCAGGGCCGGGAGCCCCAACAAGCCTCTCCAAAACACGCCTAACCACGTCGTCAACCTCAATATTCATCTTCCTCGGCAGTCTGCCATACATGTACCAGAAGGAGTCGTAGTAGTCGGGCTCCACAATCGCCAGCCCCTCGATCGCCGCATCTTGCGCAGACTGCGCTTTGCTGTCCGAGACGGCTAAGGCGTACACTGCCAAAGCCGCCGCAGCCACCACCACGCCCAACCTCATGGCCGAGACCCAGCTTTTTATACCTGATATACTGCCGGTGTATACCTACCTTTTTGAAATGCTACTCAGCCAGCGACAGATAGGACAGGCGCTATGGAGTTAATCGGCTCGTCGAAGATTCGCGGGGGTATTTCGCACCACTTGGGGTGGTGAGTTAGCGCGTGGTGAAGCCTTGTAGGTTGTTGATATGTGATCCCATGTTGCGCCTCGCCGCGTGTATTGCGTTGTTTAGGCCTACCCAGTGGCCAATTTCTCTCACTACTGATCTACAGGACAAGCGGAACTTTTGCCTTCCTCATGAGCTCTCTAAAGTCGTCGAGGTCAAGCCCGCTTATCTGCTGCGCCCTCCTCAAGTCGCCCGTCTCGATGTAGTATACAAGGGCTGCTCTAAGTCTCGGGGGTAGGCTCTCTATGAACCGCCAGTCCGCGTGTCTCCTCCTAAGCTCCCTAGCCTCTTCTTCAGACTCCATACATATTCCCAATCTCTCCTCCTAAATAAATGTAGCGTCTCCCGCTCGTATCGCCTGAGCTCCTCCTCTATGTCTCGCACCAATCCCCTTTTCCAGCCCTCAACTAAGACCTCGAAGGCCCGCCATACTGTGACGTTGAGGTTTAATACCTGCGGCGCAAAGTAAGCGCCGCCATTTTCTGTAAGCACCACGTAGCCATACATAAGCCCAGCGGCTAAACACACCGCCTCTGGGTAATCCACCGCCCTAAGCGGCCTCCTTCTGCTGGCGGCCATGACCTCCCTTGCCCTAGCCTCTACTTCCGACGTCTCGGTAAAGAGGGCGAGGGCCCCCTCGGCGAGTTTCTCCGCCACCCAATCCACGGCCGGCGGGTGTTTTATCTCCCTAAGGACCGACTCCGGTATGTGTACAACGTCGAAGATGCGGAACAGCAGATCTCTGCCCCCGTACCTACTCCAGTCTATTAGGAAAGAGGCGTCCGCTATCGCCTCCATTAGGTAACGCTTGGGATCCTCGCTCTGATCCTCAGCTCGTTGAACTCGTCCACCGTCATGCCTGCGATTCGGGAGGCGACGTATATATCGCCGGTTTCCACGTAGTATTTAAGGGCCGCCCTTAGCTTAGGCGGCTGGCTCTCTATGAACTGCCAGTCCGCGTGTCTCCTCCTAAGCTCCCTAGCCTCCTCGAGGGCCTTTAAGACCTCTTCCACATGTTTTCCACGGCGCGTGTTTTTAATTCTTTTGTCTGGAGGGCGAAGTCGTAACCGTCTACAAGCGCTTTTATAGACGCCATGACTATGTTGCTGGAGACCCCCACCGTCCGCCATATCCTGTCGCCGTTGCCGAACTCCACGGTGACTCTGACGATGCTCTCTGTGCTTTTCACCGAGCCGGGGAGAACCACCCGGTAGTCTCTTAGGGCCACTGGCCTTAGCTCTGGGAAGGACACGGTGAGGGCCCTCCTCAGGGCTACGTCTATGGCGTGGACGGGCCCCACGCCCTCCCCCGCCTCCAGCCTCTCCTCGCCGTTGACCCACACCTTGACTATGGCGTAGGCCGCCTCGCTGGGCCCAGTCACCACCCTCCACTCCACGACCCTGAACCTCTCCCTGTAGAGGCCGAGGTGCCTCATGAGTATGAGCAGGGCAGAGGCCGGCGCTAGGTCGAAAGAGTAGCCCTCCCTCTCCAGCCTCTTTATCTCGTCTAGCGCCTTCCTCACCGCCTCGTGCCGCTTGTCCAGGGGGATGCCCAGCTCCTCAGCCGCCTTCACCACTACGCTTGCGCCCCCAGCCACCTCAGACACCACGAATACCCTCCTGTTGCCCACCAGCGCCGGGTCTATATGTTCGTAAGCCCTCGGCACCTTCATGACGGCATCTGCGTGGACGCCCCCCTTGTGGGCAAAGGCGAACTCGCCAACGTACGGTTGGTATGGGTTCGGCTGAACGCCCAACGCCTCGTAAACTAGCCTAGACACCTCCCTGAGGCGGCTGTACTTCACGGGGGGCGGCTCGTCCCGTAGAACCCTAAACCCCATCTTGAGCTCCAGGGTGGGGAGGACGGCGGTGAGGTCGGCGTTGCCTGTCCGCTCGCCAATGCCGTTGATAGTCCCCTGGACGTGTCTAGCGCCGGCGGCCACCGCCATGAGTGTGTTGGCCACGGCGCAGCCGATGTCGTTGTGCATGTGGGCCCCCAGCGCCATGGCGGGGAACCTCCTCCTCACCTCGGCCGTAATTCTGTACACCTCATGCGGCGGAGTGCCGCCGTTTGTGTCGGCGAGGACCACCACCCTGGCGCCGGCTCTCCACGCCGCCTCTATGGAAGCAAGGGCGGCCTCGGGGTCCTCCTGGTACCCCTGGTAGAAGTGCTCGGCGTCGTACACTACCTCCATGCCGTGCTCCCTGAGATACTCCACGCTTTCGGCAATCATAGAGAGGTTCTCCTCCCAGGTGGTCTCTAGCACCTTCTCTACGTGGAGGGCCCAACTCTTGCCAAAGATAACAGCCACCGGCACGTCAGCTTTTATTATTGAGTTGAGACTCTCGTCGTCTTTCGGCCGCACGTTTTTACGCCTGGTGCTCCCGAAGGCCGCCAGCTTCGCCCGCGTGAGGGAGTACTCCTTCATCGCTCTGAAAAACTCGTAGTCCTTCGGGTTAGAGTAGGGCCAACCGCCCTCAATATAGTCCACCCCCAGCTCGTCCAGCTTAAGGGCAATCCTTATCTTGTCCTGGAGAGTAAAGGAGACGTTTGCCCCTTGCGAACCGTCTCTTAATGTGGTGTCTAAGACTTCTACATAATCCCCGGCATGTCTATTTAGAAAATGTAGTGTATATAAAGTTATCTATCGCCTACTCTCTTCGACATGTAATACCAAGTGCCTAGGGCTTTAGCTATGAGACGCCCCCTGCTGTCTACCACCTCGCCTTCTACAACCACAATCCTACTCCCTCTCCTCACCACAGTGCCACATACTCTAAACGGCCCCTCCACGCCTGGCTCTAGGAAGTTCACCTTAAGCTCTACGGTGACTTGATCAACCCCCTCGTTTAGAGTCAAGGCGGCGAAGCCCATGGTCTCGTCTAACACAGCCATGATAACCCCGCCGTGTAACACCCCACCTACCCTTTGTACATTTGGCGACATATTAAACTCGGCACAGGCGCGTCCCTCTGAAAGCTCCACAAGTCTATAACCGAGAAACGCCATAATAGGCTCGGCAGAGTATATAAACTTATTAACCTCCTCAACACCCATAGATAGGATCGCGTTGAGACCCATGAAAAAATAGACGAGTTTAAAATTACTCAGTCTCCGGCACCTCAGCGAGGAACTTCCTATATAGGGCGTAGAAGGCGGCGGTGGTGAACACCACTATTGACAGAACTAGAAACGCCAGTATCATGTTGACGGCGGGCATCGGGATGTCCATGTAGAAGTTGGCGAAGAGGTCGGCGGGGAGGCCCTTGTCGCCCACGATCACGAGGTTGGGGTAGCGGGCGCCGTCGTTGAGTATCTCGCCAAGCGCAACCACGAAGAGGGCTAGGGGGCCGAGGAACTTCACATGTGGCGCGATGGAGCCGGCCTTAGCCGCCCTAAGCGCCGTGTATCCCAGCGCCAGTAGGGCGACCACAGCGGCCAGCTTCACGGCGAATATGGGCAGGAAGGTGGAGTTGACCGCTTGGTAGAGGAGTGGCGAGTAGACGCCGAGAGAATGCCAATACAGTGGCCCGAATAGGAGCTGGGCTGTGAGCAGGCCGAAGCCGAATGTGAGGCCGACCCTCACGCCGCGGGGGTCTTTCTCAAGCGCCATGAGGCTAGCCACCACGAAGCCTCCGGTTGATATGACGGCGGCCACCGTATGTAGGTAGAGCGTCCAGAAGAGCGGGTTGCCGTAGGCCATCCAGCCGGGGTTAGCCCCTGTCTGGAGGTAGTAGCCGATGGCCTGTGGATGGTTGATCTCGGCGAATATGGCGCGGAAGCCGAAGGGAATGCCGAAGCCGGATAGGGCCATTATCCACATGACGATGGAGTGGGCCCTAGGGGATATCTTGCCCCATGTGTACCAGCTGATGGCGATGGCGGGTATCCTCACCATTATAGACGCTATCGCTATGGAGATGGGTATAAACAGCGTGTTTGTGGCCAGAGTGGTGACGGCAGTGAAGAAGCCGGCGAGGAAGACCGTAATTATGGTGCCCCACACGCCGCTGAATAGCTCAGACACTATGAGCACCTTGAAGGCCTTCCTGGCGAACAACTCGGCCCACACGTCGTTGTTCTTATACGCGATCCACCTGTACAGAGCCGCGATTAGGCCGGCGCCAAGCGTCATCGCGGTGAAGATTATATGTAGCGTGACGGACAGCCCCAGCCCTACGAACCCGACAAATACCGCCTCGTTCATGGGCTCTGTCCGACGCCTCTCTTCAGAAGTTCTAGGAACTTGTACTCCCTAGTGGCCACCAGATACATGGCGTACAAGCCGCCAAGGTTCACAGCGAGGATAATTAGATATAGCACGGCCAAGAAGCCGGGGCTTGTGGCGTAGGGCACCGGCGTCACCAACTCAGACGGATAGAGCAGGCCGTATACCGTCCAGGGCTTGCGGCCGATCTCTCTAACCGCCCACCCAGCCACAGCCGGGATGACAGTGCCGAGGACCAGCAGGAGGGCCAGTATAAACACCCTCCTCCTCTCGTCTCCAAGCAACTTGGCGATGGCTGTGGCTATGGCGGAGAGACCCGGCACTCTGTAGAAGTAGAAGAAGAGGACGGCGGCCGCCAAACCGCCTATGATGGCGAAGGCCACCTTTGTGTAGTACGTGGCGTGGATTAGCGGCATGTAGGCCTCGGCCCTCTGGACGTCGGCGAGGCACAGGTCGGCCAGCTTGACGGAGGCGACTCCGGATAGGTCGATGGACTTGCCCGCCAACTGCAGCGTCGAGGGTAGGCCGAGCGCTTTGGCTAGATCGCCCACAGTCTTGTTGCCGTGGCTGAGACACGCCTGTTTAAACTGGTCGAAGCCCACGATGGGCTTGTTGGGGTCGCCGTACGCGACCAGCCCGAGGATGGGGTTGGTGAAGGTCTTCTCGGCGCCCTCCATAAGCGCGAATTTGGTGGGGTTGTACTCCACCACCATCTCGCCCATGAAGTGGGCCACGATCGGAGCCTGGATCACGAACAACACGGCGAAGGCCCCGGCGAGCGGCTTCACTATCTTCAAGTACTTGGCGTCCCCAGTCTTGAAGTATCTATAGGCCCAGCCGGCCGTCGCCACCGCCATGCCGATCAAAATCGCCGCCAGGATGTTGTGGAAAACTGATGCAAGGGCGTATGGGCTGTACATAGCCACCATCGGGTCCTTGAGCACTATGCCCACCTCCTTAGCCACGCCGGGCTTCTCAACTATAAGCGAGATGGGCTGGCCTGTGACCACGGCAGCGAGCTTCACGGCCACCAGCTTGGGCACGTCCACGGCGGTGGGGCCGTACTCCGGCATGAAGGGATACAGTGCCTTAGCCACTGGGCCGGTGCCCCAGGGCGCCTGCATCCAGCTGTTCACAGCTGTGATTAACACGCCGGAGAAGTAGGCGAAGGCCGCATACAGGGCGAGGATGGCCATGCTGACCGGCGGCCTTACCCTGCCCAAGGTGACTATAAACAGGATCAGGAAGGCTATCTCGTTGGCGAAGGCTATCAGCTCAAGAGCTAGGGGGGCGAAGGCGAAGGTAGCTATCGCTAGGTTGACGCCAGGCCAAATCTGGACAAGCCCAAACTCCACTAGGGTACCCGTAATGGCGCCGAGGGCGAAGTTTACGCCGAGGACGGCGGTCATCAAGCGAGCTGCCCTGTAGTAGTCTCTGTCGCCGGTCCTCCACCACTTCCAGAGCATTACGCCGATCGCCACCGGCAGGCCGAAAGTCAGCGATATAAACACGCCGTGGAAATACACGCCCAGCGCGCTTACAGGCAGAAGCGGGTTTGGATCCGGCATGTATAAAGAATTGTATAGATTTTTAAGTTTTACCAGAAACTATTTCTCGTTCAGCGAACTCGGCACTCTTCACCTCTCTGGATAGAACCGATTCATCACGCCTAGAGTGTACACAAGTCTTTATATGGACATCTATGACATAGGGGGCCTGCCCTTGGCTCGCCTCTCTGGAACGCCTTGTAATGCGGCTCGGGGTCGTGCGGATCGACGTAGGTAATTTTTGGCGTCTTCTCCGGCTTCTGAATGTGGATTTTTACCCTCGGCCTCTGCCAGATTTTTGCCGCCACGTCCCCCTCTGCGGCCGCCATAGATCTAGCAATGCTATAGTCAAGCCCCCTGACGTATTTAAAAACGTAGACGTAGTCGCTGGCGATACCTGCGACAATGTATACTACGTAGCTTCCCCATATGTCTGAAAATCCGGCGTATGGAAGTGGCTCTGCGTAATTGTAGAAGTAGTAAGTCTCCTCGCCAAATCCCTCCGGCGGGGGCCCCCTGGCGGCTTTTCTATATCTCTCAAACTCCTGTCTTAAAGACGGGAAGATCCTCTCAATATCCTTCGGCGTGAGGCCGCGCCCCACCTCTAGCAGAGATTCGGCAGCCTTTCTGTCTCCCCTTAGAGCTTTACGTATTGTCGATTTTAAAACCGACGGGTCTACTATTTTGAGCTCCTCGGCGTATCTCACCCTATCGATAAGCGCCCTGGCAAAAACCGCCACCTCCCTCTCTGCGGCGTACATCGCCGCGTAGCGCGGACATACAACTGCGTAGCCCACTGCGTCGGCAGGCACATACCGCAGCCCATGTTTCTCCCTCTCAATGCCAAGAAGTTTTTCAAAAATGTTATATGCGCCCCTTCTCAATAGTCTACGTAATATCTCACTCACAGAGAGGCGTGAAATCATCTATATAAACCAAGTGTCTCATAGCAATATGCAGGTGGCTGAATCCGGCGAGTTTATAGTGGATAAACCCCCGGAGGAGGTGGTAAAATTGTTGAAAAATCCGGCAGCTGTGGCCCGTCTCATACCTGGCGTAGGCGGCGTGAGAGAGTCCAGCGATGAATATATCGGCGAGGTCACGGTAAAGTTCGGCCACCTCTCTGGAAGAATGACGGCGAGGTTTAAATACGCCGAGGTGAGGGACGACAGAGTAGTCGTGGTGGGGAGGGCAGAGGGTATGCAGACGGCGGCGGATTTTAAAATAAGCGTAGATGTTGAGCCAAGCGGAGACGGCAAATCTCTAGTTAAATGGCGGTTTGAGGGGGCGGCGAGGGGGCTCGTGGCGTCTCTAGCGCCCACTGTAGTAAAAAACGCGTTGAGAAAAATGGCAGAAGACGCTGCGAAAAATTTCGCTAAGTATCTGTCCCAATAGACTCTCTACACAACATAATAATTCATGTTAGTCTACGTCTAAACCTCTCTCTAAGACTTGCGGCTGTATAAACAGCCTCGGCAGTTTAATCATCTTGGGGACGAGTTTGGCATATTTATAAATCCTTAGGGCACAACATGTGATCCTCGGCCGAGTTCGCCGATAGAGTTATTGTAACATATGACAGGTAGAAGGGGCCATGTCTATGGGCTTTTTGAAAATCCCCAACATCCCTACACCAAAGGTTTATTAAAAGCGGTGATAAACCCAATAAATCCACAAGAGAAACTTGAGCCTACCCGGCACAATACCGAACCTCATAAATCCGCCACCTGGCTGCCGCTTCCACCCACGTTGCCCATACGTAATAAAGGGAAAATGCAATAGAGAAGAGCCTAAGTTAAAAGAGGTAAAAAGTGGACATTACGTAGCATGTCACTTGTACTGAGACGAGACCCCTATCTGTTTCATATATCTCATCTTTATTTCTTGTATTATCTTGGGTATGTCTATTTCCATGGGGCATACTTCTTTACAATTTCCCGCGTGGGCGCATTTTAGGGCGTGGGGGCCTGCCTCTTCTATGCCGCGTGTTATGGCAGTCCACATTACGCCCATGGGGCCTGTGTAAGGGGGTACGCCGAATTTCCCATCTAAAACACGATATATTGGACAGTGGAAATGACACCTCCCACATCTAATACAGAGGAGGGCCTCCCAGAGGACAGGGTCGCGGGCAGCCCTCCTACGGCCGTTATCCACAAGCACCACGTGAAACTCCCTAGGGCCTTGGGCAGGAGAAACTCTGTAAAACTCTATATCAGCGGTAGAGCTGGGGCCTGCGGTGATATTTACAAAGGTAGGCGGATACAAACCGGCATATGCCGCCTGTACATTAATTGCCATAAATGCGTGTATCATAGTAGGTAGGATTTTCTCTACGCCGTCGTAGACAATGTGGACAGGCGGAAGAGAAGTAGTAATCCGAATGTTCCCCTCGTTTTCGACTAGAAATACAGCGCCTGTATCAGCAGCAAGAGCGTTAGCACCAGTAATCCCTACATGCGCCTTAGTAAATTTCTCACGAAGAAACTCCCTAACTTTCTGAGCTATAGCAACAGGATCAGGTGGTACATCAACCCCCAATTTCTCTTTTAAAAGTTGGGCAACTTTCTCCCTCGTTAGATGAATAGCGGGTACTATTATGTGGCTTGGCTCGCCGTCGCTGAGTTGGACTAGGAACTCGCCGAGGTCTGTCTCCCAGACTTCGTTGCCCTCCTCCTCAAGCCGTTTTCTAAGCCTAGTCTCTATCGCCACGTTGTTCTTGCCCAACACCACAACCTTCCCCCTCCCCACTATCTTTACCACAGTCTCTCGCGCCTCCTCCGCCGTCTCCGCTAGATAAAACCTACCGCCCACCCTCTCCACAGACTTCCCAAACTCTTCAACATAACGATCTAAATTCCTCACCACCTCCTCCCTAACCCTCCTAACTTCTTTGCGCAATTCATCTAAGTGTCTGTACCTAGACAATACAGCATACGCTCTTGGCACCATGTAGTTTACTGCGCGTTCTATAGCTAATTCCCAACTCATAACTAGGCCTTAGAAAATGCCGAATTACTTGCCATGTAGAATAAATGGATAGGGGTAGAGAGTCAGATAGGCTATGCCGATTAATAGCAAGAGAAACACTAGTCCTATGGAGTATTTTAGGTTATTCCTAATCACCTCGCCTTCTCTTCTAACATATTCTGTGGTAGATACGCCAGCTGAGACTGTCTGTGGAGCCACCGGCTTGCCTAATTCACCACCGATAGTCTGTAAGCCTGGGAGAAGACCTTGGGGTAGTCCAAGCAAAGTTCCCATGGCTGCTTGGAACGGCCCAAATAATGCGTTGGACGAAGTGTTACTTCCGGTTAACGCAGCCCCGAGCCATCCTAGAAATGGAGATATAAAGATAAACCAGATACCGAGGCCCGAGGCTAAATAGGCAAGACTGTACGCCATTCCACTGAAGTTGAAAACAAATGCTAGGCTTATTACAAATATGCCTGTCAACACAGCACCCCATGTCTGTGAGAGAGTGGTTCTTAGAGCCTTAGCCACAACCTCCCTATTAGCGCCCATAATTGGAATAGTGATGAGCCACGCTACTAATGCAGAAGTTCCTGTGGCGAGAAGGTTAAATGTATAAGATACAGAGACTTTCTTCTCTAACACTTCTGAATATGCTGATACAGAAAATGTAGCGAGATTAAGCTTCATGGGCGATATGGGAGAGTTCCATAGCCCCATTACAGCTATAAATACCACTAGAGAAATCCAGGCCTTTAAGACTATACCTTTATCTTGAATATTATTTATTTTAATAGTTGTTGGTTTAATAATATTTTTTGGCTTCCATATTTTTGAAAATGCTATTATAAAAATAAAGGAGAGAATGGAGCCGATTACATCCGCAAGATAAGGTCCCATATATACAGCTGTTGTATATTGTCCAATGACATAGCCGAAAGCTCCAACAAGCCCAAATGGCCACACTTCCCTAATACCTCTCCAGCCGTCTACTACGTACAGTAATATAAATGTAATAAAGAAAGAAAGTACGGCGACTATATGCGCCGCCACCGAAGACATAAACATCAAGGGAAGCCCGGTAACTCCAGCTATAGTTATTATAGGTAACCCAAATGCGCCATATGAAACAGGCGCGGTATTGGCCACGGCGACTACTGTTATCGCCCTGAGACTTGGCAGCCCTAGCGAGATTAACATAGGGACAATATAAGCCCAGGGAGTGCCAAACCCTATCAAACCTTCTATCAATGCTCCGAGAGCCCATGCAAGAGCGAGAGAAAGTACTCTGATATCATTTACAATATTCCTCAACAGCCAGGAGGTAAATGCGTCAAGATGACCTGTGAGACGCCAGGTATTAAACCAAGTGATACCCCAAAAGATCAACCACGAAATACTCCATAAACCAAATAAAGCACCTATAAGCCATGCATACATAGTTTGATCCGGAGGCGCACCCACCAAGAAGGCAAGTAGTAATGTGAAGATGGAAGATATCAAAGTCGCTTTCCATGCCGATAACTTTAGGCCAGCCAATAATATGAAAAGAACTACAATTGGCGTTATGTCTATGATAATAGTTAACACTGGGTCACCCCAGAAGAGTTTAGGTTGTGTATATATCATGAAAATACTATACTTATCTATAATTTTAAATTTTGCATTTAAATATAGGAAATGTTATCATTTAAATGTGTATAAGAGCTATTTTTCTACATCTTTATGAACAAGTTACAAAATATGAATATATTTTTATTTTAACATATGCTATATTATTTATTTTACATCAAA
Organism: Pyrobaculum islandicum DSM 4184; assembly: GCF_000015205.1. NCBI lineage: Archaea > Thermoproteati > Thermoproteota > Thermoprotei > Thermoproteales > Thermoproteaceae > Pyrobaculum > Pyrobaculum islandicum. The sequence continues at coordinate 1,225,020 of NC_008701.1, read as the reverse complement.
AAATCATTGATAAACTCCTACATTATGCTGGACATAGATATTTATCTACATATATATTAATCAATATATGAGATTTATAAGTACTTTAAAACAAATTTGGTAATGAGTATCGAGTGGATATCTAAGCTCCGCGACATCGTAGTTGATTCTTTAAACAAGTCTTGGCTTCCTTTTCCCATCGACGAGGGGCTTTGTGAGAGTTGGAAGAGGGGTCTTGAAAGCGCGAATTCTTCTACGGCTCTCTACACCTCATGTATGTACCACTTGGCTCCTGTAATTGAGAAGGCTGTGGAGAGCCTTGAGAAATACGGCGCGACTAGGGGTGGGCTGAGGAGTTCTCTTGCGGCTATTGCGGCCAAGACCTTTGGCGGGGTTTTGCTTAAGCCAGATAGAGCTGAGGTGGGACGAGCTGACGAGGTGTTAAAGAGAATCTACGGTCTACTGAGGAAAAGTGGCGTGGAGTTTAGACTGCTTGATAGAGAGATATATTCGGGGGCCCTCCTATATGAGCTTGGCCTTGTTGACGACTTCGCCGCATACGCTAGGAGGGTCGCGTTGTTTTTTAAAGAACGCGGCATAAAGAGGATAATCACGGTAGACCCCCACACCCATTACGTCCTTGAGAAGATATACCCCAAGTATGTAGATGGGTTTGACATAGAGGTTGTAAGCTATCTCGACCTGATAAAGCCAGGCGGAGTTACACTGAAGGGATTTGCCATACACGACTCCTGTCTATATGCGAGATTTCTCGGCAGATACGACGCCGTGCGAAAGCTGCTGGCGGCTGGAGAGCCGGTGGAGGATCCCTTTGTGACTGGGAGAGAGACCGCCCAGTGTTGTGGGGGGCCCGTCGAATCTCTCTTTCCAGATGTCGCGCGGAAGGTTGCCGAGACAAGAGTGAGAGAGCTCTCCCGTTTATCAAAGCGTGTTGTTTTACTATGTCCAATATGTTATGTAAATCTAAAGAGGGCTTCTGGAGGCGGGCTAGAGTTGTATTACCTTCCTGAAGTAGTACAGACATGAGAGACATGAAGGGGATTATAACAGAGGCTTCAAAATGTCAATTCTGTGGTTTTTGTGAATTTGCGTGCCCTACCTATAGAGTATTTAGGATGAGACATTTTGGACCTCGTGGCCGCATAAATATAGTAAAAAACTTTGATGGAAAAATTTCAGAAGAGGCTTATAGAGGAGTTATGACTTGTCTCGCTTGCGGAGCATGTGAAATACAATGCCCTGCCGAGATAAAGATTACAGAAGTTATTCACACATTTAAAACATTTCTTATTTCTCAAAGACTCTCTGAGGGTAGGGTATGAGTGTGACAGTAGATTTAGAGAAACGCTTAGGCAAAGAAAAAGTGATTAGAGATCCAGATATATTGCGTATATACGCCAGAGATCCCACCTTGTTGGAGTACCAACTTCCGTTAGCCGTGGTATATGCGGAATCTGTAAACGACGTCGTTGAAGTCGTTAAGTTTGCCATTGAGAATAAGTTATATATCACGCCTGTCTTCCACTCAACCTCTCTTTCCGGCAACGCCGCCACCACAGCGCAGAAAACCATAGTGCTTTCATCAGAGAAAATGAATAGAATTCTTGAGGTGTCAGAAGTGGACTGGCTAGCTACGGTCGAACCTGGGATAAGAATAGACGAGTTTAACCTAGAGCTGATGCGCTACGGTTTACAATGGCCGGTGGATCCTGCATCTTCTAAGACGGCCTCTGTAGGGGGCACTATAATTAACGGTGGCGGCGGCATGAGGGGGGCTAAATATGGCCCGGCTTCTCACTGGGTACTCGGACTAGAGGCGGTAATTGGCACTGGCGAAATTATCAGAGTCGGATGCCGCACAGTCAAATGTAGAGAGGGCTACGATATACTCCATTTGTTCGTGGGTAGCGAGGGGACTTTGGGGATTATAACCAAAGCAATGCTGAGACTGGCGCCTCTGCCAGAGTCTTTCGTGGGGGTCGTAGCCCAATTTGAAGACGTTGTCTCACTGGCGAAGGCCGTTGTTGAAAGCAGACGGAGAAGGCTGTGGCTATTAGTGGCGGAGTTTATGGATGACGACAGTTCTGAATTCGTGGGGCTTGAGCGAAAGTACACGCTTTGGCTCGGCATAGATGCCACAAAAGGGTCTGAAGATGTCATGTTAACGCGTCTTAGAGAAGTTATAGATAAAGTCGGCGGGAAAATAAGCGCCGAGGCGAGAGACTGGGGAACCTTCTTCAAACTACTGGGACCCCGCCGTCTGTTATATCCAGCGTCCGTCAAAAAAGCCATAGAACAATACGGCGGAGACGCTTTAGTACTTATAGGCGATGTGGCCGTGCCGTTTTCTAAGCTACCTGAAGCGTTACAGGAGATGAAACAAACCGCCAAGGATTACGGCATACCAACGATATTTGGCGGACACGTAGGCGATGGCAATATCCACCCTATACTGTGGTTTAATAAGTCAGATGAAATTCAGAAAAAGAAAGTCGCTGAGCTCTATGAAAGGTTTGACGAAATTGCACTAAGACATGAAGGTACTATAAGTGCAGAACACGGCATAGGGCTTCATAAGAAAGAGTTCCTGAAGAAAACGTATGAAGCAAAGAACTCGGCGGCCGTCCTCAGAATATTTAGAGAAATTAAACGCATATTTGATCCCTACGGCATATTTAACCCTGGCAAGATATTCGACTAAAAATTTATAAAATTCTATATTATCTTTACTATGGTAATAGAAATTAATAGAGAAGTATTAAAGAAATTTCCCGAGTTGTTTGGTGAAAAGATTGTAAATGGAAGAAAAGTTGTAGTCGAAGATTTAATAGAGAAACTTACGAGAGAATTCCGTTCTGATATCGATAGAGTCGTGAGAGCGAGAAGGGAGTGGCTTAATGATAGAAGACCTGTCCGTGAGAAAGCAACGTTTCCTCGTTGGGATGAGAAATTTGTAGACGCCGATGGAAACGTAAGAACATTTAGAGAAATTGTACAAGGCCTTATTGACAATTTCCTAGGTAGAGACACACCGCTGAGGTGGGGTCTCAACTGGAACACGCCTGTGCCAGACGATTTACATCCACTTAAAAACCCCGGGCTTGAGATAACAGGGCCTTGGTACCCCATGAGTAGAGCTATCCACCAAATTAACGCCGATGTCGCATCTATGATGGAAGACGAGGAAGACGCAAGTCCCGCGTGGTTCATTCCCTGGGGCTCTGGCAGATCTGTCGCGGCTGTGTGGGAAGCTAGGAGAATTGTAAAAAGGGTATTAGAGGGAGATATACCGACGCCGTATATAGAGGGGGGCAAGGCGTATTACGTTAAAAAGGAGAGATCTAAGTGGCCTACTCTAATTCACAGAATACCTGGGCTCCATATTTTAGACTTTGACATCAGAGTTGACGGGAGGCCGGTCCCCGCTGTTATTACATCTATTGTGATATACACCGTGAATAACTATGACCAGCTTAAAAAAGTAGGCTCTGGCGTCTATTTCTATGTCCCAAAGGTTCAAACACCAGACGAGGCGTTAGTCATAGAGAAAATTTTGAGACGTGTAGAAGATGAACTGGGGCTAAAGAGAGGCGAGATAAAAATTGCTATGCTGTATGAAGAGGCCAGAGCTGGGCTATATCTGCCGGTGATCTTCTGGATATGGAGAGAGAGACTTGTTAAAAGCAACAACGGCCGGTGGGACTACTTGGGCTCTCTTATTGAGATGTGGAAAGACGAAGCAGTGTACCCAGATCCTCAGAATATAACAATGACCCACCCCATTATGATGGCCTATCAGAAGTACAACGCGCTTCTCTGCCTAATGGCTGGTCTTGACAGAGAGGGAAAGCTCAACGCGGCGCCTGTCGGAGGGATGGCCGCGGTCATGCTATATAGGCCGGATGACCCATACCAGCGAAATAGGTATAACGCAAGGGCGTTAAGGGCCATATGGCTAGATAAGCTAAGGGAGAGACTAATCGGCTTGATTTTTGTTACAGAAGAGGCCGTTAGCAAAGTGACTCTCAAAGACATACTTGAAGGAAAGGTGAAGGGTAGGCTTTATGACTTATTCCGACAGAGCTGGGTGGCGACGCCTGAAGAGTCCTATGTAAAAGCTGGTAACGAGCCGCTTAAGGCAAGCCTGGAGGAGCTACAGGCAATGATAAACAGGCCTGTGAAATATGTAGAAGTCGATAGCGTTAAGATCCCAGCTGTAGACAGCGGATTGACAGAACAGGAGAGACAACTCTTCCAGAGACTTGGGCTTATAGACGAAAATGGTAATATCACTCCATGGGTAATACGGCCTGAGATGTTGGACAGTCCAGAGAAACTATTTAACAACGTGGAACTATGGGGAGGAAAAGACCTTTGGTCAGCTCTCTATGAGCCTCCTAAGGGCGATATTACAATTGAACATATACAGCACGCCTTCTATATGGCAGCTAACTACGGCTTCCAACTTCTAAATGGCAACTTAGCAGCTGCAATAGACGACTACGAACTGGGCCAGAGATTTATGAACGACTTAGCTACATATCGTATATTCTCCACCTGGCTTTGGACGCTCCTTAGACATAAAGCACGTATAACAAAAGATGGCGCATTAAAAGGGCCTGCTAAGACGCGACTCGGCGTTATACCGGCTGATGACAGAATTAAGATAAGTGCTGGAACCCAGTTCGACGAAGAACTCTTTGAAAAGCTCTGGGAGTTACATATGGAATGGACTTACGCCTTTTACGAAGACTTAGATAGAATATCTGCCGAGAGAATACTACTACGCTTTGTAGAAAACGTAAAGAATATACTTCACAACGCCTATAAGGCAGGGCCATTTAGATTCCAAACACCCATAGACACAGCCAGAAAAATCGCCGAGTTGTTTAAGGTAGAAGAGCTTGAGAAAGCAGTTATAGAAAACCAGCCTAGATTCGACAGATCCTTCGCCTCAGTCATTATGGATATCCTAAAGGTGAAGCTAACATCTCCGATGTATTTGCAACACGGCGGCCGTCTTATTATGGTGTTAGCTCCCCTACCTGATGAGGAGAGGAGCACTGTACTACGCGCTCTCTTCACTCCAAGAGAGGAGGTAGAGAAATTAGTTAAAGAGGGCAAACTAAAGTCCTACGTGCTTGAACTATACGATTATATACACGATATTCGATAAATCTAGCGATATTTTTTTAGGTATCTCATCTTTATTTCTTGTATTATCTTGGGTATGTCTATTTCCATGGGGCATACTTCTTTACAATTTCCCGCGTGGGCGCATTTTAGGGCGTGGGGGCCTGCCTCTTCTATGCCGCGTGTTATGGCAGTCCACATTACGCCCATGGGGCCTGTGTAAGGGGGTACGCCGAATTTCCCATCTAAAACACGATATATTGGACAGTGGAAATGACACCTCCCACATCTAATACAGAGGAGGGCCTCCCAGAGGACAGGGTCGCGGGCAGCCCTCCTACGGCCGTTATCCACAAGCACCACGTGAAACTCCCTAGGGCCTTGGGCAGGGGAGACGCGGTAGTTTTCGACGTCTGCTGTAGAACTTGGGCCGGCTGATACGTTGATATATGTCGGTGGATATATCCCGGCGTATGCCGCTTGTACATTTGCCAGAAGTAGGGCGTGTATCAGCGTTGGGACTATTTTCTCTACGCCGTCGTAGACGATGTGGACAGGCGGGACTGTAGATACTAGTCTGATATTCCCCTCGTTTTCCACAAGTACAACAGCCCCTGTGTCTGCCGCTAGGGCGTTGGCGCCTGTTATACCCACATCCGCCTTCAGTATTTTCTCTCGTAGAAACTCCCTCGCCCTTTGGGCAATCGCAACGGGGTCCGGCGCCACTGCTACGCCTAGTTTCTTCCTCAGAAGCTCGGCCGCAACCTCCCTAGTCATATGGATGGCGGGGGCGATGATGTGGCTTGGCTCGCCGTCGCTGAGTTGGACTAGGAACTCGCCGAGGTCTGTCTCCCAGACTTCGTTGCCCTCCTCCTCAAGCCGTTTTCTAAGCCTAGTCTCTATCGCCACGTTGTTCTTGCCCAACACCACAACCTTCCCCCTCCCCACTATCTTTACCACAGTCTCTCGCGCCTCCTCCGCCGTCTCCGCTAGATAAAACCTACCGCCCACCCTCTCCACAGACTTCCCAAACTCTTCAACATAACGATCTAAATTCCTCACCACCTCCTCCCTAACCCTCCTAACTTCTCTGGCGAGCTCCCTGACATGTCGATATCGTTCTAAAACAGCGTAGGTCTTAGGAACGCTGTGGTTATAGGCTCTGAGAAAGGCCTCGTCCCAACTCATATAGACAAGACACAGGTCATATATCTATAATTTTCTGTGGCCTCTTGGGGTTTCGAATCTGTTTACCAACCTCCCAAGGAGATGGGAGGCGGGGGGCCGTTCCAAACGGTGCATTAGCCGTATTCTCATTAAATTCCACGCCGCGAGTATTGTTATCTTTTGAAAAATGTTGTAAGAGGTATTGCTTTAATTTCGCTTCTCCTGGGGGCAAAACTATAGCAGAGGTTGCCAGTGTGGGGAGAAACGGCGACAGCCATAAGTCTCCTTTCGACTCCATGTGGGTATCTGATCTCCACCTCCGCCAGCCTGTAGCTGGCTGTGGTGAAGAGCTTTCCGGCGGCGATGTCGTAAAAACGGAGCGGTTTCTTCATCTCAATATTTGGGTGTGGTAGTATATCTACCTAATGTTTAATAACTTGTCCCGAGATCTCGCCATGGACGTCTGGTTTTTTGTGTACCACGTGGTGGTCTCCGTGTTAATCGCCGTGTTTGGGTTTGTGCTCGGGCGGCTGTTGCGGCTTCTGCTGGTGCGTCTACTGCTGAGACTTGGGTTTGACGACTGGTTTAGGAACTTTAACATTGGTAAGGCGCTACTGCGCTCTGGCTATACAGCGGGAGAGTTCTTCGGCTCCGTAACGGCTTGGCTTATCTACATCTTATCCATTCTGCTTGCGACAGCATATCTTTCTCTAAATCTCGGCAATACTGAGATATATAGTTTAATTATCATAGTGATAGGCGTCTACTTTTTTGGTTTTATTAAGTTCTTTATTATTTCGATACTGGGCTTTATACTTGTCGACGGTTTTGTTGAATATATATACAAGGGCGCCTTATCCAAAAGCGAAGTCGTAGGCCCCGTGGCGGAGTATATTAGGGTCATACTGTATCTCGTCGTCATAACCTTCGCCTTGGAGCAAGGCGGTATCAACGTGGCCACGTTAAGCGCTATGTTAACTCCCATCACCTGGGGTCTCACAGCTGCTGTAGTCGCTGTACTTGTGGCGGAGGCTTTAAAAAAGAGATGAACATCGCAGTTGTCGCGCCGCAGAGCTCTCACTGGGAAGATCTACACCGCGCTGCCTTGGTTTTAGTAAA